>CABQJU010000020.1:0-42472 GCA_902464575.1 uncultured Collinsella sp.
TTGTCGCAGCCCCGACCCGCGGTCACGAGCGGGGGCTCCTGTCGTTTCCGTGCCCCTGGATTGGGTCATAGTGTCTGACTTCGCCAAAACATCGGCGTTGCCCGACCAGTCGTTTTGGCACTTAGGGACGTTCCTTATGTGCCGGCACTTGGGGACACTCCTTGGGCTAATTGCCGGGATAGTCGTTGGGGACGTTCTTGTTTGACTAGTCATTTAAGAACGTCCCCAACGACTACCTCGTTTTCGTAACCTTTTCGCAACAATGCGCTCTTCGCGACCGTAGCGCCCGCTCACAACGTCCCCTGCGCTACACTTAGTCGCACTGTGGCGCTGCTGCGCCGTGCCCGAACCAAGGGAGACCCTCATGAAGAACACTCAGCTGCTGCTGATCAACGATATGTGCGGCTACGGCAAGGTCGCGCTCTCCGCCATGCTGCCGGTGCTGTCGCACATGGGCTATCGCATCCACAACCTGCCGACGGCGCTGGTGTCCGATACGCTCAACTATCCCAAGTTCTACATCCATGACACCACCGAGTACGTGCGCCAGAGCCTCGCTATCTGGGAGGAGCTCGGGTTTGAGTTCGACGCCATCTCGACCGGCTTTATCGTGACCGAGGAAGAGACGCGCATCATCTCGGACTTTTGCCACCGCCGTGCGCAAAAGGGCACCAAGGTGTTCGTCGACCCCATCATGGGCGACAACGGCAAGCTCTACGCCGGCGTGCCCGAGTCCACGATTGGTCTCATGCGCAGCCTGCTCGAGTGCGCCGACTATGCGGTGCCAAACTACACCGAGGCGTGCCTGCTCACCGATGCGCCCATTGCCGAGCAAATCACGCCCGATGAGGGCCGCGCTCTTGTGGATGACGTGCGTGCCCTGGGCGCCAAGTCGGTGGTCATTACGAGCGCTGTGGTCGACAGTGCGAACGCCGTTATCGGTTACGACCATGTGGCGGGGGAGTACTTTACGATTCCCTTCGACTTGATCCCGGTTTACTTCCCGGGCACGGGCGACACGTTCTCGGCAGTGCTCGTCGGCCGCGTTATGGCCGGTTGGAGCCTGCAGCGCGCGACGAGCGATGCCATGCGTGTGGTAGCGGAGCTCATCGAGCGCAATGCCGACCAGGAGGATAAGTCCGCCGGCCTTCCCATCGAGGCCTGCCTGGATGTGATTGACCATGAGTAACGCCGACGAGAGCAGTACCGAGGCGGCGGGCGAGAACAAGCCGCTCGGCGCGCCGCGTGGCAAGCGTCCGCGTATTCGCATTAGCTGCGCGGACCAGCTGGGCACATGCCGCTGCCATCACGGGCACAAGCCGGGTGACGTCTTCGACTTCGACCGCGACCGCGGCAAGATGTGCACCATGGCCTGCCATGTGGGCTTTCCCTATATAGATATCCTGCGCTATGGCGGAACCGTGCCTGGCAACGAGCCCGGTACGGCAAAGTTCTGCTGCCCCGAGGTCGATACGCTGAACGTCTGG
The DNA here is from genome assembly GCA_902464575.1 of uncultured Collinsella sp. GTDB lineage: Bacteria > Actinomycetota > Coriobacteriia > Coriobacteriales > Coriobacteriaceae > Collinsella. The sequence goes on from CABQJU010000020.1 coordinate 1,488, forward strand.
CTTGCTGAGATCGTCGACGAGTAGTCGAGCGCAATGTGACAAAGTGACAGTTCTTTTGTCACATTCGCGGGTGCTGTCCCTTCTTTTTTGCTTATAATCTTAAATCTCTGCATTTCATCCGATTTCAGGTTCTAAAAATTCTGCGTTTCATCGATAATCAAGCGTATAAAACTTTGCATTTCATTTGATGACACCGAGGGGAGAGCCTATGCTGCGCAGGAAAATAGCGGCAGAGCTGGAGCGTTGGCTGAAGTCTGCCGAGCAAAAGGCCTTATTCATTACGGGTTCTCGCCAGATCGGCAAAAGCTATTCGATTCGCGCATTTGGCAAAGCCAACCATGCAACCTACATCGAGCTTAACCTCATGGAAAATCGCCAGGCAAAAGATGCTCTTCTCGAGGCGCGGGATGCCGATGATTTCATCAGCAGGGTGACGCTTCTTTCGGGAAAGTCGATTGCACCAGGCAAAACGCTCGTGTTTATCGATGAGGTCCAAGAGGCCCCCGACATCATGACGATGGCAAAGTTCCTTGTTGAGGACGGGAGGTGCCGCTGGGCGTTTTCGGGGTCAATGCTCGGGACCCAGTTCAAGGGCGTCAGGTCCTATCCCGTGGGGTATGTCCACGAGCTTAGGATGTTCCCGCTCGATTTTGAGGAGTTTTGCTGGGCAACCGGGGTGAGCGAGGGGGCTCGCCAAACGATACGTGACGCGTGTATCAGCGAGAGGCCCATTCCTGATTACATTCATGACGCGATGATGGCAAACTTCAGGACCTATACCGTTGTCGGCGGAATGCCGGAGGTCGTGCAGCGTTTCCTTGACACGCAGGGCGACCTTGCCTCTGTTCGTCAGCTACAGTCAGAGCTCAACGAACAGTACCGGCGGGATATCTCCAAGTATGCAAGCGGGCGAGCCCTGCAGGTGCAGAGCATCTACGATCAGCTCCCTATTATGCTCGAGGGCGAAAACAAGCGCTTCGTGCTCAATTCCATTGACCCCAAGGCTCACTACGAGAAGTATCAGCGAGATTTTGTCTGGCTTGTCGATGCCGGCGTTGCTCTCAAAGCCGATATCGTAACCGAGCCAAAGTCGCCCCTGCTCAAGACGGCACGGCCATCGCAGTTCAAGCTATACCAATCGGATACGGGCATGTTGATGGCGCGCTACCCCGTTGGAGTCGCCCAAGCGGCGTATCTTGATAGCAAGGAGCCCAATCTGGGCGGCATTTACGAAAACGTGGTGGCCCAGCAGCTGGCTGCCCAAAATCGCCAGCTTTACTACTATCAGACAAAAAAGCGCGGTGAAGTGGACTTTGTGGTCGATGGGCCGGATGGGACGGCTGTTCCGATCGAGGTTAAATCGGGCTCCTATTACCACGCGCACGCTGCGCTCGGTCATGTGCTTGATACGGCTGAATATGGCGTAAGGCTCGGGATTGTTTTCTCGAGAGGCAACGTTGAGCGCAACGGAGCGGTTCTCTATTTGCCGCTATATGCGACCTGGGCCCTTTCGGATGTTTTGGGCGACTCCTGCGCCGAAGGGATAAAGCTGGAGGTCAAGCCGGTCTAGGGCCAGTCCCGGATGTGGCAAAGGGGTAGTCCCTTTGTCACATTCATGAGCGTGGATTTTCTCCCACCGAGATAACGAGCGTGGATTTTCTCCCGTTTAGAGCGCACTCGAACGCTCAAAGTGGGAGAAAATCCACGCTCGTTTTATGCCGATGGCGTGGCCCGTGTGCCCGCGCCGCCCGAGCGCCTACAGCTGCTCGAGCATGGCGGTGCAACCGGCGAGTACATCGCGGTAGGTGGCGTCGAAATTGCCGGTGTACCAGGGGTCGGCCACGTCGCCGGGGCGATCGGTCCAATCGAGCAGGCGCGAGATCTTGCCATCGGGGTCCTTCCCAAAAATTCGGTACAGGGCGCGGGCGTTCTCGTCGTCCATATAGACAATGTGGTCCCAGTCGCCATACTCCGCGCGACGCACCTGACGTGCGCGATGTGCGACGACGGGAATCCCGACCTCGCGTAGCTTGGCAATGGTGCCGTGGTGTGGCGGGTTGCCGATCTCCTCGGTCGAGGTCGCAGCGGAATCAATGACAAACTCGCCCGCGCGCCCGGCGCGCCGCACTAGCTCGGTAAACACGGACTCAGCCATCGTCGAGCGACAGATGTTCCCATGGCAGATAAACAGTACACGTTGCATATGCGGTTTCCTTTCGATCGCCATCATCGAGCTCGAGTATCGCATCTACGCCTGCGCCCTTGCCCGCCTGCGCTCCCAGTGAGCCAATTTAATCGTCACCAGCGTAAGCACCCAGGCCACAAGCGAGAACGCGGCACCCACTGCGCCTACGTGCGCAATGCCAATGCTGCTTACCACGGCGCCGCCCACTGCGGTGCCAAACGAGATGCCGACGTTAAACGCCATGGGCTCAACCGAACTTGCGAGTACCATCGACTTGGGATGGCGGCTGCGTGCCACGTCCATGAAGTGCGTGATGCACGACACCGAGAACAAGTACATGAGCAGCGCCAAGCTAAAGACAAAGGCCAGCGCGAGCGGCATGGTGCCGCCCACAGCAAACAGCCCGAGTAACGCCGCAGCCTGCAGCACGAACGTCACAAGCAGCGCCTTCATGCCAAAGCGCGCATCGATCCATCCGCCCAGGATGTTCGAGATCAGGCAGAACACGCCGTAGGCCATGAGCGTGGTACTGGCTTCGACCGTGCCCATGCCCAGCACCTGCTCAAGATAAGGCGTCACGTAGCCATAGAAAACGTAGACCGACCCCACGCCAAACAAAAAGATGAGCATGCCGGTGACGATGCTCGGCTCGCGTAGCAGACCCGCCTGCTCGCGAAAGGTGGCGGGCTCGTCGGTTTGCCCAGCGCGCGGCATAAACATCACGAGCGCTCCGCAGATCAGAACGGCAAAGGTCAGCGTGCCGTACATGGCCACGTGCCAGTCGAGCGTGTCGGCCACAAACTTGCCGATCGAAGTGACAAAGACCATTGCCACGGAAAACGCGCCGTACACCACCGAGATGGCGAGTGAGGTCTGCTGCGGGGACAGCAGCTCGGGGATATACGTCACGCCCACGGCGAGCAGTGCGCCCGAGACGGAGCCCAAGATGATGCGCGAGGCGAACAGCACTTGAAAGTTGGGTGCCAGCGCCATGACCAGATTGCCGAGCACAAAGACGATGCTATAGCACACGAGCAGTTGGTAACGACGGAAGCGCCCCGTGCTGAGCGCGAGCACCGGCGTCGCGATAGCGTAGATCAGTGCGAACACGCTAATAAGTTGGCCTGCGGTGGCAAGCGATACGCCGAGTTCCGTCGCTAGGTCGCTTTCGATGCCGACGACCACGAACTCGGAGCAGCCGAGCGAGAATCCCAACAGCACGAGCAGCGCCAGGCAGAGCTTGGTGCGTGCGGGGGAGAGCGCGGCGGCAGTTGACTTACTTTTTGGCGTGGTTGCGGCGGTCAAGGTTGTCACTCCAATGTCGCATGAATAAGCGGGATTCAATCCCTGCAACTCTAACAGAATGTGACAAAGGGACAGTCTCTTTGTCACATGGAGAGCTTGCCTGTATAGTCGCAATACAGGCGAAGATGGTCTCAGGTACATCGCGGGCGACAGGAGATCCCATGGGTATGCACACGACAAAGGTTGCAGTGGGCGAGGGCAAGTTTGCGCTTGAGGAGGCCCTCGAGGCCCCCTCCATTCGCGCTGCCCTCGCGATGTGACAAAGGGACAGTCCGTTTGTCACATTCCATTCCTTAGAAACTTGCAAATTCTTCAAGTTTCTAAGGTAACATCTTATAAACTTGCAAAAAATGCAAGTTTATAAGATTTCATGTCTGGCCGGGCGCTAGGGAGACTCTATGGATATCGTTCGCCGAAGCCGTTATCTTGATCGACTCATTGCTTTTCAGGATACCGACCTCATCAAAATCGTGACGGGCATACGCCGTTGTGGCAAATCAACGTTATTGGACATGATGAGGGACTATCTGGCGCAACAGGGGGTGCCAGCCGAGCGTTTGCTGACCTTTAAGATGGAATCTCTAGAGTACACGGGAATTACGGATTATCTGACGTTTTATCGTATGGTCCGGGAGCGCATCGACGGCATCGATCATCCCTACCTGTTCTTTGACGAGCTCCAGAATGTCGAAGGTTGGGAAAAGGCGGTCAACTCGCTCCGAGTGGATTTGCCGTGCGATATCTATGTCACGGGCTCCAATGCCTTTTTGCTATCGAGCGAGCTCGCAACGCTTATCTCGGGCCGATATGTCGAGGTCAAGATGCAGCCTCTCACGTTTAGCGAATATCTTGATTTTCGCTCGATTGATGCGGTCGCCGCTGAAGGGCTTGGTGAGAGGGTCGAACTTGTTTCCAAAACGGGCGATCGCCTTAATTCAAATACCGTGCTTGAGCAGTACATAACCTATGGCGGCATGCCGTTTCTGGCCCATGATGAGCCGAGACGTGAGCTGTGCCGCGACTATATCCGTAGCCTCTACCAGACGATCGTCGCGCGCGATATCCTGTCGCGTGCGACGCGTAGGGGTCGCGGAGCTATCACCAAGCGCGATGTTCTCGAGCGGCTCTGTGCGTATCTGGCAGACAACATCTCCAACCAAACCTCGGTCAACAAAATCGTAGGGACGCTCAACGAATCGGCGGGCGGTAAGACCAACGCATCGACGGTGTCGGCATATATTGACGCTCTGGAAGAGACGTACCTGTTTACCAAAGTAAAAAGGTATGACATCAAGGGGCGGGAGCTTCTTAAGACAGGCGGTAAATATTACATAGCTGATACGGGAATTCGCAGCTATCTTGACGGATATAGAGGTAGCGATAGCGGAAGGATGCTCGAGAACGTTATCTACAACCAGCTTGTATTTGAAGGATACGAAGTGTTTTGCGGCCATCTGCGCGCGGGGGAAATCGACTTTGTCGCAATCGGCGAGGGATCGGACCGCAAATATATCCAGGTTACCGAGCGGATCGATGCCGAGGCGACGAGAGAACGCGAGCTGCGACCGCTCAAGCTAAGCACGCTAGGAAAAATTCCTGATTCGTATGAGAAGATCCTGATTGTCAGGGATGGCGACCATCCAACGGACATCGATGGCATCAGAATCGTGGGGGCAGTCGACTTCTTGTTGAGAAATAAGATTACCCGCGGCTAAACGCAAACAGATCCGTTTCGATGCGACAAAGGAGCAGTCCTTTTTCGCATTCCGTGCGAGCCCTCGTGCCGTCTGGGGGTATAAGGCTAACAAGTGTTTATTTGCGAGGCCTAAGGGGCGCCCCGTATGGATATCGATAACTTTGAATGGTGGTATAGCGAGGGTGAGGCTCCGGACGAGGGGTGGGACGAGCCTACGCCGCGTGACGTGTCGAGCGACGAGGACGAGACCGGCAACGACGTCGCCGCCGACTCGGACGCCGCCCTCGATTCCGTCGAGCCCCTGACCTTCGAACAAGCTTGGGCCCAGGCCGAGGCAGACGAGGCCAAGGCCGACGCTACGGCCACGCTCGGCGAGCCAGCCGACATGTCGATCTCGCCGGCAAAGACCCCGCAGCCGCGTCACACCATCGATCCCGACAGCACGGCATCCTTCAGTATTCTCGACGTGCCCTCGCAGGGTGCCCAGGCGCCCGCGCCCACACGTCGCCCCAATCTGTCTCGCGAGGAAGATGCAGGACGTCGCTCTCCGCTCGGCCCCATCCTTATCGCCTTCATGGCCGGCGTTATCGCATGCTCGGTAATTGGAAACGTCTGGAGCCATGTTGAGCAACAGCGAAAAGACGCCGCCAAGGTCGAGATGTCTGTCGAGCAATCGCTCGGCCGCACGCGCTCGGTACATGTGTCGGTCGAGGTCAAGGACGGCGCGACGTGGGACACCGCGCGCGGCGACAGCCAAATGCTCATCCATATCGTGGGGCGCACGCTCAAAGGGCAGACGATCGACGAGTATCAATACGTCAATTCCGCTGGTGACGGCATCGAGCTCAAGCCCGGCGACTACGAGCTCACCGTCGATGAACCGCCCGTCGCCACCGACGGCACGCGCTTCCGCGCCTCAAAGCGCATGGTCCCCGTGAACTTTAACTCACAGGCGCCCGACACGGTCGACACTACACCGCAGGGCGGGTTCGACCTTTACGTGGATACCCAGTAGGCACTCGCCGCTCATTCCGCTATGGCTACTCAATAATCGCCTGCCGTCCCGTCCCGCCGCCAAGAGTGGGACAATAGCCCTCGACACTATTGTTTACTTTTGGAGGAAGTAGCATGTCTACCGTTACTACCATCAAGCGCGGCGGCCTCACCGCGGCCATCGATTCCATGGGCGCCCAGCTCACGAGCCTTGCCCTCAACGGCAACGAGTATCTGTGGCAGGGCGACCCCGCCTTTTGGGGCAAGCACGCGCCCATCCTGTTCCCCATTGTGGGCTCGCTGCGCAACAACACGGCAACGTCTGCGGCCGGTACCTGCGAGATGCCGCGCCACGGACTCGCGCGCATTGTCGAGCACAAGCTGGTCGAGGTTTCGGAGGACGGCTCCTCGGTAACGTACGAGATTACCGATACGCCCGAGTCGCTCAAGGCGTTCCCGTTCCACTTTAAGCTCAACATGACCTATGCCTTGACCGGCGACGCCACCCTCACGCAGACCTTTGCCGTCACCAACACCGGCGACGTGGACCTGCCGTTCTCGGTGGGCGGCCACCCCGCATTTAACGTGCCCGCCCCCGGTGCCGAGGACGAGGCGTTCGAGGATTACGAGTTGGCGTTTACCGAGGCTTGGACCAACGAGGCTCCCATCATCACGCCCGACGGTCTTATGACGTTCGAGGGCAGCTACAAGGCGCCCGATAACTCGGACGTGCTGCCCATCACGCACCGCAGCTTCGATAACGATGCCATCATGTTCACCGATACTCCGGGCTCCACGCTCACACTGCGCGGCCGCAAGTCGGGCCACGGCGTCAAGATCGACTTTGAGGGCTTTAAGTACATCGGCGTGTGGTCTGCCGCCAACGACGCTCCGTTTGTGGCGCTCGAGCCCTGGACCGGTCACACCACCATGGACACCGAGGACGACGTCTTTGAGCACAAGGTCAACACCATCACCTTGGCTCCCGGCGAGACGGATGTTCGCAGCTTTAGCGTTACCTTGCTCTAGAGGTTCCGCCGCTCGGTCGATGCTGCGCGTCGTCCAGAGCGACAAGTTGTCATTCAAAAGGCAAGACATAGACCTTCTGGTCATGCCTTGCCTTTTTCATGCCACTTGTTCGCTCTGGACGTCGCTCGCCGGCATTGCCAAAACATCGGCGTCCCCAATGGCTACCGTGTGTCTATTAATTTTTCGAGCTTGTGCTGCGCTGCTGGTCGCTGGCGTATATCCTGTTAAGTCGTCAGCATACGATTCAACAGGGAAGGCAGATTATGCATTCTCCCCAACAGTGCGATGCGCAGCGCCAGCCGGTATGCAGCCGTCGCATCTTCTTGGGTAGCGCCCTCGCTGCGAGCGCTTCCGTCGTCGCCGGCGCGCTTGCCGGCTGCCAGCGCCCGTCCACGCTCAAGGTGGTCCAGCCCACGACGGGCGGCGGTCGCGACGACCTGTCCGATTCCGTGATTGGCAAGGATAAGATTCGCATCGGCATGGAGGCGGCCTACGCCCCGTACAACTGGCAGGTTTCCGAAGCCAGTGAGTACACCATCCCCATCGACAACGTGCAGGGCGCCTATGCCGATGGTTACGACGTGCAGATCGCCAAGATCGTCTGCAAGGCCCTCGGCGGCGAGCCCGTTGCCGTCAAACAGAGCTTCTCGGGTCTTATCGATTCGCTCAACAACGGCCAGATCGACCTCATCATTGCCGGCATGAGCGCCACGCCCGAGCGCGAGGAGTCCGTCGGCTTTTCCGATCCGTACTTCATTGGCTACTTTGGCCTGTTCGTAAAAGAGGGTTCCCCCTACCAAAACGCGACCAAGCTCAGCGACTTTAGCGGCGCTACGGTGCTCGGGCAAAAGGACACCATGCTCGATACCGTCATCGACGAGATCCCGGGCGTTGTCCACAAAAACCCGGTCGACTCGGTTCCCACGGTGTTTTCGAATCTGCTGCAGGGCACCTGCGACGCCGTGACTTACAACACCGAGAATGAGAAGGGCTATATGGCCCAAAATCCCGGTATCGTCCCCATCCAGTTTGCCGAGGGCGAGGGCTTTAAGCAGGAGGTCACGGCAAATGTCGGTTGCCGCAAGGGCTCGGACAAGCTGCTTAAGCTCATCGACAAGACACTCAAGGGCATTAGCCAAGAGGAGCGCGACCAAATGTGGGACGCGTGCCTCGACCGTCAGCCGGCATAGGGAGGCAGCATGAAAACCATTAATCGCCTGGCCTCCTTTATCAAGGCCGACCACCGTTATGTATACCTGGGCACGAGTGTTATCGCGGCGCTCGGCCTGGCGTTTAGCCAACGCAACCCCACGCCGCTGAGCTTCTTGGCCCCCACCGGTATCTTCCAAGACTGCCTCTGGGCAATCCTTTGGGCCTGGCTCGTCGTGTCGGCGGCGGCGCTGGTCACCAAGCTCATGCACTGGAACGACTATCGCGAAAAGTCGCCGTTCGCATCCGAGCGCTGCCGTCGTGGCGCACGCCTGGGCAGCTACGTCATGGTCGCCATCGCGGCAGTTTTCTTTATTGACCGCTGCGTCATGTCGTTTATCGACCTGGTGCAGGTGAGCATTGTCTCGGATTCCAACCCCAGCGACTTTTTGTCGAGCCTGGTCTACATGACCTACAAGAGCGGGGACTTCTTCATTCGCGGTATCGAGATCACCATCGCGCTTGCCACCTTCGGCACCGTCATCGCATTCTTCCTGGCGCTGCTCTTCGTGTTCCTACGCATTCAGACGTTCGACCGCGTGGATAACGACCTGGTGCGCTTCGTTAAGAGTATCGGCCGCGGCTTTGCGACCGTCTACTCCACCATCGTGCGCGGCACGCCCATGATGGTCCAGGGCCTGCTCATCTATTACACGGGCTTCACCGTTTTGCGCGGCATGGGCTTCGAGACCGCCCAGGCCAACCAGATCTGGAGCACCTTCACCGCCGGCCTCGTCACCATCTCGCTCAACTCCACCGCCTACATGATGGAGGTCCTGCGCGGCGGCATCGAGTCCATCGATTCCGGCCAAGCCGAGGCGGCGCGATCGCTGGGCCTGTCGCAGTGGCAGGCCATGCGCAAAGTCGTGTTCCCCCAGGGCATTAAAAATGCGATTCCGGCGCTCACCAACGAGCTCATCATCAACATCAAGGATTCGTCGGTGCTCTCGGTCATCGGCGTGTTCGACCTTATGTACGCTACTACCACGGTCGCCGGCGTGTACTACCGCCAGATGGAGGTCTACTGCGTGGCGCTCGTGGTCTACCTGATCCTGACGCTCGTGGCGAGCCGCCTGCTCGAAGCCTTTGGCAAAAAGCTCGGTGCCGAGGCTCCGGCCACGCTGCCCAGCTCTAACTAGGCTTAAGACGAGGAGAATCATCATGGCAGATACCGCCACTACCGGCGTTGCGGCCGCGCAAACCAAAGAGCCGCTCATCCGCGTTGAGGGCCTGCACAAGAGCTTTGGCTCGCTCGAGGTGCTCAAGGGCATCGACCTGGCCGTTAGCCCCGGCGAAGTCGTCACCATCATCGGTGCCTCGGGCTCGGGTAAGTCGACACTGCTGCGTTGCCTCAACCTGCTCGAGACTCCGGACGCGGGCCACATCTGGTTCCACGGTCAGGATCTCACGGCCGAGCGCTGCAACATCAACAAGCTGCGCGAGGACATCGGCATGGTGTTCCAGGGCTTCAACCTGTTCAACAACATGGATGTGCTCGACAACTGCACGCTCGCGCCCGTCACGCTCAAAAAGATGAGCAAAGATCAGGCCGAACAGGTCGCGATGGAGCATCTGGCGAGCGTGGGACTCGAAAAATTCGCCCATGCCGCGGTTGGTCGCCTGTCCGGTGGCCAAAAGCAGCGCGTTGCCATCGCCCGCGCCCTGTGCATGAACCCGCAGATCATGCTGTTTGACGAGCCTACCTCCGCGCTCGATCCCGAGATCGTGGGCGAGGTGCTCGACGTTATGCGCAAACTCGCCGCCGACGGCATGACCATGGTCGTCGTTACCCACGAGATGGCCTTCGCGCGCACCGTGTCCGACCGTGTGGTCTTTATGGACCAGGGCGTGGTGCTCGAGGACGCCGCGCCGGCTGAGCTCTTTGGCAATCCTAGGCACCAGCGCACCCGCGAGTTCCTCTCGCGTTATCTCAACGACAAATAATGCAAGGGAGCGTGGCAAAGGGACCGCCTCTTTGCCACACTGTTTTTGGAGGAAGGCATGGCCGAGGTTTGGCGCTTCTTTGCGCACGAGGATGATTTTGCCGACATCGACGAGGTCGGCGCGTGCGAGCGCCTGGGCCGCGTGCTGTCGTTTCCGACGATTTCGAGCATGGATGCCCAGACGGTGGACTGGCAGGCGTTTGCCGACCTGCGCGCCTATATGCAGCAGGCCTGGCCGCGCGTGTTTGCGGCGGGCGAGGTCGAGCTCATCGACCATTCGCTGCTCGTGACGCTTGCCGGTGCCGACCCCGCCCTCAAGCCGGTCATGCTCATGGGCCACATGGACGTGGTCCCCGTGGTGCCGGGCACCGAGACGGGCTGGACGCACGATCCCTTTAGCGGGCACGTGGACGACACCTATATTTGGGGTCGCGGCGCCATCGATATGAAAGACCAGGTTGCGGGCATCCTGGAGGCCGTTGAGTATGCGCTGGCGCACGGCTGGCAACACGAACGAACCCTGCTGCTGGCCTTTGGCCAGGACGAGGAGACCACGCAGTACGGCGCGGGCGCCATTGGTCGCGCGCTCGAGGAGCGTGGCGTTGAGCTTGAGTACCTGATCGACGAGGGCGACTATCGCATCGTTCCGGCTGCCGAGTACAGCGCGGGTGAGGGTTGGCTTATGCATGCCGATCTTGCCGAGAAGGGCTATGCCGATATCGTGCTCAAGACGAAGAGCGAAGGCGGGCATTCGTCCAACCCCTACGGTGGCACGTCGCTCGAAGTGCTCAGCCGCGCTATTGCCGCGATTTGCGATATCGAGTGGCCGACGCGTGTGACCGATCTGCTTGCCGCGCAGCTCGTCGAGCTGGGGCTTTATACCGCAGACGAGATTGCTGCCAACAAGGATGCCATCGTGCGCGACTGCCTCGCCAGCAAAAAGCTGTACCCGCTTGTGACCACCACCTGCGCGCCCACGCAAATCGAAGGCGGCAGTACCGGTGCCAACGTAATGCCGCAGGATATGTGGGCCAATATCAACTTCCGCATGCTCGAGGGTACGAGCGTGGCCGATGTCGTGGCCTGCTGCCGCGAGGCCGTTGCCACCGCTGGGCTCGCTGGCCGAGTCGAGGTCGAGCTGGGGCCCGGCAGTTCCGAGCCCTCGCCGTCCCCGCGCGTGGGCGGCCCGGGGCTCGAGGCCGTCTGCGCCATCGCCGCCCGCTATTTCCGCGATCCCAGGGGGACGGAGGAAAACGGATCGCCTGCGGTGGGCCAAGAGCCGATGAGCATCGTGCCCTCGACCGTGATTGGTGCAACCGATGCCGCCAACTACCAGCGCATTTGCCGCGAGTGCATCCGCTTCTCTGCCTTTGTGGTCGACGATGACGAATGCGACCGCGGCGTCCACGGCACCAACGAGCGCATCACGCGTCGCGCCTACCTCCAAGGCATCCGCTTCCTCATCGCCCTGCTCCACACGCTCTAGAATGCGACAAAGGGACTGAGCCGATTTCATCGGTAATGAGACAAAAACTGTCATAGAAAAAGACTAAGAACATATGCTGGGGTTGGTATTCCATGAACGACTGCGGGCATGTGCCAGACTGCCTCGGCCCCCGGGGAGCGCCCGGGCAGGTCGCCGTGTGACTGGGGAGGAAATTATGCAGGAGCTCAGAGAGACGACATCTCTACTCGTGAATAATGTTATCGGGGGGTGTCTCAGCAGGGAACATCCTGGTAGACACCGGCCGCGCGAGCGGTGGTCCGTCATGTTTTATGACCGTCGTCGCGGACTGCGCCCGATCTCGCCATATGCGATTGTTCTGGCCCTCGCCGTCGCGCTGACGACGAGTTTCTTCCTGCCGGCCCGTGCGGAAGCGGCGATTGCGGACCACACGGTCGCGACGACCTCGCCCTCGGGGACGACGATCAACCTGTTTGATTACTGGGTGAATCCCGATGACCATCTGTCGGTTTCCGGCAACGGCGGCATCAACAAGAACCACCGGCTCCAGTTTAACGACGGCCAGGGTAGTGAGTCGCTCAACCATTGGACGGGCAACACGAACCCGCAGCCCGGCATTGTCAACAACACGCTTTTAGACGGCTATCCGCAGCTTTCCAAAACCTGGCGCGGCGAGTCCCTCCGCTACCTGTTCGATTCTTCTGCCCAGACCGGCAAGACGTCCCATTTTGGCGTGACGGGCCTCCTCAAGGTTCAGAACGGCTACTACGTCTATGACAGCACCCAAAACTACGCAGCCTACAACGCTGACAAGAATGCCTTCGACATCTATGACACCTGGGGCATTAACAATGTGGGCACTTCGTCTCACCAGGGTCAGTTCTTCCCGTTCGACGCGGCAGACAAGGTGTTCAAAGAGGAAAACGATCGGCTCGTCCAAAACGGCATCACGGCAGACAACACCGGTAATCCGAGCTACAACGACGGCAAGCCCGTCAACCACCACTTCGGCCTGTCGATGTCGTCGCGTTTCGTGCAGCCTGCCGGTGGCAAGACGAACACCGGAGACGACATGGTGTTCGACTTCGCGGGAGACGATGATGTCTGGGTATTCATCGACGATGTCCTCGTGGGCGATATCGGCGGCATCCATAACATGGCGAGTCTGAGCATCAACTTCCGCTCGGGCAAAATCCAGATCAACGGATCCGACAAACGCACGCTCCTCAGCGCGTATCAGACGGCAGGAGCGCAGGATTCGACGAAGTGGAACGGCAACACGTTCGCCGACGGCACCAACCACACTCTCAAGTTCTTCTACCTGGAGCGCGGCGCCACCGACTCCAACATGATGCTCAAGTTCAACCTCGTGACGGTGCCCGAGTCCGACATCATCAAGTTCGACCAGGACGGCAAATTCGTACAGGGTGCCGAGTTCGCGCTGTACAAAACAGACGAGAACTTTACAGATACAACCAATAACAAGAACGAGCTTCTCGGCTCCGGTACCACGGACGAGGCCGGCCACCTAACGCTCACGAACGACGTGGACAACGGCGTCATCAACTTCGACGATCTCTACGAGGACTCCGGCAGCAAGTACTACCTCCTGAAGGAGACGCGCGTGCCCGAGGGATATCGCTCGAGTCTCACGGCGACGGATGGCAGCATGCAGCTCGAGTACGTGCCCACGAGCGACAAGGACGCCGCGGGCGGCGTCATCATCAACCGCGGCGGTATGGACGCGGACAGCGCCGTGTGGCAGACGGGTGCGTTCGCCGGCGCGAAGGAGACCATCACCGCGCCGTCGACCGTGTACAAGGCGAACGATGACCAGACGATGTCCGACAAGACCGTCGGCCTGGACTCCGGCATACTGTTCGCCGTGGTGCTCAAGCGCGATAAAAGCGCAAGCATCAAAGATCCGAGCAGTTGGTACGCCGTGTCGGGCGACCCATCGACGGGAGCGGGATACACCCTCGCCAAGGAGCCGGGCACGGCCGGCGCTATCGAGGCGGCGAAGAAGGACCTGCACGCCTTCACGCTCAACACGAGCGGCCAGTACCAGGTAGAGATTCAAAATCTGCCCGGTGACATCTCCAAGTACTACTACTTGCTGAGCGGTGAGGCCCGCAAGGATGCCGAGTACACGGTGGCCATCTACCACACAACGGCAAGCTCTATCGCCAACGCGAATACGGACAACACGGTTAACGTGTTCAGCGATGACCTCCCCAGCGGCGAGAAGAATTTCCAGCGCCAGTTTGCCACGCGCTTGCTCGTCACGAACATCCAGAATTGCCTGTTCGTGCAGAAGACCGATACCGAGGGCAAGCCCGTTGACGGGGCGAAGTTCGGCCTGTACAAGGCCGATCAGGTGAAAATGGACGCGAACGGCAAGGTCATGCTCAATGGCGAGCAGACCCCCTTTGACACCCTGACGACGGGGTTGGTCGGCAACCCGGTTCCGCTCGAAGGTGCGGGCATATTCCCGAATACGAGCGACGGTAACAGGCCGCTCGTGAAGGGGACCTACTTCCTAAAGGAGGTCTCGGCGCCCAAGGGCTTCCTGCTTAACGACACGCTCACCAAGGTGATTGTGGACGATTACGGCGTCCATGCCGATGCTGGTACGGCCGATGACGGTGTTTCGACGTTCGTGGGCCCGGGCGCGCTCATGAAGAGCCTGGGCCAGTTTGGCGCAGAGGGCGACATCGACAACACGCTCACGTGGATCAAGGGCCAGCGCCAGACGTCCGACGGGACGCTCGACGGCAACGACAACCTTTCCTGGAACAATGACGCCAAGGGCGGCGAGGATGAGGTGCACCTCAAGTACGGCGCCAACGGACGTGTCTACCAGTATGGGCCCACCGAGGAAGGCAAACCTTATCGCTTGGAGACCGCGACGGGCTGGATACGTATGGGCATCACGCAGGACGTGCCTGGTGACACTAATGCGAAGGGCGCCCGTGCCAATCTGGACGACATGAATTTGAACGCCCTGTTCACAGGTGCCACCTGCGTGCGCGTGGCGAACGAACGCGAGGCGAGCCTCGAGGTGACGAAGAAGGTTGCCCTGCCCGATGGCCTGACGGGCAATAAGGACGCGGAGTTCACCTTCAAGTTCACCGTGCCCGAGGGGAAGACCTACAAGGCTGCAGTGTTCAAGAACGCTGGGGCCGGAAAGCAAGCCGGCGACGTGTTCGATTTGAAGAACGGCGACACCCATGCTATCAAGGCCGACGAGACGATTCGCGTGTACGGTCTTGGCGAGGGCGACGAGTACGCGGTGCAGGAGCTGACCGGCGCAGACAAGATGCCCGCGGGCTATAAGCTGACCGGCCGCAAGCAGGGTACCACGAATCTGACCGGCGCAGGCGATAGTATCACCGGTGAGATCGAGAAGCAAAAACCCGACGGCACGTTGGCCGAAGCCAACAAGCTGGTGTTCACAAACACCTACAAGGCGGAAGCTAGCGACGAACTGACCCCGCAGGTAACGAAGAAGGTCTCCGGTGTTGAGAGCACGGAGAAGGCGTTCTCGTTCACGCTGACCGCCACGGAAGAGACGCAGAAGCAGATCGATGATGATGACCTCAAAGTCTCGGATGCTCTGGCGGGCAATGAGCATGCCGAGTCCAAGGCCACGAGTGGCAAGATCATCAAGGACAAGGGCCAGACGGTCGACTTCTCCGGCATGAAGTTCAACAAGGCCGGTACGTACACGTTCACGCTCACCGAGGCGCACGACGCCGACGACGACGCGGCGGTGGACGGCGTGCAGAACTCCGGCTGGACGATGGACGCCTCGACCTATACCGTCACGGTGAGGGTCGAGGATAAGAACGCCAAGCTGACTGTCACAGGCGTGACGGTGGAGAAGAGCGGCGATGACAAGCGCGAGACGCTTGAGGTCAAGAACGGCAAGGTGAACCTCGCCACCTTCAACAACAGCTATGCTGCGAAGGGTTCCGTGACCCTGGCGGCGAAGAAGCAATTTACGGGCGGCACCCTTGAGAACCAGCAGTTCTCATTCCAGGTGAAGGAGGGCGATAAGGTTGTCGCCGAAGAAAAGAACGATGCCAATGGCGACATCACCTTCCCGGCCATTGATTACACCGAGGCTGGTGAGCACGACTACACCATCAAGGAGGTCGAAGGCGCCGACCCGACTATCGTTTACGATGGCAAGACGGTGAAAGTGCACGTTAGCGTCACCGATAACAAGAACGGCACGCTGAGCGCGGCCGCCACCTACGACGGCGAGAAGGCCGTGCCGACCTTCACCAACTCGAAGCCGACGGCCGACGCCACTATCGAGGCGACGAAGATCCTCAAGGGCAAGGACCTGACGGCTGGTGCGTTCACTTTCGGCCTATATCAAGGCGACACGACTACGGTTGATCCCATCCAGACTGTCCAGAACGACAAGGACGGCAAGATTAAGCTCATCCTCACCGGTCTGACCATAGGCGAGTACGACTACACGCTCAAGGAGGTCGCTGACAGCGATTCGACCATCACCTACGATTCCACGGCGGTGAAGGTCCACGTCTCGGTGAAGGCGGACGGTGACAAGGCAAAGGCGACTGTCACCTATGACGACAAGAATGATGCCCCGACCTTCACTAACAAGTATCAGCCTGCCGAGACCTTGGCTACACTCACGGCGAAGAAATCGTACGTGAAGTCCGACAACACGCAGGCCACGCTCAAGGGCGGCGAGTTCACCTTCGACCTGTACGAGGGTGATCTGACGGCTGAGCAGCTGAAGGGCAAGCAGCCCATCCAGACCGCTAAGAACGGCGAGGACGGCACCGTTACCTTCCCGGCCATCAACTACACCAAGGCCGGCGAGTACAAATACACTATCGTGGAGCAGAAGGGCGACCTGTCCCACGTGGTCTACGACGATGCGGTTCACCACGCCGTGGTGAAGGTCGTGGACAACGCCGGCCAGTTGGAGGCGAGCGTCACCTACGATGACGGCAAGACGGTCGCCCCCACCTTCACGAACACCTACACCGCAAAGGGATCCGTGGAGCTGACGGCGACCAAGATCGTTGCGGTCGCGCCGGGCTTCACGCACGACACCAAGCTGAAGGGCGGCGAATACACGTTCGAGCTGAAGGACGCCGACGGCAAGGTGCTCGGCACCACGACGAACAAGGCCGATGGCACGGTGAAGTTCACGCGCAAGTTCACGCTCTCCAACCTGGGCGGCGCTGCGAGCAAGGACTTCACCTACACCATCGCGGAGAAGCCGGGCACGGAGCCGGGCATGGTCTACGACACCCATGCGCTCATCTACAAGGTGACGGTCGCGGACGATGGCACCGGCTCGCTGACGGCCACACCGCAGGTAACGAGTGGAGACAAGACCTTCACGAACACGTACCACCCGAAGGAGACCTCGGTAACGCTCAAGGCGACGAAGCGCTTCACGGGTGGCGAGCTCGCAGGGGGCGACTTCACGTTCCAGCTGCTCGACAAGGATGGCAACGTGATCCAGACCGTCCAGAATGACAAGGACGGCAAGGTCGCCTTCCAGGCAATCAGCTACGACACGCCGGGCGATCACGACTACACCATCAAGGAGGTTGCCGGCAACGACCCGACCGTCGTGTACGACACGAAGGACGTGAAGGTCCACATCAAGGTCTCCGATGAGAAGGGCGAGCTAAAGGCGACCGCCACCTACGACGGCGAGGCCGACGTTCCGACCTTCACCAACTCGAAGCCGACGACGGACGTTACCGTCGAGGCGACGAAGATCCTCACGGGCAAGGACCTGACGGCCGACGCGTTCACCTTCGGCCTGTACGACCAGGCCGGCAACGAGGTCGCCAAGGGCACCAACGACCGGGGCGGCAAGGTCGAGCTGGCCGTCAAGAACCTGAACCTGGGCGAGTACGACTACACGCTCAAGGAGGAGAAAGCCGGCCAGACCGTCGACGGCGTGGCCTACGACGCCAAGGAAGTCAAGGTCCACGTCAAGGTAGAGCAGAACCAGGGCGACAACAACAAGACGAAGGTGACCGTCACCTATGACGGTGCCGCTACGGCTCCCACCTTCAACAACACCTACGACGCAAAGGGTTCCGCAACCCTGACGGCGACCAAGACCATCAAGGTTGCGGACGGCTTCGACCACACGACGAAGCCCGCGGACGGCGAGTTCACCTTCGACCTGAAGGACGCTGCCGGCAACGTGCTCGACACCGCGAAGAACGATGCAAACGGCAAGGTCAGCTTCACGCGCGAGTTCCAGCTCTCCGACTTGGACGGCGCCGCGAGCAAGGACTTCACCTACACCATCGTGGAGCAGCCGGGCGCGGAGCCGGGCATGGTCTATGACAGCCATCCCCTCACCTATACGGTGACGGTCACGGACGGCGGGAACGGAGCACTGAATGCGAAGGCGATCGTGACGAGCGCATCCGGCTCGGATACCTTCACCAACACCTACCAGCCGGCCGCGACCGGCCTGGCCCTCGGTGCGCAGAAGAGCTATGTGAAGAAGGACGACAACACGCCGATCGTCCCCAAGTGCGGCGAGTTCACCTTCGATGTGTACGAGGGCAACCTGACGGCTGAGCAGCTTGCCGGGGCCAAGCCCGTCCGGACCGCGACCAACGGCGCGGACGGAAGCGTTAACTTCGATGCCTTCTCCTACGCGAAGCCGGGTACGCACGAGTACACTATCGCGGAGCGGAAGGGCGACCTGTCCTACGTGACCTACGACGCCGCGGTGCACCATGCCGTGGTGACGGTTGCGGACAATGCCGGCACGCTGCAGGCGAGCGTCGCCTACGACGGCACGAATGTCACGAAGCCCAGCTTCACCAACACCTACGAGGCACAGGCGACGGACTCCGGCGCGATCGCCCTCACCAAGAGCGTTGACGTGCACGACGGCAGCTATCAGCTAAAGGCGGGAGACTTCGCCTTCGAGCTGGTGGGGTCTGACGGCTCGGTGATCCAGACCCAGAAGAACGATGCGCACGGCAAGGTTGCCTTCGACAAGCTGACCTTCGACCATGCGGGCACCTTTACCTACACGGTCCGCGAGGTGCAGCCGACGGGGGACGCGCCGGGCGTGCCGGGCGTGACCTACACCGGCAAGACGTACACCCTGACCTACGTGGTGAAGGACAACAACGACGGCAAGCTGGCGGTAGAGAGCTCCACGGCGAAGCCGAGCGAGGGCACCGAGAACGGCGTCACCCCCAACACCATGACGTTTGCGAACAGCTACCAGCCGGGCGCGACCTCCTACCAGATCTCCGGCACCAAGGTGCTTGAGAATACCGATTCGGCCACCATGCGGACGCCCGCCGATGGCGAGTTCACGTTCGCGCTGATTGACGTGGCCACCGGGCAGGAGATCGACCGGACCACGAACGTGGGTAACGCGTTTACCTTCAAGGCCATCTCGTACACCGCGACTGGTTCGCATGCGTACCAGGTGAAGGAGGTTGCGGGCCAAGATGGCACCATCACTTACAGCGATGCGGTGTTGGATGTGACGGTGAGCGTGACCGACGACGGCAGCGGCCAGCTGACCGCGACGGCGAACAAGACGGCCGCGGATCTGACCTTCACCAACACCTACACGCCGACGGCAACGACGGCGACGATTACCGGAACGAAGGCCCTGACCGGCCGCGACCTGGCCGAGGGCGAGTTTTCCTTCGACCTGAAGGACGCCGCCGGCAACGTGGTCCAGACGGTGCAGAACGGCGTCGACGGCACGTTCAACTTTGCGCCGCTGCAGCTGGACAAGGCGGGGACGTATGTCTATACCGTCTCCGAGCAGGTCGGCGCGGCGACGAACGGCGTCACCTACGACACGACGGTCTTTACCGCGACGGTGACGGTGACGGAGAATGCGGAGACGCACGCGCTGGAGGCGCAGGTTGCCTACAGCAAGGGCGGCAAGGCTGCGGATGTGGTGGCATTCAGCAACAGCTACGCGCCGGCCGCGACTGAGGTGAAGCTGGGGGCCTCCAAGGTGCTGAGCGGCGAAGACCTTAAGGAAGGGCAGTTCTCCTTCCAGCTGAAGGATACCGACGGCAAGGTGCTGCAGACCGCCAAGAACGCGGCGGACGGCACGGTGGGCTTCGAGGCGATCTCGTACGACAAGCCCGGAACGTACGGCTACAGCATCTCCGAGGTGAACGACGCTCAGAAGAACGTGACGTACGACGCGGCCGAGCACCAGGTAACGGTGACGGTGACGGACGACGGCGCGGGCCATCTGGTGGCGACGGTAACCTATGACGGTGACGTGGCGCCGGTGTTCAAGAACACGTACACGCCGCCGACCACCCCGCCGGTCAACCCGCCGACGGAGCCGCCCGCCAACCCACCGGTGTCGAAGGAGGAGAAGCCGGGTCTGCCGAACATGGGCGATACCAGCTTGTCGCCGATGGCCCTGGGTGGCATCGCGGGCGGCGCAGTGGTGCTGATCGCCACAGGTGTGATCCTGCGGCGCCGGAACCGGTAGCTGCGGCTGCCGAGAAGGGCTTTGATTGAGGGCGGGTGGTCGCAGGGCGCGGCCGCCCGCCCTTTTCGGTGAAAGGCTATGTTAGCCCGCCGTTTGCACGTCCGGCTCCAGATGGAACTCGTACTCCGGCTCCATCATCTTCTTCCGGATCTTTTCGTAGCGCCCGTCGTCGAGCTGCTCGCGCATGAGCGACGTCCTGTCCCCGACGCGTGCGGCCTCGCGCAGCCATCTGAACCACATCAGGCAGCTGTGGAGCCTGCGGGTCGATACGCCCTTGAACCTCTCGAGGAAGTGGCCGAGCGAACCCTGCGCTTCAGCATCCTCTGGACCGTGTCCCGCTCGTACCCGGTGAGCCTGCCGTGGGTCCTTGGGACCGCCCTCGCGGCGCCCTTCCCGCCCTTTCCGGACATGGCGTCCTCCGATCTCCCGGGGCCGGCCGATCCGGCCCTCAGGGTATCGGATTCCCAAATTTATCCGTATATGTGCGGATGAATGCGGGAGGCGTTCGGATGAAGTTGTATTCAAGGAAAGAGACTGACCCTTTGTCGCATTCCGTGCGGGTTATATGCAGGTATGCCTGCGCACGCTATCATGTATGGGTTAGACCGCAACTATGTACCTCATACGCGAAGGGATGCGCATGTATCTGAAGATCGACATGTTCTAGCTGGGCTTACCCCCGCAGCGGCGCCCCGCGCCCCATCAATTCTGCCGATTTTCGCCTTCACGCATATAAAGGAGTCCGTCATGCGCGACAAGCTCGAAAAGATCATCAAGGCCTACGAGGAGCTCGAGAAGAAGCTTTCCGACCCGGCCGTCGCCTCCGATATCAAGGAGTTCACGCGTCTCAACAAGGAGTACGCGCACCAGTCCGACCTCATTGCCGCCTCGCGCGAGTACATCGGCGCGCTCGATGACATCGAGGCTGCCAAGGAAATGCTGCACGATACCACCGATGCCGATGAGAAGGAGATGCTCCAGATGGACATCTCCGAAAACGAGGCCAAGCTTCCCCAGCTCGAGGAAGACATCAAGTACATGCTCATCCCGAGCGACCCCAACGACGACAAGAACACCATCGTCGAGATCCGCTCCGCCGCCGGTGGCGACGAGGCGGCCATCTTCGCCGGCGACTTGTACAAGATGTACCAGCGCTTTTGCGAGTCGCGCGGCTGGAAGACTACCGTGCTCGATTCCAGCCCCAGCGAGGCCGGTGGCTTTAAGTCCATCGAGTTCAAGGTCGAGGGCGACCGCGTCTACTCCGTCATGAAGTTCGAGTCCGGCGTGCACCGCGTCCAGCGCGTTCCCAAGACTGAGTCCCAGGGCCGCATTCAGACCTCCACGGCTACCGTCGCCGTACTTCCCGAGGCCGAGGAGATCGACGTCCAGATCAACCAGTCCGACCTGCGCATCGACACCTACTGCGCCTCCGGCCCTGGCGGTCAGTGCGTTAACACCACCTACTCCGCCGTGCGCATCACCCACCTGCCCACCAACACCGTGGTGCAGTCGCAGGAGCAGCGTTCCCAGATCCAGAACCGCGAGGTCTGCATGCAGATGCTGCGCGCCCGTCTGTACGAGATGGAACTCGAGAAGCAGCAGGCCGAGCTCGGTGCCGAGCGCCAGAGCCAGATCGGCCACGGCAACCGTTCCGAGAAGATCCGTACCTACAACCAGCCCCAGGACCGCGTGACCGATCACCGCATCGGTTTCAACTCCACCTACAACGGCGTCCTTCTGGGCGATCAGCTCGGCACCGTCATCGAGGCGCTCGCCGCCGCCGAGCGAGCCGAGAAGCTGGCACAGGCTGTGTAGGTTCCGCCGTTCTACCGAACGGCGGACCAGCCGACGCTGCGCGGGCCGCATTTGGACAATCTGACGTTCAACTTCAAGGACGCGACCAGAAGGTCAGCGCCCTTTCGTTTCACGTCACCTTGTCTCAAATGCGACCCGCTCGCTGTCCGTCCTCTACATGCGGCGTTGCCTTGCTCCGGATGCGGTATGCTCAACCTGCGGCGCCTTAGAGGTAGTCATTGGGGACGTTCTTAAATGACTAGGTTGGGTAAATTACTTTTCGAGTTTATTTAATCTGTTTTGTTAGAAATTAAGCTGCCTACCTGCTCAAAGTAATTAATAGCATTCATCTGCTATTGAAAATATTGCTCAAAAAATCGTCCAAGAAGTCGCAGTGCATTTTTTGATGAGTCGCGCGTCAAGTGATTTGGTATGTTCTTGGTTAGATATTGGTCAGTTTTTGGGCAACCTTGCCAAAAGCTTGACGAATGCAAATCTGGACGTCGGCGAATGAACACTTTGAGCGAGCTCGGTGCAAAATTCTGGGCTGATTCTCGATAATCGCTTCCAATCGTCCCTTGCCGCGTGCCACCCTCGCGTACAATCTGCTCCGACATTCGCGCGCCGCCCGGCGCTTAAGAGGGGAGGACCCCATGGCAAACGAGATCTGGACCATCAAGCGTTGTCTCGAGTGGACCAAGGAGTACCTGGCCGAGCGCGGTGAGGAGCATCCCCGTCTTTCTGCCGAGTGGCTGCTGTGCGCGGCCACGGGCCTGGCGCGTATCGACTTGTATATGCGCATGGACGAGACGCTCGACGCATCGCAGCTCGAGACCATGCACGCGGCGGTCGTCCGTCGCGCGAAGGGCGAGCCGCTGCAGTACATCACCGGCAGCACGCAGTTTCGCATGATCGACGTCGCGTGCGCCCCCGGTGTGCTCATTCCGCGCCCCGAGACCGAGATGCTCGTCGAGGAAGTCCTCAATTATCTGGATGCCGAGGTGCTGAGCCCCGAGGCTGCTGCCCGTCAGCGTGTTGAGCTGCCTTGGAACGATGAGGTCGAGCAGGCCCGCAAAGCCGAGGCGGCGCTGGCTGACGAACGCGCGGCCGCCGAGCGCCGTGCCGCCAACCTGACGGCCGCCGATGAGGCTGCGCTGGGTAGCGACGTGCTCGGTAGCCGCGCCTATGCCGAGGAACTGGCCGACCGCGAGGCCGAGGAAGCCGCCGCGCAGGCAGCAGAAGCCGAAGCGGCAGAAGCAGAGGCCATGGAAACCCCCGAGCCCGAGCTCGACGAATACGGCATCGCCATTGAGGACAACGACCAACAGGCGACTCCCGCGCAAGATGCCGCCGAGGCTAACGTATCTGCCCCAACCGAGCCCTGCACTGCCCGCGTTCTCGAGGTCGGCTGCGGCACGGGCTGCATTTCGCTCTCCCTTGCCTGGGAGCGCCGCGGCCACGTTACCTGCACCGCCACCGATATCGAGCCGCGCGCCATCGATCTGGCCACCAAAAACCGCGACGCCCTCGGCCTCACGGCAGATGAGGTTGCCTTTAGCCTCACCAACCTGGTGAGTTCCATTCCCCGCGAAGAGTGGGGCACCTTTGATGTGCTCGTCTCCAACCCGCCTTACATCCCGACCGACGTCATGCGCTCGCTGCCGCACGAGGTCAAGGACTTTGAGCCCGACCTGGCGCTCGAGGGCGGCGCCGACGGCCTCGATATTTTCCGCCGCCTGCTCAATGCGGCGCCTTACATGCTGCGCGCCGGCGGCCTGTTTGCCTGCGAGCTCTACGAGGGTGCCCTCGATGCCGCGGCCGAGCTCTGTCGCCAGGCAGGCCTTTCGGACGTGCGTATCGTCCATGACCTCACCGATCGCCCCCGCATCGTCCGAGCCATCGTCACCGAGCCCAAACAGCGTATTTAAGCTGAATTAATAGACATTTGCGCAAGTTTGTCCTTGCAATATACCGTAAAACTTCTACTATAGAAGGAGAAAGGTATGTCAAATCAGCTGCATCGGTACCGTATCGTGCTTGATTACATTGAACCTTGGCTTGATGAGCAGGATGAAGCTACGCTGAAGCAGATTTATGCAGACCTTTTGGTGCTCGAGAAGGAAGGTCCCAGCCTTGGTCGTCCGCTGGTTGACCGCGTAAAGGGCTCGAAGCTTCATCATTTAAAGGAGCTGAGAGTGACGTCGTGTGGTGGGCAGGTGATTCGCATCCTCTTCGCCTTTGACCCCAAGCGCCAGGCGGTATTGCTATTGGCGGGTGATAAGTCGCGAGCGGGATCGTCAAGGGCAAAATGGAACGGCTGGTATGCGATCAACATTCCAAAGGCCGAGCAAATATACCGTCGCCACGTAAGGAGGCTCGATCGAGATGGAACTGCATGAGTATATGGAATCTCGCGGGATAACACGCGACTCCATTACCGCCGAGCAGGAGAGGACTCGCGATCGTATCGAAGCCTATAAGCTTGCTCAGATTCGCAGGCTAAAAGATCTAACACAGGCGTCGGTCGCCCAATCGATGGGCGTTTCTCAAAAACGCGTATCCGAGCTCGAGCGTGGGGAATTGGGTTCGATGAGGCTTGACACGCTGAGCAGGTACGCAGAGAGCCTCGGCGGAAAACTGGTTGCAAGCATCGAGTTTCCCGATCGTACCGTTACGCTTGCGCGCTAAAAATCTTCAATTAACCCCCTCACTTTCACCGACTACAAGAGCCGCTCACCAAACCAACATGCGCTCTGGGCAAATAGGTTGAACGTTTCGTGCGAGAATGCCCCTCAGTAAACAAACTTGCACCAGAGCGTAAGGGGCTGGCATACACATGCAGACGGTCTATCGGGTATTCGAGGGAGCGCGTGAGCCGCATCGGCTTGCCGTCGAGCGCGCGGCCGAGGTGCTCGGCCGCGGCGGCCTGGCCTTGATTCCGACCGAGACCGTCTACGGTGTCGCCGTGGCAGTCAACGCCTTCTCGGGCGCCGTGCCCCAAGATACAAGCGAATTCCCATCGTGGCCGCGCGATCCGCAGGCTGCCGTCAATGGCGCCGCAGTTCCTGCGCTCGGCACCGGCTATCGCCGTATCTTCACTCTCAAGCAACGTGAGCTCACGCAAACCGTCGCTTGGCTGGTCGATGGCGTCGAAGCACTCGACCGCTATGGCGTGGATATCCCGGAAGATGCCCGCGTACTCGCGCGACGATGCTGGCCGGGAGCCCTGACTATCGTGGTCAAGGCAGCCCCCTGCGTGCCGACCTTTATGCGCGCTGCCGACGACACCGTGGCCCTGCGCGCTTCGGCCTCTCCCGTGGTCCAAGCGCTCATCCGCGCCTGCGGCAGTCCCCTTGCCTGCACGAGCGCCAACACGCACGGCGCGCCTTCGCCGGCAAGCTTTGCCGCCGTCGAGGGCCGCATCCTGGAGGGGGTCGATGTTGCCGTCGACGCCGGTGAGACCCCGTGTCGCTACGCCTCGACCATCGTGTCGTTCCAGCACGGCGGGCTCCAGATCCTGCGCCAAGGCGCACTTCCCGCATCAGAGATCGAGCGGGTCCTGTCCGACCCGATGCAATAGAAGGGTGTAAGCGATGTCGTTGAATCTGGGCAGCCTGGGCATGGAAGATGCCTCGTTTAACTTTGGCGGTTCCTACATCATGGCGCTCGACTGCGGCACTACCTCGGTACTCGCGGCCATTGTCGACGAATACGGCTGCATCGTTGCCCAGGCGCGTCGTAGCGTCAAAACCAGCTTCCCGCGCCCCGGCTGGGTGGAGCAGGATCCCACGGAGGTGCTTGCCAGCCAGATCGGCGTGATGATGGAGGTTCAGTTTAAGAGCGGCATCCATTCCGATCGCATCGCCGCCATCGGCATCTCCAACCAGCGCGAGACCACGGTGGTCTGGGACCGCGTGAGCGGCCAGCCCATCTATAACGCCATCGTATGGCAGTGCCGTCGTACCGCGCCGGCGATCGACGCGTTGGTTGAACAGGGTTGCGAGGAGCTGGTGCGCTCCCGCACGGGACTTACGCTTGACCCGTATTTCTCGGCCTCCAAGGTGCAGTGGATTCTCGACAACGTCGACGGCGCACGCGAGAGCGCGGCGGCGGGCGACCTCATGTTTGGCACCATCGACACCTGGCTCATCTACAACCTCACCGGCGGCCAGGTCTTTGCCACCGACTACACCAATGCCAGCCGCACGGCACTCTTTAATATCCATACGCTCGATTGGGACGACGACCTGCTGGCGCTCTTTGACGTTCCACGTTCCATGATGCCCGAGGTTCGCTGGAGCTCGGGCGACTACGGCCGCGTCGCGAGCGACATCATGACCAACATGCCGCCCATCATGGGCGTGGCGGGCGACCAGCAGGCATCGCTGTTCGGCCACTGCTGCTTCTATCCCGGCCAGACCAAAAACACCTATGGCACGGGCTGCTTTATGCTCATGAACACCGGTGACGAGATCGTCGAATCCAAGAATGGCCTGGTCTCCACCATCGGTATCGCTGCGGACGGCAAAGTCAGCTATGCGCTCGAGGGCTCTATTTTTGCCGCCGGTTCAACGATGAACTGGCTTCGCAACAACATGGGCATCATCTCGAGTGTGAGCGAGTCGGCACAACTCGCCGCTTCGATTAGCGACAACGAGGGCTGCTACTTCGTTCCCGCCTTTGCAGGTTTGGGTGCTCCCTGGTGGGACCCGCATGCCCGCGGTATCGTGTGCGGTCTGACCGGCGCCTCGAGCCGTGCGACCATCGTACGTGCCGCCTGCGAATCCATGGCATATCAGAGCTACGACGTGCTGCGCGCCATGGAGCAGGACGTGGGGCTTTCGATTGAGCGCCTGTCTGTCGATGGCGGTGCCTCGCGCAACGAGTTCATCATGCAATTCCAGGCCGACCTGCTGGATATCCCCGTGCTGCAATGCGAGACGGTGGAGACCACGGCAATCGGTGCCGCGTACTTGGCGGGTCTTGCCGTCGGCTATTGGGAAGACCTTGAAGAGCTGGAGCAAAATGCCCAGATCGTTAGGACCTTCCTTCCCCATATGTCCGCCGAGCGTCGCGAGCAAAACCTTGCGGGCTGGCGTGATGCAGTCAAGCGCTCGCTCAGTACCGCACAGTAGGGCTGCGATGGGCTGCTCGATACAACAAACCGCTAAACTTATGCATGGCGTGCGGCGGCAACATTGCTGCGCGCCTTGTCAGCAAGGCCGTTTTGCGGCTGCAACGAAAGGGGCAATCAACCCATGACCGTCACCTACGATGCGTCCCGTGTGACGCTTGTCGATCATCCGCTCGTCCAGCACAAGCTGTCGATCCTGCGCGACAAAAACACCGGCACCAACCAGTTCCGTCAGCTCGTGCGCGAACTCGCGCTTTTTGACGGCTACGAGGCCATGCGCGACCTGCCTATGGAAGACGTCGAGGTCGAGACCCCCATCACTACTGCCACGTTCAAACAGCTTGCCGGCAAGAAACTCGCCATCGTGCCCATCCTGCGTGCGGGCCTTGGCATGGTCGACGGTATCCTCGACCTGGTGCCCTCCGCTCGCGTGGGCCACATCGGCATGGAGCGCGACGAGGTTACCCATGAACCTCACGAGTATTACTGCAAGATGCCCAAGGATATCGACCAGCGTATCTGTCTGGTCGTCGACCCTATGCTCGCCACGGGCGGCTCGGCCGAGATGGCCATCAGCTATCTGCGCGAGCGCGGCGTCAAGGACATTCGCATGCTGTGCATCGTCGCGGCCCCCGAGGGCCTCAAGTCACTGACCGAGAAGGATCCCGACGTGCATATCTATACCTGCGCTATCGACGACCATCTCAACGAGGCCGCCTACATCGTTCCCGGCCTCGGCGACGCCGGCGACCGCATCTTCGGCACGCTCTAGTCGCTGGGCTAAGACGGCCGCGGCTGCAAATACGAAGAAACGGTGCGCGCGGTCGAACAAAAGGCGACCGCGCGCACTCCTGTTAACGGACGTTTAGCCCAGAGGGGTTCGAGAAAAACGTATTACCTACCTGCGGCATAAAGAAGGTCTTAAGAAAACGAACAGGTGCGTATTAACCGATGCTTTTTCGGTTGTACTTTAGCGATTGGCTCGTACAATAGTCACCAATGTTTGGCGGGAACTGTTCTGGGAAGCGTTAAAAAAAGAAAGTGAGGACGCCAGTGTTTCAGATAGCCGATCTGCTCGCTATCGTTGCAGGCGCCATCGCGGGCGCGGTCGCCTTTCTTCCCTTTGTTTTTACGCTCAAGCCGGTTCTTGACGATAAACAGAATGCGGACATGCTCAAGGGTATGGTGAGCCTGGCGGTCTCGGCAATCGCCCTGCTCGTCTTTACCTTGGTTGTGTTTGCGTTGTTCGGAGAGGCGTTTCGCATGTTCCTCCTGGGCGAGGCGATCGGCTTCGTGGCCTTTATGGCCGCCTGCGCGGTTCGCGTCGCCAAGGTGCTGCGAGATCCTCATGAGGTCGAAAGGTAAGTCGTGGAAATTTTTGAAAAGCTGCCTGATGAGATTAATCATCTGGTCAGCGAGTTCAGCTCCACCCCTGTCGTGGGCGATCTGAGCTGCGGCATCACGCAGTACTCGTTTTGGCTGATCGTCTCCACGATCGTGCTCCTGATCGTCCTGGCCGTGTTCAAGAAGAAGCAGACCCTGGTTCCCAAGGGCTTCTTCGTCAACGGTTTCGAGTACATCATCGAGTACGTCGAGAACGATATCGGCAAGGGCGTCGTGGGTGAGAACTGGAAGAAGCACTTCCCGTTCCTGTGCTCGCTTTTCCTGTTCATCCTGATCAATAACATGATTGGCCTGATTCCGGGAATGAAGCCCGGCACCGGCGCAATCGGCTCCACCGCCGCGCTCGCCATCTTCGCCTTCGTGTACTTCATCTACTACGGATGCAAGGCTCACGGCGTGATCGGCTACATCAAGAGCCTCGCCCCGCAGGGCGTGAGCTTCCCGATGAACGTGCTTGTGTGGGTCGTCGAGCTTTTCTCGACCTTCCTGCGCCTCATCACGCTTGCCGTCCGTCTGTTCTGCAACATGTTCGCAGGACACGTGGTCATGGGCTCGTTCGCCATCATGGCGAGCATGTTCATGCAGCCGCTGCTTCAGCAGGTTTCCGCGGCTCACGCCGTCGGCGCCCTGCCTTCGCTGGCCTGGCTTGCCATCCTCATCCTGATCTATGCGATCGAGCTTGTAGTCGGCGCCATCCAGGCTTATGTCTTCACGGTCCTTACCGCCGTGTATGTCTCCGAGGCAGAGGAGGTTGCGGAGGAGGAGTAGTCTTCCGTTCGCGCCTTAAAGGTAAGGCAATTCGTTAAACCGCTGGTGCCCGTACCCATGGAGCCCGGCAGTTATAAATAAGGTTATCCTGCGTGAAATAAGACACGCACGACAAAGGAGGAATCGTGGGAGTTATCGGTTACGGTCTCGGTGTTATCGGCGCTGGTCTTGCTATCGGCCTGTCTGCTCTGGGTGCTACGGGTGCTATGGCCCGTCAGCCTGAGGTCCAGGGCCGCGTGTTCACCGTCTTCATCATGGGCTCCGCCTTCGGCGAGGCTCTGGCTCTGATCGGCTTCGTTGTCGCGCTGATCGTTAAATAGCACGGAGCGTCAAGTATGAATCTTTCATCCCAGAAGAGCGCGATCGCACTCTCCGCGTCCGCGGCCGCGCTGCTCATGCCGGTTTCCGCGTTCGCCGAGGACGGCGCTGCCGGTGCGGACATCCTCATCCCTAAGATGGCGGAGTTCATCCCGGCACTTATCGCCTTCCTGATCATCTGGATCGTGCTGGCCAAGGTCGCCCTGCCGGGCATCATGAAAACCATGGAGGAGCGCGGCAAGAAGATCGAGGAGAGCCTCGACGAGGCCGAGAAGACCAAGCAGGAGGCTATCGCCAAGCGCGCTGAGTCCGACTCGATCGTCACCGACGCCCGTCGTCAGGCTGCCGACATCGTTCTCGAGGCCCGTAAGGACGCCGAGTCCGAGCGCGCCCGTATCATCGAGGCTGCTCACAAGGAGGCCGAGGAGATCATCGCCAAGGCCCATACGACCGTCGAGGACGAGCGCAAGTCCATCTACGCCGGTGCCGCGAGCTCCATCGCCGACCTGTCCGTTGCCGTCGCCACCAAGATCGTGGGCGAGGCACTCGAGGACGATGCCGAGCAGAAGAAGCTCATCGAGCGCTACATCCAGGAAGCAGGTAGCCTGAATGCCGACTAGCCGCTATCAGGACAAGGTGCTCGAGACCTACGCGCGTTCCCTTTTGGAAGCCGCCAAGGCCGAGAACCATGTGTTCGAGGACCTCGAGATGGTCGAGCGCTTGGCTTCTGCCAGCCCCGAGATCATCGCCGTGCTCGACACCATGTCCAAGCGCGACCAGCTCGACCTTCTTCCCAAGGTGGCAGCTGCCTTTAAGTATGTTGCCGAGGAAGACGAGGATGTAGTGGGCGTGACCGTCACCACGGCGATCCCGCTCGACGACGAGCTGCGTCAAACCATCACTAAGAAATGCGAGCAGGACTTCGGCCGCAAGGTATTCCTTATCGAGCAGGTCGACCCGTCTATCGTGGGCGGCCTGGTGCTCGAGGCCCGCGGCGAGCGTCGTGACATCTCCGTCAAGACGCAGCTGCGCATCGCGCAGGAGACCCTCGCAAACTCTGCTAATTCGTACGGAGGTGAAGCCTAATGTCCGAAACCCTCAATGCCCAGGATATCGCCAAGAAACTGCAGGAGCAGCTCACGAGCCTCTCCGCGACGGTCGATACGCATGAGGTTTCAACGGTCGACGAGGTAGGCGACGGCATCGCGCGCGTCTCCGGCCTCAAGAGTGCCATGGCAGGCGAGCTTCTGGAGTTCAAGAGCTCCGATACCGGTGAGACCGTATTCGGCCTCGCCCAGAACCTTGACCGTGACGAGGTCGGCGCCGTTCTGTTTGGTGCCGTCGACTCCATCAAGGAAGGCGACGAGTGCCGCACCACTGGCCGCATTATGGATATTCCCGTGAGCCGTGCAATGCTCGGCCGCGTCGTCAATCCGCTCGGCCAGCCCATCGACGGTTTGGGTGACATTGTCGCCACGCACCGTCGTCCCATCGAGTTCAAGGCCCCCGGCGTCATCGACCGTACCCCGGTGTGCGAGCCGGTTCAGACCGGTCTGCTCGCTATCGACTCCATGGTGCCTATTGGCCGCGGTCAGCGTGAGCTCATCATCGGCGACCGTAAGACCGGTAAGACCGCCATCGCCATCGACGCTATCCTCAACCAGCGCGGCAAGGGCATGGTCTGCATCTATGTCGCCATCGGCCAGAAGGCCTCCACGGTTGCCAACATCCGTGAGACCCTCGCTCAGCACGGTGCGCTCGACTACACCATCATCGTTTCGGCCACTGCTGCCGATTCCGCCCCTATGCAGTACATCGCGCCTATGGCCGGTGCCGCTATTGGCGAGTTCTTCATGTACAACGGCGAGGACGGCAAGCCCGCCAGCGAGACCAACCCCGGCGGCCACGTGCTCGTCATCTACGACGACCTGTCCAAGCAGGCTGTGGCCTACCGTCAGATGTCGCTGACGCTGCATCGTCCGCCCGGACGCGAGGCTTATCCTGGCGACATCTTCTACCTGCACTCTCGTCTGCTCGAGCGTGCCGTCAAGATGTCCAAGAAGAACGGTTACGGCTCCATGACGGCACTGCCGATCATCGAGACCCAGGACGGCGACGTCTCGGCCTACATTCCGACCAACGTCATTTCCATTACCGATGGTCAGATCTACCTGCAGTCCGAGCTCTTCTTCCAGGGTCAGCGCCCGGCAGTCGACGTGGGTATCTCCGTGTCCCGCGTCGGTGGCGATGCGCAGACCAAGGCCATGAAGCAGGTCGCCGGCAACCTCCGTCTGGACCTCGCTTCCTATCAGGAGCTCGCTGGCTTTACGCAGTTCGGCTCCGACCTCGACGAGGCTACTCAGAAGCAGCTGACCCACGGTGCTCGCATGACCGAGCTCCTGAAGCAGCCGCGTTACAAGCCGTTTGAGGTTGGCGAGCAGATCGTTACGCTGTTCGCTGGCAACGAGGGCTTCCTGGATGACCTGGAGATCGCCGACGTGCTGCCCTTCCGTGCTGAGCTCATCGAGTACATGGACAATGGCTTTGGTTCGCTGCTCGACAAGGTTCGCGCCAAGAAGATCGATGATGACACCAAGGCTGAGCTCTTGCGCGTCATCGGCGACTTCAAGCAGCAGTTCATGGCCAAGCACCATTCGGATGTTTCTGGATCAGAGGAGAACTAAGCCCCATGGCCAACCTTCGCGACATTAAGAAGCGAATCTCCTCGGTTACCACGACCAAGCAGATCACGCGCACGATGGAGATGGTCTCTACGGCCAAGATTCGTCGTGCCCTCGATCGCTCCAAGCAGGCCGAGCCCTATAAGGAGGCGCTGACCGACGTCATGTTGACGGTCGCCGGCGACGCCTCCTGTTCGGGCACCGATCCCATGCTGCAGAAGCATGAGAGCGTCAAGCATGGCCTGATTGTCGTTATTGCCTCGGACCGCGGCCTTGCCGGCGGTTTCAATACGACGGTGGAGCGCACGGCCGAAAAGCTCGCCGCTTCTTGGGCGAACGACGGCATCGAATACGAGATCATCGCGTGCGGGCGTAAGCCGGCCACGTATTTCCGTGACCGCGCAAACGTTGTCATGCACTTTGAGGGCAACTCCTCTGAGCCCGATTTCAATCAGGCCCGCATGATCTCCTCTCATATCTGCGATGCGTATCGTGCCGGTGAGCTTGACCGTGTCGAGCTTGTCTACCACCACGCCAAGAACCGCGTGGATCAGGAGCTTCGCGTCGAGCATCTGTTGCCGCTCGACCCCGAGATGATCGCTATGGCCCACGGTCCGCGTAAGAACGAGACCGACGCCCCTAAGCGCATCTCGTCCACGTTCGAGTTCGTGCCCTCTCCCGAGCATGTTCTCGGCAAGCTTGTGCCGTCTTATATCCTGACGGTCATCTACCAGGCCCTGATCGATTCGGCGGCTGCCGAGCAGGGTGCACGCCGCAAGGCCATGCACTCCGCGACGGAAAACGCCACCGCGATCATCTCGACCCTTACCCGCACGTATAGTCGCGTGCGCCAGGCTTCGATCACGACCGAGATTAACGAGATCGTCGGCGGAGCCTCAGCATTGGAGGAACAGTAATGGCTAATAACACCGTAAAGCTTGCGGTCGAGGAAGCCACCAAGAAGACGACTGCCGGTGATGGTCGCATCGTGCGAATCATCGGTCCTGTCGTCGACGTCAAGTTTGACGGTGCGGTGCCCCCGATCTACAACGCGCTCACGGTCGAGGCCGAGACCCCGATCGGTCATCTGAGCACGATCCTCGAGGTCGAGAGCCAGCTTCCGGGCGGCGTCGTCCGCACGGTCGCCATGTCCTCGACCGACGGCCTGCAGCGCGGCCTCATCGCCACCGATACCGGTGAGCCCATGAAGATGCCCGTTGGCCCCAAGACGCTCGGCCGTATTTGGAACGTCATGGGCAAGCCCGTCGACGGCAAGCCCATGCCCGAGGTGGAGGAGTTCTACCCCATCCACCATGCAGCGCCCCGTTTCGACGAGCTCACCACCAAGACCGAGATCTTCGAGACCGGCATCAAGGCCGTCGACCTGCTCGAGCCCTACATCCGTGGCGGCAAGACAGGCCTGTTCGGCGGCGCCGGCGTCGGCAAGACCGTTCTGATTCAGGAGCTCATCAACAACCTCGCCCAGGAGCACGGCGGCACCTCGGTGTTCACCGGCGTCGGCGAGCGTACCCGCGAGGGCACCGACCTGTTCCTCGAGATGAGCGAGTCTGGCGTTATCGACAAGACCTGCTTGGTCTATGGTCAGATGAACGAGCCGCCCGGAGCGCGTCTGCGCATCGGTCTGGCCGGCCTTACCACCGCTGAGTATTTCCGTGATCGTGGCCAGGACGTTCTGCTGTTCATTGACAACATCTTCCGCTTCTCCCAGGCAGGTTCCGAGGTTTCCGCACTGCTGGGCCGTATGCCGTCCGCCGTTGGTTACCAGCCCACGCTGGCAACCGAGATGGGCGACCTCCAGGAGCGCATTACCTCGACCAAGACGGGCTCCATTACCTCCGTCCAGGCTGTCTACGTCCCCGCAGACGACCTGACCGACCCGGCGCCTGCCACGACGTTTACGCACCTCGATGCCACCACGGTTCTTTCGCGTAGTATTTCGTCGCTCGGCCTGTTCCCGGCTATCGACCCGCTCGCGTCTTCCTCCGACGCTCTCGATCCCTCGATCGTCGGCGAGGAGCACTACCGTGTCGCCGTCAAGGTCCAGGAGCTCCTGCAGGAGTACTCCGACCTTCAGGACATCATCGCCATCCTGGGTATGGACGAGCTGTCCGAGGAGCAGCGCCTTACGGTCAACCGTGCCCGTAAGATCCAGCAGTTCCTCTCGCAGTCCTTCCACGTCGCCGAGAAGTTCACCGGCAACCCCGGTGTCTACGTCCGCGTCGAGGATACCGTCCGCTCCTTCGCCGAGATTGTCGACGGCAAGGCCGATGACCTGCCCGAGCAGGCTTTCCGCTATGCTTCCACGATTGAGGACGTGCGCGAGCGCGCCCGCAAGATGGGGGAGAAGTAGGTTATGCGTATCCGCATCGTGTGCCCCGTGAGCTGCGCCTATGAGGGCGACGCTGCGTTTGTGTCGATTCCGTCCACGGATGGCGAGTTTGGCGTTCTGCCTGCTCACTCCAGCGAGATCTGCACGATCGACCGCGGTTACGTTCGCGTTTCCGATAAGGCCATGGGCACTGTCGACCACACGTTTGCCGTGGCCGGCGGCTATGCCCAGGTTGCGGACGATGTCGTGACCGTTCTCGCCGAGCGCGCTTGCGATTTGGCGACCGTCGATGCCGACAAGCTTAAAGCTGATATTCAAGGTTTTGAAGAGAAGCTGGGTAATTTGTCGGAGGATGATGCACGCCGCGCCTACCTCTATAATGAAATCGCATGGTGTAAGCTCAAGCTTGCCCAATAGTCAAACGATTTAGCGTTCGACCATTTGCGAACACATCATGCCCGGGATGGCCCAGCCATCCCGGGCATGCTTTTTGAAAGGGTAGACCTTGGATATTATCCGCGTTGAGGGTGGCCACGCCATCGGAGGCTCCGTGCCCGTTTCGGGCGCCAAGAACTCCGCGCTCAAACTCATGGCGGCAACGCTTCTGGCGCCGGGCAAGACGACGCTGCAGAACGTGCCCGATATTTCCGATGTCCACGTGATGGGCAAGGTGCTCAAGGGTAT
The DNA here is from genome assembly GCA_902464575.1 of uncultured Collinsella sp. Classification (GTDB taxonomy): domain Bacteria; phylum Actinomycetota; class Coriobacteriia; order Coriobacteriales; family Coriobacteriaceae; genus Collinsella. The sequence goes on from CABQJU010000020.1 coordinate 36,958, forward strand.
GGGCGCCACAATCGATGTCCTTGACGAGCACACGCTCGAGATTGATACCTCTCAGGTCGATTCTTGGGAGGCCCCCTACGAGCTCGTTGCCAAGATGCGCGCTTCCACGGCCGTGATGGGGCCCTTGCTGGGCCGTTTCCATCGTGCCAAGATAGCCATGCCCGGCGGCTGCAACCTGGGTGCTCGCAAGATCGATATGCACATTCTTGGTCTTGAGGCCCTGGGCGTTGAGTTCGATACCGCCCACGGTTACATCAACGCTAATGCGCCCCAAGGTCTGCGCGGTACCACCGTTACGCTCGAGTTCGCCAGTGTCGGTGCGACCGAGAACCTCATTATGGCATCCGTGCGCGCGCAGGGTACCACGGTTATCGACAATGCCGCCCGCGAGCCCGAGATCGTCGATCTCGCCAACATGCTCAACGAGATGGGCGCCAAGATTGTTGGCGCCGGTACGCCCGTCGTGACTATCGAAGGCGTGGAAGAGCTCCATCCCGTTACCCATCGCGTGGTGGGCGACCGCATCGAGGCCGGTACCTTTATCGTTGCCGGTGCGTTGATGGCCGACGATCGCGGTGTCGATGTCACGGGCTTTTGCCCCATTCACTTGGGCATGGTGCTCAAGAAGATGGAGCTCATGGGTATCGACTGCGAGCGCGTCGAGGATGGCGTCCATGTAAACCGTGCCGAGCGTATCAAGCCGGTCGACATCCAGACGCTTCCGTTCCCCGGTTTCCCGACGGACATGCAGGCGCAGATTATGGTGCTCTCCGCTCTCGCCGACGGCAGTTCCGTTATTACCGAGAACATCTTCGAGAATCGCTTTATGTTTGCCTCTGAGCTGGTGCGCATGGGTGCCGACATTCGTATCGAGAGCCATCATGCCATGATTCATGGCGTCAAGGGCTTCTCGGGTGCACAGGTTACCTCGCCCGATCTGCGTGGCGGAGCGGCCCTCGTCGTAGCGGGCTTGATCGCCGACGGGACGACCGAGGTTTCGGCCATCCATCACATCAAGCGCGGCTACGAGCAGTTTGTCGAAAAGCTGCAGGCGCTCGGCGCGCATGTCGAGCATGCTACCGTCCCCGATCCCGTCATCTACTAATACAGGTTGCCTATGTTTAATAGAAAGCCCCTCGCGGATACCACCGCCCGAAGACCCTCAACTGGTGCGCAGGCCAAGATCTACAGTCGCGATAACGTGGCTCGCTATTCCGAGCGCGCTCGTCAACGTCGTCGTAGCCACACGATTCGTCACGTCGCGCTCATTGTCGTGCTTGGCGTGCTGCTGAGTGCCACTACCGCTGCCGGCCTGTGGTTTGCCACCATTATGGGCAAGCTCGGCGATTCTAATGTCATTACCGACAATCTGCGTCGGGTTCTGGTTGACACCGATGAGGCAAAGGATCCGTTCTACGTGCTGCTTCTTGGCACCGACGGCCGTCCGGGCGAGGATACGTATCGTGCCGACTCGATTATCCTGGCACGCATCGACCCCACGCAAAAGCAGGCGACGCTCATTTCCGTTCCGCGCGACACCAAGGTCGAGTACAAGGGCGAGACCATGAAGATCAACGCCTGCCATACCGTTGGCGGCGCCGAGGCCATGGTCGAGGCGGTCAATGAGCTGTGCGGTGTTCAGATTTCCCACTATGCCGAGGTCAGCTTCGACGGTATGCAGGCGCTGATTGATTCGGTTGGCGGTATCGACATTAACGCAACCGATGATGTTGACGACCCCGAGCACCTGGATATTAAGATTACCGCTGGCCAGCAGCATATGGACGGTGCCACCGCCCTTACCTATGCCCGCTGCCGCTACACCTATGCCGACGGCGATTACACGCGCATGCGCCACCAGCGTCAGGTGCTTGGCGCCCTTGCCAACCAGATTCTCAATAACTTCGATGCCACGAAGATCTTTGGCCTGGTTAATTCGCTGTCCGATATGCTCGTAACCGATATGAGCGTTCAGGATATCGTGGCTACGGTCAACGCCATGCGCGGTATGGATGTCGACGGTATCTACTCGGCCAACCTGCCCTCGTACGCCGACGACAGCACCATGATCGACGGTGTGAGCTACGTCTTTGTCTACGAGGACGAGCTCAAGGAAATGATGGAGCGCGTCGATGCCGGCAAGGATCCCAAGGGTCCCAACACCATGGGTCTTTCCGACGGTTCGAGCTCTACGATCGGCGACCTGAACAACAACACGTCTGACGACTACGCAAACGGTACCGCAACCTCATCGGTCAGCTCTGACGATTCCGATGACTCAAGCGATTCGAGCGATTCGGACTACTACGAAGAGCCCACCGGCGACGGCAACGGCTACGAAGCCAACTACTAAGTTACGCGGTTTTACCAAACCGCGTAACCGCTTGACGCTGCGCGGGCCGCATTTGGACAATCTGACGTTCAACTTCAAGGGCGCGACCAGAAGGTCAGCGCCCTTTCGTTTCACGTCACCTTGTCTCAAATGCGACCCGCTCGCTGCCCGTCCTCAACCTGCGACGTTAGTCATTGGGGACGTTCTTAAACGACTGGTCAAAGGGGACACTCTTGATGCACTTGGCACTTGGGGACGTTCCTTTTGTGCCGGCAGTTTGGGACACTCCTTGCGTTAAGAGGCTGGCGTGCGTCAACCTGTTCTCATTGCAGTAAAAAAATCGCCCCGTTCTTGGTTGAGGACGGGGCAATTCGTCTTTTGGACTTGTGCAGCCAGGCCTATGCAAAGCGGGCGACGAGCTCCTGGAGCACGTCGGTCATCTTGACGAGCGAACTGACCGGGACGAACTCGTTGACGCCGTGGTAGCAATAGCCGCCGGTGGAAAGGTTGGGGCAGGGCAGACCGCGGAACGACAGCTGCGCGCCGTCGGTGCCGCCGCGAATCGGCAGCACTTGGGGCTCAACACCGCAGGCAAGGTAGGCTTCCTTGGCAACATCAATAAGCTCGGGATAGTCACGAACGATCTCGGCCATATTTCGATACTGCTGCTTAATCTCGACCGTCACACGCTCCTCACCCAGACGCTGGTTGAGCATCGAGGCGGCGGCATCAATAAGGTCGAGTTTCTGCTGGAACTTGGCGGCGTCATGGTCGCGGACGATATAGCGCGCTGTGGCGTGATCGACGGTTGCAGATACACCCTCAAGGTGATAAAAGCCCTCGTAGCCTTCCGTATACTCCGGGCGCTGCGCGTAGGGGAGCAACGCGTTGAAGTCGCAGAACAGATTGCCTGCGTTGACCATACGGCCCTTGGCGTCGCCCGGGTGGATGGACTGGCCCTCAAAGCGGACGGTCGCCTCGGCGGCGTTAAAGCACTCCCACTCCAGCTCGCCGATGGGGCCGCCGTCGACCGTGTAGGCGTACTTGCAGCCAAAGGCATCGATATCCAACAGCTCGGCTCCGTGGCCGATCTCCTCGTCAGGGCAGAAGCAAATGCCGAGTGTGGGATGGGGCAGAGAAGGGTCCTGAGCGATACGCGCGACAAGCGACATGATCTCGGCGACGCCTGCCTTGTCGTCCGCGCCCAGCAGCGTGGTGCCATCGCTGCAGACCAGGTCCTCACCCGCGAGGTCAGTCAGGGCGGGAAGCTTGGCGGTACCCATGGCAACGGGCTTACCGTCAACCGTGCCGCAGACCAGGTCGCCGCCTTCGTAGTGTACGATATGCGGCTTCACGCCGGCGCCCGGTGCAACTTCGGTGGTGTCGAGATGAGCGATCAGGCCCAGGGCGGGCTTGTCCTCAGCGCCCGCACTTGCGGGGATATGCGCGCAGACATAGGCGTGCTCGGTCACGTAGGCATCTTCCGCACCAAGCTCGCGCAGCTCTTCAGCCAGCACGTTGGCAAGGTCAAACTGAACGGCGCTCGAGGGTACCTGGTCGCAGTTTGCATCCTCGGACTGTGTGTTGATCTGGACGTAGCGCAAAAAGCGCTCGAGGACATCGGGGCTCGTGGTGGTGTTTTCCATAAAGACCGCTCCAATCTTGGTCGTCGTGTGCAACAAGAACTCTAGCACGGTATGCCACGGCATACCACGACGCTTGGATGGGGTAGAATCAGCCATTGAATGCAGAAGGGACGGAAGATCATGGATACGACAATTAGCTCGCGCGAACTACATCTGACGGTGGCGAACGAAGACTACTTGGAGTGCATGGCTCGCATTGAAAGCGAAGAGGGGGAAACCAACGGCGTGCGATCGGTCGACATCGCGCAGCGCCTTGGCGTCTCCAAGGCATCGGTCAATAAAGCGGTTTCGGCGCTCAAGGCATCCGAGCTTGTCGAGCAATCGCACTACGGCAAGGTAATCCTGACCGATCGCGGCCGCGAGGTTGGCACGGCTATCTGGTACCGTCATCGCCTCATCCGTACGTTTTTGGTTCAGGAGCTCGGTGTCGAATTTGAGCGAGCCGATTCCGAGGCCTGCATGATGGAGCATGCGCTATCCGAGGACACGATGAGCCGCTGGCTCGCCTATCTCGAAAAGCAGGGAATCAGCGTCGAGGAATAGCGGGATATATATGGATACGAGTTATTACAACCGCTTTGGTGCCGAGGAGCTTGCGCGCCGCTTGTCGAGCGAGACCTTGTTGGCGCAGGGCCCCATGGGCAGTGTTTTGTTGAGTGAGTACGATGCCGCCGACATTCCACCGGCGTTTTGGAATCTGGCAGAGCCGCAGACCGTTTCTCGTATCCATCGCTTGTATGTCGCCGCCGGCGCGCAGGTGCTCATTACCAACACCTTTCAGGCATCGAGCTATGCCCTCAAGCACGACCAGATTGCGCCGTCCGTGGCGGAGGTCAATCGCGGGGCCGTCGACGATGCCCGCCAGGCGCATCCTCAGCTGCTGCTGGGCTCGATGGGCCCGATCGGTATTGAGTGGTTTGCTGAGGACTCTGCCGAGTATCGTGAAATCCGAGGCGTTGCGCGCGAACAGGCGCACGCCTTGCTCAATGCTGGTGTTGACGGTCTGCTGATCGAGACGGTGACGTCTATCCGTAATCTGCAGCCCATGCTCGCCGGCGCTCGAGATGCCGCCGACGGCATGCCTGTTCTGGTGAGTTTTGTCGTTGACGATAAAGGCGACCTGTTGGGCGATGGCCTCAACATCGAGGCAGCCGTTTTGTACGCCGAAAAACACGGCGCAAACTCGGTTGGTGTTAATTGCTGTTCGCTTGCGGCCGCGAACGCGGCGGTGCCCAGGATGGTTGCATCGGCGACTACTCCCGTCACGGTGCGTCCCAACGTAGGCGATCCGGTCCAGACTCAGGATGGCCCCGTATGGCACGAGAACCCCGAAGCTTTCGCGCGCGCATGCATCGAATGGAGACATGCCGGTGCCGCAATGGTGGGCAGTTGCTGTGGAACCACGGCAATCACTACGGCAGCGATGGCCGAGGCGCTCGATATATAAAGGGCAAAACCGCTCCATACGGGGCGGTTTTTTTATTCAAGACTTTAGTCCGCTGGCCGCGCAGCGGCCAGCTTTAAACCACCCGCTACG
>CABQJU010000021.1:0-40726 GCA_902464575.1 uncultured Collinsella sp.
CGTTGCAGTAGACATACGCGACCTCCTCGCCCTCGTCTTTTGCATCAGTATACCCAATAAAAATGGCAATCTGATGTTAGATAGCATCAGATTGCCATGCATATTCATGTCGCAGCGGCACGATTGCTCTACATCAGCCCGCTCAGGGCGACGTCGACCGCTTCGTTGAGGTCGTCGGTAATGTGTACCAGATCCGGATCGAGCGGGCTGATCATACCGGCGCTCATCACCGGGCCGTTGAGCCAGTCGAATAGGCCCTGCCAGTACTCGCTGCCCACCAGCACGAGCGGCATGCGCTTGACCTTGTGCGTCTGCACCAGCGTGAGAACCTCGAACATCTCGTCGAGCGTGCCAAAGCCGCCGGGAAATACGATGGCGCCCGAGCTGTACTTAACGAACATGGTTTTGCGCACAAAGAAGTAGCGGAAGTCCATGCCGAGGTTCACGTATTTGTTGAGCCCCTGCTCGTGCGGAAGCTCGATACCCAGGCCGACCGACTTGCCGTTGGCGCTCGCCGCTCCCCTGTTGGCTGCCTCCATGACGCCGGGACCGCCGCCGGTGATAACCGCCACGCCGCGCTGGGCGATTTTGCGCCCGACGGTACGCGCCGCCTTGTAGAGCTGATCGGTCTTGGGCGTGCGGGCACTGCCGAAGATGGTCACCGCGGGCCCGAGCTCGGCAAGCGCGCCAAAGCCATCGACAAACTCTGCCTGAATTCGCAGCACGCGCCAGGGGTCGGCGTGCAGCCAGTCAGTCGACTCCTCGGGCGCCAGCAGGTTGGCGTAGGTGTTGTCCTTAGGAATCATGGGGCCGCGCATGACCACGGGGCCGCGGCGGTACGTCTCGTCGTAGGCAGGCTCGCCCTCGACGTTCTCATTCTTAATCATGGGTACTCCTATCGAGAAAAAGAAAAGCGGGCGGGGTCGACGCCATGCGTCAAACACCCGCCCGAACATCAACTATTCGGTATGGTACCCACGATGCATCAAGCACTTGCAAGCTATCGATCAGCGGTCGCGCAACCGGTGTCAGCGAATGTGACGACCGGCTGGCGCTCGACCATTGCCGTGCCCACGCTCTGCAAGCGTGTCTGTCGCTCTTAGTAATCCACCGCCGCAGGGCTGTTCATCCAGTCACTCACGAACGCGCCGTAACGACCCTCGATAATGGCCTGGCGGGCGCGCTGCATCAGGTTGAGCAGGTAGTAGATGTTGTGCATCGACAGCAGAATGCCGCCGAGCATCTCCTTCTGCGTGACCATGTGACGGATGAGCGCGCGGCTGTAGCCGCCCGTGCACACCGGGCAGGTGCAGGTGGGGTCGATGGGGCCGTCGTCGTGCGCAAAGCGAGCGTTACGGAAGTTAAGGCGACCTTCACTGGAGAACGCCGTACCCATGCGACCGGTGCGCGTCGGCAGCACACAGTCGAACATATCGATGCCCACGCCCACGCCGCGCACGAGCGTGGTGGGGTTGCCGACACCCATCAGGTAGCGCGGCTTATGCTTGGGCATGTACTCGCTCACGAGCGGCGCCAGGGTCTCGAACATGGTCTCGTGATCCTCGCCCACCGAATAGCCACCGATACCATAGCCCGGGAAGTCGCCGCACTCCTCCAGATGGCGCAGCGAACGCAGGCGCAGATCCAGGTGCATGCCGCCCTGAACGATGCCAAAGAGCGCCTGGTCATCACGGGTATGCGCCTTATAGCAGCGCTCGGCCCACATGCTCGACAGCTCAACGGCGCGCTCAACGTAGGCGCGCGTGGCGGGATAGCCCGGGCACTGGTCGAGCTGCATGCAGATATCGGAGCCGAGTTTCATGGCGATTTCCATGTTGTCCTCGGGCGTCCAAAACACGTGGCGGCCGTCGTAATCGTTGACGATAAAGCGCACGCCCTCATCGGTGAGCTTGACGGCATCGTTGTGGCTGAAGACCTGGAAACCGCCCGAGTCGGTGAGGATGGGGCCGTGCCAGTTCATGAACTTGTGCAGGCCGCCCAGCTCGGCGATGGTGTCCTCGCCGGGACGCATGGACAGATGATAGGTATTGGCGAGCACGATCTGGGCGCCGAGCTTCTTGACAGTCTCGGTAGGAATGCCCTTGACGTTTGCCTTGGTGCCCACGGGCATAAAAATCGGCGTCTCGATGTCGCCGTGCGGGGTGTGCAGTACGCCGGCACGCGCGTGCGTCGTCGGGTCCTCGGCGATCAGGTCGAATTTAAAAAGGTTCTGGTCCATAAACTGGAACTCCTTGGTTGCGGTTCATACGCAAACCATTATACGGGCAACCCGCAAGAAGCACCGACTCGACAGAAACTGGTGCAAAGGGGTCATAGTCGTTTAAGAACGTCCCCAACGACTACTTTTCGCCAGCAACGCAAACGCCGATGTTTTGGCACCGACAGCGAAAACCCGCCAGAGCGAGCAAGGTGCCTTGAAACGAGGCGGCATTGATCTTTTGATCATGCCGCCGAAGTTGAAAGGCAGATTGCCGCTCTGGCGGGTTTGCAGCGTCAACTGGTTACGCGGTTCGTAGAACCGCGTAACCCCTAGGGACGCTGGCCCATGCCACCCTCGAGGGTGACGGTCTCGCCGTTCATGTACTTAAAGTCGGGACCGCAGAGCTGAACGACCACGCGGCCGATTTCCTTCTCGACGTCGCCGTAGTGGCCTGCCGGCGGCATGTGGACATTGGCCTTGAACGCCTCGGGATAGGCATCCTGGAAGTTCTCGAGCGCAGCGGTCCAAGCAAGCGGACAAACGATATTGACGTTGATGCCGTCCTTGCCCCACTCGTTGGCGGCAACGCGAGTCAGACCGCGGATGCCCTCCTTGGCGGCGGCATAGCTGCACTGGCCGTAGTTGCCAAACAGGCCGGCGCCCGAGGCAAAGTTGACCACGGAGCCCTTGGTCTCCTTCAGGTGCGGATAGGCCTTCTGCATGTACAGATAGGTAGCATACAGACCGGAGTAAATGGCCAGGTTAAACTGATCCATGGTGTGGTCGGCGATGGTCACACCCGAGGCGCTGGCCTGGGCGTTGTTGACGACGGCGTCGATGCGGCCGAACTCCTCAATGGCCTTGTCGATGACGTTCTGGACGACGGCCTCGTTGTCCTGACCAGCCGAGACATCGGCCTGAACAGGCAGAACCTTGACGCCGTACTCGGCCTCGAGGGACTCCTTGGCGGCCTCGAGCTTGGCGACGTTGCGGCCGGTGATAACGAGGTTCGCGCCCTCCTTGGCAAAAGCGATATCGATGCCGTAACCGATGGAGCCAGCGGAGCCGTCCTTAAGCGTGGCCTTGCCGCCGCCGGTGACGATCACGGTCTTACCAGTGAAAAGTCCCATATAAAGTCCTTTCAAATCGCGACGGGCGCACCCGCCGACTGCGCGCATCCAAATAAACGCGCCAAAAGCTGAAATGCAACTTTAACGGGTTCAAGCGAAAAATAAAGCCCATGGCAGGCGAACGGCGCAACGTCTTTCGGCGAAGGGAATGTCAAGTAAAAATTGGATAGAGTGGCCGAGTTTTTGCTATCGACGCGAGCCATCGAACACGTTTTGAAACTTTGCTGCAGCGCGCGGGATGTCGACGCGAGACTTTATCATAGGGTAACAAACAACGATGAGGAGCACATGCCTATGACAGACGAGCTGGACCCCCAGACTCAACAGCATATTGATGATTCCGCAGACGTCACCGCAGATGCTGACGCTGTGACCTGCGATGATATTGACCTCGACGACCCATTCTTGGACGAAAGCGCTACGGCGGAAACCCCTGGCGCCGAAGATGCAGACGAGCAAAACGACGATGCGCCCGCTCAGGACGACGACCCCGTACAGGATGCCGCTCCGCAAGCTACGGGCCCTATCGAGGTTTCTTCGGAAGAAGAGCTCGACGCCGTCATGGACTCCATGATGGATGCCGTCAAAGCGATGAAAGACGCCGTGGCCGACGCTGACGTTGACGCCGAGGAAGAGGAGGCCGCCGAGGCAGCCTCGACCTTCGTACCCGGCGAGACTCCGGTTGCCGACCAGGGCAGCGCCATGCCCTCGTTTCTGCAGCTCGAGCATCCCACGATTGGCGCCGATGCGGTCGACCCGCACGCAGCAGGCTTTTCTGTGGTCGAGGGCGGCACCGGCAATATCGCCGCGCCGCAGGCTACCGATGCGGACGCCGCCGACACCGCTCGCCCGACCGCCCCACACTCCCCCGCCGCGAGCCGCGATCTGGGGACCGCCGTCTCGAACACCGCGAACGCCGTGGGCACCTTTATCGCCCAGGGCGCCTCGGCCATGCGCGAGATGAACGCCGCGAAAAAGGCACTTGCCGATGCCCGTGCCCACCTGGCCGAACTTGAGCAGCGCATTGCTGACCAGACCGAGGAACTCGAGACGCGCCAGGATATCGCAGGCCGCTACGACCAGATTGTCGCCGACCAGCGCCAGGCGATCGCCACGGCCCAAAAGACTGCAGCGGCCGCCGAGATTGACCGTAATGCCCACGCCTCCAAAGCGACAGAGCTCAAGGGTCAGCTCGAACAAATGAAGACAGAGGATGACGCGATTGAGCTCCGCCTGAAGGCCGCGCTCGATGCCGTGGAGGCCCGCGAGGCGAGCTCGCGCGAGACCGGCAACCGCCTCGTTCGACGTCTTGAGGATTCCAAGCGCATCCGCGACAAGGTGAAGGCAGAGCGAGACGCCGGCATTGCCGCCGCACAACAAACCGTCGACGCCACGCGCGCCCAGCTCGAGACGCTGCGTCATGAGTATGCCGAGCTGCAACGCAATCCCTCGGCAAATCCCGCCAACTATACGGTGCGCACCAGCGAGCTCTCGATGCAGATTTCCGACACGGCAGATGCCCTGCGTAAAGCCGAAGAAGATGTCCCGCGCATCACCGCCGACCTTGAGCACTCGCTTGCCGCAGCCGAGCAGGCCGTCGAGCAGGCTCAAGCCCCTATCGCCGACGCAAAACGCGCGCACCAAGCCGTGACGACCGAAGCCGATACCGCGCGCGACGAGCTGCAGACGGCGAAGACCGCCGCCGCGACTCGTCAGCGCGAACTGCGCGAGAAGATCGCCGCGGAGGACAAGGCACGCCGCGAGCAGGAGCAGACCATCGCCAACGCCCAAGCAGATGCCGCACATGCGCAGTCGATCATCGAACAGGCGACCGAGGTGCACGACCACCCAGAGATCACCGAGTCGCTTGCAGGGTCCTTGGCCCGAGACAAAGCCGAACACACCGAGACCGAGCGAGAAGTCGCCCAGCTGGAGGCCACCGAAGACGACGTACGAGAGCGCACCCGCGACTCACGCATCAAATTCACCGGCGCCATCGTCTGCATAGTCGCCGCAATCCTGGTGATCATCCTGGTCTGGCTGTTCGCAAGCAAGTAAACCAGCTGCCAAAAAACGCTCAACGCAGTTGCGGTGAGATAGTTCCTGTTTAGCCCTCAAAAAGGCCAATTCAAGAACTATCTCACCGCAACTTATTAGATTGATGCAAGGTAGTCATTGGGGACGTTCTTAAACGACTAGTCGAACAAGAACGTCCCCAATGACTACAGCAACAACCACGGCAACGCCAATGTTTTGGCGCGGACAGCGAAAACGCCCCTAAGCGAGCAAGGTGACGTGAAAGAGGAGGGCATTGACCTTCTGGTCATGCCCGACGATTGAACGTCAGATTGCCGCTTAGGGGCGTTTGCAGCGTCGAGCAGTTACGCGGTTCGTAGAACCGCGTAACTAACAAATGAGCATCGCATCGCCAAAGCTGAAGAAGCGGTAGCGCTCCTCGATGGCGGCGGCGTAGGCATCCATGATCTGGTCGCGGGTGGCAAGCGCGCTCACGAGCATCATGAGCGTGGAGCGCGGCACGTGGAAGTTCGTGATCAGCGCGTCGACCACGTGATAGGTCGAGCCGGGCATGAGGTAAAGCTGCGTCGTAGCGTTCTCGCGCGCCACGATGTCGCCGCGGCCGAGCGTATCGGCCCCATCCTCGCGGCCCTCAAAATAGCGCGCCGTCACGGCCGGATCGGACACCGGTGCCTCAGCGTCAAAGGCGCTCTCGAGCGAGCGTACTGCGGTGGTGCCGACGGCGATCACGCGGTGCCCCTCGGCCTTCGCCTTATGCACGGCGTCGACAACCTCCTGTGACACGTGGTAGCGCTCGGTGTGCATGACGTGCTGCGTGGGGTCGTCCTCCTCCACCAGACGGAAGGTATCAATACCCACCTCGAGCTCGACGGCGGCAAACTTCGCGCCCTTGGCCTCGATAGCGGCCATGAGCTCGGGGGTAAAGTGCAGACCCGCCGTAGGAGCGGCAGCCGAGTGCTCCTCCTTCATGGCGTAGACGGTCTGGTACTTCTCGGGATCGCCCTCGTAATCGGTAATGTAGGGCGGCAGCGGCACGTGACCGGCAGCATGAATGGCCTCGTCGAGCGTGCGCGGCTCGCCGGCGGCATTGCAGCCGGCCGGCTCAAAGCGCACCAGACGGCCTCCGCGGCTATCGGAGACAAAGTCGATGACCTCGGCCGTCAGCACCACGGGAGCCCCCTCGGGCGCATGGGCGCCACCGGCGCGATACTCAATCTGAGCACCGGGCTTCAGGCGCTTACCCGGCTTGACCAGGCACTCCCAAACGTGGCCCAGCGGGTCAACATCCTCACGGCGCTTGAGCAGCAGCGTCTCGACCACGCCACCCGAGCCGGCTTTGCGACCGATCAGGCGGGCCGGCATCACACGCGTCTTGTTGATGACGAGCACATCGCCCGGCTCGATATAGTCGATGATGTCGCGGAAGATGCGGTGCTCAACGGTACCGCCGTGCTCCAGCGGCTTCCCCGCCTGGGAGCCTTTGCGATCCACCACCAGCAGGCGGCAGGAGTCGCGCGGCTCGGCAGGAGCCTGGGCAATCAGTTCCTCAGGAAGGTTGTAGTCAAAATCATCGGTACGCATAGACACGTCGGATACTCCTTATATAGCTAAAGTCCGCTCTACATCCTAGCAGGCTGACGTCCCAAATGAACTACTTTTTGGCAGCTTTGCGCTCGTCACGGATGCGGGCGCGGTCCATGGCTGCCTCGACAGCCGAGAAGCGGCAACCACAGTAGTTCTGCCGATACATGCCAAGCTCGCGCGAACGGCGTGTCGCCTCGGGGTAATACGGGCGAAAATCGCGAATCACCGGGGTGAGCCCATGTGCCGCCGCCAAGCGCTCAAGCACGTCATTGCAGGTATCGAACAGCTGGTACGGCGAGACGGCGAGCGTCGTGCCCACAAACTCAAACCCGCGCTCCTGGGCCACGCGGCATGCCTCGGCCAAGCGCAGGGCATAGCACGCGCGACAGCGACGAGGCCGATCGGCACCCAGCGGTGCCACGCCGGTCTCCCAGCGCTCACGGTCCTCCCCTGCCTCGATGAGCTCGATGTCGCCATCGGCACACCACCGGCGCAGCTCGTCCAAGCGGCGCTGCCATTCATCGCGCGGTTGAATATTGGGGTTGGTCCAGCAAATCGTGGGCTCAAACCCCTCCTCGCGCAGCAGGCGAACCGGCTCAAGCGAGCATGGTGCACAGCACGCATGCAGCAACAACGGCTTCATCGACATCTCCTCACCCAAAAAAGCGCACGCCAAAGGACGTATCCTCGCAGGCGACAATGCGGCGGTCGCGCAAAATGGTCCGCACGTAATACCAGTCGCCTACACAGCCCGACAAATGCAAGCCGGCAGCCAGATAGCACAGCAGCGGATAGCCCGAAAACGCAAACCCCAGGGCAAACGCTGTCGTCACAACAACCGTCGGCGCCAGGCAAACCGCCATGTACCGCCGGCGCGAATACACAACGCCCTCGGCGCAGGCATAGATCATCGCCGTCTCGCGATTCGCCCCAAAGGTCACCTGCGCGCCCGCAGGCGCCAGCAGCTTAAAAAACACACCGTGCACCAGCTCGTGCACGGCGAACGACGCCATTGAGATCGCAGCCAAGCCGACTATCCATCCCAAGACGGCCATCCAGCCGCCCGCGTCAGCCGCATCCAAGTCCGCAGGCCCGCCCAGCAGCATAAACACCGGCACCAGACACACGGCAAATGCGCCAAGCACGGCCATCCCCCACACAAAGCAGGCGTGCAGAAAATCCTCGTCCTCAAACGCATGTATGTTGGAAATCTCATTCATAGCATCTTAGGATAGCGCCCCTGCCACGCACCCGCCCGCATGTGCGATAATGTCGAACGATATGCACGAATTGACCACCGCGCCGCCGAGCCCCGCGCCCGGCCGCGCCCTCACCATATGCGAAGGAGTCCCATGGCATCCAAATACTCCATGAACGACCGTCCCAGCTGGCCTCGCCGCGCCATCGTTACCGCCGGCGAGCCCTACGGCAACAAGGGCCTTCACTTTGGCCACGTTGGCGGCGTCTTTGTCCCTGCCGACTTCTTCGCCCGCTTCCTGCGCGACCGCCTGGGCCGCGAGAACGTCATCTTCACCTCGGGCACCGACTGCTATGGCTCGCCCATCATGGAGAGCTACCGCAAGCTCAAGGAGAACGAGGGCTACGACAAGTCCATTAGCGAGTATGTCGAGTCCAATCACTCCCGCCAGGCCGCGACCCTCAACAACTACAACATCAGCTGTGACATCTACGGCGGCTCGGGCCTTGAGCCGGCTGCGCAGATTCACAACGAGGTGACCACCGAGATTATCGAGCGTCTGCACGAGCAGGGCACCATCTCCAAGCGCTCCACGCTGCAGTTCTACGATGCCAAGGCCGGCACGTTCCTCAACGGCCGTCAGGTGATCGGCCGCTGCCCCATCCAGGGCTGCAAGTCCGAGAAAGCCTACGCCGACGAGTGCGACCTGGGTCACCAGTTTGAGCCCGAGGAGCTCATCGCGCCCAAGAGCCAGCTCACCGGCGAGGTGCCCGAGCTGCGCCCGGTCGACAACCTCTACTTTGACCTGCCGGCCTACCTCGACTTTATGAAGACCTATACCGCCAAGCTCGCCCAGAACCCGCAGGTTCGCTCCGTGGTCTCCAAGACCATGGAGGAGTGGCTGCTGCCGGCCCAGCTCTACATCCAGAACAAGTTCCGCGAGGCCTTCGATGCCGTCGAGGATCAGCTTCCCGAGCACACCGTGCTGGAGCCCGAGGGCAACAAGAGCAGCTTTACCGTCACCTTCCCCAGCTGGAAGGAGCGCGACGATGCCCGCGCGGTGCTCGCCAACGGCGGCGTGCGCTTCCGCAGCGGCAAGGCGCTCGTACCCTTCCGCATCACCGGCAACATCGACTGGGGCGTTCCGGTGCCCGAGGTCGATGGCGTCTCCGACGTCACCTGCTGGTGCTGGCCCGAGAGCCTGTGGGCTCCCATCAGCTATACGCGCACCGTGCTCGCACGCGATGCCAAGGCCGCCGGCGTGACCGAGGGCGTCGCCGCCCAGGATGCCGCCCTCATGGGCGAGCCCGCCGCCGATTCCACGCAGGTCCCCGCGCCCACCTACCAGCACAGCTCGCTCGACTGGCGCGACTGGTGGTGCTCGGATGACGCACAAATCTACCAGTTCATTGGCCAGGACAACATCTACTTCTATTGCATCGCGCAGACCGCCATGTGGGAGGCCCTGGGTTGGAACCTCACGCAGAGCACCGTCAGCGCCTGCTACCACCTGCTCTACATGGGCAAAAAGGCAAGCTCGTCCTCGCAGACGCCTCCCCCGCCGGCAGACGACCTGCTCAACCACTACACCTGCGAGCAGATGCGCGCGCACTGGCTGTCGCTCGGCCTGTCCGAGAAGCCGGTGAGCTTTAGCCCCAAGGCATACGACACCCGCGTGACCGGCAAGGACAAGGACGGCAACGAGGTGCACGCCTGCGACGACAAGCGCGTCATCGATCCGGCCCTTAAGGAAAGCGCCCTTTTGACCGGCGTCTTCAACCGCCTGGCCCGCAGCTGCTTCTACGGCGTCGCCGTCAAGGAGGGCGACGAGAGCCCCTATCGCAACGGTTGCATCCCCGCCGGCGCCGCCTCGGCCACCGTGGTGGAGGCCGCCGAGCAGGCCGCCCTCGCGTTTGAGCAGGCCATGTACAAGTTCGAGACGCACCGCGCGCTCGCTGTGTGCGACGACTACCTGCGCGCCGCCAACAAGCGCTGGAGCGACGCCTCCAAGGCTGCCAACAAGCTTGAGGGCGAGCAAGCCAATACCGCGATGACGCAGGCCCTCGTCGACGCCTTCACCGAGCTGCGCGTGGCGACCGTGCTCATGCACGGCATCGTGCCGGCCGGCTGCGAGCTCATTTGCGAGTACTTCGACGTCGACCCCGTCGCCTTCTTTAGCTGGGACAACATATTTGCCTCCACGGACGAGTTCGTGGAAAGCCTGGGCGAGAAGCCCGGCGAGCACCGCGTGAAGCCGCTGCCCCCGCGCTTCGACTTCTTCAGCAAGCACGAGAGCCAGTACTAAAACAACACTCGACATGTAATGGAATGGGAAGGAAAGACGGATGTCCAAGCCGCGTCGTCGTAAGCAGAAAAAGCAGGTCAAGGCCGAGCTCAAGCTCAGGCAGTTTGCTGCTACCGAGCTTTCTGACCAGCTTGCCGCCCAACACTCCGCCGCCGACCTGCCGCGCTTTATGGTCGACACGGTCGCCGGCGCCTATGCGCCCGCCGATGCCAAGCTCATGATCGAGGGCTTCGGCGCCGCGGCCACACGCCCGGTCACGCTGCGCGCCAACACGCTCAAGGCGACCGCCGAGGACATCGCTGCGGCGCTCGGTGCCGCCGGCATCGCCCACAACCCCGTCGCCTGGTACCCAGACGCCTTTATCCTGCCCGAGGCCCAGGTTTCCGATCTGTGGGATCTCGACATCTACCGCGACGGCAAGATCTACCTGCAGAGCCTGTCATCCATGATGCCGCCGTTGGTCCTGGGCGCCCAGGCAGGCGAGGACATCCTGGACATGTGCGCAGCCCCCGGCGGCAAGACAACGCAGATCGCCGCCCTCACCCAGGGACAGGCGCACCTCACCGCCTGTGAGATGAGCATTCCCCGCGCCGAAAAGCTTGAGTCCAACCTCCACCGCCAAGGTGCCAAAAACGTGCCCGTCATGCGCATCGACGCACGCGAGCTCGACGAGTTCTTCCGCTTTGACCGCATCCTGCTCGACGCTCCCTGCACCGGCACGGGCACCGTCATCAGTGGCAACGAGAAAAGCCTGCGCGGCCTCACCGAGCAGTTGCTGAGCAAGTGCGCCCGCTCGCAGCGAGCACTTCTGGACCGCGCCATGGGTGCCCTCAAACCGGGCGGCACGCTCGTCTATTCGACCTGTTCGATTTTGCCGCAGGAAAACGAGGACGCCCTGCAAGAGGCCCTCGACAAGCATATGGACTGCGAGCTCATCCCCCTCGACGGCACGCCAAGCGAAAGTGAAGCACGACGCACCCAGGAAGCTGGTGAGGAGCCGCGCATCGAGTCCAACGCTCTGACCGAAGCCATTGCCGCCGGTCAGGTATCGGCCATCGCCAACGGCCTGCCCGGCACGCTCACCATTCCGCCTAGCCGCGACTTTGAGGGCTTCTACATTGCCCTGATCCGAAAACGCAGCTAGCGCACGGATCCAAAACTCAACAAGTTATCTCCGTGCGCGTTTGCCCTGCTGGTCGCGATGCTGTTTAAGCATCGTGCGCTCCTTGCGTTCGGCCCTTTTGCCCTTAATGGCCGTGACCACAAAGTAGATGACCGCGGCGACAACGATTGCGCCCACACACAGGCCAATCGAGCCAAACATTGCTGTCAATTCCATACCGCGTCACCTCTCTTTTAAACGGGACTTTCAAGATAGCACCTCGATCCCCGCCACCACAGCTCCTTCACGTTCGCCGGCCCTTCGGTCTAACGGATGGCGCAGCGGGGAAAAATCAACTCGTCAAACGATTTAGCATTCGCAATTCCGGCTGCATCGCGCCGGCCGTCATCGCATAGAATCGAGCCTCCATGGATACCCTCAACGATCTAAATGAGCGCGTCGACGCCTTCGTCGGCACCAGCTCCTTCGACACGCCTGCCGCGGCAAACGACCAAGCTCCCATCGATGTGCCCGCCGAGGTTCACGAGGACATCGTCGCCTCGGTCGATTTCTCCGAGGTCGAGCTCGCAGACGAGTTCACCGAGCCCCAGGTAGCCGTCACGCCCAACGGTCTGCTCCCTATGGAGCCCCTGCCCATCGACGGACGTCTGCGCAAGGCTGCCCTTCGCATGCCCGACGAGATCGAGGAGGCCAGCGGCTTCACGCTCTTCGGCCGCCGCATCAAGTCGCTCATTTACACCACCGATGTCGCGGTTATCCGCAACTCCAACGCCGATGCCGTCTTTGCGGTCTACCCTTTCACGCCGCAGCCCGCCATTACACAGGCACTGTTGACCGTCGCCGAGTGCCCGGTCTTTGTAGGCGTGGGCGGCGGAACTACGACCGGTAAGCGCTCTGTGCAGATGGCAGCCGTCTCCGAGATGCAGGGCGCGGCGGGCTGCGTGGTTAACTCCCCCGCCACTGCCGAGATGGTCGAGCACATCACCAACATCGCCGACATCCCCGTCATCGCCACGGTCGTTCGCTGCGACGACGATGCCCACGCCAAGGTGCGCGCCGGCGCCAAGATTCTCAACATCGCCGCCGGCAAGAACACGCCCCAGGTCCTGCGTGAACTGCGCGAGCACTATCCCAACCTGCCGCTCATCGCGCCGGGCGGCAAGACGCCCGAGAGCATCCGTGAAACCATCGCCGCCGGCGCCAACGCCATCATCTGGACGCCGCCTTCGGCCCAGCAGCTACAGACCGACATGATGCAGCGTTATCGCAAGATGAAGGAAGACGCCACCCCTGTCATCTCGCGCGACGATGTGCCCATTATCGACCAGGTCGCCGCCGCCGAGGTCAGCCAGGTCGAGAACATGAATCCCGACGTGCCGATTCCCGACGAAGTCATCGAGCGCGTCGCTTCGATCCACGAGCGCGTCGAGGAGCATCGCGCCAACCGCGGCCTCAAGCCGTCACTGCACGGCTTTTTCTTCCGCGGAAAGAAACGCTAGCCGCAACAGCAAGGCCCGCCCCACAAACGTGAGGCGGGCCGTTTTCGCTTGAACAATCATGCAGCGACGTGATGGGGCAAATTAATCCACGCGCTTGTCGCCCATAAAGAAGAGCGCCACCGTACCAGGTCCGGTATGCGAGCCAATCAGAGTACCGATGTCATTGATCTCAATCTTGCCTTTAAGCCGCGGAACCTGTTCCTCAATGAGCGCCGCGACCGCCTCGGCATCCTCGCGGCACGCCGACTGCGACATGATGCACTTACCCGAATAATCTGCACCGTCCTGTACGTGTGCCATCATGGTCTTAGCCATCTCGGAAATCGCGCGCTTCTTAGTGCGAATCTTCTCACGTGGCGACAGCTTACCTTCGCAATCGACCGTCATAAGCGGGCAAATCTTAAGCGCCGTGCCGATGATCGCGCTCGCGGCCGAAATGCGACCGCCGCGCAGGTAGCTCGACAGATCGGTCGAGAAGAACCAGTGGTGCAGGTTGAGCTTGTGCTCCTCGATCCAGGCAGCCGTCTCGTCGAGTGAAGCCCCACTATCGCGCACATCGGCGGCATATTCCAACAACAGGCCAAAGCCCGAAGACGCCGCCAGCGAATCGATGACGCGCACCTTGCCGCCCTCGGGATAGCGATCCGCAAGCATCTGCGCCGCGACGCAGGCCGATCCATACGTGCCCGAAATACCCGACGACAACGTCAGGTGCAGCACGTCTTTACCCTCGGCAACAAACGGCTCCCAAAACTCCTCGTACTCACCCACGCTCACCTGAGACGTCTTGGGCATGGCGCCCGCGGCAATCTGGGCAAAAAACTCGTCCGGCGTAATCGACTGATACAGATCGTCCGTATAGACAACATCGTCGATCTCGTAATGAAAACACACGACAGGGATATTGCGCGACGCAAAGAACTCACGGGTTCGATCGGCGGCGGATTCACAGGTCAGGACAAAATCACTCATATGAGGCTCCTTACTCATTGCTGCGCAAATTATCGCACAGTGAGCCTACATGCGGTACATATGTCCACTATTTACCAAATCGAACCAAAAATAGTGAACATCTTTACCACCATCGTCTCCACCGACCCGACGCATAAATATCTGAGAAAACACCCTCTGTCGTCTCCACCCGACCAACACATCTACCTTCACTAAATCGATTTACCAAACCGTTCAGCCGACAATTCAGCCGCTGGCGCAAAATCGAAACAAAAGCGGCGCATACTGGTAAACGTTTGACGCTGTTTATCAGTTTTACCAGCCCCATCGGAAGGTGTTTCATGGTCGCATTCGATCGCAACCCGCAAGACTTCAAGTATCTGCGCCTGCTGTCGAGACAGTTCCCCGCCGAACAATCCGCATTTACCGAAATTATCAACCTCTCGGCCATCCTCAACCTACCCAAGGGCACCGAGCATTTTATGAGCGACGTGCATGGTGAGTACGAAGCCTTTATGCACATCCTCAACAACTGCTCGGGCGTCGTGCGCGAACATGTCGACGAGATCTTTGGCGACACGCTCTCCTTTGACGAAAAGGGCGAGCTGTGTACGCTCATCTACTACCCGCGCGAGAAGATCGACCTGGTCCGCAGCCGGCGCGAGGACTCGCCAACCTGGTACAAGACGATGCTTGACCAGCTCATCATGGTCGCTCGCTCACTTTCAAGCCGCTACACGCGCTCCAAGGTGCGTAAGGCCATCCCGCGCGACTACGCCTACATCATCGACGAGTTGTTGCACACGCACCCGGACGAGAACAACTATCGCGTGCGCTATCACGAGCGCATCGTGGAGTCCATCCTAGAGACCGCCAGCGCCGACGACTTTATCGAGTCGCTCGCCTCGCTCATCAAGCGCCTGGCCGTCGACCACTTGCACCTGGTGGGCGACATCTTCGACCGCGGCGGCGGCGCGGCCAAAATTATGGACCGTCTGCTCACCTACCATTCACTCGACATCCAGTGGGGCAACCACGACCTGCTGTGGATGGGCGCTGCGGCCGGTGAGCCCGCCTGCATCGCCACGGTGTTGCGCAACAACCTACGCTACGACAACTACGAGATCCTGGAGAACGACTACGGCATCTCGCTGCGTGAGCTTGTCGCCTTTGCCGATGCCACCTACACCGCCGGTGAGTCCATTACCCCGCTGATCAAGGCCATCAACGTGCTGCTCTTTAAGCTCGAGGGCCAGATTATCCAGCGCCACCCCGAGTTCGATATGACCGACCGCCTGCTACTCGACAAGATCGATCACGACACCGGCACGGTCACGCTCGCCGACGCCAGTGTGTGGCCGCTCACGACCAACGACTTCCCCACCGTCGATCCGGCGGACCCCTATACGCTCACGCCCCAGGAGCAGCACATCATCGACAAGCTCGTGTCCGAGTTTGTCACCGCCGATCACCTGCATCGCCATATCGATTTCCTCTACACCCACGGCTCGATGTACAAGGTCGCCAACGGCAACCTGCTCTTCCACGGCTGCGTTCCACTCAACGAAGACGGCACCTTTAGCAGCATGAACTGCCTGGGCACCTGGCACGCTGGCCGCGATTATCTCGATTTTTGCGACCACATCGCCCGCCGCGCGTGGCGCGTGGGCGACCGCGATGCCCTCGACTGGATGTGGTACCTGTGGATTGGCTTCAATTCACCCGCCAGCGGACGCCTGGTGCGTACCTTTGAGCGCGCCTATATCGCCGATAAGAGCACCTGGGTCGAGCCGATGGACCCGTACTTTACGCTTACCAAGTCGCCCTCGGTCTGCGATGATATCATGCGCGAGTTTGGCGTCGCGCCCATGGCATGCTCGCCGACCGGCCACATCATCAACGGCCACACACCCGTTAAAACCACCAAGGGCGAGCAGCCCATCCGCGCCGAGGGCAAGCTGCTGGTCATCGATGGCGGCTTCTGCCGCGCTTACCATCCCAAGACGGGTATCGCCGGCTATACGCTCATCTCGAGCTCGCGCGGCTGCCGCCTCAAGTCGCACCGGGCCTTTACGACGGTTGCCGAGGCACTCACGCGCAACGTGGACATCGAAAGCGAGACCAACCGTTTTGACCAAGCGGACCGTCGCCGCATGGTGAGCGACACCGATACTGGCGCCAAGATCCGCAGCCAAATCCAAGACCTGCGTCAGCTGCTCGATGCATATAGAAACGGTGCTATCGAGGAGCGCGCCTAGCACCACCCGCGGGGATTGGCTAAACTTGCTGAGTTTGTCATCCCCGCGGCGCTTCGGCGCCAGCTTAAGGCAGGTACCATGCAAAAGCTCCTTGCGCAGATCATGAAATTTGGCGTCGTCGGTGTCATTGCCACGGTTATCGACTTTGGCATTATGAATCTGCTCCACTACGGTCTGGGCCTCAACATCCTAATCGCCAACACCAGCGGCTTTATCATCTCACTCATCTTTAACTACCTCGCAAGCATGAAGTACGTGTTTGCGCACAAGGAAGGCATGAGCCGCCGCCGCGAGTTCATCATCTTTGTCGTGCTGTCCGTGATCGGTTTGGTGCTCAACGACGGCATCGTGCTGGCGCTCAACGCCGGCCTGGGACTCGAGGCCAATATCGCCAAGATCTGCGCCACCGCGCTTGTCATGGTCTACAACTTTGTGACCCGAAAAATCTTCCTGGAGGGCGACGAGACAAAATAGCTCGAAACCCCTGCAGCATTACGGCGCCCACGGACGACGCGCACTCAGCGCAGTATCGTCCGTGGGTGTCGCTCGTTTACGGGCAAATTTTCAACGTTTGCGGATTAGCTCTTGAAAATTTGGCGAGTTCATATAGTTCTTGGCAAAGACCTTACGTTTCCCTTGTAAAAGCTCTAAAGTATCCTCTGCTCGATTCATCAACGCATTGGATGTGATTACGTGCGCAAGGCGCTGGCACAACCTCATACCAAGCAGTTCCTCAAGTTTGCTGTCGTGGGTCTTATCTCCTTTGGCATCGACTGGGGCATGCTCATTGCGCTCGTCGAGCTGTTCCACCTCGACTTTTTGATGAGCACCACGGTTTCGTTTATCACGTCCGTCGTGGTCAACTACTGGCTCAGCATGAAGTACGTGTTCGACCACCGCGAAGGCATGAGCCGCAAGCGCGAGTTCACGATCTTCACCATCCTGTCGGTGATCGGCCTGGGCCTCAACGACCTGTATATGTTTGTGGGCGTCACGTTTTTGAGCATCGGCTACCAAGCCATGAAGGCCATCGCCACGTTCCTCGTCACCTGGTACAACTACTTCAGCCGCCGCTTCTTCCTCGAGGGCGCACGGTCATAGTCGATTCACTATTTGCTTGAATGTATAACCGGTTGGAATTCCCATTCCAACCGGTTTTTTGTTTGCCGAGAGACCCGGCGACCCAGTCCCATTCGCACGAAAAACGAGCGGCCCGGATGTTTGTCCGAACCGCCCGTTTGGTGCGATATGTCGAGGTCCCTAGCCTGTAACGTAATACCAGACCACGTTGTCGCCATTGGAGAGAACGTAGTTACTGCAGGCCGTCATGGGTTGTGAGCCATTAACGGAATAACACCAGCCACTAGTGCCGCCGTGTTCATACTCGGCAAGCCCACCAATTGCCTTCACGTATACGCCGTGATAAAGAGGCGAGTTTTCGGCATTAACAGAAAGGCCCAGCGCGCACAGGGCATCGTAGACGGTAGCGCCTTCGTTAAAGGTAAAGGTGCCACCAGAGGACACAGGATTGCCCACAGCGCTCGATGTGACCGAAACCGTCACCGTAACGTAGTTGGACTCCTGTGAGCCGCTCTGGCCGCCCGAGGAGGCGTTTCCACCATTAGAGGATGAGGCTCCATTAGACGACTGGCCACCGCCCGAAGAAGCACCACCAGACACCTCGGAAGTATCGCCGGCGCCCGTATTCTGGGCAGCGGATTTATCGCCAGACTTCTTGCCGTCCTGGTCCTCGGACTTCTTGCTATCCGAGTTTTTGTCCGATTCCTTGTCCGAAGACTCGGAATCGTCCTTGCCGTCGTTCGAACCCTTGGACTCGTCTTTTGCGTCATTCGATGACTTGGAATCCTTGGAACTGGCCTCGCCCGAAGTCGTAGTCGAGCCAGATGCCTTGGTGTCCTTGGTGACGACGCTCTCCCCCGTCACGGTCTGAATGATCCAGTCGATGGACCAGGCACCGCTTGTGGAAGGATGGACGAAACCCAGCGAGACGACGATCAGAATGGTACACGCGGCAGTCAGAACGCCGAGGAGCGCCTTGCGACGAGAGGTGGACGCCGGCGAAGCGGCGCCCTTTTGCTTTGGATCATCGAGCTGGATAAACGAGGAGTCGGGTTGTTGCCCGCTGGTCTCCTTGGGCTTATCGGGCATTACCGTCACCCTTGCCGCGCTTGGTCAGCACGAAGACGGCGATGAGCGCGAGGCCAATCACGCCGGCGGCGATGCCAACGATGGCGAGCGGATTGGTGCCAGTCTCCTGCTCGGAAGCACTAGAGGACTTCTTAGCAGTGGTCGTGGAAACAGCACCCGTATCGGACTTGAAATCGGACTTCTTGTCGGACTTGCCGTCCTTCTTGTCAGACTTCTTGTCAGACTTCCTATCGGACTTATCGGAGTCCTTCTTGTCGGACTTGTTGTCCTTGGTCTCGGTCTTGGTCGACACCGTCGTCTTGGTCGTCGGCTTATGACCCGGGGCGACAGCGCCGCCAGCCTGCTGGCCCTTCGTGCCGGAGCCGGAGCCCGTGCCAGTGCCAGCGCCAGCACCGGAACCGTTGCCAGCGCCACCGTTGCCACCATTAGTGCCAGAACCGCCATTACCGCCAGGGTTAACGGCATTCTTGGTCCACTTGGCATACAACGTCAGGTCGGCCGTCACCGGCGTACTGAAGTCGTACGCCTGCGTGCAAGGCTCATCGGTATACCAACCGCCGAAAGTGTAGCCATCGCGCATCGGATCGGCCGGCTTGACCAGCTTGCCATCGGACGTAGCAACAAACTTAGTGTCGCAAGCAGACCCGCCGTTGGAATTAAAGGCAACCGTCCAAGACTCAACGGCCCCAAGCTTGAACAGCGTGCCCGAGTCATTGATGTAGTACAGGTTGCCAGATGCATCGGCAATGACCGGAGAGTCACAGTACTGGTAATGGCCAGCCGCATCATAAATCTGCGTCGCCTCTGCATCGCCGAGCGTATAGCGATACACCCCACCACCAGCAGAGTAGCTGACGTAGTCCTTGCTATCCGCGCTATTAACGGTGAAGTACACATAGGTTTTGCCGCCCTGAACACTCACCAGCGGAGTAGCAGCAATACCGTTAAATCCGGCCGGTAGTTCTTTACCGTCAGCAGCGGTGACCATCGTGGTCTTACCGGTCTTCAGATTATAGAGAACCAGAGCAGATCCAGTAGCCGTCTGCCCACCGACAATCAAGTTGTCGCCAGACACCGCCGGGGCGCTCATGTTATTCGTAAGACCCAGGTCGACCGTCTTCTGCTCGCTCAGCACGCCCTTCGCCGAAAGCGAAATCACATGGAGCTTTCCGTCGTGCGTCATCTGATAGAAGGTCGAGCCATTGGACGGATCGGCGACGCAGTCAGCGTTCGCAAGGGCGCCGAGCTTCATGGTCGAAACGACATCACCCGTTGCCTTATCAATGCACTTAAGCGTACCTGCGCTCGTGGGGACGATGGCGTACTTATCCGTCAGGGCAGCGCCAGTCCAATAATAGCCCTCAGCTGCGTCGATGTTCTGCCAAGAGACTTCGCCTGTGGCGATCTTGATGCGCGTAAAGGAACCGTTGACGTATTTCTTCCCGTCAGCCGTGCCTACATAGACGTACTCGCCGTCCGAAACGACGGTGCAGGAGCTCTGCGTCAAGTCCGTCAAACCAGGCGTCAGCCACTTGCAGATCAGCTTGTCTGCAGTAATCGCCTGGACCGCACCGCCGTTGAGCGGAACGATGATAAGGCCATTGGTATAGATCGGACGAGAGGTATAGCTCACCTTGGAGGCAAGCGGCGCAGAGGCAACCTTTTTGCCCGTGGACGAATCGATCTTAATGAGCTCGTTCTCGGTCGCGATGTACACAAAGCCGTTAGCAATGACAGGCTCGCTGCAGTTGGCATACTGCTGACCAGACTCGGCCTTCCAATCGAAGGCCCACTTAAGACCGGCGGCCTGCGCAGGCGTCTTGGCATCCGTTACGGTCGAACCGTTGCCACTGTTGCCGTAGCCGGCCCACTCGGCATCCCAATCAGGAGTCGTCGCGCTCGGATCCACGACAATCTTGTCGGGATCGGGCATGGGCGAATTATCGGTGGTATAGGCAAGCGTGACCTTATCGCCGCTCTTGAGCGTAATCTGATTGGCGCAGAGTAAGGAGGGCTCTCCGTTGATATACAGATGCCAATATTTATTGGTCGCAGCATCCCAACCATACGGCTTGTGATCGAACGGCGAAGTAATGGAATTCAGGAACCAGTACTCACCACTCTGGGAGCCGTTGTACGCAACGCCCTTGGCCTTCAGAACTGCCTCAATAAGGTTCTGGGCCGTGGAGCCTTCGGGCAGAGAAACATTGCTTGCCGTGCCCCAACGCGTATTGTTCCCGTTGACATCGGGACCGATAACATCGGCGGATCCAAGCACCTGACCGGGGAGGGCATCGGCGTCAGCACCATACATAAAGGTGACGGCGTCACCCTCCTGGAGCTTGTAGGCACCGGCGCCAACGTCGGCGAACTTGCCATTTACGTAGAAGCGCCAATAGCTATTGGTCGCAGCATCATAGCCACAATAGGACTTACCATCGAAGGGCGAATAAATGCCGTTGAGGAACCAGCCCCAAGACGATTCGCCAGCATCGAGAGTAAGGCCGACCTGCTCAAGGAGATCCTTGGCAGTGGAGCCTGCCTTGAGACTCGTCTGACCCGTCGAAGCCCAAACCTGCTGCTTGCCGTCCTTGTCCTTACCGAGAACCTGAACAGAAGCATGGACAGAATCGGACGGCAACTGGTCGCCCCAGCCACCGTAGAACCACGTGACGGTATCGCCGGCATGGATGGTGACATTGTCCGCCGTATAGTCACTCGACTTGCCGTTGATGAACAGCTGCCAATAGGTCGAATAATCTTGGGGCGTACCCAGCTCAACACCGTTGTACTTAAGGCTCAGAATGAAGGAGCCCGCAGCAACGGCGTCAATGTCGTTCGCCTCGAGTGCGACCTTCGTAAGATCAAGCGCGCTCGAACCGGACGTCACCACATACTGCGCATTATCGACCCAAGTCTGAGTCTTGCCCTGGGCATCGCGACCAATGACGGTCACATTTGCGGCAACCTGGTCTTTAACGACAGGGGACGAGCTACCAGCCGTATAGGCAAACTCAATCTTCTGCCCCTGGGTGAGCTTGACGCTGCTCGCGCCAACCGAGGAAGACGCGCCGTCGACGAACAGCTGCCAGAAGGCATAAGTCGTCGGATCGTAGGCAAGCGTGCGACCATCGCTCGGGGATGTGATGCTTTCGAGGTAGAAACCGTATGCCGTGTTCGGTTCGTACTTCGCCTTGAAGCCCGTCTTCTCCTGCAGCTTAATGAAGGCATCCGCAGCCGTCGCGCCCTCGTCGAGCTTGAGCTGCGTAGGTGCCACCCAGGTCTGAGCCTTGCCGTCAGCATCGGTGCCGATAATCGAGAACGAGACCTCAACCTGCTTCTTGGCGACATCGCCGGTTTCTGTCGGGTTCTCTGTCTGAACGGCAGCCGCGGCGGCAGGTCCCGCTTGGCCAGCGGATGCCGTCGAAGACTGCTCGCTCGTGGCAGGGCTCTCCCCCGTCGCCGAGCCTTCGTCGCCAGTTGCTGCCTCTGTTATGGCTGCACTAGCTGCAGGCGCGCCCTCGGAATCCGAAACCTCGGCCTTGCCCTGGTCGGCAGCACCGTCCGCGGCCCCCGTGCCCTCACTCGGCGTCGTAGCCTGAGCCACAGCGTCGGTAATGCCCTCGGCACCCTCGGCCCACAGCTGAGCCGGCGTGGTGCTGAAGGCCATCGCGAAGGCCAGGAATGCCACCAGGCAGCGCTTTGCCACGCCGCGCGCGATTACGCCACGGCGACGAAGCGAGGCACGCTGGCACTCGTCCTCAAACATATCCATTTGTCTCCTACTGTCTGTACTTGGAGCGTTGCCTTGAAGTTGCCCCACGTCATCGCGCATGTTGCGCTCGAGTTCCCCCATCGGGGTCCCCCTTCCCTCCAGAGCCCTATGCACACCGGCGGCATACGCCGCAGCCGCATGCAAGATGGGAGGCGATCCGACTTAACCTTAACGACTCGGGCGCGCCGTCCGATCTGCGACGCGAACATCCCGAGCCAAGAGGAATTACGGTTACTGGTACAGCCGGGGACTTGCACCCCGATTCTCCCAAACGCGCAGGAAAACCGCGCATTCGTGCGTCTCCGCACCACCATCTAGGCCATCGATTAAAACCGTCAATATGCTATCACGCAAAAGGGCCTCGCACGCAGGCGAAGCCCAAGGTAAAAGCTATTGTTTGCGATAGGAGAATGTGGTGACGGTCACAGCCTCTAGTGCTTGCCGCCGTGGCTGTTGAGCCAGATATTGCGACCCAGCATAAGCGCCAGCACCAGCGCGCTCACGTAGCCCATAAAGCCAATGACTGGGATACCAAACACAACCGGCTCGATGCGTGCATAGTACACCACCGACGAACCGATAAACAGACCGGCGATCACAATCGCCATCGACATGCGGTCGATGATTCCGCCCAGCTGTCGCAGCGCCTTATCGCTGCTCATGATCTGCGTGTTCACCTTAAGCTGGCCGCGCGTGAGCATACGCGAAGCCAAGCCCAGATACTCGGCCGCCTCGAGCGAGCCTTTTGCCGCGCGATAGCTGCTCGCGGCAAAGTCGCGGCTCATCTCGCGCATGCGGGCATAGATGCTCTTCTCGTTTTTGATATGAGCCTGAATGATCTGGATCATGTTGACGTTGGGCATGTACTCGGTCAGCAGACCCTCGAGCGTCACCATGCCGCGCGCGAACATCGTTACCACGCTCGGCAGCTCAACATCGTTTTTGCGCGCGAGGTTTAACAACGAGGTCAAAAACTCGCCGATATCAAGATCCTTCAGGTCAAGGCCCGCAAAGTCGGCGACGATAAAGTCCAAATCGGACAAAAAGGCCGAATGGTCAAGCTCGGCCGAGTCGCCACGCGTTACGGCGAAGCGCATGAGCGAATCCTTGAGCTTGGGCACGTCACCCTCGGCCACGGCGAAAATCATATCCTTGACGATACCGCGATCGTGACTCGACATGCGTCCGACCATGCCCAAGTCGATAAAGTAGACGATGCCGTCCTTGAGAATGATGTTTCCCGCATGCGGGTCGGCATGGAAAAAACCGTCATCGAGCACCTGCGTCGAGTAGTCCTCGACAATCGCGGCACCGATCTTTTCCAAGTCATAGCCCTCGGCCACCAAGCGTTCGGGATCGGCGATCGAAATGCCGTCGACGTAGTCCATAACCACCACGTGCTCGGTGCACAGGTCCAGATAGGATTTAGGGCACGTCACGCCATGAACGCTCTTATGGAACTCGTAGAAGTCGTTGAGGTTTTTGGCCTCGGCCAAAAAGTTGGTCTCCTCGCGAAACGAGGTCCACAACTCCTCGACTACGCCGTGCAGATCAACGAATTGATCGGTGTTGACGAACTTGGAAACGATACGCACCACCGAGCGGATGATATCGATGTCCTGTGCCATAACCTGCTGCGCACCGGGGCGCTGCACCTTAACGGCCACGTCCTCGCCCGTCACCAGACGAGCGCGGTGCACCTGCGCGAGCGATGCGCTACCAAGCGGATTGGGGTCGATCGCATCGAACATCTCCCCCAGGCGCAGGCCGTATTCCTCTTCCAAGCAGCGGAGCACTACCTCGTACGGCACCGGCTCCACGTCGGAACGCAGACGGCGCAGCTCGTCGCAAAAGCGTTGCGGCAGAATCTCGGACCGGTTGGCCAGAATCTGCCCCATCTTGACGAACATGGGGCCGAGCTCCTCGAGCAGGCGGCGCAAACGAACCGGCGTGAGGTTATCCCACACGCGGTACTTTTTGACCAGGCGAACAATCTGCCCGATGCGTTCGCGACGACCCGCCGGCGTGAGCTGGTATTCCTCGTCCGGCGCCATCGCGTCGGGCTCCTCGGGGACCATATCGACAGCGCGCGGCTTTTTGCGAGCGCCCGAGACGGCGGCATCGACCTCATCGACAACCGCCGCCTCGTCACCCAAGGGATCTAGATTGTTGTAATCGGTAGTGGAATCTGCCATCTGCGCTGTTACTCGGCCTCTTCGGTGTCCTCTGCATCGTCGGGCTCAACGGACTCGACGGGCACCGAGGTCACGTTATCCTCGACCGAATCGACGATGTCGCGCACGTGGGCCAGGAAGGCCGTGCGCTCGGGGGCGGTCATAACGCGGACGCGGGCCAGGATGAGCTCGTCGAGCACGCGCTGCGCCGCAGTCTCGCCCTGCATGCCCAGGCGGTCGGTCAGGTCGGAGATGGTGCCACCGGCCTGCTCGAACATGTCGGATACACTGCGGGCGATATCGGGGGCGCCTGCGTCCTTGCGGACCTGCTCGCCCTTGGTACCGAGGTCGTCGAGGACCTTCTTGCCGCCCTCAACGGCAACGGCGGCAGCGCCGAAGCCCACGTTAATGGCACCGTTAACAAGCTGATCGAGTTTCATAACCATGGTTGGCTCCAATCATGAACAACTGCATTGGCTTTCTTGTACCCAAGATTGGGCGAACGACACAAAATCGTTTTACCGCCAAGATAGGAATCGAGCGGGGCAAAGCCTTTGACGGCGTTTGCCCCGCTCGCTCGTTGCAAGTTCGACTCTACCTTACGTTATCGTTCATCGCGAAGGAGTTCTTCATGGCACAGCTCGTGGTGTAGAGCACCTTGCCCAACAGAGCATCGGTCTCCACGCGTACGAGCTCGGCAAAGGCCTCATTGGCGCGGGCGAGCTCAGCGGGCACCTCGGCCTCGGGCATCGCGGCTACGACAGCGTCAACGTCGTGAATCTGCTTGTGGCCCATGCCGCCGACCTTCTCCTGATAATCCTCGACGGCGCGGCCGCACTCATGGAAGCGAACGTCAGCCAGCGCGCCGATCAGGCGATTTGCCCAATAGAAATTCTCGGACGTCACGCGAGCCTGCGTGTCGGCATAGTACTCGGGCATGGTCTCGACATTGGCGTACAGCGGCACGAGCGCGTTAAACGAGTTGGAGCCAAACGCCATCCACTGCACGGCGCGATACGCAGGCTGCGCATAGGGACGCAGCTGCAGCACGGCGAGCTGGCTGTTGCGGTTGATGCCGATGGGACGATAGGCGCCGCGCGTGGCGGGCGTGCCCTTGCTGCCGTAGCAGTCGTACTCCGTGCCCTGGTAGTGGCTCGAAAGCACGTACTTGATGTCCTCGATGGTCACCTTGCGCTCGGGCACGCGGCTCCAGGGGATATCGTCGCTCTCGGGCGTGTAGTCGGCATCGGGACCGTCCCACACATCGCTGGGGTTGAGGCAGCGCTGCATGTACCAGGCGCGCGGCGTGTTGTAGACGTGGTCGCTGTCGCTGTGCGAGCCAAAGGCCTCGCGCGGGTTAAAGACCGCAGCGGGACCGTCGCCCTTAACGCCCAGCGTCAGGTCCAGATGCCACTCGGCCATCCAGGAGCGCAGGTCGGCGGAACACATGTGGTCGACCTGAGCGCCCTCGGCGTCGTCCAGGTCAAAGCTGTCAATGCCCAGCTGGTTAGGCATGGTCACATAGGCGTCATCGGGCACACGCTTGGCGATCCAGTGGTGGCCGCCGATGGTCTCGAGCCACCAGATCTCGTCCACGTCACTAAAGGCGATGCCGTTGTTCTCGTAGGTACCGTAGCGCTCGAGCAGCTCGCCCAGGATGCGCACGCCGTCGCGGGCAGACTTGGCGTACGGCAGCACCAGGGTCACCATATCCTCCTCGCCCAAGCCGCCGGGCTGTGCCGGGACGTAGCCGTCCTCGCCCTCGTTGCCCTTGGCGGGCACGTAGTCCACGAGCGGATCGGCGCCGCGGACGCGCTCGTTGGTGGTGAGCGTCTCGGTTGCGGACATGCCAACATTGAGCTCGTTGAAGCCGGCCTCGGCCCAAATGCCGTGGCCGGGGATGACGTCGGGGACGCTCGTGTAGCGCATGGGATTATCGGGCAGCTCAACGGTCAGGTGGCTTAGGACGCTCGTGTAGACACGCGGCTGCTCGTCGGGATGCACCACGCGCATGCGCTTGGGCTCAAACACCCCGTTGGACGAGTCCTCGTTGCGGGCGACCAGCGTCGACCCGTCGTAGCTCGCGTTCTTACCAACCAAAATCGTTGTGCACGGCATGCGCATCCTCCTTGAGCGAAGAAATCAAACGGCAACAGTGTATCGCTTCGGCGCAAAAAGGGCGAAACCGCGGCCCCTCGAGACCCCCTCGGGACCCCTGTGGTCAAAAAATGCCAAATATGAGTACTGTCACCAATTTAGTAGCAGCAATTTCGCTGGACACAGGTGCCAATAATCTACATTTGTTCAAAAGCTGGACGATGTAATTCCTCATTGGTCCAATAAAATTGGCTCTCTATCGATAATAAATACCGATAGAGAGCCAAAATGACCTAAAATATATGTGACTATCTTGGCAGCAGTACTCATATTTGGCGTTTTTTGACCACGTGGTATATGGCTAACCCCTCAAACAGCCCAAAACGCCTATTTCGATGCACGCTCCGCCGCCTCGATCACGTGTTTGGCGAGGATCGCCGTGGTCACAGCCCCCACGCCGCCCGGCACGGGTGTGATGGCGTTAACGACCGGCTCCGCAGCATCAAAATCCACGTCGCCAACCAGTTTTCCGGCGGCCTCGTCCCAGTTAATGCCAACATCGATGATCGTCTGGCCCTCGCGAACCGCATCCACGCCAATCGTGCGCGCACGTCCAACCGCGGCAACAACAATGTCGGCAGAACGACACTCGGTAGCCAAGTCGCGCGTATGCGTATGGCACGTCGTCACCGTGGCATTGCGAGCCGTAAGCATGGCGGCAACGGGACGGCCAATCACCAGCGACCGACCGACGACCGCGACCTTGGCCCCATCCAGCTCAACGCCGTAATGGTCCAGCAACGCCAACACGGCCTCGGCCGTGCAGGGAGCAAAGCCCTCGCCTCGCCCCGAAAGCGTGGTAAGCAGCGAGGCCGGCGTCATGGAGTCAACATCCTTGGCGGGATCGAGCGCCGCGGCAACCGCACCCTCGTCAAGCTCAGCGGGCAGCGGGCGAAACAGCAGGCAGCCATGAACAGCAGGGTCGGCATTGATGTCCTCAATAGCCGCCAGCAGCTCATCCTGTGAAGCATCGGCAGGAAGCAAAACGCGACGAGCCTCAATGCCGACCTTTTCGCAGCGCTTGAGGGCGCCGCGCTCGTAGGACAGGTCGTCCTCGCGCTCACCCACGCGAACGATGGTCAGCGTCGGCACAACACCGCGCTCACGCAAAGCCGCGCAGCGAGCAGCGAGTTCCTCGGTCAAAGCGCGGGCAGCGGGAGCCCCTTTGAGCAGCTCTGCCATGGCTATCCCCTCTTCCTGGCGGCGTCGGCAGCGCGGCGCGCCAGCGCATCGGCGCGCGGCAGCCACGTATCCAGCAGCTCATCGCACGCCGCCTCGAGCTCCTCGGCGCGCGCCCGGTCTTTCATGGACGTGGTATTGGCAAAGAGCGTCAGGCTCGCACCCTGCATGGCGGCGCGGCAGAACACGGCACCGCACGCCACGTCGGACAGCAGCTGGCGCGAGCCTTTGTCTGCCATGTCCTCGAGCAGCGCCAGCGCGCGGCCGCAGGCGTCCATGATCCGATACGGTGGCATGGCCGCCACGTGCAACGCATCCTGAATCGCAGCCGCGCGCGTCGGGTCCTCGCGCGGAATACCGTATGCCGCAGACACCTGGCCGTACGCACGAACGTCCTCGGCAACCAGACCCACAAGCTCCTGAGCCAGCTCGTCTGCCTGGGCAAACGCGTGCGTCAGATCGTCCGCGCGATCGGCAAGCGCGGGGTTCGTCGCCCCATAGCGAGCGACCATCCCGCAAAGCGAGGCGCCCAGCGCACCTACAAACGCGCTCGCGCTACCGCCGCCGGGAACCGGCTCGCGTGCAGCCAACGCCTCGGCAAAACCGCGACAGGTTTTATCCATCATCTCTTGGCTCATCGAAACACCTCTGCCCACCGCGCCGGCCACCAAGGGCCGCACGCATAATAAAAAATGGGACAACGACGCCAGGAAGCGGTTGTCCCATTCATCGATCTTGTCCAAGCCAGTCTAGCCCATAAGACAAAGACTGTCAGGAGCTCTGGCTATCGGCGTTTCCGATTGCCGGCTATAGGCACGGATGCCTAATCCACCTGGAACGTCGGCAGCAGCGTATCGATAATCTTCGACCCCATGTCGCGGTTCGCGGTCGAGTACTCCAAATGCGCCGTGGCAATCGTCGAATCCGTGACGATCGTCTTTTCGTAAATGATCGTATCGTCCTCACACCACGAGACCACGTACCAGTTGTCGCCCTCTGCGGTATAGAGGTCGGCCTTGCCCGAGGTGTCCACGTCGACGAACATCTCGTGTGCAGTTTCGTCGTTAATGTTGACGTAGCCAAACAGGTTGATCACAAAACCCGTCTCCGGATCCTTATACCTAGCGCCGCTGCTGCTGGGAGTATCTTCCATCTCAAAGCGATTGGGAATCGACATGCTATAAGGATGCATGTCGTTCGTGTACGTATACACGTCGGTTAGGTAATCGTCCGAATCGCCCGAGCCGTAGTAGCCGGTTCGTCCTCGGGAACGGCCTCGTCATCCGACGACGAAGACTCCTTGGCCTTGGACTTGTCATCCTTCTTCTTAGCAGAAGAATCTTTCTCGTCCGAAGACCCAGTATCGATCACCGAAATCTGCGTGTCAGAGCTCTTGGACCCGTTAAGCATCGTGAGCGCAAACACCGTGCCGCCACCGATGAGAACCACAACAGCACATGCCACAGCGATAATGACCGGCGCCTTGCTCTTGGGCTTTTGAGGCGCAGGCGCGACCGGCGGCATCGACTGGGTCAGGCCCGGGGCAGAGGAAGGACCAGCGCCCGCGGACGTCGGCGCGGAACCGCCAGCCAGCGAAGCCCCACAGTGCGTACAAAACGTCGATCCATCAGGCACTTGCTGTCCGCATTTTTGACAGAACATCGTTCGACCTTTCGTGGTTTAGCTTTTGTCACAGCCAAGTCTAAAACCTTAAGCCGGCATCGCTGTTGCGCAACATTGGGAGAATCAACCGAGCCGCACGCTTCCCCAGCGCCAGGCCCACCTTGCGGCAAGCCCGCACACGCAAACATGGGACATATGGCCCACCTTTCGAGACTCCCGGGCAGCACAAGCTGGGGCATATCTATAAGTAAGGAACCCGTTGGGGCACGGCCACGCAACGGCCACAAGCGATGAACGGAGGCATAAGCCGCACAGTACACAGAGACATCCGCCGCCAGCGCAATCAGTACCCCAACAGCATGCGGCGCCGTGATGTCATCGGCAGACAAGGAGGACGCCGCCATGAAGAAAACGACCCTATCGATCCTTTCCCTTTGCATCGCCCTCTTTGCCGCACTCGCCCTTGTGGGCTGCGGCGGAAGTGCATCAAGCGGAGGCGGGGGCAGCACCTCAAAGAGCGAAGGCAAGGAAAAAGCTCCCGTCGCCAAGAAGACCGACTTTATCTGGTTTAAGGTCGAGATGCCCGAAAGCGTTGGCGTAAGCGACTCCGCTGGCAAGAATGCCGACAGGGTCCAGCTCACCTTCCCCGAAGACAAGAACGGTTCGGCCGATCGCTTTATCCCCGTTTGGAAAAAAGCACTGACGGCAGAGGAATCCCACGCCGACCAGGCAGAAAAGAAAGGTGATACGTTCCAGTGGAAGGATGGCGGGTCCGTCGAGTATAACGGCAGGACGTGGCTCGTCGGAACGTACGAGGACAACAGCGGCGTCTCAACCCTCCTCTTTACCGACGTTGAGCCGGGAAGCGTCTACGTCCTCATCTCGAACTTCGATCTGCATAAGAAAGAAGCCGAGGCGCTCCTCAACTCCGTCGAGTTCCCCGATGACATGACGAAGGCAGTTGCCGAGGCACGCGAAGTCGAGATTTCGAGCATCGAGATCAAGCATTAGAGGCTCGCACGCAGCATCGCATGCGCAGTCATTAAATGATCGGACGCCCAGCCAGGGGAGGATCGGATCGGCCGGCCCTCCCCTCTTTTGCGCCCGGGCATATTGCCACTTATCGGCGCAAATCCGGCACCCAGAATGGGACACATGGCCCACCCTAGCGAGCCGTCCGCGCGTACAGTAAAGGCAGGTAATCCATGGGCGGTTACAGATCGAGGAGGACACGACCATGAAAAAGAAGGCCTTTGCGATTCTCACCCTCTGCATCAGTCTCTTTGCCGCGGTTGCCCTGGTGGGCTGCGGTGGCAGCGGCGGCGCTACCGGAAGTGGCGGTGGCGGCGGAGCAGAAAAGCCAGCCGTGGATATGAGGACCGACTTCATTTGGTTTAAGGTCGAGGTCCCCGAGGGCGTCGAGATCACCGACGTTGCCGGCGACACGGCCGACAGGGCCCAGTTTAAATTCACCGAGAGCGAGCACGTCAGCGATCGCTTCATCCCCGTCTTCGACTCTGACAAGAACGCCGACGAGCTGTTCGACTACGAGGCAAAGTGGAATGCCAGCTTTGAGTGGACCGAGAATGACCCCGTCAAGTACAACGGCAAGACTTGGCGCAACGCTTCCTATACACACTCGGGCGGCGTGACGACTGAGTACTTCACCGAAGCAGGCGGCGGCAGCGTCTACGTGCGCATCGACAACGTCGAGGAGCACAAGGATGCCGTCGAAACCATGATGAAGTCTCTGGAGTTTGCCGATGATATCGCCAAGGCCAAGACCGAGGCCATGGACGTCAAGCTCGACGATATCGAGATCAAGCGCTAAGCGACTGGCGAGCGCAACGGGAAGCACGGACGCAGTGCAAACAAGCGACGGTATCTCATCGCTTCGTACCCAGGGAGGGCCGGTAAACCGACCCTCCCCTTTCTTATGCCGGTAGCCGACGAACGCAGGATGTCGGGCTCCAAAACCATCCCAGACGTGATAACAGCACAAATAGACAAGTGCCCCAACACGTCCGCCCGCCGATTTATAGCGCCGCGCAGGCAATTTAAACCGGCGTCTTTAAACATCTGGGCAGTATAGTGACCAAAACAAGTGCATAACCGCACCCTGCGAACGGAGGAGATATGACCGAACACCACGCCATCAGTCGCCGAGCGTTTACGCTGGGCCTAGGGCTTGCGGCGTTGTCACCACTTGCAAGCCTGCCCGAAACCGCAGCGATAAGCATTCCCCTGCGAGCGGCATTTGCAGACAACACACCCGCACCGTCGGACAGCCTCGACAATTTCGTCATTCGCCTTCGCCCCGCGGGCTATTTTCGCACCGCGAGCGTCAACCAAGACGGCAACGTTCGCGGCAACGTCTGCCACCTGTTTAACGACGGCACGTCCAGCAAGCTCATCCTTGAGAACGTAACGACCAAGAATGACGATACAAACTGGTATGCTATCCGCACCTTGCTCAATTTCGAAGAGCATAAAAAGACGGGCTACAGCATTTGGTCGGTCGACGACGACTCGGACAAAGATGGAAAGGTCATCCACGTATGGGGCGGCGAGTATGACAGCAAGCCCAGCCGCGCTTTTGCGTTCGAGCGTCAATCAAACGGAACCTATATCATTCGAGACCGCACGGTCGAGAAAGAAACCGAGAAAAAAGACATTAAGTACCTGGCAATAGAATCGAACGGCAAAGACCAGGACAACAATAAGATCTGCCATAAGAGTAAGAGCATTCCGTGGGAGCTAGAACTTGTCGGTTACGACATGGGCAAGATCAATACCACAGTTAGAAGTATCGACTGGACCACGTATAGCAGCTACGTCGACGGACCATGTTGGATGAGCCACGTCGATGGCAGCAAGTACCTCGACGAGCTGAGTATCCCGGGCACGCATGATTCGGGCACCTGCAGCGTGGACAACGACACCGAGCCCCAATCCTCACAAGCAAAGTGCCAGCAGGATTACATCCCCACGCAGTTGCTCGAAGGCATTCGCTATTTTGATATCCGACTCGGAAGGAACGACGAGAACGGCGACCCCGGTATCGACCATGGAAGATGCTACCTGCTCAAAAAAGACGGGGACTTTATGCATCTCTCCAATGTCATCGACTACTTCAAAACATTTTTGAACGAAAACCCGTCAGAAGCGCTCATCATGCTTGCGTCACGAGGCAACGACGAGGCTACCGACGAAAGCGTTACGACGGCTTTCGCCAAGGTTATGCACGATAATCCCGATCTGTTCTACACATCGAGCCGAATCCCCACACTGAACGAGGTGCGCGGAAAGATCGTCCTGCTGCGTCGGTTTGGGCTCGCCGGCAACAGCGTAAGCAGCCACACATGGGGCCTCGACCTCACCCAATGGGACGACAAAATCGCAGCACACACCGACAGCACCTCTATGTGTCTCGTTCGAGACGAGCGGGGCTTTGAAGCCGTGGGGAAAACGGGTGACGAAGAGCCCTATTGCACCAAGGTATACGCCCAGGACCATTACGAATGCACAGGAACCGACAAAATCGGCTGGGTCGATATGGCGCTGCAGGAGACAACCAAGCTCGCCCGCATCATGGTGGACGTCGAGGACAATGACGGGGCCAAGGTAAAGGTCCTGGAGCACAGCTGGTGTATCAACTACACCAGCTGCACGAACTACAAGCAAGGAAGCAATCCTTTTACCGCAGCACGAGTGGTCAACGAGCATCTATACAAGAGCCAGTATATAAACAGCACCGGAAATGAGAGCACAAAGGAGGACTGCCTCAAGCACATTGGCATCATTGCGTCCGACTTTGTTGATGCGGCACTGGCCCGAAGCATCTACCAGCGCAATTACGATGCGAAGCACAAGCAGACCGTTTCGTACTACCTCCCGACCCGTATACGCATGACATACGGCGACTCGTTGAGCGATGCCTCACTCCAGGATGGAAAGACCGTTGGCGAGGGTCGTTTCCGCCTTGTCGACAGCAGCAACGTACTCAGCGTGACGGCTTCGGGCAACACATTTGCCATCGAATACGTGGATGTCGACGCTTTGGGCAACGAGACCGTTACGGAACTGCAGGGTTCCGTGCCCATCGATATCGACCCGCGCGCACTGACGCCCCACTTTGAAGGGCTCGAGGGCCTTAAGGCCGGCGAGGACGTGCGCGCAAAGATCGCGGCGCCGCTCGAGGGCAAGCTCGAAGGCGATGCCTGCACCGCCCAGCTCGAGTTTATGCACGATGCAAACGGCGCTCCGGGCACGGAAATGGCCGAGGGCGAGGCATTTACCGCGGGAACGTACTGGGTGCGTGCGAATGGGCTTTTGGGCGACGCGGCGCAGAACTACACGCTTGCCAGCGACGGAGCCGCAAGCTTTACCGTAGCGGCCTCGGACGGTGCAGGCGGCGCCGGCACCGGCACTGGCGCCAACGCGGGCAGCGCTGATAAGAACGGTAAGGGCAACAAGGGCAAGGGCTCGGGCGGAAAGCTCGCCGACACGGGCGACGGCTCCGGCATTGCCGCCGGGCTAGCTGCCGCCGCCGTAGCGACGACGGTCGCCGGCGCAGCAATACTTGCCAGTGACCGCGAAAACGCTGGGGACGACAGCGAATAGACAAGCCTGCCTTTTTAGACGCATCGACTCAATCGGAGGCGCAGGACACCGTTCTGTGCCCCCGATTTTTATCTTGGCCCGAACGCCGCCATGGGCTACATCACCATGTTCAGCGCGTTAACAAACTCCTGGGCCTTCGCACGACTGCTCAGACTAAAGACGCAAGCGGTTAACAGTCGATTGCGCAGAAAAACGTCGCGGCCCTTGATCCTGTTGACCCCCGTGATGTCCTTAAGGTAAACGATCTCGGTGTGCTTGCCACCAAACGTGCCCTTCTTGAGCACCTCGATACGGTTAGGGTAGATCCTGACGTCTTTAAACCTGCCCGAACCTTTGTCCTGGAACAGCAAAGTGTTGTTGTC
The DNA here is from genome assembly GCA_902464575.1 of uncultured Collinsella sp. Lineage (GTDB taxonomy): Bacteria > Actinomycetota > Coriobacteriia > Coriobacteriales > Coriobacteriaceae > Collinsella. The sequence goes on from CABQJU010000021.1 coordinate 34,369, forward strand.
CATGCGCGTCACCTCCATAGGGCTCGTTAAAACTGTCTCTATGGCCACATTTAAGTCACCGCAAGGCTCCCATGCGAAGGTGCTAGACAGCACAGCGATTCGTGTCCGCGCGAGGCTTTAAACTAAATGCGATAAAGATGCATTCCACAAGAGGAAAGTGGGGCGACAGTGATGGGCGAACTGGCAAACCGTGGAGAATCGGCAATCGTGCCAGAAGTTTTTTACAAGCAGGTTTCCTCGATTCTCAACGCCGCTCGCGACAAGGCCTATACCGCCGTTAACTTTGCGATGGTTGAGGCGTATTGGGAGATCGGCAAGAGCATTGTTGATGAGCAGGGCGGAGAGGATCGTGCCAAGTATGGAGAGGCCCTGCTCAAGGCCCTCGCAATCAGACTTACCAAGGATTTTGGTAAGGGTTTTGAAGCAAGGGAGCTGCGCAAAATGCGTCAGTTCTATCTTGCATTTCCAATTCGGGACTCACTGCGTCCCGAATTGAGCTGGACTCATTACCGCAGGTTGATGCGCATTCCCGACCCTGATGCTCGCGCCTGGTACATGAACGAATGCGCCGATTCTCGTTGGAGCACGCGTCAGCTCGAGCGCCAGATCAACACCATGTTCCGCGAGCGCCTACTTGCCAGCAAGGACAAGGAGGCCGTCACCCAGGAAATCCAAAAGAGCGCCCCGGCTCGTCGCCCCGAGGATATCATCCGCGACCCATATGTACTGGAGTTTTTAGGTTTCTCGGACGATGCTGCGTTTCGCGAGAGCGATCTAGAGCAGGCGCTCATCACGCATCTTCAGAAGTTCCTGCTGGAGCTTGGCCGTGGTTTCGCTTTCGAGGCGCGCCAAAAGCGCATCACCTTTGATGGGCGCCATTTCTATATTGACCTTGTGTTTTACAACTATCTAATGCGCTGCTTCGTGCTCATCGACCTTAAGACCGATGACCTTACGCATCAGGACCTGGGCCAGATGCAAATGTATGTGAACTACTACACGCGTGAGCTCATGAACGAAGGCGACAATCCGCCTATAGGCATCGTGCTCTGCGCGGACAAAAGCGACTCGATTGTCGAGTACACGCTGCCCGAAGACAACGACCAAGTGTTTGCCGCCAAATACCTGCCGTACCTTCCAAGCAAGGAAGAGCTGGCGCGCGAGCTGAGTGCCGAGTATCGCGCCATCAACGAAGCGACTAATGGCGAAGCGCAAGTGTAGTAGCACGTTACGACCGATACCCCCGACGGCGTTCCACTTCCCCTGGCATAAGAGGAGCATTCCATGACAGACAGACCGAAAACAACGCTACGCGACTGCATTTACGGACTCGCCGTCGGCGACGCACTGGGCGTTCCCTACGAGTTCAGGCCTCGTGGCACGTTCGAATGCACCGACATGATCGGCTACGGCACACATGGGCAGCCCGCCGGCACCTGGAGCGACGACACATCTATGACGCTTGCTACCTGCGACTCGATTAGGGAGCTCGGGCATATCGACGCCTCAGACATGCGCGACAAGTTCGTAGGTTGGATTGCCCGTGGCGAGTATACGATCGACGGCGTTTTCGATTACGGCGGCACGACCGCCCGCGCCTTGCATGCCGGCAAAGGAGGCTCCGGCGAACGCGACAACGGTAACGGATCGCTCATGCGCATCGCTCCCCTAGCGTTCACCGATGCGACAGACGAAGAGATCAGCGAGGTCTCCGCGATTACGCACGCCCACAGAACGTCGACCGACGCGTGCATCATATTTGTCGAACTGATGAGGGCTGTGATGAACGGCGCGCTCCCCTCGTGGGCGTTGCAGCTGAAAAGCGCACCCGAGTACGAAATCAGGTCTGGCGGCTTCGTGCGTGACACCCTTAAGGCAGCCACCTGGTGCTTTGTCAACACTAACAGCTACAAAGGTTGCGTGCTTGCCGCCGTCAACCTGGGCGACGACACCGACACCACCGCGGCCGTCGCAGGCGCCCTCGCCGGCACAGCATACGGCATGGACGCAATTCCACGGGAGTGTATCGACATCCTGCGCGGTAAAGAGCTGATAGAGCAGTGTTTGTTTTAGGACACGCCTTCAACGAAGACAGTGTCAGTCAGCGCAAATGATTAAGGGACCGCGTAAACGATGATTACAGAGTGCGCCGTCATGGGTCCGTTCGTCACAGAGCAAAGTACCGTGGGGCCGTACACTGTGTTGGTATTCGCATCCCCGCTGCCGCAGAAAAGGGCCGGTTGCAGCCGGCCCTTTAGACGATAATACCTGCGTTGCCCGCGGTTCCGAAGTGTGACTAGCTGAGGAGCGGGTTCCGCGGCACACCTTGATTTTACCCGGTGGGGCGGCTCTTTTGCAGCCGTCCCACCGTTTATTTAGATCTACTACGACGGACAGCTCGCACTACTGCGCACTGTCCCGTACCGCCCCCCCTACTTCCCAAATATCGCGCCAAACAAGCCCTTGCGTTTGGGCTTCTCCTCTCGGTAGGAACCCTCGACGGCGGCTGCAACCTGGCGCGGCTGTTCGCCGCCTCCACGGCGTACGATCTGGTATAGGAAGGGCGATTTAACGTATTTGACCTCGATGGGCGTGGCGTGCACGGTGCTTTCGCTCGACAGGATCACGTTGGGATTGAGCGGCGCCACCACATGCGTCTCGCGTTTGTCGCTAAACACCACCGCGGCCGCACGACCCGTCTGGCCGTTCACGGCAATGCGCACCTGCTCGCCATCGCGGCTGTCCGTCGCCGGGCGATCGACAAAGTAGACCGGCACCATCACCAGGCCGTCCTTGTGCTTGCGAGCCTTGCGCGCCCACGTGCGGATGCTCTTTTTATTGAGCCCCAACACCGCCTCGGCATCGTTGCCGGCAATATCGAGCGCCAGCTTATCAATAACCACCTGGTCCTTGGTGGACGCATCGACGGAAACGACGCGGAAGTCACCTTCCCGCATGGCGGGATCGAACGGCCCCACCTTGCCAAAGTCCCACGGCTCCAAAATGCCCATAAGACGAACATCCAGGTAGTTGGCCCTGGGATATGCCCAGTCGAGCACCTCGTAGTACACCAGGGTCTCCTTGCTCAGGCCCTTGCCCGGGAAGGACGCCATCATGCGCAAATCCGCGAGCGCCATGGGGAAATAGAAGAGCATCATGTCATTTTGGATCGCGTCTTCCACGTCATGCCCGGCTAAGGCCTCCGGGTACTGGCGCACCAACTGCAGCGCGTTGGCACGTGCCTGCTGCGGCGATATCTCACAGGGGACGCCCTGTTTGGGAACGTATTCGGCACCCACGCCCATGGTCAGGCGTTTACTAAACGTGCCGGGCTTGAGAAGGTCAGCCATACCGATTTTGTTGCCGCAGGACGGGCACTCAAACACACGTTGGGTCGACTCACCCTCAAAGGACGCGCCGCAGAAGGGGCAGGGAATGCTCACGTGCGTCGCCTCTTGGAACTCCTGCGCCGTTCCGCGATCTTCCCACAGCAGATGCTCCAGAACCGACTGATTGCGCCAGTGCGAATTGAAGAAATACCAGTCCGGGTCCTCTGGGCGCTCGAGCTGCGAGACATGCGCGAGCTTGAGCAGCCCGTCAACCACCGTCAACGGCGTATGACGAATGCCCAGGGAGCTCTTGGGCTCCCCCGCATCGGCCTGCCACGGAATAACCGTTTCGCAATAGGCGCACTCAAAGCTGCGCTTTGCCTGGTGCGAATACATGGGGCCGCCGCAGTTTTGGCATTTAATGGCAAACATCTCGTCCATGGAAACGTCCTCCTTTGCACAGGGCTGTCGACATTAAGTATGTCGAGCAAATCGGCGCGTGCCCATACCCATGTGGCCCAAAATGAAGCACTCGGTCGGACGGGAAGGTGCAGTGAACTCGAAGGCGCGCGGGCAGTCGTCCCCCTCTGCCTCGCGCCCGTTAGCGCCGGCAGACCATTGCTGCATTTTCTGAGCATCGGTACACGTTGCGTCTGCGCGAGCTACACTATCCCCTTAATAAGAATGCGAGGAGATACGCCATGCTATTTGTAAATCGGCTGGTACATACGCTTGTTCCCGGCAGCGAAAGCAAGCCGGTCGATACCTCCTGCCGCACCAACGCGGGCTTTGCCGCAAGCCTCATCTGCATCGGGCTCAACATCACGCTGTGCCTGGCCAAGGGCATAGCTGGTCTGCTCGCGGGCTCCGTCTCGCTTATCGCCGACGCCTTCAACAACCTTTCCGACGCCTCGAGCAACATCGTGAGCCTGCTCGGATTCCGCCTTGCCAGCCGCCCGGCCGACGAGGGGCACCCCTATGGTCACGGCCGCTACGAGTACCTCGCCGGCTTGTTTGTCGCCGTCCTCGTTTGCGCCGTCGGCATCAACCTAATCCTGGAGTCGGTCACCAAGATCATCAAGCCCTCCCCCACCGCGTATTCGGCGCTCTCCATGGCAGCCCTTGTCCTGTCCATGCTCGTCAAGTTTTGGATGGCGGCATTCAACCGCACGCTGGGCAACCGTATCGATTCCGAGACGCTCATCGCCACGGCGCAGGATTCCAAAAACGACGTCATTGCCTCGGCCTCGGTCCTGGCCGCAGCGCTTATTTCGCAAACGACAGGCTTTGACCTCGACGGCTGGGCGGGCCTGGGCGTAGGCATCTTCATCTGCATCAGCGGCATGGGCCTGGTGCGCGACGCCATCAGCCCGCTGTTGGGGCAAGCGCCCGACCCCAAGCTCGTCCAGGCAATCCGCGACAAGATCATGTCATATCCGCAGGTCCTAGGCACGCACGACCTCATGGTGCACGACTACGGTCCCGGTCGGCAATTTGCCAGCGCACACGTGGAAATGCCCGGCGAGGGCGATGCGTTTGAGCACCATGAGATTCTGGACACCATCGAGCACGATATCAAACGGCAGATGGGCATCGGTATCACGCTGCACTGCGACCCCATCGCCACCACCGGCGACGACCTGCGTGGCTGGGTCAAGCGCGGCATAGCGCAAATCGACCCCACGCTCTCCATCCATGACCTGCACGAGCACGACGGGTTCGTTTCGTTTGACCTGGTGCGTCCCGACGGCTTTGACATATCCGACGAGGAGCTGCTGGAGCTCGTCACGCGCATCGTGCACGAGCGCCGGCCCGATGTCTCGTGCGTCGTCACATTTGACTCGGGCTTCAGCTCGCCCGACCGTCCGGCCGAGCAGCTGTAATCGACAGCAAAACGGGACGCAGGACCGCCGACCAACGCGCCTACGCGCCCGGTCACGCGATCCTACGCCCCGTTTTTGTTTGCACTGCTAAGGCTCTAGCCGCTCGGCCGCTAGTTCCCCTGCGCGCCCGAAATGCCGTTTTGCAGGGCGTCCCAGGCGTTCGTTGCCATATCGCCCAGGTTCTGTGCGGTATCGCCGAGGTTCTGAGCCGTGTCGCCCAGCTCTTGGGCCTTATCCCCCAGCTCCTGCGCTTTGTTGCTCAGGTTCTCCAGCGTGTTGGAGCTCGAGCCGTCCGTAGTGCCCTGGTCGCCGGACGCATTACCCGACGAGCTGTCCTTACGCGTGAGCTGAATCTCGAGGTTGCCGTTGTCGTTATAGTAGGCAGACGTCACGACCCAATTGGCATCGACAACGGGCGTCGAGCCGTCATCGGTCAGAATCACGGCATTCGAAAGATCGGCCCCGCGCGACTTGAGGAGCTTCTTGGCGTTGGACCAGTACTGACCCGGGATATCGCTCAGGTCGACGGTGCCGGACTGGGTAGTCTCGGTCTGCTCGGCCGTGGTATCAGTCGCGGCGCCCCGCTTGTTGAGCATGCCCGACACGATGGCGAACACAACCGACAAGGCAAAGAAGATCGCCAGCACGATCAGGATTTTCTTGATCACGCTCGACGAACGCGAAGGCTTCTTCTCCTCGTCCTCGCCATACTGAGGGATGGACTTGGGATACTCACGATACGGCTCGCGCGCATATCGGTCGCGCGACTCGTAGCGCGGCTGTGCCGTGCGCGGCATATATGTCGTCTGCTGAGGTTGTGGGATGGGATTTTGCAGCAGGTCATCATAAGGGTCTGCCGCCGCGTTGCCGTAGGGGTTCTGCGATGAGGCACCATACGGGTCCTGCGCTGCGTTTCCGTAATTCACAACGCGCGTGGGATCAGCCGACGCCTGCGTCGTATCGGGGGCAGCGTAGCCGGGATTCGGCACGACACGAGTCTCATCGGCGCCATTGCCCGTCCGCGGGGAGCCGTAGCCACCCATTACGGTCGTCTTATCCTGGTCCATGCAACGATTCCTTTCCGTCGCCCCTAAGCATCAAGTTATCCATGCATTCTACCCGCGCAAAAGCCTATGATGGGCAAAG
>CABQJU010000022.1:0-40607 GCA_902464575.1 uncultured Collinsella sp.
TCGAGTGGAATCTGTCGTGCGTATTCGCGTCCTCGTTTAGACGCGAGCATGCGTTCGTTGACGGAAAAATAACAGCCCGCATCACGCGCGCGGACGAGTTCGTCCGAAGTGCCGCTAAACCAGTGGAAGATGATAACGGGGGAGTCGGGGTTTGGGATGAGTAGTCCATGCGATTCGAGGACGTCCAGTACGGCTCCTGCCGAACGAACGGCGTGAATTGATATCACGCGCCCGGTAAGAGGATGCTGCACGAGCGTATCGCAGAGCCGGTCAAATGCCTGTATTTGTAGCGGCTCACTTCCGGCAAAGCGTGCGGAAAAGTCGAGTCCCACCTCGCCGATGTAGCGCTCTTGGGCAGCAACTTCGCAAAGCAGATCGACTTCGGCAGGACCGCAGCGGCCGTCGGCGAGCCACCAGGGGTGGAGCCCAACGCCAGCGATGATGCCTGGTAGGCGACGGGCGCGCTCGTTTGCGGCCGAAAAGTCGCGTGGGTCGACCCCGCAGTCAAAGAGCCCCAGACCCAACGCCGCCGACTCACTGGCTGCAGCATCGGGGCCGAGCATCAAATCAAGATGACAATGCGCGTCAAAGAATTGCGGTTCCATCGCAGGACATCCTGCTAGTCCAGGCGTTGGCCGTCGGCGCGTACGCGCTCGGTGCCGCGCCCGCTGATCTGGCGGATAACCTCGCCGGCAATCATCTGGCCCATGATGGGCGGCATAAAACTGGCGGTGCCCAACTCGGTGCGCTCGTGGATATTGGAAGGGTCGCGGGGCTGTGTCTTAACCGATTCCTCGCAGCTAAACAGTACATGCAGGCTCTTGATGCCGCGCTTCTTACATTCTTTGCGCATGATGCGGCTCATGGGGTCACGTACCGTATCGAAAATGTCGGCAAAGCGGAGGCACTCGGGATGGAGCTTGTTGGCCCCGCCCATGGAGCTAACCAAACGAATGTCGTGGACCTGAGCATATTTGGCAATGGTGAGCTTGGCCGAGATGGTGTCGATGGCGTCGACGACGTAGTCGAGCTTGCCGTCCGTCTGCTCCAAAACGCTCGCGAAGAAATCATCGATGTTGTCGCTCAGCAGGTATTCGGTGCGCTTGATGACGGTAGCGGTAGGGTTGATGTCGTGAATCATAGCCTCCATGACGTCGACTTTGCGCTTGCCGACGGTGCTGTGAAAGGCGATGGCCTGGCGATTGATATTGCTGGGCGCGATGATGTCCTTATCCAGAATGACGAAATGACCGATGCCGCCGCGGGCGAGTGCCTCGCAGCAGTTGGAGCCCACGCCTCCGCAGCCGAGCACTAGCACCGTAGCATCGGCGAGCTTATCGAGTGCCTCGCGGCCCATGATAATCTCGAGCTTGGTGTCGCGTGTCTCGATGGCGGCTGCGGCAGCGGTTTCGGTCATAAATATCCTCCGATGGGGAAGCAGGTCGTGTTTTATCTATCGCCATTATAGGTAATCGCCCATAGGTTGCGATGGCGTTTGCTTTGATGTGGTTTGAAGCATTGCGATTAGATAGTTAGACAACATCTAAATATCGAGTATAGTGTGCGCGTCATGAGAGATGATGAGAGGAGGTCTTATGCCGGGAGAGGGTTTTAAGGCGCTTGCCGATCCAACGCGACGGCGCATTTTGGAGTTGCTGCGCGAGGGCAATTGCACGGCGGGGGAGCTTGCCGAGCATTTCGATATCAGTAAGCCGTCGCTAAGCCATCACTTGGCGACGCTCAAAAATGCCGGGTTGGTGACCGACGAGCGCCATGGCCAAAACATCGTATACAGCTTAAACACCACCGTCATGCAGGATTTAATTGGCTGGTTTATGGGCTTTACAAACACGGAAGGTGATAAGGATGAATAACGAAAACAAGGGCATTCACCCCACGGGGGTATCGTCGCGCGTGTGGATTGCGCTGGTCGCTCTGTGCGCCGCCAATGTCGTAGCGCACCTCATGGTGATGCCGAGCTTGCCTGCGCAGATTCCCACGCACTGGGGCGCGAACGGCGCCGTCGACGGTTGGGGTCCTAGCTGGATGGCCTCCGCGCTCGGCGCGCTGCCTCTGGCGCTTCTCGCAATGTTCTGCGTGGTGCCGCGCATCGACCCCAAAGGTGAGGCATATCGAACCTCGGGCAAGTTCTACCAGGGCTTCGTAATCGCCTTCACCTTGTTCATGTGCGCCATAAGCTGGCTGGGAGAGCTTACGGTCTGGGGCGTGGTGCCGGCGGTCGGTTCGGTCAACGTGCTTATTTCCGGTGTTGTCGGTTTGCTGTTCATCGGCGTAGGCAACTACTTGCCGCGTGTGAAGCAGAACTATACGCTCGGTATCAAGACACCTTGGGCGCTTGCCGATCCCGAGAACTGGCGCCGTACGCAGCGCTTTGGCGGTGCCTGCTTTATGGTGCTGGGTGTCGGCTTGATAGTGATGGGCGTTGTGGGTAGCGTGCTTTCGAGTGAAGTCGTCGCCGCGGTGATTGCGGTTCTGGCGTTTGGTTCGGTCGGAGCCGTCTACGTCTACTCGTATCTGCTGTGGCGCAAATCGCAGCGAGCCGTTCGCTAAGGTTGCGGAAAACTAGCGTACGCAATTCATGGTGTGTTCCGGGGGACTTTTCCCAGGTAGTATTAGGGGGGCGTGGGCAACCATGCCCCTTTTTCGTTACGTTTCAGAGCTGATTTCCTCATTTCGTTTCCACTAAAGCGAAACAAGAATAGGGAAACAGCAGGTAGAAAGGATAAAACAGGCAAATGGCGGAGTTTATCTACCAGATGTATCAGGCTCGCAAGGCCCATGGCGACAAGGTAATCCTTGACGACGTGACCCTGAGCTTCTACCCCGGTGCCAAGATCGGCGTCGTGGGCCCCAACGGTATGGGCAAGTCGACCCTGCTCAAGATCATGGCCGGCATCGAGGAGGTCTCCAACGGTGATGCCAGGCTCACCCCCGGCTACACCGTGGGTATCCTGCAGCAGGAGCCGCCGCTCGACGACGACAAGACCGTCATCGAGAACGTGCGCATGGCATTTGGCGACATGATCGCCAAGGTCGATCGCTTCAACAAGATCGGCGAGGAGATGTGCGACCCGGACTGTGACATGGACGCCCTCATGGCCGAGATGGGAAAGCTCCAGGACGAGATTGATGCCGCCGACGGCTGGGATATCGATTCCAAGCTCGGCCAGGCCATGGACGCCCTGCAGCTGCCCGATTCCGACATGCCGGTCAACGTGCTTTCCGGCGGCGAGCGCCGCCGCGTGGCCCTGTGCAAGCTGCTGCTCGAGGCTCCCGACCTGCTGCTGCTCGACGAGCCCACGAACCACCTGGACGCCGAGTCGATCCTGTGGCTCGAGCACTTCCTGCACAACTACCAGGGCGCGGTGCTTGCCGTCACACACGATCGCTACTTCCTGGATAACGTTGCCGAGTGGATCTGCGAGGTCGACCGCGGTCACCTTTATCCCTACAAGGGCAACTACTCCACGTATCTGGAGACCAAGGCCGCCCGTATCGAGGCACAGGGCAACCGCGACGCCAAGCTCGCCAAGCGCATGGAGGCCGAGCTCGAGTGGGTGCGCAGCTCGCCCAAGGCCCGTCAGGCCAAGAACAAGGCCCGTCTGGCTCGCTATGAGGAGATGGAGGCCGAGGCCCGCGCAAGCCAGAAGCTCGACTGGACTGACATTCGCATCCCTGTCGGCCCGCGTCTGGGCAACAAGGTGCTCGAGGCCCATCACCTGCACAAGGAGTTCGACGGTCGCGTGCTCATCGATGACCTTTCGTTCACCCTGCCGCGCAACGGCATCGTGGGCGTCATCGGCCCCAACGGTGTCGGTAAGACCACGCTGTTCAAGACGATTGTGGGTCTGGAGCCGCTGACTTCGGGCGAGCTCGAGGTGGGCGAGACCGTCAAGATTTCTTACGTCGACCAGAACCGTTCCGGCATCGACCCCGATAAGAACCTATGGGAGGTCGTCTCGGACGGCCTGGACCACATGATGGTCGGCGAGACCGAGGTTCCGAGCCGCGCTTATGTGGCGAGCTTTGGCTTTAAGGGCCAGGACCAGCAGAAGCGCGCTGGCGTACTATCCGGTGGCGAGCGCAACCGTCTGAACTTGGCACTCACGCTCAAGCAGGGTGGCAACCTGCTGCTCCTCGACGAGCCCACGAACGACCTCGACGTCGAGACGCTGTCCTCGCTCGAAGCGGCGCTGCTCGAGTTCCCGGGCTGCTCGGTGGTCATTAGCCACGACCGTATGTTCCTGGACCGCGTCGCCACGCACATTCTGGCGTGGGAGGGCACCGACGAGAATCCGGGCAACTGGTATTGGTTCGAGGGCAACTTCGAGGCCTATCAGGCCAACCGCATCGAGCGCCTGGGCGAGGATGCAGCCCAGCCGCATCGTATTCACCGCAAGCTGACCCGCGATTAGTCGAGCTCAGGTGACCTAACGAGAAAGGGACGATAACCTTGAGGGCTATCGTCCCTTTTTGTTACTTGGTAGAAGGCTCGACTTTATCGATGGCCCAGGCGGCTCCGAGACCGCCGGTGGTGTTGCGGCGGATGCGCACGGCAACCTCGCGGCGCTCGCCGGCCTGCGTGTAGCGCAGGGGGAAGATTGCGCGGTTTCGCGCGGCCTCGATGGTGCCGCGTTCGCGGGCGATCCAGTAGTACTCGCCGACGATGCCGAGCGTGTCGGCGCCGTAGGGGAGATAGGTCGACAACTGGTTCAGAAGCGGGCCGGGGCAGAAGACCTCGGTTGCGAAATCGATGGGGAAGTCCTCGGGGATGGTGGGCGCTGCAGGCGCGGGGGTTGGGGCCGCTGCGGGTGCCGGTGCGGGAATTTGGTCGCAAACAGCGGCGGGCACGGATTCGATGACGGGTGCGGGCTCAGGTACCGGTTCCGGCTTAACTGCGGAATCTGCGGGCTTCACGGTGACGGGTGCGTCTGCATCTGCAGTTTCAACCTCAGCCTGCGTCGCATTCTCGTTCTCGACGCTCGACTTTGCCTCGATGGGCGTGGATGCCATGGTGGTGATGCCGGCATTGGCGTTCTCGGGGTCATAGACGACCGTGAGCGAGATGGCGGGCTGCGGCGCCTCGGGCTCCGCTGTCGACTCGGTAGCGTCTTGATCGGCGGGCTCGTCGGACTGATCGTCCTCGGCCTCGTTGCCAAAGACATCGCCGTTTTGGAACGCAGGCGTCTCGGGTTGGTTGGCGGCTTCTTCGGTTGTCGACTTGGGAGCCTCGTTGAGCTCCGCAGTGGCTTCCTGCTCGGATATGACTTCGGGATCGGTCGTGGCGGCGGTTTCGGCTTCGGCTTCTGCTGTTACCTCAATAGCGACTTCGAGCTCGGGCTCGGGCTCAGGCGCAGCTTCAACTACGGGTTCGGGACGCTTAACGTGCTTGGGACGCACGGCCTTGAGGTCCTTCTCGCCGCGCTTTTTCTTTTTGTAGGACTGCTTGGCGCCCTTGGCGGCCTTGGGCTTGTCCTCGCCTTTGGCAAGGGCGGCATCCCAGGTCTCGTTGGCAATGACGGTGGCATACAGGCGACCGCCCTTAAAGACAGTCAGCTTGATGCAGTCATCGAGCTCCTCGAGCAGCTCGCGCGTGGACTCGAAGCCCAGGTCATAAGCGGCCATGTCGCCGGCGGCGAGCGTCTCCTCGACCTGCGTCATAAACGTTTGCTTGCCGCACCCAATCGCATCGCGCAGCAGACGATATAGATAGATGTGGTTGCCCAGCGATAGCGTGGGCTTAACTATTGTCTTGCTCATGGCAAATCTCCTCTTTACACACCAAAGCATCTTACCATCGCACGGGGCGTGCCACCTCGGCGCCCAAGGCAAACGGGCGCGACCGTTGCCGGTTCGCGCCCGTTATACAGGTCGGTTATCTATGAGAGGCAAACGTGCTTAGTTGCCCGACGCCGTGCCTTGGCTCGAGCTGTCAGATGCCGTGCCGGACGCGGTTCCGCTCGAGCTGTTAGTGCTGCTGTTGTCGGTAGATCCCGTGCCCGATGTATTGTCGCTTGTCTGGTCGCCCGTGCTCGGCTGCGAGCTGTCAGTCGTTTGACTTGAGTCGGTCGTGCCGGATTGCGTGCCGCTGTTGTTCACGGAAGAATCGACGCCCTGCGATTGATCGGGGGTGTTCGAGGACGAGTCGGTGAATGCGGAGGTGCCCTGCGAGTCGTCCTGCTGGCTTTGCGATTGACCAGTGCTATCCGCGTCGTGCTCGGTCGTGCGCGACGACAGAATCGGCTCGGGGCGCTCGCCCAGACCCTCACCGGCGGTGGTGATAAGGATGGCGCCGGCACAGGCAATGACCGCGACGATGGCGATGGCGATCGAGAAGACGATGACCTTCTTTTGCGTCTGGCTGCGCTCGGCTGCCGCCTTGGCGCGCAGGCTGTTGGGGGCGACGCGCGCCGTGGTCGCGCATCCCGCAACCTGGCGCATCTCCTGCGTGGTCGCGGCGCCACCTAGGTGCTCCTCGACATTGGGCTCAACGGGCTCGTAGGCGCCGGTAGGGTAGCCGACAGCGGCATGCGTACCCTTAATTGCTTCGGCGCTGGCGGAGATAAAGTGGCGGTAGACCTGCGAGGACACAACGGTGATGACCGAGCTCACGGCGGCGCCAATTACTGAACCCGCGATACCGATCTTGGAGGCAAGTGCAACGCTCGTGGCGGCAGCTGCGGCGCCGGCGATGATCTGGGGAATGGAAATGTCGTCAAACAGGCCCTTTTTGGGCGCGATGGCCATGGTCTGTCCGATGGAATGGTTCTCGTGCACGCCGTTGTTGAGCGATGCCGGCGTCATGACGCGCGTGCGCGGCGCGTCGGTGTACTTGGTTGTCATACGGGGTCCTCCCGGTGTAAATCTGCTTCGTTTCGTGTAGCCATCAGGGTACCCACCAGATGTGAATCGTACGTGACATTTAACAGATACCATCAACTCATCAAGGGGGGCTTGCTGTCTTTGGTGCAATAGCTTGATGCTAAACTGGATTTACGATTGCGAGGTGGTTTACGTGATGTACCCATATATGACATTCGAAGACGGTACCGAGGTCGTTCATTCTGACCTGATAACAGATGGGGATATCGAAAAGGTTATCGTGCATTTTGAACGACCGACGGCAGAGGGCTTCGACTCCGCTCGTTGTGAGTTGCCTTCCTGTTCGTGGACTGACTGGGAAGGGCATTTTACTCAGAGTGAAAAACGAGCTTTCGAAGAGTGTTTGAGCAAATCATTTAGATTAGTTCGAGTTTAGTTCGAATATAGAAGCCGAATGAGATGACCTAAAGCGTATGCATTTTTAGTATTAGATGCGTATGAAATGGAGGATGTGAATGGATGAGCTAATAGACTTTAAAAAACGATTTCTCAAGAATGGCGAGCTGGTTTCAATTCCAAAAAAGGAAAGCTATAAAAGAATCATGCTGCTATGGGCCGTCTCTTTCTTTGAATTAAATACAAGTTATACGGAGCTTCAGGTTAATCGTGTGCTGTCACAGCTCTATCCTGATTATGCCGTGTTGAGGCGGTACTTGGTTGATTATGGATTCCTATTAAGGGATGAACGAGGCCTGAAATACGAGGTTAATCGTGATGTTCACGGTATTGAGAGCTAGCCATCCGGTTCGGGTCCTATATATTGCTAGAGGGATAAGCGAAATAGGCAATTGGTGTGCGAATATTGCTTTGCCAATGCTGATTTACGAGGTAACTCACGATGTTTCTGCAACTGCTTTGATGGTCTGCTGCAGATTTGCCCCCTCTCTGTTTTCAGTTGCGCTCGCGCAGCTGCCTCAGAAGATGGGTATCGGGACACTGCAGGCCATGAGATTGGCAGACTTAATTCGCGCGGGATTATTCGTTTGCTATATTTTTGTTGATAGTAAATGGAGTATGTTTGCTATTACGTGCGCGGTATCGCTTTGCCGAACGGTTGAAATGCCCTGCTTTTACTCGTTGTTAAGAGCCAATACGAATAGTATCAATCGCGACGTAATTAATAATTCGTTTGGGTTTCTGCAGAATTTGATGATGGTTCTGGGGCCAGTTGCCGGCGGTTTTGTTGTCGCTCAATTTGGGGCGGAGGCTGTTCTTGCATTAGACGCGCTTTCTTTTGCCGCGTCGTTCTGGTTGCTGCGAGATGTTCCGTCGGTTATCGAGGTTAATGATAAAGAGGGGATAAGCAAAAATGAAAAAAACAGGACTGCATTTAGTGATCTTAGCGCGAAGCACTTGGCAATTGGTTTCCTATTAATCGATATTTCTAGTGGCGTGGCATTCGGCTCTCTGAATTCTCTTTTGCCAGCTATAGCGCAATTGCAATTTGACTCGTCATCGATACAATACGGATTCCTTCAGAGTAGTCTTACAATCGGACTGTTGTTCGGAAATACAATATATGGTCGTTTAATCAGTGGTTCCGATTGCGTTAAATCATATTGTTTTGTGACGTATCTTGCGCTCGGTGCGTATCTGGCGTTTGGCTATCGCTATGCGTCTGGGATATCGTTTATTTTCCTTTTTATCGTCGGCGCCGGAAACGCCATTCAAGATGTGCTTCTCATAACATCGCTGCAGGATTTGGCGAGAGACGGATCTGAATCGATAAGCCTGTTTTCAATTAGGGAGTCTTTGCAATCGGTTGCTGTTGTTATTTCAACACTCCTTGTTTCGCTGTTCACGAGCATCGCGATGTTCTCAATTCTCGTTACAGGACTTGGTGTATTTTCAATTATGATGGTAGTTGTGTTTCAATTGAATTATTTGCGAAAGATGTGACGTTGATATGCCTAAAACGCTTTTAGTATTTCCCCCAGGATGGAGTCCAGTGGGGCCGTATCTTGCCTTGCCTGTTTTGAAGTCATATCTTCAAGAGGTTGAACAATACAAAGTTGACATTGTTGACTTAAACGTGGAATTTTACGATGACCTCCTATCTTTTAGACATGTCGAAGAGTGCTGAAAAAGGTATCGGGAATCAAAGGATTCGTTTAGTTCGAATGTTCAATTAACAATCGAGTTGATACAAAAGTCAGCACTTAATGTTGACGAAGCAAAAGATATTTTCAGATCAAAGAGATACTTTAATCTAAAAGAAAGACAATATGCTGAAAACATTTTTAGAAATGCACTATATATCATAAATCACGTCTCATATGGAGTTAAATACACGTTCAACTCCATAGATCTGCCCTATGATTATTATTCGACACCAGAAATAATGAAATCGCTTGCGGATACCTTGCATAATCCGTTTATTTCCTTCTATGAAACTGCCTTTCTTAAGCGTATTCAGAGGGAAAAAATCGAGTTTATTGGGATTTCGGTGAGCGGCTGTTTCCAATTGATTTCCGCAGTTACGTTAGCGAAACTGATTAAAGAAGAATGTCCATCTGTTAAACACGTCTCATTGGGCGGCAATTACATTACTCGTTTAGCAGATGACTGCATGAAAGAATGGCATCCCTTTTTTGAATACATTGATTCGATAATGATGTATGACGGCGAAGAGCCGCTTGCACGTCTTCTTGAGGCTCTTGACTCTGGTGATGACAATCTCGACTGTGTTCCAAACCTTTGCCATGCTAAAGGTGGAAAGATATATAAAAACCATCGGATTGAGCAAACATTTATCAACGATACAGTTCCCGATTTCGATGGCTTCGCCCTTTCTAAATACTTCATGCCTGAGTTAATATTGCCGGTTTATTCCTCTAGGCAGTGTTTTAATCATTGCGCCTTCTGCACCATTCCCGGTGCTACTGGTGGTTGTTACCGAAAGATGCCCATATCGAGAGTATTTGAAATAATGTGTCGGTTAAATGAAAAATACGGCACGAGAGTTTTCTCTTTTGTGGATGAAACATTCGAAGGCAAAAGAATGGAGCAACTCGCGGATGAAATAAACGCATCGGGAAAAACGTTTTTCTGGCATGGAGAAACGAGGTTCTCTCCAACCCTAAGTACAGACGTTTTCAACAAGATATACCAAAGTGGATGTAGGCAGATTCAGTTTGGCCTCGAGTCATACAACCAAAGAGTTCTTGATCTAATGAAGAAGAACACGAGAGTTGATTGGATTGATCGCAATATCCATGATTGTCTCAATGCGGGTATTCCTGTTCATCTATTCTTTATGATTGGCTTTCCGACCGAAACTAAAGAAGAGGCTCTGAACACCTTAGCTTATACAGAGAATGTTTTGAATTATTCAAAACAGGTATGTGGTGTTCCATATTCCACGAGAGGATTTACGAATTTTGGTCTCGTTATGGGGTCGGATGTTTGGAATCATCCCGATAAGTATGGTGTCTCTGTAATGCCGAAGTCCCAATATGAGGATTTGCGCCTCGAAGTGGATTATGTTTCAGGCACTGGTTTAACTTTAAATGAAGCAAAATCCTTATCTGATGAGCATCATATTGATTTTTATATGCAAGAGGTCATAAACGGTAGCGACACAATTGACTTGCCCCAGCGGCTTCATATTTCAGAGGTGACCTGGATCCTAGATTCTATTCACGCTGTCAGGTATAAGGGACATTTGACCAAAGTAAAGCGACGGCTAACTAGTCTAAATCCAGCTGATCGAATCTGGCTGGATTCCAAGACCTCTGTCGTGCTCGTTGAGCCATTTGCCTACTTCTATAATTCTGAATACCATCATGTCTATGCTGTTTCCCAGTTGGTATACCTTAAGTTGGCCCGTTTATTGGAGGCCGATTGTAGCATTTCTCTTATCCTTGATCAGGGCGACCTCGAGCTGATAAGGGCGATAGAAGAACTGTTGCATTATGGATTGCTGAATACAAATATCGATGCCGATTATGTAATGCACGATAATGGTTTTCAATTGGTTAAAAGTTCGTTTGTGAAAGAAGTCGGACGCTCAAAAGAGGGGTTAAGAGTACTGCTGAGTTGTGCCACCCATAGAATGTGTGCGGTTAATGATTTTTCGTTCGCTTTGCTTTCGTTGTTTGAAAAGCCGATTACTAAGAACGAGGTGCGCGACATTTTGAAAAAAGAGGGACTATCGGCAAACGAGGAGCAATTAAACAAGTTGGTTGATAATTGCATGAAAGCAGATATACTACAATTGATTAGATAGAGGAGGTTTCTGCATGGACGTTATTAACAAAGATCTCTTGGAGCAACTGAAAGAGTTTCAGGAAGAGGGCGTCGTGGTAGAAGTGTTCGACTTTGAGGACTACATGGATAAATTCTGCCATTAGTTTCGAAATTTACTCGCCTCGCTTAAAGGAGAAGTCGATTATCGATTTCTCCTTTTTTAATTAAAGATATTTTTGAAATACATGCTCTTAGCACAGGTTGGCCTCTCAGTAAACTGGGAGGTTGCTTTGGCTAGTTAGAGATATGTGAACGTCCGTTAGACTGAATCTCAGGGTAGAAGGGGCCTCCAGTGTCCAGATCAACAAGGCAATGCTGCGTTTCGGCTAATAAGAACGATGACTTTTTGCGTGTGGCGGCGGCTTCGCCGCAGATTCGCGTGGCCGATGTCGAGGGCAATGCCGAGGTTGCGCTGGCGGCTGTTCGCGATGCTGCCGAACGTGGCGTTCGCGCGCTGGTGCTGCCCGAGCTTAACCTGACCGGCTATACCGCGGCCGACTTGTTCCATAACCGCACGCTGCTGCATGCCTGCGAGACCGCACTGGCACATATTCTCGATGAAACCCGCGAGCTGCCGATTGTCTTTACCATCGGTCTTCCCGTTGCAGTTGCCGAGAATATCTACAACTGTGCCGCCGTGTGCTGTGCGGGCGAGCTTTTGGGCCTGTCGGCCAAGAAGTATCTGCCCAACTATGGTGAGTTCTATGAGCGCCGTTGGTTTGCTCCAGCGCCTGCGGATCCCGTGTGGGTCGAGTTTGCCGGTCAGGGTCCGGTTCCGCTGGGTTCGGGGCTTGTCTACCGTTGCTGTGATGAGGGCACCGAGGACCTGGTGCTGGGCGTTGAGGTCTGTGAGGACCTGTGGGTGCCGGCGCCGCCTTCGACCGAGATGGCGCTTGCCGGTGCGACGGTGATCCTCAACCCGTCGGCCTCGGACGAGATTATCGGTAAGGCGGATTACCGCCGCAGCCTTATCTCTAACCAAAGCGCGCGCCTGTACTGCGCCTATGCCTACGCGGACGCGAGCGAGGGCGAGTCCACGACCGATATGGTCTTTGCGGGGGAGAACCTTATCTACGAAAATGGCTCCAAGCTCGCCGCCACCAAACTGCTTACCTGCGATATGGCTATCGCCGACGTTGACCTTGACCGCCTGGTTGCCGAGCGCCGTCGCTCGACGACGTGGGCGCGCACCGACGATGCGCCGGAGGCCACGACCGTTGAGTTTTCGTTTGAGGGCGTGCTGGCCGAAGAACCTGTCCTGCGCGATGCCTGCGATATCGACCGCGTTTTCCCGCGCGCGCCCTTTGTGCCGGCCGACCACGGCGACTTGGCCGAGCGCTGCGAGACGATCCTCGATCTGCAGACTGCGGGCCTCAAGACCCGCCTTGCCCACACGGGTACCAAGGCTGCGGTTATGGGCCTTTCGGGCGGCTTGGACTCCACGCTAGCGCTGCTTGTGACCGTGCGTGCCTTCGATGCACTGGGGCTGCCGCGCACTGGTATCACAGCCGTGTCCATGCCCGGCTTCGGCACGACGCATCGCACCAAGTCGAATGCCGAGTCGCTCGCTCGCGACCTGGGTGTGAGCTTCCGCGAGGTTTCGATCCACGCGGCTGTGGAGCAGCACTTCAAGGACATTGAGCATGATCCAGCTGTGCAGGACGTGACCTACGAGAACAGCCAGGCGCGCGAGCGTACGCAGATTCTGATGGATCTGGCCAACCAGGCTGGCGGTTTTGTCATTGGCACGGGCGACCTGTCGGAGCTGGCGCTCGGCTGGGCTACCTATAACGGCGACCACATGAGCATGTACGCCGTCAACGCGAGCGTGCCCAAGACGCTTGTGCGCCATCTGGTACGCTATGCCGCCGATGTCTTTGGCGGGCGCATTGCCGAGGTCTTGCTCGATATCCTCGATACGCCGGTGTCCCCCGAGCTTCTGCCGCCCACGGGCGACGGCGAGATTGCGCAGAAGACCGAGGATTTGGTGGGCCCGTATGAGCTGCACGACTACTTCCTCTACTACCTGCTGCGTTTTGGCTTTGAGCCGGGCAAGATCTACCGCATGGCGCTCAAGAGCTTCGAGGGCGTCTACGGCGCCAAGACCGTCCACACGTGGCTACGTACGTTCTACCGTCGCTTCTTTGCCCAGCAGTTTAAGCGCAGCTGCCTGCCCGATGGTCCCAAGGTGGGCTCGGTGACGCTCAGCCCGCGCGGCGATTGGCGTATGCCGAGTGACGCTAGCTCGCGTCTGTGGCTTGCGCAGATCGACGCGCTCAATCCAGTTGACTAAGGTTGGCTAAATTGAACCAATACGGGGGTTGCAAGCGTTACACTTTTGCAATCTGATGGCCCGTATCGCGCGGCGCTCTTGTCGGAGCGCCGCGTTTTTTATATCGAAAGGTGGCACCATGCAGGCATCGCAGCGTCTCGACCGCTTTGGCGCGGAGGTCTTCGCCTCGCTCAACAACAAGCTTCTCGCGCTGAAGGCTCAGGGCAAGACCATTTACAACATGAGCGTGGGCACACCCGACTTTAAGCCGTACGACCACGTGGTCGAGGCGCTCACGCAGGCAGCCCAAGATCCCGAGATGTGGAAGTATGCCCTGCGCGACCTGCCCGAACTCAAGCAAGCCGTGTGCGATTACTATGAGCGTCGCTTTGGCGTTTCGGGCATTACGCCGTCCATGGTGCAGTCGTGCAACGGCACGCAGGAGGGCGTGGGCCATTTGGGCCTGGCCCTGCTCGATCCGGGTGACACCATTCTGGTTCCCGATCCGTGCTACCCGGTCTTTGAGGCGGGTGCCAAGATCGCCGATGCCAAGCTCGAATACTATCCGCTGGTTGCCGAGCATAATTACCTGCCCTATGTGGCGGGTATCGATCCCGAGGTGGCCGATCGCGCCAAGTATATGATCGTGTCGCTGCCCGCCAACCCGGTCGGCTCGGTGGGCACGCCCGAGGTCTACGAGGAGATCATCGCCTTTGCCCGCGAGCACGACCTGCTGATCGTTCACGACAACGCATACTCCGACATCGTGTTCGACGGCGAGCCCGGCGGCAGCTTCTTGCAGTATCCCGGCGCGCTCGGGGTGGGCGTGGAGTTCTTCTCGCTTTCCAAGTCGTTTAACGTCACCGGTGCCCGCATCGGCTTTTTGGTCGGTCGCGAGGATGTGGTCTCGGCCTTTGCCAAGCTGCGCGGCCAGATCGACTTTGGTATGTTCTTCCCGATTCAGAAGGCCGCCATCGCGTGCCTGAACGGTCCGCGCGATGAGGTCGAGGCGCAGCGTCTGAAGTACCAGGAACGCCGCGATGCCCTGTGCGACGGTCTTGAGGGCCTGGGCTGGGAGCGTCCCAACGCGCATGGCTCTATGTTTGTGTGGGCCAAGCTTCCCGGTGGTCGCACCGATTCCATGGCGTTTTGCGAGGAGCTCATGGAGAAGGCCGGCGTTGTGGTGACGCCGGGCGCGAGCTTTGGCCCTTCGGGCGAGGGGCACGTGCGCATGGCGCTGGTCCTGCCGCCCGATCAGATCGCTTTGGCTGTCGAGGCCATTCGCGAGGCGGGCCTGTATTAGAAACCTATTTCGACTCGTCAATAGCTCGAAACCGATTTCGTGCAGTTATTTTACGAATACTGCAACCAATTTCGGTAAACGGTCGATTTTTGGCTGCGAATAGGGGCATAATCAAAGTCCCGATTGGATGTATTGGGATTACGGCAAGCCGCTCGGGTCGTTCCCGGGCGGCTTGTTTGTGGAGAGAGATGGGAGTTTCTAATGGTTAACGAGAAGAAGGTCGCTATTGTCGGCTGCGGTTTCGTCGGTTCGTCTTCGGCGTTCGCACTGATGCAGAGTGGTCTGTTCTCCGAGATGGTCCTCATCGACGTGGACAAGAACCGTGCCGAGGGTGAGGCCCTGGATATCGCGCACGGCATGACGTTTGCCGAGCCGATGAAGATCTACGCCGGCGATTATTCCGATGTCGCCGACGCCGCCATGATCGTCGTCACCGCCGGTGCTGCCCAGAAGCCCGGTGAGACCCGCCTGGACCTGGTCAACAAGAACGTAAACATCTTTAAGTCCATTATCCCCGAGATTAAGAAGTCCGGCTTCGACGGCATTCTGCTCATCGTCTCCAACCCGGTTGATGTTCTGACCTATGCTGCCATCAAGATGTCCGGCCTGCCCGAGGGCCATGTCATCGGCTCCGGCACCGTGCTCGACACTGGCCGTCTGCAGCAGATGCTTGGTGCCCACGTCGAGGTTGACCCGCGCGATGTCCAGGCCTATGTCATGGGCGAGCACGGCGACTCCGAGTTTGTCGCTTGGTCCAGCGCTCAGGTTGCCGGCGTGCCGCTGAACACCTTCTGCGAGCTTCACGGCCACCTGGAGCATGAGGCTGCCGAGAAGCGCATCGCCGAGGACGTCAAGAACTCCGCCTACACCATCATCGAGAAGAAGCACGCCACCTACTACGGCGTCGCCATGGCTGTCAAGCGCATCTGCACCGCTGTTATGCGTGACGAGCAGACCGTTCTGCCCGTTTCCTCGCTCATGGTGGGCGAGTATGGCCTGTCCGATCTGGCCATCTCCATGCCGACCGTCGTCGGCCGCGATGGCGTTGTCTGCCGCGTCCCCGTGCCGCTGAACGATGACGAGCAGCATGAGCTCACCGCCTCCGCAAAGGCCCTCAAGGACATCATCGACAGCGTCGACTTCTCCTGCTAAATCAAGCTCTTTTGGGCAACAGGCTACAATGAAAGGCGTCCGGGCCACACGGTCCGGGCGCCTTTTTGGTGCGAGGGGGTCAGGTTACTTTGCACCACCCCAATGCACCATAGTTGATGGGAGGGCCATGTCGGATTCGCCTAATTTTTTGACCTATGCCCAGACGGCGTTTGATCCGTTTGAGGAACGGCCGTTCTGCGCGGTGGATAGCCTGGTTTTTGCGTGGTTGTCCTATTTGCGTTTGCCGGGTGATATGGCGGAGCTGACGAACTGGCAGGGCCTAGACGTACGCGAGCTGCTGCGCGCCGAGTGCTACCAAGACATGATTGGCGACCTGTGGGATCCGGAGGGGAGCAGGGCCTTGCTGGAGGCCGTGGCAGCAAGCCCTCGCTACCGTGGCGTGCACGTTTGCGGCTATCGTGCCGTGAGCGATGTGGTGGCGACAGAGCAGTTTGCAGCCATGGCATTCCGGTTTCCGGCGGGGTTTAGCTATCTTTCCTTCCGGGGGACCGACAGCACGATTGTGGGCTGGAAAGAGGACTTTAACATGGCGTTCCGGTGTCCTGTGCCGGCCCAGGAATCCGCGGCGCGTTATGTGGACGAGGCGGCGGATGCGATTGACGGGCCGCTTTTGTGCGGAGGTCATTCCAAGGGTGGAAACCTTGCGGTGTACGGTGCGGCGATGTGCTCCGATTTCGCCCGTGGGCGAATCGAACGGGCGTATTCCCATGATGGTCCGGGCTTCGTCGAGGAGTTTCTGAACGGAAACGCCTTTGCCGATCTTTCCGGCCGAATCGACAAGACGCTACCTCGGTCGTCGATCTTTGGCATGATGTTCGAGACACAGGAGGACTATGCCATCGTTGAGAGCACCGAGTTCAGCCTGCTTCAGCATAATCCCTTTAGCTGGGTGGTTGATGGTCGCGACTTCGTGTGCTGTGAGCGCCTGTCCGCCGGTGCTCGATACGTTGATGGCTCCATTCGCGAGATGCTGCTTGCGGTGTCGCCTAGCGAGCGCGAGCGTTTTGTAGATGCGTTGTTCTCCGTGCTTGAGGCTACGGGTGCTGAGCGGTTTGCGGATATCGCTGGGAATCTGCGCGAGAGCCTGCCCGTGATGCTCCAGGCTGCGCAAGGCTTTGACAAGGATACGCGACGCTTTGTCTCGCAGACCATCGCGGCAATCCTAAAATGCGCGCTGCTGCCCAAACGACCCCAGATCGACATGCCCGCAGCCGGTAAGAGTTTGGCAGAACAACTCGAGGCGTGGCAGTCCGAGCTCCTGCGCTAGTCATTGGTGCAAAGCAACCTGTCCCCGATGCGCCAATCTTCGATGCGCTTGGGGCGGGTTCGACCGCTATACTGATTCGTGCTCAATTCGATCTAGAACGGAATGCCGTATATGAAAATCAATCACGCGATTCTGCATATCCTGGACTTTGACTCTGCCGTCAACGTCATGAGCCAGCGCGAGCTCGATATCGAGAGCCGTACCGTGCGTAATTTCGTAACCACGCACCTGCGGCGCGCTCGTACCTCGGCTGATAACAAGCGTGCCACGTTTGCCGAGAACTCCGCATTCGGCGGCGAGCTCAAGGGCTATTTCTTTGGCGAGCGCGAGTTCGTGGACCTGTCGCAGCAGATTGCGGAGTTTATCTCCTCCGAGCTCACCAAAGCCGAGAAAGCCGAGTCTACCGATGTGCTCGTGGCTGATTTTGACGACGATGAGGATGCCCGCTGGTTTGCCGTGATGCTGCTGGGCTCCAAGCAGGCTTTTATGCACGAGGTGGGCCGCGAGGAGGGGGAGGTGCGCAACGACATCGCGCGCCACTACGCTATTCTGCCAAACCCCTCGCAAAAGGTTCCAAGCTATGCCATCGTGCGTGCGAGCACCATGGAGATCGGCTACGTGGACAAGAAGCGCAAGATTGCCGGCGAGGACCGTATGCTTATCCCCGATGGCCTGCTGCAGTGCGACACGGGCGTATCGGGCAAGGAGGTCATCGACACCGTGACGCGTGTGGTCGAGGAAGTCGCCGAGGAGCACGGTGCCAATACGGCCGTGGCGCTCGCCAAGGTTAAGGCTGCCGTTGCCGAGAAAGTCGAGGATGACGAGGAGCTGCCGCCTTGGGATATCGTCGATGAGGTCTTTGAGGACGAACCGGTTATCAAGGAGAGCGTGCGCGCGGCACTGACTGAGGAGAAGGTGCCTGAGCGCGTTCCCGTGGAGCGCAAGCAAGTTGAGCGCGCGGCCGTGCGCAATCACAAGATCCGTACCGACACGGGCATCGAGATCAGCTTCCCGGCCGAGATGGGTTCGAACTCCGAGTACATCGAGTTCGTCAATGAGCCCAACGGCCTCATCTCCATCGAGCTCAAGAATATCGGAAGTATTGAGAATCGATAAACTGCTCTTGGACGTTGCAAAAAACAAAGGCCGAAGCCTTTTGGGACTTCGGCCTTTTTTGTTTTCGGCTTGGTTGCTGACATTGCGCCGCAGGTTGAGCTCACGTCAGCGAAAACGCCCCTAAGCGAGCAAGGTGACGTGAAAGAGGAGGGAAGCGTACTTCGGTACGCGACCGACGATTGAACGTCAGATTGCCGCTTAGGGGCGTTTGCAGCGTCGAGCCGTTACGCGGTTTGGCAAAACCGCGTAACTTCTACAGCTGGCGCAGGCCCTCTTCCAGGCCGGTCTTGCTGTCGGTCTTCTCGTCGCGCATCTTGATGGCGCGGGCGGGGACACCGGCCACGACGGCGCCGGCGGGGACGTCCTCGACGCACACGGCGCCGGCGGCAACTACAGCACCCTTGCCCACGTGCACGCCTTCCAGGACCACGGCGTTTGCGCCGATCATGACATCGTCCTCGATGATGACGGGCGTGGCGCTGGCGGGCTCCACAACGCCTGCCAGCACGGTGCCGGCGCCGATGTGGCAGTTCTTGCCCACGGTGGCGCGACCGCCCAGCATGGCGCCCATATCGATCATGGAACCCTCGCCGATAACGGAGCCGATGTTGATGATGGCGCCCATCATGATGACGGCACGGTCGCCAATCTCGACGCGGTCGCGGATGATCGCGCCCGGCTCGATGCGGGCGTTGATGCCCTTAAGGTCGAGCATGGGCACGGCGGAGTTGCGGCAATCGTTTTCAACGTCGTAGTAATCGATGGAATCGGCATTGGCGTCCAGGATGGTCTTGAGCTCGTCCCAGTCGCCAAAGACGG
This sequence comes from uncultured Collinsella sp., assembly GCA_902464575.1. Classification (GTDB taxonomy): domain Bacteria; phylum Actinomycetota; class Coriobacteriia; order Coriobacteriales; family Coriobacteriaceae; genus Collinsella. The sequence continues at coordinate 19,102 of CABQJU010000022.1, forward strand.
TCTTGCCGCGACGGCCGCCGTAGACATGTGCGTCGCCCCAGGCAACCTTCATGCCCGGCTTCTCGCGCACGTACAGCTTGACGGGCGTCTTTTTGGGCGCGGTGGCGATGTAGTTGATAATCTCCTGTGCATCCATCTCGGCTGCGTTGCTCATTTGCTATCTCTCCTTTGGGTGGATTCGGTTGATACCTGGTTAGGCAAACATGACCTTGTCGAACGTATAGAAGCCGGGTTCGCGGGTGACGAGCTTCTGCGCGGCTGCCAAGGCGCCGTTGACAAAGATCTGACGGCTCGTGGCGCGGTGGGTGAGCGTGACCTCCTCGTCCTGGCCAAAGAAGCTCACCTCGTGCACGCCGGCGACGGTGCCGCCGCGCAGCGAGTGCATACCGATTTCCTTGGGATCGCGTGCTCCGCACATGCCCTCGCGGCCATAGACGGGGTGGTAGCCTGCCTCGGGCTCGGCTTCGACGACGGCGTCGAGCAGCAGCTTGGCAGTGCCGCTGGGGGCGTCGACCTTTTGGTTGTGGTGCGTCTCGACGATTTCGCAGTCAAAGCCGGGCAGCTCGCGTGTAGCCTGCGCTACCAGATGGCGCAGGGCTGCGATACCGATGGAGTAATTGCCCGAGTGCATAACGCGGGTGTTCTGGCCCAGCTCACGCAGGCGGTCCATCTGCTCGGGGGTGTAGCCTGTGGTGCCTGAGACCAACGCCGCGCCCGTGCGCTCGACATAGGCGACGACGGCGTCGAAGGTCGCGACGTTCGAGAAGTCGATGATGACGTCGGCAGCCGGTGCGTTCTCGAGCTCGCTCAAATCGAAGCCAATCTGGGCCACGATATCAAAAACGGGCTGCCCGGCGGCGTCGACAATGCCTTCGGCGGTAGTGCGGATGAGCGAGCCCATGCGGCCCGTTCCCATAATGACGGTCTTAATCAAGTAGACCAGCTCCCTTCAGAGCATCGGTAAGTGCGGCTCGCGTGTCGTCTGCCATGGGGCACAGCGGCATACGGTAGTTTGCCTCGATCATGCCCATCTGGGCGAGCGCTTCCTTGACGGGGATGGGGTTGACCTCGCTAAAGAGGGCGTTGATGAGCGGCTGGCCGGCAATCTGGATATCGCGGGCGCGCGCTACGTCGCCGTCCAGATAAGCGCGGCACATGTCGTGTACAAGCTGCGGCTGCACGTCGGCCCACACGCTGATGGTGCCCGAAGCGCCCAGGCTCATGAGCGGCACTGTGAGTGCATCCTCGCCCGAGTACATGCGGAAATCGTCGGACAGCAGGTGGGCGATCTTGGCCGCGTAGGCGACGTTGCCCGAGGCCTCCTTGATGCCCATGATGTTGGGGTGCGCGGCTAGGCGCTCTACGTTGCGCTCGCTGATACCGCAGCCGCAGCGGCCGGGGATGTTGTACAGGATGCAGGGGATGTCAACGGCATCGGCGACGGTCTTAAAGTGCTGATAGATACCCTCTTCGTTGGACTTGTTGTAGTAGGGGGTAATGAGCAGCAGGCCGTCGGCTCCCAAGCCCTGGTAAGTAAGCGACTTGGTGAGCATGGTCTGCGTGGAGTTGGAGCCTGAGCCGGCGATGACGGGGACGCGTCCTGCAACATGCTTGACCACGGCGGCGACGACGGAGTTGTCCTCGTCATCGGTCATCGTGGCGCTCTCGCCGGTGGTGCCCAGGGTGAGAATGGCGTCGGTGCCATTTTGCAAGTGGAAATCGATAAGGCGCTCGAGCGCGTCAAAGTCGACGCTGCCGTCCTTTTTAAACGGCGTAACCAGGGCGACGATTGAGCCCTCGAGATTGCGGATGTCCATGTTCTTCTCCTTCGCCTCCGCGATCTGGATGCGTTTGTTCCATTGAGCTGCGACTGCCAGGCGCTCGTCTTGGGCGCGACGGCGGGCGCTTTCGGCGCGCGACTTGGCCAGCAGCTCTCGGCCGCACGGCAGCACGTCGAGCGTGGAAAAGTAATCGCCCGGGCGCTCGGCGCGGCGGATGAGGTCGGCCGCGCCATCGGGGCGCAGCAGGACCTCGGCGGAGCGCAGACGTCCGTTGTAGTTGTAGCCCATGGAGTAGCCATGCGCACCGGTATCGTGGATTACAAGCAGGTCACCCATGTCGATATGCGGCAGCTCGCGGTCGATGGCGAACTTGTCGTTGTTTTCGCACAGGTTGCCCGTGATATCGTACGTGTTCGTGACGGGAGCTGCGGACTTGTCGGGGCCACCCGGCTGGCCCATCACTGTAACGTGGTGGTAAGCGCCATACATGGCAGGACGAATGAGGTCGACGGCACTTGCGTCCACGCCGATATAGTCTTTGTAGATCCGCTTTTCGTGAATGGCCTTGGTGACCAGGCACCCGTAGGGGCCCATCATAAAGCGGCCCATCTCGGTGCAGATCGCCACATCGCCCATGCCGGCGGGAACCAGGATCTCGTCGTAGGCCGCGTGTACACCCTCGCCGATGGCGTGGATGTCATTGGCCTGCTGCTCGGGCAGGTAGGGGATACCCACACCGCCGGACAGATTGATAAAGGCGACATGTGCACCGGTCTCGCGCTCCAGGCGCACGGCAAGTTCAAAGAGGATTCGCGCGAGCTTGGGGTAGTAATCGTTGGTGACGGTGTTGCTGGCAAGGAAGGCATGGATGCCAAAGTCCTCGGCGCCCTTGGCCTTGAGCATGCGGAAGGCATCAAAGAGCTGCTCGGTGGTCATGCCGTACTTGGAATCGCCCGGGTTGTCCATAATGCCGTTGGAAAGCTGGAACAGGCCGCCCGGGTTAAAACGGCAGCTCACCGTCTTGGGGATGGGTCCCGCGACGCGCTCGTAAAACTCAATGTGGCTGATATCGTCGAAGTTGACGATGGCGCCCAGCTTGTCGGCAAGCTCAAAGTCTGCCGCCGGCGTGTCGTTGGACGAGAACATGATGTCATGGCCGGTGATGCCCAGCGAGCGGGCGATCATGAGCTCGGTATAGCTCGAGCAATCGCAGCCGCAGCCGTATTCGTTGAGAATTGAGATAAGGGCCGGGTTGGGGTTGGCCTTGACGGCAAAGTACTCCTTAAACCCCGGGTTCCACGCAAAGGCGTCGCGCACTTCTTGCATGTTGCGGCGGATACCCGCCTCGTCGTATAGATGAAACGGCGTGGGGAACTGCTCGACGATATGCTCGAGTGTCTCCTTGTCCACAAACGGCTGCTTGGCCGCATATGCCTCGTTGGGGGTCAATGCCATGTCCCGTAAACCTCGCTATCCAGACGGCGCCATCTGCGCATCGAATCCGCATAGCGTGGACCCAATGTCCGGATAGCGCTCCCGCATTGCTGCAGACAGTCCTGCGAGTGTTTCCCGCAGGCCCACCAGGCTGTTCGTGCCCGAAAAACCCAGTTCGGCGGGTTTCGCCTCCCCGCGGGGTCAAAGTCTGCCGACTCGCCCGCGGCTCTTCGTGCCCGCGCCTCTATCAAGTGGTAAAGACCCTACCACGTTGCACTTTACCAAACAAGAGTATTCGTATATAACGTTTAAAAAATGCAGGGATATGCTAGAAACAAGGGCGTCACAATTCTGCATCACAATATTGTGTGAATGGATATGCCCCATGAAAGGATCCTTTATGACCGAGCTCCAAGAACTCCGTCGCTATCGCCGCGATCTCCATCGCATTCCGGAGCTCGATTTCGATCTTCCGCAAACCATTGCCTATATCGAGGGCGTGCTGGCACCGCTCACCTGCGAAGTGACCCATCCGTGCCCCAGCTGCGTCTGTGCTTTCTTCGACGCCGGCGTTGATGCCGCGCATGCCACGGCGATTCGCGCCGATATGGATGCGCTGCCCATCGCGGAAGCGACGGGAGCGGCCTTTGCCTCAACCCATCCCGGCAAGATGCACGCTTGCGGACATGACGGACACATGGCCATGGCGCTTGCCGCCGCGACGTATGTCGACCGTACGATTCGCGAGCATCCGGGCGCCATTAGGCGCAATGTTCTCTTTGTGTTCCAGCCGGCCGAGGAAACGACCGGTGGTGCCAAGACGGTATGCGAGAGCGGTGTGTTCGAGCGCTATGGGGCCGACCGCATTTTTGGCTTCCATGTGTGGCCCGATCTGCCCGCCGGCACGTTGGCGAGCTGCTCCGGTCCGTTGCTGGCGCGTTCGAGTGAGACACACATTCATATTCACGGGACGAGCATCCATATTGCTAAGACCTATGGCGTTCCGGTCGAGGAGTCGCACGATGCGGCGCTGGCGGCTGCCAAGTTCTTGGTTGCCGAGCGCGAACTGATGGATGAGCTGGGTGCCGATGAGCCCTGCATTGGCAAGTTCGGCCTGCTGCAGGCAGGCACCGTCTGCAATGCGGTGGCGGGGGAGGCCCATGTTGCCGGCAGCCTGCGTGTGTTTACAGACGACATGTTCGACCGGGCACGCGAGGGCGTGCGCCGCGTGCTGGACGATGCCTGCGCTGCAACGGGCTGCACGTACGATCTCGACTTTGCCGAGGGCTATCCGCCGGTCGACAACGACCCCGAGCTATTTGCCAGCGTCGCGCCTGCCTTGCCCGGGCTGCAGCTTATGGAGGAGCCGCTGTTAATTGCCGAGGATTTCGCGTTCTATCAGCGCCATTTGCCGGGCGTGTTTTTCCTGCTGGGCACGGGTATGCCAGAGGGCCAAGACAACCCGAGTGATTCGGATGGCTGCCCCGCCTATGCCACAAGCGCTCTGCATACCGATAGCATGCTCTTCGACGAGGAAATCCTACTCAAAGGCCTCGATGTCTATAAACGATTGCTTTTGCTTGACTAAGGTGTGAAGGGCTATTTGTTCTAGAAAACACGAACAAACGTACGATATAATAGAGATGTAAGTCTATAGAAACGTTTGACGTTACTAACGTAAGGCGATACGATGATTGCATCGTATGAAGATGAGGATACCGAACGCTTTGCCATGGGTGTGCGGGTCAGGAGGTTCGTGCCCTTTGAGCGTGTTGCGTTGAGGAAGATTCGCCAACTGCAGGTTTGTGCTTCGCTTGATGATCTTCGCGTTCCGCCGGGCAATCGCCTGGAAGCTTTGAAGGGCGATCGTGCCGGTCAATATAGCATCCGTGTTAACGAGCGCTATCGGGTCTGTTTTGAGTGGAGACAGGAGATGGCTTGGAATGTCGAAATCGTCGATTATCACAAGTGATGAGACCTCGTCCGATTTGCTGTCGCCAGTGACTCCTGGTGAGCTTCTCAAAGAGGAGTTTCTTGTTCCCATGGGCATTTCTCAATATCGCCTTGCGAAAGAGACCGGGATTCCGGCTCAGCGTATCGGGCAGATTGTCTTGGGAAAACGTCGCGTGACGGCCGACACCGACCTCCGTCTTTGCCGTTATTTTGGCCTGACGGATGGTTATTGGCTGCGCGCTCAGGTGGCGTTTGACCTTGAGGCCGAGAAAAGGCGGATCGAACCGGAACTCGATAAGATCGTTCCTGTTCAGCAGGCCATTGCGCTGTAGTGCTCAGAGATGATGGGGGTGGCGTGACGATGAGGCGACGCCGACAGCCTGCCGTATATAGTCCGGGTGGATGCGGGTGCGGTTTGCTGCTGCTCCCGGTTATTGCTGTGAGCATTGGCGTGATGTTTGCGCTTGCCGGGCTTGCCGCGGCGGCGCTCGTGCTGTTTATCACTGCCATCGGCGTGACGATTTGGCTCTGCCGCAATCGCGAGCAACGCCGTGCCGACGGTAAAACCAATGTCGGCTGGGTCGTCTTTCTGATCATTGCGTACCTGCTGAGTGCCAGCTACCTTGTTTTCTTTGTCCTGTTGATGATCAGTGCCTTTACCGGGGAATCCGTCACGGTGGGTTGATGCACTGCCAGCAGACGGTCGCGCGCAGTGCGTTTGCTCGGCGTTTGGATAACTGCATTGGTCGTTTACCGCAGCCTTAGCTCTCAGCTAATGAATTCAAGTTCAATCCTTCCTACGATGTGCTGTGTACCGGCACGGTAGCCGGATCGTAGGAAGGATGAATAATGGCAAAAGAGGGAAAGAAGCCAATCGGCAAGATTGTCCTAGGCATCATCGTGGTGCTGGTTATTGTCGGTGCCGTGGGCTCTATGGGCGGCAACTCAACCGATTCGTCTGCGAGCGATTCGGCAAAACCTGCCGAGACGACACGGCAGGCTGAGGAGCAAAAAGAACCGCAAGAACCGTATACCATTGCTGACGAGGCTGAAGACACTTCCAATCAGTTTACCTATAAGATCACGGGCACCCTGACCAATAACACGGACAAGGAAAAGAGCTACATTCAGATTGAATATGTTCTGTATGATGCCGATGGCAACCAGGTTGGAACGGCTCTTGCAAACACCAATCATCTGAAGGCGGGCGGCTCCTGGAAGTTCGAGGCGCTGGGTACGGTGTCTCCCGACCAGGTTGCTAGCTGGGAGCGTTCGGACGTAAGCGGTTTCTAGCATGTTGCATGCACTGGGGGAGGTGAAGTCGTATGTCCGATAAAAAGCTGACTGACGAGTTACTCAATGAGCTTCTCGACGCGCCAAACATCGATGGCTATATCAAAGAACACGACTTTGCCGCCCCGTCGCTTTCGGACTACCTGAAGCGGCTGCTGCAGGAAAAGGGCTTGGAGCGCTCGCGCGTGGTTCGTATGGCCGATCTCAATGAGACCTTTGGCTATCAGATTTTTACCGGTGCGCGGCATCCGAGCCGCAATAAGGTGCTGCAGATTGCCTTTGCGATGGCGCTGACGCTCAAAGAGACTAACCGTGCGCTGATGGCTGCCGGGGTAAGCGTCCTTAACTGCAAGGACCGCCGCGATGCGATTATCATCTTTTGCATCGATCGCGGGTGCAGCCTCCAAAAGGTCAACGAGGAGCTGTATCGCTTTGGCGAGGAGACGGTGAGTTAGCGGCTGATATCTGAGCCGGCGGAGCTGCCGAACAACGATGCAAACGAACGGGGCGCGGATGCCATGGGGTGTCTGCGCCCTGCGCTATGATGGAGGCTATGGATACTCAGACCCCAACATATTCCGATGACGAGCTGACCGCAGCGCTTGCCGAGCACCTGGCGTCGCTCGATTGCGACGACAGCTATCGCGTGGAGCGTGTACTTAAGCGCTCGACCGTTGAAACAACCGAGCTCGTGTACTTTGAAGGAACCGGCGGTGGCTCGCTCGGCCCCTTTGTCCGTAAACGCATCGATGCTTCGGCTCAAATCGGCGGGGCATACGAGCGTCTGTTTGCCGTTCAGCGGGCAGGCAGGCGTTTTGAGCACCTGCCCAGAATCGTCGATTGTCGTCGTGTGGGCGACGAGCTCAACGTGGTTATGGAATACATCGAAGGGGAGACGCTCGGGGCGCTGGTGGACCGTCTGGGAGCCACCCCCGATTATGCGCGTGAATTGTATCCTGTCCTTTGCGACGCCGTGGGCGAGCTCCATGCCGGTTTTGCAATGGCGGGGGAGACGTCGGCGCCGGTGATCCATCGTGACCTCAAGCCGTCGAATATCATCGTGACAGGTGCCAACTATACGCCTGATGACGGCCTGACGTTTTCATCGCTGGTGATTATCGACCTGGGGATCGCGCGCGTATGGCACGATGGCGCCGATGCCGACACCGTCAAGTTTGGCACGCGACCCTATGCGCCGCCCGAGCAGTATGGGTTTGGGCAGACGAGCGTGCGAAGCGACGTCTACGCACTTGGCGCCCTGTTGTTCTTCTGCTTGACGGGAGTCGACCCTAAGCCAGGGCTCGACATGCGCGAGCAATGCGAGGCGCGCGGCATTCCCACTCCACTTGCCGATGCCGTCTGCATGTCGATGGCGCTCGACCCGGCCAAGCGTTTTGCGAGTGCGGAAGCGTTGGGACGGGCGACGCGCGCGGCATACGATCTGAGTCGCCCCGTGCGGCCTCCTGCGCCGCCTGTCCGAACTCCGGCCTCGGAGACGGTGTTGACGCCCCAAGGGCTCCAGAACCCCGCAGGGCCTCCTGGCCCTGCCGCCTCCGCTGCATGCGGCCTGCTCTCTCGCGTTCCGGAGTCTCTGGGCCGCATTTGGAATACGCTCGTCTGCTTCTCGCTGCTTGTGTTCTTTGCCGGAAGTCACTTTGCCGTCTTTCACCCCACCGGAGCAAACCAAAGCTACCCGACGTGGCTTCTCATAATCGAGTATTTTTTCTTTGTCGATGGCCTTATGGTGCTTATGCATTTCGCACTGCTCGATAAGCGCCGTCTTCGTCGGCGATTCGCACTGCTCGACAGCTATCGCGGCAAGAAACTCGCGAAACTCTGGCTCAAGGCATTGGGTGTGCTGCTCCTATGCATGATTGTCATAGTCGCGGTTGCCAATGCGACCGGCGTCGTCGATACCTCCGCTACCTAAAAGAAAAGGACCCCATTGGGGCCCTTTGCAGTTGCACTTAGATGCGGTTCATCTGAGCGGCGACTTTGTTGTACCAGTCCTGCCACGTGGGCGGGCAGTACTTTTTGGCCGCTTCCGGGGTAAGGGTGGAGCCGTAGTTGGCGCCCAGATAGGCAACGTGAGCGGAGATGCCCTCGCTCCAGCTGCCAAAGCTGCGCCAACCGCCGCCACGAGCGCTCCAGCCCCAGGCGTTGTAGGAATTGGCGCAATAAGTGCCCTTGGTGCTCTCGATGCAGGCGATGGCGGGGGACCAACGGGGGTCGACACCGGTATTCCAAGCGGCGACGGCAAAGTTATAGCCCTGGCCTGCCATGGGGGAGCCGGCGAGATAATTGTCGATGCGGCTCGTCCACTCATTAATGAACGAATCGTAATCGGAGCTACCGGTATTGGCGTTGTTCACCGTGGTGTCGATGGTGGTGTTGGTGTTGGTGGCCTGGCTGCTGGAATTGCTGCCGCTTACGCCCTCGCCCGAGAGCTTCTCGGCGGCAGCGGCCTTATCGGCCTCAAGCTTGGCAAGCTCGGCGGCATTTTCCTGCTCGGCTTTTGCCTGTGCCTCGCTGCGGAGCAGCTGGGCCTGCGCCAGCGCATCCTCGGCGTTTTTCTGCTCTGCCTCAAGCTGAGACTTGGCCTGCTGGAGCTCAGCCTTGTTCTGCTCGAGTTCGGTTTGCATGTTATTGAGCTGTTCGATCTCGTCGACGCTCGAGCTCGTGATCTGGTTGGTGTATTTGCAGGTCGTGATGAACTCACCCAGGCTCTGTGCGTTGACCAGGAAGCTCACGATGGGATTGGTGCCCTTCTGATACTTGTACAGATCGCGCATGGCGGAGCTTGCCTTGGCCTGCTGCTCGGGAAGCTTGGCCTCGATTTCCTCGATGCTTGCCTCATTGGAGTCAATCTGCTTTTGCAGATCATCGAGTTTGGTGCGGGCGTCGTTGTAGGCGCTCGTGGCGGCTTCGATCTTCTGCTGGGCTGCGGAAAGCTGGTCCTGCGTTGCCTGCGAGGCGGCATACGCCGCAACGGGGGAGAGCATCGGCGTGGCCGTCAGCGCAACGGCGAGCACGGCGCTCGTGATGATACGAGCCGGCTTCGACGCAATGAGCGCTGCGGTGCGATGATTCGAATGCTGCATCCAGTCCCTCTGCAATCAATCGTAGGTTATGGTTCGAACGGTATTCTACTACTGCTTTCGACCTCAACTTGAACCTTAAAGGTTCCAAAGGGTCAAGTTGAACTTGAGGCTTTGGCTTTGACCTGCAGTTATGATGAATTGTTGAGAAACCATAGAGTTCAACTTTAACGTTACAGAGCTCTGTTTGAGAGGAGTTTTGGGCTGTAAAAGCCATCTCAACGTGGGGTTTTATAACTACAGCGTGCCCTTCTGGCGAGCCTGCTCAATCTCTTCGAGGGCCTCGGCGGGGGTGAACGAACAGGTGCCGTCGCCGAGTTTGATTACCTGGATATCGTCGCCGGCGTAGACCTCTCCGCCCTTTAGTACCACGCCAAAAACGCCCTCGTGGGGAAAGATGCAGTCGCCGGCGAGATAGTAGATGGCACAGCGTGTGTGGCAGACCTTGCCGATTTGGCTGATTTCGACAAGCACCTCGCTGCCAAGCTTGAGCTGTGTGCCCAAGGGGAGCGAGAGCAGGTTGATGCCCCGGGTTGTGAAGTTCTCGCCAAAGTCGCCCTCGTGCACATCGAGCCCGCGAGCCTGCGCCGTCTGGATAGACTCTGCAGCTAAAAAGGAAACCTGGCGGTGCCAATGCCCGGCGTGTGCGTCGGAGGCGAGGCCAAATTGCTCTATAACGGTGTCGTGCCCGTCGGCGACGGGTGACTTACGCGTGCCTTTGTGCTTCGACGTGTTGATTGAGACGATGCGGGCGGGCCCGTTGTAAGCATCGTTTGCGGTGCGTAGGGGAGCTGCCGTTTGTGCGCGTTCCGCCAGCTCGTGCTTCGCGGCATTGAGGATGGGATTATCGGTCGGATGGTCTTGGGGCACGTGCGCGCCTTTCGCTCGAGGATGTCAATACACTGAATCCTACAACAATGGTAGGTTCATTGCCCATTGTCATACAACGGTGAGCGCCGTCTTCGTGCTGGCCTTCGTGCTGGACGATTACGTCGATTGCCATAGATACGGTGGAGCTTTGGGCGTCGGCGGCTTGTCACGCTAGAATAAATCAGTTGCGCAAAGACCGCCCGTTGTGTGGGCAGTTCATGATAGGAAGTTTCCATGGCATTGCAGTTTACAGAGCGCGAGTTCATCCCCGTGCTGCTCGGTGGCGACATCAACGCCTACTCGGTGGCGCGCGCCTTCTACGAGGAGTACCAGGTCAAGAGTCTGGTCTTTGGCAAGTACCAGACGGGCCCTGCGTACCGCAGCCAGATTATCGACTACACGCCCAACGTGGATATCGATACCATGCCCGTGATGCTCAAAACCGTCAACGGCATTGCCCAAGCGCATGCCGACAAGACGATTGTCCTTGTGGGCTGTGGCGATAACTATGTTGCCCTCGTGGCTCAGGCCAAGGATGCCCATGAGTTGGCGGATAACATCGTCGCGCCTTACGCTCCCTATAGCATGCTTGAACAGTGTCAGAAGAAGGAGATCTTCTACGAGCTGTGCGAGAAGCATGGCGTGCCCTATCCGCACACGTTTACCTTTACCAAGGCGATGCTCAATGCCCAGGGTGAGGCGCCTGCCGAAGTGCTCGACCAGATCGATTTTCCTTACCCGATGATTCTGAAGCCTTCTGACGGCATCATGTGGTGGCAGCACGAGTTCGAGGGCCAGAAGAAGGCCTATGAGATTGCCGACCGCGCCGAGCTGGAACAGGTCATTCGCGATTCGTATGCCAGCGGCTACACCGACGACCTGATCTTGCAGGATCGCGTGCCCGGCAACGACGAGTACATGCGCGTGCTCACTAGCTATTCCGACCGCAACGGCAAGGTGCGCATGATGTGCCTGGGCCATGTGCTGCTCGAGGAACATCAGCCCCACGGTGTCGGCAACCATGCCTGTATCATTACCGAGCCCAACGACGAGCTCATGGGCGGCGTGCGCAAGTTGCTCGAGGACCTTCACTTTGTGGGCTATTCCAACTTTGACGTTAAGTACGACGAGCGCGATGGCTCGTTTAAGTTCTTCGATTTCAACACGCGCCAGGGTCGCAGCAACTACTACGTTACCAACAGCGGCTTTAACGTTGCCAAGTATGTGGTGGACGAGTATGTGCTCAACCGCCCGTTTGAGCCGGAGTTTGTGACGGCGCAGGACGAGGCCCTGTGGATGGTCGTCCCCATGGGCGTCGTCGACAAGTACGTCAAGGATCCCGAGCTGCGCGCTAAGGTGCATCGCCTGGACAAGGAGGGCAAGGGCGCCGACCCTTCGTTTATGAAGGGCGACTTTGTCTTTAACCGCTGGCTGCGCATGTGGCACACCAAGCTGCGCCACTTTAAGCTGTTCAAGACGTATTACAAGTAGATGAGCGCGGCGCCCGTCCGGTTTGCATCGGGCGGGCGCGGGTATGATACGCGCAATTGCGCAAGCGTCACCAAGGAGGCGGCGATGGAAAAGCTGGGAGTTATCGGCGGCATGGGCGCCGAGGCCACGTCGTATTACTACGACCAGGTGGTGCGTCATACGGCTGCTGCCTGCGATCAGGAACATATCGACATGGTGGTACTCTCCAAGTCGACCATGCCCGACCGCACGCTGGCCATTAAGACCGGCGAGCATGCCAAACTGCTGGCGACCATGAAAGAGTGCGCCCAGGCACTCGAGTCGCTGGGCTGTGCACACATTGCCATTCCCTGCAACACGTCACACTACTTCTATGACCAGATCCAGTCGTTTACGAAGGTGCCGATTATCCACATGCCGCGTGAGTCGGTGCGCTATGCTCTGGCCGGTGCGGTGATGGGGGAGTGCGAGTTCGACCCCAACCTGAGTATGCCGGCCGAGCCGGTGCATAAGATCGGCATCATGGGAACCGATGGCACCGTGGGCGCGGGCGTCTACGGCCGCGAATGCGAGGCCGCGGGTGTCGAGGTTGTCTATCCCAGCGAGAAACGTCAGAACGATGTGATGTCGCTTATCTACGATGATGTGAAGGCCGGACGTGAGCCCGATATGGATAAGTTCGACCGCGTGATGTGGGAGTTCGCCCGTAGCGGCTGCGACCGCGTCATTCTGGCCTGCACCGAGCTCTCGGTGCTGCAGAAGTACCGAGAGATGCCCGAGATCACCCTCGACGCCATGGATGTCCTGGTGCGCGAATCCATCATCCGCAGCGGCGCCCCCTACCGCCTCTAGCTTCCGACCTGCCAAAAAGGGACAGGTTTATTTTGGTAGGTTTTATCTGGTGAAACAGTAAAGGCCTCGGCTCGTTTGGTGCGAGCCGAAGCCTTTTGCGTTGGGGCGGTTGCTGTCGGTGGTGAACTAGAACAGGAAGCCGATGACGATGAGGGCGATGCTGACGATGAGCACGGCGATGTCCAGGCCCTTGATGGGGTAGCGCTTGTACGAGCTGGCGCGCGTACGCAGATAGAAGCCGCGCTGTTCTGCCGCCAAGGCTGTGGCATCGGTCTTGCCCACACTCGAGATGAGCAGCGGCACGCACAGTGGCAGCATGAGCTTAAGCTTCTTGATGGGGTTCTTGGTGTCGTACTCGACGCCGCGTGCGGTCTGCGCCTCCATGATGGCGTTCATCTCCTGACCAAACACCGGCACAAAGCGCAGCGCCGTGGTAAAGGTGAAGGCATAGCGATACGGTACGTGCAGCACCTCGACGCAGGCGTTGGCAAGGTCGTTGAGCTTGGTCACCATGAGCATGAGGATGAGTGGTAACGCCACACCCAGCAGGCGCAGACAGGCCTTCGATCCCGTGATGAGGCCCGTGTCGGTGATAAAGCTCCACACCACGTTGCCATCGCGCATAAAGGCCAGCTGGAGCACCAGCATGATAAGCGCGAGCGGAATCAGCAACTTGAGCAGCGAGAACAGACGTTCGACGACGCCGGCATAGGCACCCAGTGCAAGGGTGAGTGCCAAAAAGCCCAGCAGTGCCACGTAGGTGTCGGACAAAAAGATGCCGACGATGATGGCGGCGGCGAGGCCCAGTTTGACGACGGGGTTCAGGCGATGCAGCAGCGTATCGCCCGGCATGTAGTCGATGACGTTAACCACGGTGGACCATCTCCTTGGTAATTCGAATGACATCGGTGACCTCGCTCACCTGCGCAAAAGCGGGCGAGACGGAAGATGCCAGACGGCGCGAGAGTTCAATAACCTGGGGAGGCTCCACGTAGGCACGCCGCATGAGTTCGATGTTCGAGAACAGCTCGTGCGTGCGGCCGCGGTCGAGGATGCGACCGTCGGCCATTACCACAATGCGCTCGGCAAAGTCGGAGACGACTTCCATATCGTGGCAGACCATGATAACGGCGCAACCGCGCTCGGCCATGGTGCGCACCGTTTCCATGACGGTCATGCACTCGCGGTAATCAAGGCCGCTCGTGGGCTCGTCGAGCACGACGATCTTGGGCTCAACCACTACGACGGAGGCAAGCGCCACCATTTGTCGCTGACCGCGCGAGAGCGAGAAGGGCGCCTCGTCGGCCGGCAAGCCAAAGCGGTCGATGACGAGCTGGGCGCGACGCAGCGCCTCGGCACGGTCGATGCCGGCAAGCTCCAGGCCAAAGGCGACCTCGTCGAGCACGGTGTCCTTGCAGATCTGGCGGTCGGGGTTTTGGAAGAGGGTCGCGACCTCGCGAGCGATGCGGCTCGTGGGAACGGCTGCGGTATCCAGTCCCGTGACGCGCACGCTGCCCGAGGCGGGCTTAAGCAGGCCTGTGAGCAGTTTGGTGAGCGTGGTCTTGCCGGCGCCGTTTTGGCCGACGATGCCCACGAGCTCGCCGGGATAGAGCGTCAGGCTAAGGTCGTGTACGGCGGCGCCGCCATTGGGATAGGCAAACTCAACATGGTCGAAGGTGAGTACGGGTTCGGCGTCCTTGGCATGAGGGCGCAACGACGGTGCATGCGGGGAACCGGCGGGCGCCTGGGCTTCGATAGCCGCGCGTGCGGGGTCGACGATGCCCGAAATCATGCGCTCGGCCTCATCGACATCCAAGCAGGGGGTACCGCTTACCAGGCCATCGGCCTCGAGGCTATTGAAGATACGCGTGACGCGAGGGCAGTCGACGCCGATGGCACGGAGCTCGTCGGTATGCGCGAAGACCTCGTGTGGCTCGCCCTGCAGCGCGATTTCGCCATGGTTGAGCACGAGCACGCGGTTGCAGTACTCCGAGAGCAGGGCGACCTTTTGCTCGACGACGACGATGGTGATTCCAAGTGCGCGGTTTGCCTCACGCAGCGTCTCGAAGACCAACGTGGAGCTGGCGGGGTCGAGTGCCGCGGTGGGCTCGTCGAGAACCAAGACGCGCGGACGCATGGCGAGGATGGCGGCGATGGCTACCTTTTGCTTCTGTCCGCCCGAGAGGGTGGCGATCTCGCGGTCGCGCAGGTCGCTGATGCCGACGGTCTCGAGAGTTTCGCTCACGCGCTGCTTGATCTGGTCGTGGGGAACGCCAAAGTTCTCGAGGCCAAAGAGCATCTCGTCCTCGACGACCGAAGCGACCATCTGCGTGTCGATATCCTGCAGCACACTGCCGACGATTTGCGACACGTCGGTGAGCGAGACTTCGCAGGTGTCGTGGCCGTCGACCATGACGGACCCAAAGAACGTGCCGGTGTAGTGGTGGGGCACGGCGCCCGACAGACAGGCGGCAAGCGTGGACTTGCCGGCGCCCGAGGGTCCGATGATGCCGATGAAATCTCCCTTGTTCACGCTGAGCGAGATGTGGCTGAGCGCTTGCTCGGTCTGCGTGCCATAGGAGAACGAGACATCGTCGACGTTGATGATCGTTTCCATGGATACCTTTCATAGTCATTGGGGACGTTCTTTAATGACTAGTCGTTTAAGAACGTCCCCAAAATCTAGTCGTTTGGGACAGTTTTTGGTGGTGAAGCACGGAGACGGCTTTACGAGGGGCCCCAGGTTGGCGCGAGAAAGAGGAGCGAAGCGTACTTGGGTACGCGAGCGACGAATGAACGCCAAGATGGGGTGGCTCGTAAAGCCGAGCGGGTTAGTTGAGTCTAAGAGCCTTCTGGATGGGCAGGTAGAGGGCGCCGACCAGAATGGCGTTAAAGACGGCGGTCATGGCAACGACGGGCAGCATGGCGGCGGCGAGCTCGCCGACCACGCCGAGCATGGCCATCTTGATGATCATGAAGATGACGCCGGAGACAAAGGTGGTCAGGAAGGTTGCGACAATGGCGATGGCTGGCTTGACCTGACCGTTCTTGCCGGCGGCGTTGACGATGCCGGCCATGAGCATGGCGGCGATGCCCTCGGCGGCAAAATCGACGAACGGCGAAGTGGTGGTGATCTGGATCACGGCAGCCGAGATGAGGCCAATGACGAGCGCCTGGCCGATGTTGGGACGAACGACCAGGATGGTGAGGCAGAAGGCCGAGATGATGAACTCGGGGCTGATCATGCCGCCCGAGATGCCCGAGATGGCCTTGCCGACGGTGAAGTTGAGGATGAAGCCGGCAGCGAGCAGGATGGCGAGCAGGACGAGGGCGCGGACGTCGAGTTTGCCGCGGTCGGCGGTCTGGACGGTGCGGGGCTGGGCGGCGGTGGTGTTCTGAGACATGGTGAAAATCCTTTCGGAATGGGGGTGCAAGAGAAAAGCGGAGGCGCGTGATGCGAATGCGATCGGGCTCGAGATAGAAAAAGGCCCCCGGTCGAAACCGGAGGCCTTCCAATCACCTAGAGCGCAAAAACAGGCGTGAGGGACTCACTGTCGACCGATCGTATTCGCATCACGCCACCACCAGTTGTTGAGAGACTTCATCGTGTTCTTCATGTTGGTGGCTCCTTTCGTGATGCCGTGGCGCGGTCGCACCTAGTTGCTGTTGCGCTGCACTATAGCACAGCGAAGTGTGTGCAGGGAATCTTTTTTGAAAAGATTTCGGCGATGTTTCCCGCCGGTCGAATGGGTGGCTGGGCGGGCGGGCGACCTTGGCCATCCCGCCCGCGCCTTAAGGTGGGGGTTCTTAGGCCTTCTTGCGACGATAGAGCACGAAGCCGCAGACGCCGATGATGACGACGGCGCCAACGGCCATGGCGGCCATGTTGTTGCCCTCGGACTTCTCTTCGGTGGCCTCTTCCTTCTCGACCTCGGGCTCGGCTACGTCCTCATCGGAGAGGGCCTCGTCGGCGTAGGTGATGGACTTGACCAGGCAGTCGTTGTCGGCATCGTAGTCGCTCGGGACGAACTCCTCGGAGAAATCCTCCTCCTTGAGGTAGTCGCGCATCTCCTCGAGCATGGCCTTGCACTTGAGGTAGGTGTTTTTGGTGGCAGCCTTGCCGGCCTTGTTGGCCAGGGCGGTGCGGGCCTCGGTGTTCTCGGCGGCCTGCATGGCCTCGTCGACGGTCAGGTTCTGCTCGATGAGTTCCTTCTGCAGCGCATCGAGGTAGGCGCGGACGCCGGTAGCGCAGTGGTCGCGGTTCTCATAGGCGAGCGTGTTGATGTCCATGAGGACGTAGTTGATGGAGTTCTTGGGCTCCTCGTTGTTCACGACGTCTTCCTCTTCGCAGTGATCGAAGGAGACATCCTGATCGCTAAAGTAGGGGCTGACCTCGGTGAGCAGTGCAGAGTAGAGGGGGATAGCGACGGAGAACTCGGCGTTGGAGAGCATCTCCCACTGGATGGTCGCGATCTCGGGATCCATGCCGTGACGAATCTGGAAGGTGTGGATCTCGGTGTTGCGGTTGGAGCCGATGGCATAGGCGCCGTCGGTGTTGGCGTTGAGGCCGGCGACATTCTCGCCGCGGGCGGCGAAGGAACGGATCATCTCGAAGGTGTTCCAGTCGGACTTGCCGGGCTGGAAGAACAGCGGCTGCATCTCGTGGACCAGGGCGCCGGTCGTGGCGCGAGCATCTTCACGCTCGTCCTTCACGATCTCGTAGTCAGTGCCTTCAGCCAGCGGGGCCATGAAGTAATCGCGACCCTGGATATAGCGCGACCACTGGTGCATACCGGCCTCGCCGATCTCCTCGCCGTAGGTTTTGGCGACGTCGAACTTGCCGTCGGTGTACTCGGCAAAGCCCTTCTCCTTGGGCATGGACTCGATGCCCTCGGAATGGAGACAGTTCTCGGTGTCATCGAGGTCTACGTTATAGGTGAGGTTGCCGATGTTGGGGTTGAGCGAGGCGATGTCATCGGCGAGCTTCATAGCAATCCACTGATGGCCGGAAAGCGCGGCGAACAGCCAGGTCTCGGTGCTGTCGGCGATGATGATCTGGTCGTTGGAGCAGACGCCCTGCTCGTCGATCAGGCTGCCGATGAGCTCGACGCCCTCGCGGGCCGTGGCACTCTCGCCCAGGATGACGCTGGCATAGCTGTACTCGCCAATGCCAGTCTCCTCGGTGATGGGATCGGCCTCTTCGGCCTTCTCGTTATAGGAGGTGCTCAGCGTGGCAGAGCAGGAAACGCCCTTCTCGTTGATGCCAGCCTCGGAATATGCGTCGTAGCGATCTTCCCACTGAGAGGGGTTGTCGCGAACGAAGGTGTAGCGGTAGGTTGCGCCCTTGGACTTGTACTCAAAACCGGACTCGACCGAGGTGTACTTGTTGCCGTCCTTGTGTGCGGGCTCAATGCCAAAGTGCTTGACATAGCGCGGACCGAAGTCCTCGGAACGGCCGTAGTACGTGTTGCCGTCTGCCGTAAGCTTGCTGCCCATGTAGATCTGGGTGCAGGCGAGCGCCGAAGTCGGCATGGCCATGATGGCCGCTGCTCCAAACGCAAGGCCGCAGCCGAGCTTTTTGAGCGTGTTGACAGGATGAGTAAACCTCATGATCCCTCCCAACCGTTGAAACCCCGCGGAACCGTGCAGGATTTCAGCTAATAAATACATCTATTAGCCTATCGGAAGTCTAAATAGTATTCATCTATTTCGATGAAATACTCGATGAGCGTCCTAAAATATGCGATGAGCGGACAAGAATACTCATTATCTAGCTTTAGTTAAATAAAGACGCCCTGCAATTACTGTATCTGAATAAAGCGCCTTGCACGGGGCACAAAGAAAAATCCCCCGCTGTCTGGCAAATGCATAAACAACGGGGGAGACGATAATTGGATGAATATCATACCAATGTGGAATTACTTCTTCCGGCGGTGGATCACGTTAATCGCATAGCCGACGAGCATGGCCAAGACGATGACGATAAAGCCAATCAGGGGGTTGTCGTTCATGGGGTCCTCCTATTTTCCGAGCGGGGAGAATTCGTCGACGATGAGATCGAGGCATTGCGGAAGCGCGCGGGCACCAAAGACGCCCGAGTTGCTGGAGATGATCTCGCCATCGAACTGCATGCCCAGCGACGGCGTGCAGGTGATCTTGGCTTCCTTGGTCTGGATGATCTTGAACTGCGGACGGCCGAGCACCTTGCCGGCGGGGTCGAGTGCGGCGGTGATCACGGTGGGCAGGAGCTGGACGGTTTTTACGGGCTCGATGACCGCGATGTCGACCATGCCGTCGTTCATGCGGCAATCGGGGAACAGGTTGATGTCGTTTTGAATGACCGAGGTGTTGCCGGCCATGCAGCAGATGCCATCGAGCTCCTCGACAATGCCGTCATGCTCAATCGTAAAATGCGCCACCGTGGGGTTGGGTGTGGCGAGCGCCGACAGGAAATAGGCGATCTCGCCGATGTCGTTTTTGGCGGGGGCGGCCTTCATCATGATCTCGGCGTCGAAGCCCGAGCCGGCGATGATGATAAAGCCGTGGCGCTTCTCGTTGCCGTTCTCGTCGAGCCAAAAGAGCTCGCCCATGTCCACTTTGACCGTGCGACCGGCGCGGCAAGCCTTGGCAAGCGCCGCTGCCTCGGGGGCATTACCGATGTTGTTAAAGAACAGGCAGGCTGTGCCGGAGGGGAAGACGAGCGTGGGGACACCGCACCCGCGCATCTGGTCGAGCACGTTGGAGACGGTGCCGTCGCCGCCCGAAACGACCACGCGATCAAACTCGCGCACGTCTGCCACGGCGTCCTCGGGTTCCATGCCATCGCCGATAAAGCGCATCACGACCTCGTCGCCGCCCTGCGCGAGGGCGTGCGTGAACGCGTAGATTTCATCTGAGCTGGGGCCCGATGCCGGGTTGTGGATGATAAGGCAGCGCATACTTACGTTCCCGTTCTGTGACTAACCGAGTATAGTTGTAAGGCAATGCCGATATCCTACCCGTGTTTTTCGGGCCTAACCTTATTCGATGGGTTGATATGTACATTTCCACACATCAGGCTCTACTCGACTTTTGCCAGCGCGCCCGTGAGTTCGACGCGATTGCCGTCGATACCGAGTTTTTGCGCGAGCGCACGTTCCATCCGCGTCTATGTTTGGTTCAGATTGCCACCCCTGCTGAGAGCGTCGCGGTCGATCCCCTGGTAATCGACGACCTATCGCCGCTGGCCGAGCTTATGGCCGACGAGAGCGTGACCAAGGTCTTCCACGCGTGCTCGCAGGATATGGAGGTCATGCTCCATACCGTGGGCGTGCTGCCACGACCGATTTTCGATACGCAGGTCGCCGCCGCCTTTTTGGGCGAGCGCCAGCAGATTTCGTATGGCGCGCTTGTTCAGACGTTCTGCGGCGTATCGCTGCCCAAGACCGAGTCACTGACCGACTGGTCGCGCCGCCCGCTGACCGATAAGCAGATTGAGTATGCGATCGATGACGTCAAGTACCTGATCGTCGCCTATACCGAGATGATGAGCCGCCTGCGCGAGCTGGGCCGTGTGGACTGGGTGCTCGACGAGCTGCGCCCGCTGGCTGACGAGTCACACTATCGCGCCGATCGCCACGAGGCGTTCCGCAAGGTCAAGCGCATCAATTCGTGCAGCCGTCATCAGCTGGGTATCGCGCGCGAGCTCGCCGCCTGGCGCGAGGACCGCGCCGAGCGGCGCAACATCCCACGCAAGTGGGTCATGTCCGACGACACGCTGCTAGCGCTCGTTAAGCGCAATCCCGTGCGCGTTGAGGAGTTCCGTAGCATTCGCGGTACCGATCAATTGGGGGAGCGCGACGTGGACGGTGCGCTCATGGCCATCAAGCGCGGTGCGAGCTGTCCGCACGATCGCCTGCCGCTCTTGGTGCGCGGACATCGTCAGATTTCGCCGGAGCTGGAGAGCGTGACTGACCTTATGTATGCGCTTATCCGCCTGGTTGCCGAGCGCTCAGGCGTTGCGACCTCGGTCATTGCCTCGCGCGATGACCTGGCCGACTACATTGAGCATCCCGAGCAGAGCCGCCTGCGCGAAGGTTGGCGCTTTGAGCTTGTGGGCTCGCGCCTGGACGATCTGCTTTCCGGCAATATGGGGTTGACGGTGAAGGACGGCAAAATCGAGCTCCTGTAGGTATATAGTTACGCGGTTTTACCAAACCGCCTAACAGCTCGACGCTGCAAACGGCCGAGAGCGGCAATCTGACGTTCAATCGTCGCTCGCGTACCAAAGTACGCGTCGCTTCTCTTTCACGTCACCTTGCTCGCTCTCGGCCGTTTTCGCTGACATTGCCAAAACATCGATGTTGATTTGCTGGTCAGTCGAATGGGTAGAATGCCTCCAACGTGTAACTCGATTCGGAGGAATTCGCATGCCTTATTACTATGGATACGGCTTTGGCATCGACCCGCTGTACCTGCTGGTTGTTCTTGTCTGCACGGTGCTTGGCCTTGCCGCACAGAACTATATCAACTCGACGTACAAAACCTGGTCCAAGGTTCGCTCGGACGGCGATACGGGTGCCACAGTCGCTCGCCGCATGCTCGATGCCAACGGTTGTAGCGCCGTGGGTATCAAGGGTGTCGCTGGCGAGCTCACCGACCATTACAACCCGCAGGACAACAACCTGTATCTGTCGGATGCCAACCGTTCGGGCGGTTCGGTCGCAAGCGTTGCCGTCGCCTGCCACGAGGCGGGCCATGCCGCCCAGCGTCAAAG
>CABQJU010000023.1:0-38433 GCA_902464575.1 uncultured Collinsella sp.
CAACAGATTCGATGCGGGAGTGCCGGCGGTGCAAACCACAAGGCTGAGAGGGCATAGGGCCCAATCCTTTGAACCTGTCAGTTAATGCTGGCGTAGGGAGCATGCCGCCTTTACAGGGGCGCTGTCTATGCACAGCGCCCCTTTTCTATGCCAAGGAGGCATGTGCAGTGATTGATTCGGAACAGCTTAAGCAACATATGGTCAAGGCCGTAGAGGAGATTCGAGCCACCAATCCGATGGCCGGCTCCATCACCAACACGGTGACGATCGACTTTGTCGCCAACGCGCAGCTCGCCGTGGGCGGTTCGGCCGCCATGGTCTATCTGCCCGACGAGGGCGAGGCGCTCGTTGCCGGCGGCGGCGCCATCTATCTCAACATGGGCACGCTCTTCCCCATCTACGAGCAGACGATTCCCCGCGCGGCCAAGGCGGCACACGACGCCGGCAAGCCCTGGGTGCTCGATCCGGTGGGTCTGGGCATCGGTAGCCTGCGCACCCAGCTGGTAAACGAGCTCAAGCAGTACAAGCCCGCCATCGTACGCGGCAACGCCTCCGAGATCATCGCACTCTCCGGCCTGTGGGGTCTTGAGGGCGAGTCGGCCGATCTGAGCCGCGTACGTGGTGTCGATACCACCGACACGGTCGACGCCGCCCGCGATGCCGCCGTGGCGCTCGCTCGCTACACCGGCGGCGCCGTTGTGGTCTCGGGCGAAGTCGACCTGATTACCGACGGCACGACCGTGGCCAAATCCCACGGCGGCAGCCCGCTCATGTCCAAGATCACCGGCTGCGGTTGCTCGCAGGGCGGCGTGCTGGCCGTGTACGCCTGTGCTACCGATCCGTTTACGGCAGCAGTCTGCGGCACCGCCGTCTACAACGTTGCCGGCACGCGTGCCGCCGCCGTCGCCGATGCCCCGGCAAGCTTTAAGGTCGCCTTTATCGACGAGCTCTACCGCGCAACCGCCCAGGATATTGCCGACAACCGACTCGAGCTCGAGGAGGCATAAGCCATGTCCGAACCCGCAACCAATGCCGGCATGAACACGCTCGTCGCCGTGGCCATCGCCCCATGCGGCACCGGCGACGAGCTGTCCGCCGAGGTCGCCGAGGTCGTGCGCGTCATTCGCGAGAGCGGCCTTCCCAACCGCACCACCTCGATGTTCACCGAGATCGAGGGCGACTGGGACGAGGTCATGCAGGTCGTGCGCGACGCGACCTTTGTGTTGGCGAGCAAGGGCATCCGCACCGAAGTCGTGCTCAAAGCCGATATTCGACCCGGATTTACCGACACCATGACCGGCAAACTCAAGCGCATGGAAGCACAGATCAAAAAGCAGGAGGAAGCACAATGAGCATCCGCGACAACCTTGATATCTCGGCCTATCTGGTACTCGGCCCCGAAAACACCCTCGGACGCCCCGTGGGCGATGTGGTGGCCCAGGCACTCGACGCCGGCTTTACCTGCATCCAGGTGCGCTCCAAGGTGGCAAGCGCCCGCGAGATCATTGCGCTGACCGACGACGCCGCGCAGGCAATCGCACAGGCCGGCAAGACCGGTCAGGTCGCCCTGTTAATCGATGACCGTCTGGACTGTGTGCTTGCCGCGCGCGAGCAGGGCATTGCCGTCGATGGCGTGCACGTAGGCCAGAGCGACATTCCCGTCGAGGTCTGCCGCAAGCTGCTGGGCCCCGATGCCATTGTGGGCCTTTCGGCCCGTTGCGAGGAGATGCTCGAGTACGTCAAGACCGCCGACATGAGCCTGGTCGACTACCTGGGCATCGGCCCGCTCCACGAGACCGAGACCAAGCGCGACTGCGGACGCGCGGCCGACGGCTCTATCATCACCAAGAGCTTTGAGGACCTTGCCGCACTCCACGCGGCAAGCCCCGTGCCCATCGTGGTGGGCGGCGGCGTTAAGACGGCCGACTTGCCGCAGCTTAAGGCCACCGGCGTCGACGGCTTCTTTGTGGTAAGCGCCGTCTGCAGCGCCGACGACCCCCATGCCGCAGCCAAGGAGCTTGTCGACACCTGGCAGCAGGCATAAGCATAAGTCGAGCAGCCGATTCGCAGCTTCATATCTTCAGCAATGGAAAGCGCATCCCAGTTTGGGCCTCCATTCCGGGATGCGCTTTCCGTATGCGACCCTTACCCCGCCAGATACGCTTCCAACGCCGGCAAAGTCGCCTCTGCATCGTGGCGGCCGACCTGGTAGATGCGCTCGAGCTCATCCGGTTCGCGGCACAGCGACGGCACCTTCACCGATTCGCTCGGCCGCACCACAAAGATTTCCCCGGCAGCCTCTCGACGTGCCAGGTCATCGAGCGTGGCATTGTAGACCTCATGCCGATGCTCAAGCGCTGCAACAAACTCCGGATAGTGACGGAACACGCGCCGCAGCATGGGCATCACGCTGTTGGGCTGCTTCACAAAGCCCGCCGGCTGCGTGAGTACCACGATATTGCGGTCATACCCCTGCGCAAACAGCCATGCGCTGGGAATAGAATCAGCCACGCCACCATCCAGATACTTATGCCCGTCAATAGCAACGGGACGCGTCGCCACAGGAATGGCAGACGACGCCCGGATCCACTCGATATCGCGCTCGTCGCCATACGGTAGATCGTGGTAGACGGCCTTGCCCGTCTCGATATCGGTACACACGCACGTAAATCGCATGGGGCAGGCGCGATACGCCTCCAAGTCGATGGGATCGCGCTCGATAGGCACCTCGTGATAGGCAAAATCGGCATTGAACATATCGCCGGTTCGCAGCCAGCTGGTCACGCTCGCATAGCGCTTGTCGGCGCAATAAGCCTTGTTGTAACGAATGGCACGGCCGATCTGGCGCGATTTAAAGTTGTAGCCAAACGCCGCGCCCGCCGAGACACCCACCATATGGTCGCAGGTCAAACCGCGCTCCATCCAAACGTCGAGCACGCCCGCCGTATACATACCGCGGTAGCCGCCTCCCTCGAGCGCAAGCCCCACCGTGCGCGTCGTATCCGGCTGTGCCATGTGACCATCTCCGTTCCTGCGTTTTAAAACGGGACAAGTATACCCGTCAACATATATCGACTCAGTCGCATTTTTCATGCGCACCCAGGCGTTGCCGTTTGGCGAATAATAGCCGCCCACAGCATGTGCGCCCATATATAATTGTGCACTGTTGTCTATACTACTCAGCTGTTATCAACAGCGAACATTAGCCGGCAAAGTAACTCAACAACGCAGCAAGGCGGGGGCCTGGATACACGCAAGGCGCCGAGCAACGACGCGTGTACACTACGAGCTCGCCCGACGCCATCCGCCCCGACCTCAGAAAGCCGCTTACAACATGGACACCGCCAGCAATTACACCGAAACGCTCGAAAAGACCGTCCGTGACCTTCTCGAGCGTCAGGATGATCTGATTAGGACGGCCTTTACCGACCAGCTCACCGGACTTGGCAACCGCGGCGGCTTTGCCCGTTCCCTAGAGGAAATCTGGGAGCAGGAACTGCCCGTGACCATGGCGTTTATCGACATCGATAACCTTAAGCACTGCAACGACGTCTTTGGGCATGACGAGGGCAACCGCTATATCTTGCAGGTAAGTCTCTATCTCAAGCTGTATATGAAAGTGGACGAGGCGGCGTTTCGCATAGGCGGCGACGAGTTTGCCATCCTGTCTACGATTGCGACCGAGGACGACCTCGCCGAGCGCCTGGAACACTGCCGAACGGTCCTACTCAAAAACAACGATTCCGAGATGCCTCACTCGTTTAGCTACGGAGTGTCGCACGCCGACCCCACCCTGGGTGAAGTCTCCAATCGCATGACACTCGATGCCGACCATCGCATGTACGACTACAAGCTACGCCATGCCATGCATCTTGATCGACGCAATATCGCGCAAGTCCACACCGACGACTTCGAAATAAGCGATCGCGTTTTTGACGCCTTTTCGATGCTCAACGAAGGCCGTTATTGCTTTATCGAGAACTTGGACAAACATCGCACCCTATGGTCACAAGGCGCCCTGCGCGATCTCGGTCTTCCTTCTGAGCATGTAGACAACTGCCACGATTACTGGAAAACGCGCGTCCACCCCGATGACCTTGAGGCCTACATCAACGACATCGACCAAATCTATAATGGCTCCAAACACCGCCGCGTCATGCAGTACCGCATGCGCAATGCCGCGGGCGACTACGTCCTCTGCCGCGCTCGCGGGTTTCGCATCGACGGCGACGGAAATACCCCCTCGCTCTATGTCGGCGAACTTGTTAACCACTCACTCGCCGAGACCGTCGACGCCGCCACGGGCCTCGGAACGCAGCGTATGCTGATCAACGCTATCGATGCCTGCCGTCGCGACCGTTGCGAGACGGGGCTTATAGCGGTCCGCGTTTGTGGCACGGCAAAGTTCAACGAGCTCTACGGGGCCGAGGCTGTCGACAACATGCTCGCCGAATACGCAGGCCGCATGCTATCGATCACCCGCGGCAGAAGTCGCGTCTTCCGCTCGCGAAACGCCCAGTTCGTCGTGCTCAGCAACGATCTGGACCACGAGGCATTCGAGCAACTGACCCATCATCTTAAAGAGGCCGTTTTCGCTCCTGTTCGAATCGCGAACGACACCATTACCCCCGTCTGTCTTGTCGTCCCGGTCTTTTACGAGCGCTTAATCAATCAAGCGACCGCTGTTTTAGGCGAACTCGACCGTCGTCTTCGCGCCGCCGGCGGGCTTGCACCCAACGACAGCCTCCCCATACCCGAGATTGAGCGTAAAAGCGCCGTCGCCGAACGCATCGATACGCTCACGGGCCTCTATCGACCCAGCGAGTTTATGCGGCGTGCCAACGCATTTCTTAAGACAAGGCGCGACGCCGCTTGGTGTATCGCCACCGTCGACATGGGTCATATGCGACTGTTCAACGAATGGCACGGACAGGCCGAGGGCGACCGCGTGCTCGCCGATGTGGGCACGGTCCTCAAAGACATCGAGAATGCCGAGATGGGCGTCGCAGGATACTGGGGCCAAGACGACTTTTGCATTCTCATCCCCTTTGAGCACAACACCGTCCATCAAATCTATAACCGCGTTCGCGCCGCCGTGGCCAAGCATGATGACGGCGTGGGTTTCTGGCCGTCCATGGGCGTTTGCCCCATCGATCCCAACGAGGAAATCACCATCGACGCGCAGGCCAAGGCCATGTTTACCAATCGGCGCGCAAAAAACGACTTTAAGGAGCGCGTCGCCATTTTCCGCCCCGAGGAGTACGAGCGCGAAACCGCGTTCCACCGCACGCTGACCGAATTCCAGTATGCGTTCTCAAACGGCCGCATTACCTACTACCTGCAGCCCCAGGTCGACATGGAAACTGGCGAGATCGTTGGCGCCGAGGCGCTCACGCGCTGGATTGGCAAGGACGGTTCCCTCATTTCGCCTGTAACGTTTATCCCCGCACTCGAGGAAAGCGGCTTTGTAGTGACGCTCGACAAGTACATTTGGCAGGGCGTCGCCTCGTGGCTGCGCGAGCGCATCGACCGGGGGCTTCGCGTGGTTCCGATCTCGCTCAATGTGTCGCGCGTGGATATCCTTGCCTGCGACGTTGCCGAACATATGGGAGCACTTGCCGCCCAATACAACCTACCGCCCGAACTCATGCGCATCGAGATCACCGAGACAGCCTATACGGGAGAATCCGAGGCCGTGGATAAACTGACTGCCGACCTGCACACCCGCGGCTTCTCAACCTATATGGACGACTTTGGCACCGGCCAGTCCACGCTCGCGATGCTCAAGAACGTCAACGTCGACGTTATCAAGCTTGACCGCACGTTTGTTCCCGCCGACGGAGATCAAGGCCGCAGCGCGCAAATCATTACATCAATGCTCGATATGGCGCAGTCGCTCCATCTGCCCGTCGTGGTCGAAGGCGTCGAGACAAATGAGCAGGCAAACATACTACGCCACATGGGCGCCCGCTACGCTCAGGGCTTCCTCTACTACCGCCCCATGCCGGCGAATGATTTTGAGGCATTGCTCGATGGTGGCAAAAACAACTGATACGCTCGCGCGCAAAACACCACCGCCGGAGGGGACATTTGTCTCCATTAGCTAACTTATATCCCCAATTCAAACCGAATTGGGGATATGATACAAACCGTTGTTCTGCCCAAGGAGGTTATTCATCATGAACGAGTCATATCGCTTGGGCGAGCAATCGATTATTGCCTATCTTCAGCGACTTGCGAATGGTGTCTCGACCGCCGAACTCGATGTTTCCGTGCTGCCTGCTGAGCTACGCGCCGTTGGTGAGCAACTGCAAAAGACGCATGCCATCCTGCAACAAGAGCGCCAGTTGCTCGAGAGCAACGCCTATATCGACCCGCTCACCAACTTGGGCAACCGCAACGGATTCGACCGTCACGTTGAGCAACTCTGGCACAAAGGCGACCCCTTCACCTGCGCCTATATTGACATCGACCATCTCAAACATTGCAATGATAGGTTTGGTCACGCCGAAGGCAATCGCTATATTCTGAGCATCTGCCGCACGCTCTCCGAAACCATGGAGCACGATGAGATGCTGTTCCGTATCGGTGGAGACGAGTTTGTGCTCATCTCGCCCTCCGCAAACGAGACCGAACTCGAGCAGCGCTTGGAGCAGGTACGTACCGGACTGATCGAGGCGAGCTCAGGTGGCAAGGCACCCATGATCGGCAGCTTTAGCTTTGGCTGCTCGCGCGTCGACCCACTTGCCGGCGACACGCGTCGCCAGATGACGATGGATGCCGATCGCAAGATGTATCGCTATAAGCTTATGCATCGTGTGCAGCAACCGAAAGACGATGACGCGCCGCAACGCCCAATCGTCAATCAGCTTCCCTGCAACGACCGGGTGTTCCAAGCGATCTCCATGAGCTCCGAGACGCGCTATCCGTTTATCCTCAATCTCGATACGGGAGAATCGCAATGGTCGGTCAACGCCGTGCGCGATTTTGACCTGCCTTCCCAGCACCCCTTTAACTCGGTCGACATGTGGCTTGCCCGCGTTCATCCCGAGGACCGCGACAACGTACGCGCCGAGCTCGACATGGTGATAAACAGCACGTGGCACTTCCACTACATGCAGTATCGCGTAATGGATGCCACCGGAGCGTACGCGCTTTGCGATTGCACAGGCTACCGCTTGGACGGCACCGATACCGAGCCTAACATGTACGTGGGCATTATCATCAACCGAAGCCTAGCGGATACGACCGATTCCGTGACCGGTCTGGGCGATATTCACGCCCTGGTCAACGCCATTGGCGAAATGCGTCGCGTGGCGCGCAAGGCGGGTTTGATCGCCATTAAAATCGACGATATCGCTAATGTCAATGCCCGCTTTGGCTTTGATGCGGGCGACCGCGTTTTGGCAGAAAGCGCCGCCTGCCTCATGGAATGCTCGCGCGGCAAGGGCCGTATGTTCCGCTCGACGGGGCCGACATTCGTGGCGCTTTTCGATGACTCTGATCCCGAAGAGACCGACGCGATCGCAGAAGAAATCGAGCGGTTCCTGGGTTCTCCCGTGCTCATCGGCTCGCTTGAATATCAGCCACCCATTCGTGTGGCGACGCTTCATCTGGACAGCGTTGACCGACAGCCCGTTTCCATTTTGAACGAGCTCAAAGCGCGGCTTATAGAGGCGCCGCAAGTACCGGGCACCAAGCTGGACTAGCGTCGTGGGGCGCATGATGGTTATTTTCCGATCTCAGGCGAACACATTGAGCAAATAGGTCGTACCCACAGTTAGCCGAACGCCCCTGCAGTCCCTCCCAGGGCCCGGGGGCACCGTTTTCGATACTCTTGGTTTCCTTTACCCGATGCAAATAAGTGCTCAACAACATAAAACCTATCCCCCGCCACGGATATGCCGTCGAGTAAATCTGTTAAGCCAACCCTATCAAATTCTTTTGACAATTGGCTGTATTGGTCCATTTTGTCGTCCATCCCGCTTCCGCTGGCTATCGCCTCATAAACACAAACCTAACGAGCCGCACGAACGACAAAGAGGCCAAGCTGAACAGAAGTAGAACCAAAACTTCAAAAACACTGGTATTCCAATCGCGTACCCAGCCCTCTACCGCCCACAAGAAAAACAGCAGCCCCATCCATAACGTCACAGAAGAAATCAACTTTGCGTAAGGGCATATATCAATCCCGCTCTCCCTTTTTGTGACATCATATCCAGCAATTGAGCTGAGCCATCTTCCTCTTCTGTATTGGATTGAAAGAAGAATCAGGGCAATCGAAGTTATCAAACAGACAGCATCCTCTGTTTCCATAGAACTTCCTTTGCTTTCCGTCCTAGCTGCGCGTTCACAATCGAATCAAACCAAGTGTGAATTACTCGATAGCAGCCGCCTTAGTATAAATCATAGCCTCCGCAGCAGCCCGCCTTCCAAGACCTCAAAGCTCACCATCGAGGGCGACCCGCCCAGACCCCTTACAATCTGCTCGCACGAGGCCCCGCACTCCAACATCCTCTGGACCGTATCCCGCACGTACCTGGTGAGCGAGCCTGCCGTGGGCCCTCGGAGCCGGCATCGCGCCCCACGCCATCCGCCCGCTCATGCGATAATCCTCTGCATAAGTCATCGACAGCAGAGGGAGTTTGTGATGAAGGTTCTTTTAGTCAACGGTAGCCCCAAGGCAAACGGCAACACCGCTCGCGCGCTTGCCGAAGTCGCCGAGCAATTGCATGCCGAGGGTATCGATACCGAGGTGTTCCAGCTGGGCGCCAAGCCCATTCGCGACTGCATTGGCTGTGGCCGGTGCGGCAAGCTCGATTACCGCTGCACCTTTGACGACGACGTGGTCAACGAGCTCATTGCCGCCGCCGAGCAGGCAGACGGCTTTGTCTTTGGCTCGCCCGTCTATTACGCGCACCCCAGCGGCCGCATCCTCTCGGCCCTCGACCGCGCGTTTTATGCTGGCAGCAAGGCCTTTGCGCACAAGCCGGGCGCCTCTGTCGCCGTTGCCCGCCGCGGCGGCACGTCGACCACGTTCGATGTACTCAACAAGTACTTCACCATCAACCAGATGCCCGTAGTTGCCTCCACCTACTGGAACAACGTGTTTGGCCGCGTGCCCGGCGACGCCGATGGGGATGCCGAGGGCCTTGCCACCATGCGAAACATCGGTAAAAACATGGCCTGGCTCCTGCGTTGCATCGAGGCAGGCCAGGCCGCCGGCATCAACGCACCCGAGGCAGATCGAGCAACGACCAACTTCATTCGATAAGTCCAGCGGTGGTCATCTCGATGTCCTATCAATGTCAGCGAAAAGCCAGCTGATGAGGCAAGGTGCCTTGAAAGAGGAGGGCGCTGGGCTTTTGCCCGCGCCCGACGATTGAAAGGCAGATTGCCCATCAGATGGCTTTGCAGCGTCGAGGTGACCGCCGTTCGTTAGAACGGCGGAACAATATATGAATATTCAAATCTTCGGGACTAAGAAGTCCTTCGATACCAAGAAGGCCCAGCGCTATTTTAAGGAGCGCCGCATTAAGGTGCAGTTTATCGACCTTAAGGAAAAGGAGATGAGCAAAGGCGAGCTCACGAGCGTGATGCAAGCGGTCGGCGGCATCGACAAGCTGCTCAACCCCAAAGCCAAGGACGAGGAGACGCTCGCGCTCATCCAGCATCTCACACCTAGCCAGCGCTTCGACAAGCTGCTCGAGAACCAGCAGGTTCTAGCCGAGCCCATCGTGCGCAACGGCAAAAAGGCCACCGTCGGTTATTGCCCCGATGTATGGGGAGCCTGGGAGTAGCCTGTGTTATTTGCCAGCGCGTGGGTATAAGAGCAGGCGTTTGGCATATGATTCAACTGTAAGCCATGTCTAACAAAGGAGGGCACATGCCCAACAAACCCGTGAAGATCATCATGCTTACCGGCTACCTCGGTGCCGGCAAGACCACGTTGCTCAACCACATCCTCGCCAACGACGGCGGCATCCGCGCCGCCGTGATCGTCAACGATATCGGCGAGATCAACGTCGACGCCAGCCTCATCGCCGACGGCGGCCTTTCCGAGACCGACGACCTCATCCCGCTCACCAACGGCTGCATCTGCTGCACGCTTTCGGATGACCTTGCCAACCAGCTGCGGGGCATCGCCGATTCGGGCAACTTCGATTACATCATCATCGAGGCCTCGGGCATTTGCGAGCCCATCCCCATCGCCTACACCATCTCGAGCTTCTGCGACGAGGCCAAGGTGGGCGGCGAGCCTAAGCTTGCGCTCGACAACATCGTGGCCGTGGTCGACTGCGCCCGCATGTACGACGAGTTCAACGGCGGTCGCGACCTGCTGGCAGAGGATATCGACGAGGACGACATCGAGAGCCTGCTCATCCAGCAGATTGAATTCTGCTCCACGCTCATCCTCAACAAAACCGATACCGTGAGCCCTGAGCAGATCGCCGAGCTCAAGGCTATCGTGCGCAGCCTGCAGAAGGACGCCGTGATTGTCGAGGCTCAAAACGGTGAGGTCCCTATGGAGGAGCTGCTCGATACCGACCGCTTCGACTTTATGCGCGCCTACAACTCCGCCGCTTGGATCGAGGCCATGGAGCATCCTGAGGAGCACGACGACCCCGAGGTGCTCGAGTACGACATCGAGACTTTTGTGTACTCGCGCCGCAAGCCATTTGACCTGCAGAAGTTTACCGATTTTGTTGAGCAAGAGTGGCCCGACGAGGTCATCCGCGTCAAGGGTCCGCTGTGGCAGGCCGACAATCCGGACATGTGCTACATGTTTGAGCAGGCCGGCCACCAGATGCGCCTGATGGAGAACGGTCTTTTCGTTGACTCTGCACCCGAAGGCGAAAAGCAGAGGATTATCGACGAGAACCCCGAGATCATGCAGATTTGGGACGACGAGACGGGCGACCGTATGACGAGCCTGTGCATCATCGGCCGTCACATGGACAAGGATGCGCTCATCGCTTCCCTCGATGCCTGCCTGACCGACTGGCACCGCGCCTAGGTTTATCCAAGCGGGCATTTTTCTGTCTACGTAACCGCCAAACCACCACGAAGGTTAACTTCGTGGTGGTTTTTCGTTCTGAGCCAAGGAGATTCATGTTCAACATTGTGCTGTATGCGCCCGAGATTCCGGCCAATACGGGCAATATCGGCCGCACCTGCGTGGTCACCGGCACCCGCCTACATCTGGTGGAGCCACTGGGCTTTTCGCTCGATGACAAGACGGTGCGTCGCGCCGGTCTGGGCTACTGGCAAAACTTGGACGTGACGACCTATGCCGGCTGGGAGGATTTCCTTGCGCGCAACGACCTCTCCCCCGCCGATGGTCGCCTGCATCTGCTGACCAAAAAGGCACGCCGCACCTATGCGCAGAGCACCTACCGCGATGGCGACTATTTGGTCTTTGGCAGCGAGAGCTCGGGCATTCCTGAGCCGCTGCTTGCCGCGGCGCCCGATCGCTGCGAGCGCATCCCGATGCTGCGCGATTGCGATTCACTCGACAACGCCGAGGCTTGGGAAGCCCACGAGAAATCGCTGGGGCATGCCGAGAACGATCATGAGGCCATCCTTCAACAGGATATCTGCGGCAACTTCGTCAATCCGGACGACTACCGCATCAGCGCACTCAACCTTTCCAACAGCGCCGCCATCGTCCTCTACGAGGCCCTGCGCCAGACAGGCTTTCCGGGAATGTGACAAAGGAACTGTCCCTTTGTCACATTCAAGCGCCACGCCGATGACACACACGCCTAATTGATGCTCTAGATAAAGAGCCCTCACTTTTAATCAGAATTAACTAAAGTAAAATAAAGTTAAACGGCGGTGTGAAAGGAGAGCCGTGTGAAATATCTCGAGAACCCGTTTACCCCTAGCTTTGGCGAGGTTCCTGCCCATCTCGCTGGCAGACAACAGATTATTCGGGATTTGGACCGTGCCTTCTTGAGCCAGCGCAGGCGCCCAGAATTGACCTCGATTTTCTCAGGCGCGCGTGGAACCGGTAAAACCGCTCTCATGTCGTCGCTCGCGACAAGGGCGGAATCCCACGGCTGGATAGCCGTAAAAACGACCGCGCTCCCGGGAATGCTTGAGGAAATCGAGTTCGGGGCGAAACGTGCCGCAGGCCATCTCATCGACCCGTCTCACAACTTCGAAGTCACCGGTCTCGGAATTGCACCACTCGGCAGCATCGAGGTCAATCGCGTTCGCGATGCCTCAACCTGGCGTTATCGCATGAGCGACATCATCGACCAGCTCAACGAGGCGGGCACCGGTCTGCTCGTCACGGTTGACGAGGTGGACCCGACACTCGACGAGATGATTCAGCTCGCAGCGACGTATCAGCACTTTGTGACCGACGGGAAACGCGTCGCGCTGCTCATGGCGGGACTTCCCAACAACGTATCAACGCTACTGAACCACAAGACGGTCTCGTTCCTTCGCCGCGCCCAACAATATCATCTGGGTCGCATTGCCGACTATGACGTACGCGAAGCCTTGATTCGCACAATCCAGGAAAACGATCGCCTGGCAGACGCTGAGGGAATCGATAGAGCCGTTCGCTCGATCTCTGGTTTTCCCTTCCTATTGCAACTCGTAGGCTACCGTGCCTGGGATCTCACAAGCGATTCGAAGGAAATCTCGTCGCGCGACTTTGACCTGGGAATCAAAATCGCGCGCGACGAGATGGACGACCGAATCCTCGCGGCAACCTATCGGGAACTCACTGCGGAGGACAAACGATTCCTCATCGCCATGCTCGACGACGAGGAAGAGTCCACCACCGCTGACCTTGTCGAGCGCCTTAAGCGTTCGCCGCAGCAGGTCTCCCGCTACCGACGCCGCATGATAGATGCCGGCATCATCGGAGAACGAGGACGAGGGCTCGTCGCATTTGAATTGCCATTCTTCCGCGACTATCTCGCGGCTCAATGCGTGAAATAGGCATCAATGAGGCAAAGGGGCTGTCCCTTTGCCTCATTGTCTATAGATAGCGGCCGGTAATGCTCTTGGAGCAGGCCACGATGTCGCCCGGCGTGCCAGCGCAGACGATTTGCCCGCCGGCGTCGCCACCGCCCGGGCCCATGTCGATCACGTAATCGGCGTTACGGATAAGGTCGAGGTCGTGCTCGATCACGATAACCGTGGCGCCCTTGGCAACGAGGCTATCGAACACACTCAGCAACACCTGAACATCGAGCGGATGTAGTCCGATCGTGGGCTCATCGAACACGAATACGGCATCATCCTGCACGCGGCCCATCTCGCTCGCGAGCTTAAGGCGCTGCGCCTCACCACCCGAAAGCGCCGGTGTGGGCTCACCGAGCGTGAGATAACCCAGGCCCAGGTCGTGCAAGGTCTGCAAACGCGTCTGAACCTTCTTGAGTCCCACCGTGGCGTCGATGGCCTCGTCCACACTCATGTCCATGAGCTGCGGCAACGTAAGCAGGCTCCCGTCCTTGCTCTCGCGATGGATATGCGAGGCGGCCTCGGCGTAGCGCGAACCACGGCATGCCGGGCAGACGATCTCGACGTCGGGCAGAAACTGCACGTCGAGCGATATCGAGCCCGTGCCGTCGCACGTAGGACAGCGCAGGGCACCGGTGTTGTAGCTAAAGGCGCCCGCCTTATATCCCGCTGCCTTGGCTTCGGGCGTACGGGCGAAGGCACGGCGCAGCTCATCATGAATGTCGGCATAGGTCGCCACCGTCGAGCGCACGTTGGCGCCGATAGGCGTAGCGTCAATCAGATTTGCGCGGCCAATGCCCTCAGCATCGACCCAACGCACGTGCCCCGGCAGGCGCTCTCCGGCTGCCTGTGCCTTAAGCGCCGGGATGAGCGTCTCGAGCACCAACGTCGTCTTGCCCGAACCCGAAACGCCCGTCACCGCGACAAGACGGCCGCGCGGGATATCGACTTCGAGCGGCTTGACGGTATGGATGGCATCGGTCGCCATGCGGATATGGCCCTGGTCGAACATTTCGTCGTCAGTCACCTGCGGACGCAAGCGCTTGGGCTCGGCGCGCAAAAACGGCGCGATACGGCTGCCCTGCGATTGCTCGACCTCGTCTACCGTACCAGCGGCGATCACACTGCCGCCGCCTGCTCCGGCAACGGGGCCCATCTCGACCAGATAGTCGGCTTCCGCCAGTACGCGCGTATCATGGTCGACAACAACCACGGTGTTGCCGTCGCCCACCAGGTCGCGCATCACACCCACCAGGCCGTCGACATTGGCAGGATGCAAGCCGATCGAAGGCTCGTCCAGCACATAAAGCACGCCTGTCGATCGGTTGCGCACCACGCGAGCAAGCTGCACGCGCTGGCGCTCGCCCGTGGAAAGCGTGGCGCCGGCGCGATCGAGCGAAAGGTAGTCGAGCCCCAAGTCGATCAGACGGCGAGCCGTGCTCAAGAACGAATCGCAGATATCCGTCGCCATGGGCCGCATCTCGGGCGGCAAGGATGCGGGCACCCCGCGCACCCACTCAATCGCCTCGCCCAGCGTCATGGCCGCCGCCTGCGTCAGATTGATACCGCGCACCTGGGGCTGGCGTGCCGCCTCGGAGAGACGCGTGCCGCTGCAGTCGCGGCATGGGCCCTCGCGCAAAAAGCGCGCAACGCGTTTGAGGCCCTTGTCGTCCTTAACCTTGGCGAGCGCATTCTCGACGGTATAGACGGCGTTGTAATAGGTGAAGTCGAGCGGCGTGGCGCCCTCGCCGTTTTTGGGAACGTAGAGAATGTGCTTCTTAACCGCCGGACCATGGAACACGATGTCGCGCTCTTGAGGCGTGAGCTGCTTAAACGGCACGTCGGTGCGTACGCCCATCTCGCCGGCCACCTGCTTCATCAGGTCCCACATGAGCGTGCCCCAGGGAAGCACCGCACCCTCGTTAATAGTCTTTGACTCGTCGGGCACCAGACTCGCCTCGTCCACCTCGCGCATGACACCGGTGCCGCCGCAGGTAGGGCACGCACCACCGCTATTGAAAGCCAAATCCTCGGCACTCGGCGCGTAGAACTCGCGACCGCACGCAGGGCACGTGAGCGACAGGCCCGCAGCCACGTTAAGGCTCGGCTCCGCACACGCCCCGCAATGCGGGCACACATGATGGGCGCAGCGGCTAAAGAGCAGACGCAGGCTATTGTTGAGTTCAGTCATGGTGCCAAAAGTGGACCGCACGCCCGGCACGCTGGGGCACTGATGCAATGCGAGTGCCGCCGGCACGTGCAATACCTCATCCACCTGGGCGTGCTCGGCCTGCGTCAGACGACGGCGGGTATAGGTGCTGAGCGCCTCCAGATAGCGGCGCGAGCCCTCGGCGTAAAGAACGCCCAGTGCCAGCGAGCTCTTACCCGAACCCGACACGCCGGCAATACCCACGAGCTTTCCCAGCGGAATATCAATATCGATGTCCTTAAGGTTATGGACGCGCGCGCCACGCACCTCGATAGCCTGCGGGCTCATCTTCTGTTCCGTCACCTTTATCGCCCTACTCATGCCATATAACTCGATCGCGAATGTACGCGCCCAGCATGGGCACGGTAAATCGGACGAGGCCGTATCCGGCAGCCTCGATGACGCGCTCGCGAATCAGGCTTGCGCGATATTTACTCGCCCAGCTCTGGGTGCGATCGCAGCGCTCAATGATATCCGCCATGCGACTCGGTTTGCCCTCGTCAACCGCCATGGCCTCGATAAAGAGGCGCTGTGGACTGCGCAGCCCGTAATACAGAGGCGCGTCAACCGCTTCGTAGAACTCGGAGACGGCATCCGCATGGCCATCCTCGGCATCGCGCCTTTCGATGACCCGCGAGCCACGCCGGACAGCAGACCGCCACATGTAATATCCCACCAGCTGAACCATATAGGGATGCCCCATGCTCTTGCGCGCCGCAAGGTCCGCCGTCTCCGCATCAACGCAAAGGCCAGCGTCTTTGACCGTCTGGACATATGAATCGCGCACTTTGGGCAAAGAAATCGGCCCCAGCGTACGCTGCTGGGCGCGCCGCAAAAACGTTACGCTCGGCTCTTCGAGCAAGTCATCAACCATACTGGGCAAGCCGGCAAAAACCAGCGCAAGACCGCGCTGATCGCTATCGGGCAAGCCCGTAGCATCCTGGTCTCCGAGCACCTGCTGATAGAGAACGGCCAGCGCCGCCAGTTCCTCGATAGATGCCGATTGGGCCTCGTCAATCGCAAACAGTAAGCCCTTTCCCGGCCCGAGTTTCTTGAGGCGTTCGTTGACTAACCCGCGCAACGTCTCGCCTTTTGCCCGCGCCGCCTCGACCGACATCCGGCCAAATGACGGACCGAACTCCATTGACGTCACAACGGGTTTATTCGAGCGAAGCGCGTCGGCCAAGCGGTCGCATAAGCCAAGCGAAGCGGAATCGGAGACAACCGCCCATCCGCGCTCACTGGCCAGACGTTGCAGCTCCCGCAGGAGAACCGTCTTGCCGCAGCCGCGGTTTCCCGTAATGAGCATGAGCCTGCCCGGCGCTCCGGCGCCGTTATCGAGCCCTTCCTCGAAATCTTCGATGACCGACTCGCGACCGATGAGTATCGGAGGCCGCTTGCCAGCCGTAGGCTTAAAGGGATTGGGATTCATGTCGGCCTCCTCGGATTGGCGAACCCTGGCAACAGTTATACCAATTTGTACCGAGTTACACCAATAGCATGTGACAAAGGAGCTGTCCCTTTGTCACATGTGGCCGAAAAACTCGGCGTCTGCTACTCGCCAGGGGCGGAAGGTGGCAGGGTCGATCTTTACGTGCGCCGCGGTGGGCACGTCGTACCATTTGACCGTGTAACCGGCGCCATGAGAGCAAAAGACCGAATCGGGCGTGTTGGGCAGATCGGCCTCGGGCTCATAGGCAGCCGTCTCGATGACGCGCTCGGCATCATGGCAAGCCGCATAGCCGGCGAACTCCAGGTATAGATGCCCGCGGCCACTCGTGTAGGCGGCTACTTCCAGCGCATAATCCTGCACCTCGGATGCCGGCACGCGACCCACAAGCTTCGCCCGGTCCCCCGCCATCGTCGGCGGCTCGTACTCGGCACCCATGCGCGTGGCATCCGAGAGCGCCCGGCCCACGCACTCCCCCGGCACCTCGAGCTCAAAGTGGTACCACGGCTCCAGCAGCACGGCTGCACCGGCCTCACGCGCCCGCATCAAACCCTGGCGAATCGCGCGGTACGTGGCCTGGCGAAAATCGCCGCCCTCGGTGTGTTTGGCATGCGCGCGGCCGCCCGTGAGCGTAATGCGTACATCGGTGATGGGCGAGCTGGTCAGCACGCCCAGGTGATCGCGCTCCATGGCGTTGGTGAGCGCCAAACGCTGCCAGTTAAGATCGAGCTCGTCGGTCGAGGTCACGGTGCCAAACTGCACGCCCGAACCCGCTGGCAACGGCTCCAGGCGCAGATGCACCTCGGCATAGTGGCGCAGTGGCTCAAAGTGGCCCACGCCCTCGACCGGCTGCGAAATGGTCTCCTTATAGAGAATGCCGCCAGACTCAAACGCAACCGAAAGGCCAAAGCGATCGGCCAACACCCGCTGCACGACCTCGAGTTGCACGGCACCCATCAACTGCAAATGAATCTGCTCAAGATGAGTGTTCCAGCTTACGCCGAGCATGGGATCTTCGTCCGCCAACTCAGTCAGTGCTTTGAACACCGCATGGACATCGTGTTCGCCCGGAAGCACCGTATAGGTGAGGACCGGCGCAATGACAGGCGCATCGCCCGCGGGCTCCGCGCCCAGGGCGTCCCCCGGGCGAACGTGCGCAAGACCCGTCACGGCACAAATACCGCCAGCAGCAACTTCTTGGGCAAGCTCATACTTTTCGCCGTTATAGATGCGTACCTGATCGACCTTCTGCTCCCATGCCTCGGCACCGGAACGTCCACCAATCATCTGTTTTGCGTGCAGCGTGCCGCCGGTCACTTTAACCCATGCCAAGCGCTCGCCGCGATCCCCGCGGCTGACACGATAGACGCGCGCGGCAAACTCCGGGAGCCATGTCTGTTCACGCATCAGCGCACATATGCCATCCAGCAGCTCGTCCACGCCTTGGTCCTTGAGCGCCGAGCCGGCAAAACAGGGAAAGAGCTTGCGCTCGGCAACCATGCGCGACAGCGTTGCGACAGAAAGCTCACCCGCCTCAAGAAACTCCTCGAGCGCTTCTTCGTCTAACGCGGCAGCGTCTTCCTGAACGCCACCACCCGTCAGCAGTTCGTTGGCATCCAGGCAGCCCTCGGAAAGACGTTGCCCAAGTTGTGCCAGCAAAACATCGCGGCCGGGATTCTCCAAATCGATTTTGTTGATATAGATGAACGTCGGGATGTCATAGCGTGCAAGCAGGCGCCACAGGGTTTCGGTGTGCCCCTGCACGCCGTCGTTGGCGCCCACAACTAAAATCGCGTAGTCCAGCGCGCGCAATGTGCGCTCCGCCTCGGCCGAAAAATCGACATGCCCCGGTGCATCCACGAGCATGACGTGGGTATCGCCATGGTCGAGTACGGCCTGCGACGAGAAAATCGTGATGCCGCGCTCGCGCTCGATCGCGTCAGTGTCCAGATGCGAATCACCATCGTCCACGCGGCCGCGCTTGCGAATGCGACCCGCGTTGAACAGCATGGCCTCGGCCAGCGTGGTCTTGCCGGCATCGACATGCGCCAAGATTCCAACGACCGCTTGCTTCGACATGGCTCTCCTCTTATTACAAGCCCATCGCACGCGGCAACAGGCATCCTCGTTCCACACTGGATGATACAATTTACGTGCCGGCGGGCGAAGCGGGCCCTATCCCCCGACCGAGCTCATCGCCCCGCGTTGCCGCGCGGCGATTTTCGTAGGTTCGCGCCTTGCGAAAGCCGGCACCTCCCCTTTTTGTCTGCCCGGGCTCATCTGGGGCGATAACAACGCGAGCCCCACAACAACGCGTTTTACCAAAAATGGCCCCACTCGGGGCCATTTTCATTTCGGTGAAACGCTGGTATGTGACTCGGCCTTTATGCCTCGCGCAGCCAATCAAACGCGACGCGCGGCGTACCGTCCGACACATATACGATACCGGCGCGCTTAAACCCGGCCTTGGCGATGGCTCCCTGCATGGGCAGGTTGTCCTGATGCGTGTCGATGCGCAGGTGATCGGCACGCTCCTTGGCAAAGGCAAACATCGCAGCCGCGATACCGTGCACGGTGCCATCGGACGCCACGCGATGCAGCACGGCGTACGGAGCGTCGCTGCGCCATTGACCATCCTCAATGACGTCATAGCACTCGTCCGGGCCCGGCAAAAAGGCAAACGTCGCCACCACGCGGCCGTCGACTTCGCACACATAGCTGCCATCGGCGGCGATATCGGCAGCCAGCTGCTCGGCAGAAGGCGTGCCCTCGGGCCACTGCGTGGCGTTGCCATGTGCGCGCATAAAGGCGCGGGCTGCGTCATAGATAGCCATGACGGCGGGAATGTCGGTATCGAGGGTTTTTCTGATCATCACGCGGCGACCTCACGTTTATTGGTATCACTTTGGTTGAGCAATGATACCAGCGTTTGGAGAGGGGCACGAAGCAGATGGGAAGCAAAAAGCGAGCCGCCTGGTCAAAGGCCAAAAGCGAGTTTTTGGGCGCTGCTACCGGCGGCGATATGAGCGACCTGTTTGCGCGCGAGGACGAGCGCCGCGACGCCCTAGACGCCGAGCGCGATGAAGCCTGGCGTTACAAGTCGTGCGAACGCAAAAACCGTTACGACACACGCGCCGAGGCCGAGGCAGTTATGGCCGACTGCGAAAACCGCGGGCGGCGTGGTTTGGCCTGCTACAAATGTGAATACTGCGGCGGCTGGCACCTGACGTCGCACCCTTGGAAATAGGGGCCGCATCGGCACGGCACTAGCGAAGCCCCGGTAATCGCACGCAAGCTACGGGCGCGGCGGCACCAACACATCGTAACGAACGGCCTTGCCCGCAAGTTGATAGCTCGGCTTAACGCCGGCAAGCAGTGGCCCCTTCACCGGACGCTTGATAACCACCTTGCGCGGGTGCACCGCAAGCGCAGCTTCGACCAGCGCCTCCTCATCGGCGCACGGCTGCTCCAAGTGATGCAGCAGCTGGAACTTCTTTTTCACCGCCGCGCTCTTGGTGCGCTCGGGAAACATGGGGTCCAGGTACACCACGTCGGGTGCTGCGAGCTCGCCCTGCTCGAGCAGCTCGACGGTTTGACGAAGGCCTGCAATGCTGTCCTCGCCCGCATGCAGGCGCATGCGTACCACGGCAGCCGCAAGCGCCGGATCATCCGCCGCGCGCTCCAAAGCATCCTGAAGGAGCGCCGCGATCACGCAGTCCTGCTCATACAGATCGACGGTAAAGCCCGCGGCCGCCAACAGCAGCGAATCCTCGCCAAAGCCTGCCGTAGCGTCAATTGCCCATGGTCGCTCGATGCCCTTTGTGCGCGCAGCCTTTACCAACAGCTCTTGCTGCAGACGGCCCTGCTTGAGTCGCGGCAGCATGCGGCCAAAATCGGCGCGCAGCTCCATCGTGCCGTCGGTGAGCGTGAGGCCCTCGGGCTTCCCGATCAGCTCAAGCCCCGCGGCCCGAGCAACAGATAAGGGATCGACGACGCCCATGGACACTCCTTAACAAGCAAAACGAATACGCGGGGCACCGTTTATGCCAGCACCCAACCGTTCGCTATTGTCCCACATGCGACATGGCCCACAGCATCCCAATGCAAAGCACTGCCATCAATCCCGTGCACACAGCAGCGATCACGGAATCACCCATGCGCCTTCCCAACGACCGCGGCTCACCCATTTGCTTGGCTCCGTACATCATGGCCCCTTCTTCGGTCCAGCTCTTATCATGGCCCCATCATCGCAGCGCTGCGCATACGCTGCCATCGATTTGGCTTACGCCTAGCTTTCCCTTTTGAAAGGTTGGAGTACGCAGGCTTCAAAGCGCTTTCAAACGCATGCATCGCCGCGTTGAACTACAATGTGCTTCACCATATGTGCAGCACATTGGGTGCGCCAAGTTGGCGTACTCGTATCGAAAGGACCAGCCATGAGCTTCACTCGCAAGACACTCAAAATCCTTGCCCTCATCTATTTTGTTTTGGGCATCGCCAGCCTGGTTATCGGAATCGCCGGCATCGCGACCGGCAAGCTCGAGTCCACCTACGGACCGAACGCCATGCTCGCCGCGGTCGTGATTATCGCCAAGGGCCTCATCGACCTCGCCGCGGGCGTTGCGGGCATCAAGGGCGCCAACAAGCCTTCGCAGGTGGGTGGCGCATTTAAGCTCGGCATCATCGCCGCGGTCGCCACGATTGCGCAGGCCGTGCTCACGCTCCCCGCGTTCGGCGGCGACGCCATCAACTATGGTGCCTTTGTCATCGTGGTGTACGACCTGTTCTTTGTTCAGCAGGCACACGACGTCAAGGCCGAGAACAAGGATCGCCTGTAGGCACCCGTCTCCCATATTCCTTACAACGAGCAACAAAAAGGGCCGATCGCGTAGCAACGCGGTCGGCCCTTTGCGTTTAACCAGATAAAACCTGCCAAAATAAACCTGTCCCTTTTTGACAGGTTAGTGGCGATATTCGGCGATGATGAAGTCGATATCCGTTTGGAGCGAGTCCAAGTTTGCCAGGCGCTCTTTGTCTACTGGTCGCGTGCGGTAGTAGTAGGGCGTCATCTGGAACACGGCCTCGATGTCGGCCTGCGTCTGGAGCGTAATGTTCGCGGATACCCGCTGCGTGCCGACCAGTTTTAGCTCGGTCGTCTTCGGCAGCTTTTCGTCGTTAAGGTACGGCGTGTCGTAGAGCACTTCCTTGAGCCCAAAGAGGTGGCGCGCACCCGGCACCACGGTGTAGAGCGAGCCCTCGGGCGCCAGCACACGGGCAAATTCGCGCTCGTTAAAGGGAGCAAAGAGCTCGGTCACCATGTCGAAGGCGCCATCTGCCACGGGGATGTCCTTCATGTTGGCGACGAAATACGTCGCGCCGCCACGCTTGGCAGCCAGGCGCACCATTTCCTTGCCCAGGTCAAAGCCGTAGGCATCAACGTTCGGCACCGAGCCTATGGCACTTGTGTAGTAGCCCTCGCCACAGCAGATGTCGAGCAGGGTCAGCGGCTTGTCCGTGGACGCCCCGCACGCAGTCACTCGTTCGCGCACCAGCTCGACCATCGCATCACGCAACGGCGCATAGTAGTCGCGATTGAGGAAGTCGCGACGGCTGCGGGCCTGCGACTTGGGATCGCCCATAGAGTCACCGCTCTTAGACGAGCGCAACAGGTACAGATAGCCCTCGCGCGCACGATCGAATCGATGCCCGCCCGCGCATGCAGCACCACGCTCGTCATCCACCAAGGGCTCATGGCAAACAG
The DNA here is from genome assembly GCA_902464575.1 of uncultured Collinsella sp. Taxonomy (GTDB): domain Bacteria; phylum Actinomycetota; class Coriobacteriia; order Coriobacteriales; family Coriobacteriaceae; genus Collinsella. The sequence goes on from CABQJU010000023.1 coordinate 22,402, forward strand.
GACACAACAACATGGCAACTCCTTAGCGCGAACAACACAACGACCACCATTGTCGCACGCCTTCCCCACCTAGTCATTGGGGACGTTCTTGAATAACCAGTCGTTTAAGAACGTCCCCAATGACTAGTCGATTAGGAGTATCATCGTCTGCGCAAATAAGCACGAAAGAGCATATTAGAGATTGAGAGCGTATGGCAGACACCGCATCTAAGCACATTGACATGACCACCGGCTCGCTATGGCGCAATATTCCCCTGTTCGCCTTCCCCGTGGCCGCCACGAGCATCTTGGAGCAGCTGTCGAACCTCATCGCCACGGTCATCATCGGTAACTTCTCGGGCGACCAGGGAACCCTCGCCATGGCGGCGGTCGGCTCCAATGTTCCGCTTACCAGTCTTATGCTCAACCTTTTTATTGGCATGTCGCTTGGCTCCAACGTGGTCATCGCCAACGCTATCGGCCGCAACGATCAGAACATGGTCAAACGCGCCGTCCATACCTCGATTTTAATGGCGCTCGTGGGCTTTGTCGTCATCGCACTGGGCGAGATCTTTGCCGAGCCCATGCTCGCTGCGCTCAACGTGCCTGCCGAGACCATGCCGCTCGCTTCGCTCTACCTGCGCGTCTTTTTGCTCAGCATGCCCTCGATCTTGCTCTACAACTTTGAGGCCGCGATCTTCCGCTCCGTCGGCATCACCCGCATGCCGCTGCAGGCGCTCGCCGTGTCCACCGTCCTCAACATTGGCCTGGACCTCATCTTTGTCCCCGTACTCCACTGGGGCGTCGCGGGCGTCGCCATCGCCACCGCCATCGCCTACACCGTCAGCGCCGCTACGCTCTTTATCCGCCTGCTCAAGACCGACTCCGTCGTCCGCGTCACCCCACGCGACTTAGGCTTAGACCCCGTCGCCCTCAAGCGCATCGTCAAGATCGGCCTGCCCGCCGGCATCCAAAGCGCTGTCTTTGCCGTCGCCAACATCATCATCCAGTCCGCCATCAACAGCTTGGGCACCGAGGTCATGGCGGCATCGAGCGCTGCCATGAGCCTGGAGTACGTGTGCTACAACCTGCTCAACAGCTTTAGCCAGGCCTGCACCACCTTTGTGGGACAAAACCACGGTGCCCGCCAAATCGACCGCTGCACCAAGACGCTCAAGGTCTGCCTGATCGAAGGCGGCATCGTTGCACTCACCACCATCGTCATCATCGTAGGCTTGGGACGCGAAATCCTGGCGCTGTTCAACAGCGACCCCAACATCGTCTCGATCGGCTATATCCGCGTGTGCTCGATCTTCCCTGCCTACGCCTTTAGCATGTTCTACGAAAACATGTCCGGCTACCTGCGCGGCTTTGGCATCTCGCTCATGCCCGCCCTCATCACCATGATCTGCGTCTGCGGTATTCGCTTCTATTGGGTATTCTGCGTGTTCCCGCACTTCCGCACCTTTGCGAACATCATGATGGTCTACCCCATCAGCCTGGGCACCACGGCGTTCTTTATGGTCGTGGCGGTACTACTCTGCCACCCGGCACGCACCTATCGCGCCGCCCAAGCCAAAGCGACAGCCCGCTAAACACCGCACTCAACGCCATGCCAGTCATTAATTGACAATATGCGAGCTCATATAGTCGATAAAGTGCCTCGTGGCGATAGGCATGGTGTCCCAGCTGCGCCAGGCTGCCACTACGTCACGCGAGGGAGCGTGCACGATGGGACGCACGCGAATATCGGCCCTCATGCCCTCGACGGTACGGCGATACAGCATACTCACGCCTAGGCCCTCCTCCACCATCGCCATGATGGTGTAGTCGTCGGTCACCTCGCTCGTCACGTGCGGCGACAGCCCATGCGCCGCGAATGCATCGAGCACCAGGCTCTGTTCGCCCTCATCCAGCAGCACAAACGGCTCGGACGCCAGGTCGGCGAGCGTCACCTTTTCCTTTGCCGTCAGCGGATGCGCGGTCGGCAGCAGCGCCACCAACTCGTCGTGATAGACCACGCGCTTCTCGAGTCCAGCGGTAAATCCGCGCGCCGTAAAGCAAAAGTCAACCACGCCATCGTGCACCCACTGAGCGTTGCGCGTGTAATCGCCCTGCTTGAGGGTGAAGTGCACGCCCGGGTGCAGGGCCCCAAAGTCGCGAATCACGCGCGGCAACACGGTACGGCTCACGTTGGTAAACGTCGCAATGCGAATGTCAGTCGACGAAAGCCCCAGCAACTCCTGCCGTTTGCCCTCAAGCTCGGCCTCGGCAGTTACAATCTGGCGCAGATACGGCAGATACTGCTTACCGTCGCGCGTAAGCGATACGCCCTGCTTACCGCGCTCGATAATCGTGGTACCCAGCTCGCGCTCGAGCGCCTTGACGGCCTGGCTCACCGCGCTTTGTGTATAGCCCAGCTCATCGGCTGCACCCTTAAGACTGCCGCGATCGACCACCATACAAACAATCTGATACCGCGATGCCATCGTGCCTCCACATCGACGCAGCCGTAAAACGTTTTGCCAGCGCCTTTCTTGCCTACTTTAGCTTTGCTTAATCATACTGAAGATACATTCGCTTTACTACATCCACATCTGAGCGCAGAATCCTTTGTACGAAACCGTTCTGTAACAAAAGGAGTCCCATGGATCGCAAAAAAGCAATCGCGCTCTCATTTTCCGTTCCCGTCGCATGGGGCTTTTCGTACCCCCTCATGAAAATTGGCATGGACAGCATGAACGCCACGAGCATCGTCGCGCTTCGTTGCATCATCGCTTTTGCGGCCTGCCTGCTGCTCTTCCACAAGCACGCTTTCCGCATCAACCGCGACCTCATGGTCCGCGCTGCCATCATCGGCGCCATCATGGCAACTGAACTCACCTGCATGTGCCTGGGCTCCAGCCTCACCTCCGCCTCTACCGCCGGCTTTTTGCAGAGCCTGACGGTCGTGATCGTGCCGTTTGCCAACGCCGCCCTGCTGCGCCGCGCCCCCGAGCGCAAAGTGCTCGTCGGCACGGCCATCGTCACCTGCGGCATGTTGCTGCTCTCGGGCGCCGACTTCACCAGCCTGAACCCGGGCGCGCTCATCATGCTGATCTCCGCCTTTGTCTATGCCGGACACATCATTGTGGCCAAGCGCTTTGTCGAAGAAGTCGACCCGCTGGCCCTGGGCGTTTGGCAGCTGGGCTTCGGCGGCCTGTTCTCGGGCATCGCCGCGTTCGCCTTTGGCGGTTTCACACTTCCCAGCACGCCCAGCGAGATCGTCGTTGTCGTGGCGCTTGCACTCATCTGCTCTGCCTACGGCTTTATCACCCAAACACTCGTGCAGCCCCACGTGCCTGCCGAGACCACCGGCTTCGCCTTCTCGCTCGAGCCAGTATGCTCCGCCGTCTTTTCGTTCTTCCTGGTTGGCGAGGTCCTGAGCCCCATCGCCTTCTTTGGTGCCGCCCTCATCCTCACCGGCGTCATGGTGGCAACCGTCGAGCTTCCGCGCCTCCGCGCACATGGACAGGCTCGCATGGCAGGAGCGCCCGAGCACGTCTCGTAGACCCCACTCTTCATGCAGCCGTGGCATAAAGGCCTCCGGACGCCTTTACAATAGATGCCAACAGAGCATCTGCCATAAAGGAGCCCCATGGACACCGCAACCCGCGACCGCAACATAGCAACTTGGTTGGGCAATGCGCCGCAGCCGGTACGTGACACTACGAACCAGCTGCTCGAGCGCATCGCCCTTTTGCGTGCCGAGCAGACCATCTACCCGGCACAAGGCGACATCCTCAATGCCCTCGCCTACACGCCGGCAGACCAAGTCAAGGTTGTCATCCTGGGTCAGGACCCGTATCACGGACCCAACCAGGCCATGGGGCTATCGTTCTCGGTTCCCGCGACGCAAACCAAGCTACCGCCGAGCCTGCGTAACATCTATAAGGAGCTCAATGCCGATCTTGGCTGCCCCATCCCCGCCACGGGCAACTTAACATCATGGGCGCAGCAGGGCGTCCTGCTCCTTAACACCACGCTCACCGTACGCGAGCATGCCGCCAATTCGCATGCCAAGCTGGGCTGGAGCACCTTAACCGACTATGTTATCGAACGCTGCTGCCAGCTGCCCCAACCGGTAGTCTTTTTGGCGTGGGGACGCTTTGCCCAGCAGATGGTCGAGGCCAAGCTCGCCGCAACCGGTGCAGGCGAGGCGATCGGCAAGTTCTGCCTGGCTTCCACGCACCCCTCGCCGCTTTCGGCCAACCGTGCCACGGCAGAACTCCCCGCTTTTATGGGGTCGCGCCCCTTCTCTGCCGCCAATCGGCTACTCGAACAGCACGGCTCGACCCCCGTCAACTGGACTTGCCTCGGCTAAAAATCGATACATCAAAAAACGCGCCCGATGGCTTTCCGCCGGGCGCGTTTTCTATTCGGGCCATATAAATTGTGTGCGACCGGCCTCGCCGCCATCGATCAACAGACTCTGTCCGGTCATAAACCGGTTGGTCACGCCCACAAAGTAGATCCACTCGGCGATCTCTTGGGCGGTGGCCCAGCGTTTAAGCGGCGTGAGCTCCATAATCTGGTTCCACAGGTGCTCGTCTTCCATCACGCAACGGTTGAGCGGCGTGATAACGCCGCCCGGGTCCACACTGTTGGCGATGGCCTGCGGTGCCAGGCGGTTTGCAAGGTTCTTGGTGTAGGCGATAACGCCGCCCTTGCTAGCGGCATAGGCGGGAAACTCCGATCCCGTATGCCCGCTCGCCGACCCCACATTGACCACGGATTTGATAGCCGGCGCCGGCTTGGCGGCAAGCCCCTCTTCCACAAAGGCGTAGCGCTCGGTCACGTTAATGGTGCCACGCAGGTTGGCGGCGATGTCGTCGGCCGAATCCTGCGTGCCGGCAACGTTCACGATCACCTGGGGCTCAAGGTCGCTTGGAAACGAGTCCGGCTCGCGGACATCAACAATCAGATGGCGGTAGCGCTCGTGTTCGATCGCCGCCGGCAGCAGATCAAAGCCCACGACCTCGTGGCCCTCATCCAAAAAGCGCTGCACGCACGCGGCTCCGATACCGCCCGAAGCGCCCGTGATCAAAACCCGCATACTTGCTCCTTAGGCGGTTGCGTGGCGCTCGAGGTACTCGGAGCCCACATTCTCGCGCTCCCAGCCGCGCACGACCTTGTAGCCCACGGGACTCAGGAAGACCTCGCACAGCAGCTCGGCGACGGCGCCCGTCAGCGAGCACATAAGAACCTGCACCCAGGTCCAGCCAAAGAACGTGTGGCTCACCACAATGGCAAAGACCAGGTTGTCGATAAACTGACCAACGCCCGTGGAGACATAGGAGCGGAAGGCAAAGCTCGCAAAATTATTCTTTTTGAGCATGCGGCCGAGCGACTGGTTGAGCGTGGAGTTAACCACGGCAGAAACGAGCATGGCAAGCGACGAGCCAAGCACCACGTACCAGGTGCCGCCGATGGTGGCGTTAAGGGCAGTGTTGACCTCGATCATGCCGGTGTCGTAGTAGGCGCCCCACATGCCGGGCGTTAGCGAGCATGCCCAAAAGCACAAGCTCACGGCCAGGTTAACCAGCAGCGCGAGGATAGAGATTTTGATGGATGCCTTGGCGCCAAAGCGCTTGCAGATCATGTCCTGGCACAAAAACGAGACCCAGCTCACCACAAAGCCGCAATCGAGCGCCAGATACGGCAGACTGATGAGCTCTTTGTTGGCCAGCAGGTTCATCATGATGACGCTCACGAAAAACAGCGAAACCGTTGCCGCGGGAATGCTCCGCAACAGGACCTTGTAGTCCTCCATGACCTTCTTGATCATTATGTACTCCTTTGGTTTTAGGTTTAACGAGCAGGATATCGGACCCGAACTGCTCGGACGCCCCGGTCTTGAGACGACGGTGGGTATGATAGCCGCTCACACGGCATCAGGCAAGCAAACGGCGCGGCAGCCCCGCAGGGCCACCACGCCGATGCGCTAAAACGCTACGTTGCCAAACTCCGACAGGATAAGGTCGGGATTGTGGTCGGTTGCCCAATCCACGTTCCACGGGCTCGTGAACAGCAGCAACTTGCCGCCGCGCATGTCCTCGACGCGCAGCGTGTCGCGCGTGAGCGAAAGGCCCGGGATATCGATGGTATCGGGGTCGTTCTGAATCCAGCGGATGTCCGTATAGGGCAGCGGCTGGCGACGAACCTCAACACGGTACTCGGCCTTGAGGCGACGCTCGAGCACCTCAAACTGCAGCACGCCGACCACACCCACGATGACGCTCTCCATACCGGCGCCCAGCTCGCGGAAGATCTGGATGGCGCCCTCCTGGGCAAGCTCCTCCATGCCTTTGACAAACTGCTTGCGCTTGAGCGTGTCGACCTGCGTAATGCGAGCGAACATCTCGGGGGCAAATGTCGGGATCTGCGGATACTGCACATGGCGCTTGCCAGAGCACACGGTGTCACCGATGCTAAAGATACCCGGATCGAACAGGCCCACGATATCGCCCGCGTACGCCTCGTCCACGATGGCGCGGTCATCGGCCATCATCGAGGTACCCGTAGCGAGCTTAAGCTTGCGGTTGCCCTGCACGTGGAAGGCATCCATGCCGCGCTCGAACTTGCCCGAGCAAATGCGCACAAAGGCGATGCGGTCGCGGTGGTTCTTGTCCATGTTGGCCTGGATCTTAAACACAAAGCCGCTAAAGTCGTCGCGGCAGGGATCGACCGGTTCGCTGGTGAGCGTATCGGTATAGGCGCGCGGCGTCGGGGCCAGACGCAGGAACTCCTTCAGGAAAGGCTCCACGCCAAAGTTGGTAAGCGCCGAGCCAAAGAACGCCGGGCTCAGCTTGCCGCAGGCCACGGCATCCAAATCGAGCTCGTCACCGGCACCATCGAGCAGCTCGATATCGTCCATCAGGTTCTTATGGTTTTCTTCGCCGATGAGCTCGTCCATGGAAGGATCGCCCAGTTCGGCCTCGACCTCAGCGACCTTCTTGGTGGCGTTGGCGTGGCCGTCGCCCTCAAAGGCAATGACGTGACGAGTCTGACGATCGAACACGCCGCGGAAGTTGCGGCCGCTGCCGATCGGCCAGTTCATGGGATACGTATTGATGCCCAGGACATTCTCGATCTCTTCCATGAGCTCAAACGGATCGCGAGCCTCGTGGTCGAGCTTGTTCACAAAGGTGAAGATGGGGATGTGACGCAGTGTGCAGACCTTAAAGAGCTTTTTGGTCTGGGCCTCGACGCCCTTGGCGCCGTCGATGACCATGACCGCAGCGTCGGCGGCCATAAGGGTACGGTAGGTATCCTCCGAGAAGTCCTGGTGGCCGGGGGTATCGAGAATGTTGACACAGGCGCCGTTATAGGTGAACTGCAGCACCGAGGAGGTGACGGAGATGCCGCGCTCCTTCTCGATGTCCATCCAGTCCGAGACAGCATGCTTGGCCGAGCTCTTGCCCTTGACCGAGCCGGCAGTCTGGATGCTGCCGGTATAGAGCAGCAGCTTCTCGGTAAGCGTGGTCTTACCGGCGTCCGGGTGGCTGATGATCGCGAATGTGCGGCGCGACGAGATTTCATCCGACAGGCTTGCCATGCGGATCCTTTCTTGCGTTCTATATGCATTACGTCGATGTAACTGCCCTATTGTAGCCGTGAAACCTCGCCATAGGGCACCTATCAGGACAAATTCATCAGTTGGGGTCTAGGGTAGCAGTCGATGGCGGCACTCCGCAGCAGTTTGTCTCGATCTGTAACATCTAGACGGTTTTTGAACCTCTACCTGTTACAGATTAAGACAAACAGGTGGGCGTCCCAGAAAGATCTCGATCTGTAACATCTAGCAGCCAAAAACTTCTCCAGTTGTTACAGATTGAGACAACCAAATGGGGTCCGCCAGCAAAATCTCAATCTGTAACAGGTAGCCGTCCAAACCGGTTCCAGATGTTACAGATTGAGATGAATGAACGAGCGGACAATCCCTATTTACCTCTTGCATAGCTGTGCATAGTGTATATATACTGTGCTTACCGGTTATATACACGTGTAGCCCATCAGCTAAGGAGCCGCTGTGGACATTATCCTATCCAATTCGAGCGACAAGCCCATCTACGAGCAAATAGCCTCGCAAGTCAAAGCTCAGATTCTATCGGGCACGCTCGCTGCGGGAGCCAAACTCCCCAGCATCCGTGCTCTCGCGAGCGATCTTGGCGTGAGCGTCATCACCACCAAGCGCGCCTACGCCGACCTGGAGCAGCTCGGGTTTATCTGCACCGTGCAAGGCAAGGGCTGTTTTGTCGCCGACGGCAACCAAGAGCTCTTGCGTGAAAACCAGCTCTGCCATATCGAAGAGCTGCTCGCGAAAGCGGCAAGCCAAGCCGAGGCCCTGGGCGTCACGCGCGACAAGCTGCACGAGATGCTCGACCTGGTAGCCCCCGAAACCATGCAGTTGCCGTCTGCAAGAAAGGCTATACCATGCAAAACCTTTTAGAACTCAAAGGCATCTCACGCCATGTGAGTGACCGTTTTTCGCTGCGCGACGTCACGCTTGCCGTGGAGCCTGGCCAGATCGTCGGCTTTGTGGGTGCCAACGGTGCCGGCAAAACAACGACGATTCGAGCCGCGCTTGGGCTTATCAAACTCGATGCCGGCGAGGTACACCTGTTTGAGCAGCACTGTGGCGCCGACGCACCCGGTGAGGCGCAGCGCTGCCTGCGTTCCCACATCGGTCTTGTCCTGGACACGTGCCCCTTCCCCTCCACGCTCAAGGTGGGCCAGATCGAGTCGCTCGTAGGCCCAGCGTACCCCACGTGGGACCGCGAAACGTTCGCCCGATTCATCAACCGATTTGGCCTCGATCCCAAGACAAAGGTCAAGGACCTCTCCCGCGGCATGGGCATGAAACTGCAGCTTGCCTGCGCACTCAGCCACAAGGCCAAGCTGCTCGTTTTGGACGAAGCCACCGCGGGCCTCGATCCCATGGCACGCGAGGAGCTGCTTGATGAGCTGCTCGCCTTTGTTTCCGACGGCCTGCACAGCGTGCTGCTCTCGAGCCACATTACGTCCGACCTCGATCGCGCTGCCGACCGCGTCATCTGCATCGATAACGGCTCGATTGTGTTTGACCTGCCGCGCGAGGACATTACCGCCGCCGAGCTTATGGCTTGCGTCGAAGGTGCCCGCGCCGCCCGCCATGCCTACAGCGTGGACGTACTCGTACCCAACCGTCGCGAAACACTCGAGGCCTTCCCCGAGATTCCCTGCGATCGGGCAACCATTGATGACTATCTGCGCCTCATGCTGAAAGGGGCTTCGAAATGAAACGCGCCTTTATGTCCGAACTCGCCATCGTTCGCACGCTCATCCCGAGCATCGCGGGCGTCGGCCTGTTTATCTTCGTCGTGCTGACTCTTGCCAACGCGTCGGATGGCGATTCCGGCATGAGCGCTGGCGCCTGCGCGGTCAGTGCCATGTCGCCCATCATGGTCATGAGCTCGCTGGCCGGCTTCGACAATCAAAATGGCTGGGAGCGCTATCGGGCAACGCTGCCCTTCTCGCGCAAAGACATTATTTGTGCACGCTACCTGAGCGTTATTGTCTTCTCCGCCGTCATGACATGTGCAGCTACGCTTTTGCGTATCGTCGCCATCCCGCTCTTCAACAGCGCGGGCATTCCTTCGACGGGACAGACGGTCTTTGAAATCGCAATCGCCTCGGCAGCCTCGATGCTCATTTCCCTCATGATGGTGTTTTTGGCGCAGCCGCTGTTCTTTCGATTTGGACACATGGAGGCGCTGCGCCTATCCGTCGGCCTGTTTGCCATGCTCGGGTGCCTTACCATGGCAACGTTGAGTTCCTCCAACCCCATCAGCAACTGGCTCATGTCGATTGCCGGAGCGAATCCCGATCCCGCCGTCCTTGGCTGTCTGTGCGCAGGAATTGCCGTACTGGCCCTCGCGCTATGCGTAATCAGCTGCACCGTCAGCACCAAGGTTTATCGAGTACGCGATCTGTAGCCACGCGAGTCTCAATCCACGAAGGACGCGATCGCCCCCCCGCAAATCCGTGACAAATGGCATGTCCTCGGCGTGCGCCACCGCGCTACTTGCGCAGAGGCTTGGGCAGCGGAATGCCGGAAGCGATAACGGCGGCGATGATCATGCAGACGATACCTTTGAGTGGGAAGCACATGAGCAGCAGGCCCACGACCATGACCGGCTGGCGCATGACCGCACCCATCGTCGATGCCGTGCAGACGGCGACGCAAAAGACCGGATCTGCGCCGGTGAGGATAGCAAGGCCATAGCCCAGGCTTACGCCCGAGAAGATAACCGGGAAGAAGTGGCCGCCGCGCCAGCCCAGGTTGATGAGGGCGGGGGTCAGCATGGCTTTGACAAGACCGGTCGCGATAAGCACGCCGGCGGGAATGGTCAGGTAGGTTTCCATGAGCACGTCGGCCTGGGTCTCGCCGGCAAACATGGTGTAGGGCAGGACCGTGCCGCAGATGGCGAGCGCCAGACCGGCCAGCATGGCTTTGACGACAGGACGCTCCCCTATTGCATGAGACAGCGCCTCGCTTGCGTGCTCGGAGACAAAGTACAGCCAGCCGCAAACGGTGCCGACCAACGCCAGCGGAATGAGCCAGGCAAGTTCCAGGTTGCCCACCTCGGCGGACTCGAACCTGGGCATGCCCATGCCGCCGCCCACAAGCTGGCCAAGCAGCAGGTAGGTGCCCAGACCGCCGGCAATCGCGATGCCATAGACCACGGTCTTTTGCACCTTGGGTAGCTTGATGGTGATCTCGCCGGACGTGGACTCATCGTCGGCGTCTTCGCCCTGGCCGTCGGCGCTACCGGCAAGCGGTGCTACAAAGCCAAAGACGGGCGCGGTAAAGAGCGCCGTCAGGGCAGCCTGGGTGCCCAGCAGCGTGAGCTCCCTAAACTCGGCGCCAAAGCAACGCATACGGTCGCCGACCCAGCTGCACAGACCCGCGATAACACCGGTCAGACCGGCCTCCGGTCCAATGCTGCCGCCAAACAGCAGCGGCAGCAACGCCGCGAGCGAAAGCTTGCCCAGGTTGTCGTACGGGTAGCGCCCGTCTTGCTTAAGCTTAGCCATCACCTGGTTGAGGTCATCGGTCTTGGCGCCTGTCATCTTTTCGTACAGACCGATTAATAGGCCGCCCAGCAGGCAGACAAAAAACGGGTACGGCAAAAAGCCAAACGGGCCGCTGGCGAGCTCGGGCGAAGCGACGCCCAGCGCGTGCGGAATCTCGGTCCACAGATAGTCGATACCGTGCTCCATCGCAAAAAAGAACAGCCAGACCGCGGCACCTGCGAACGCACCGGTCACAGCAACGCTAACTAAAAACAGCGCGCGGTTTGTGGGTTTGGCAAGGTTATCCATCGGGTCCTCCCGCGGTCAAAGTCGACATAGTTATGTTTTATTGTAGAGCGAGCGTTGCCCGAACGAGCCAACCGTCTGCGCCGCAAACGGCACCATTGGGAGCCATAGCGGGACAGGCTCAAGACTCATCCGTTGATAATCGAGACAATCTCGCGCAAATCGTCGGCAAAGTAGATGCCGTGCTGGCGCCTCGGGCTCGAAAGCCCTTTATCAATCATGTGCCCGAGCAGCGCCTTGAGGTCGTTGTAGTAACCGTCCAGGTTATACAGGATGCACGGAGCGCTCAGGTGCCCCAATGACACCGCGGACATGACCTCGGCAATCTCCTCGAGCGTGCCCGTGCCACCGGGAAAGGCGATGAACGCATCGCCGAGCTCAATCATCTTGGCTTTGCGCTCGGCCATATCACTCGTCACGATGAGGTCGTCAATGCCGTCGTGTTGAAATTCGGCCTCTATAAAAAAGCTCGGCTCAACACCCGTCACGTGTCCACCTGCCTCGAGTACGCTATCGGCGAGAGCGCCCATCAGTCCCGACTTGGACCCACCGTACACGAGCGCCTGGCCGTTGGCGCCAATCCAGTTGCCCAGCTCCTGCACCGCGGGCAGAAACGCCGGGTCATTGCCGACGCTGGCACCCAGATACACGGTGATATTCATATTCAGTCCCCCTCATTGTGACGCGCGGCGCCCGCTCTAGCGTTGGCGGCGCCGATATTCGCGCACGCGGCGCGACAGATCGGCGAGCTGGTCGCGATCGAGCTCTTCCAAATGCTCAAGATCGTCCATAAAGCGCGCCATGGTGTCCTTTTGACGCATCTTGATGAGCGTATTGCAGTAGTTCACCGCCACGCCCGTGAGCATGGCGATGTAGAAGATGCTAATAACGCTCAAGACGACGGTAATAGCGCGGGCAACCGGTGTTTCGGCCGGAATGTCGCCAAAGCCGATGGTCGAGACCGTCTCGAAGCTAAACCAAAGTCCATCGCCAAAGGTGAGGGTCGTAGGCTCGGACAGCCAGACAGCCGTCGAGCACAGCAGGTAAAAGATAAGAAACAGACCCGTGATGCGCGCAAAGCCAGCCTGTCGCAGCACATCGGCAAGCGTCCTCAACTTGTTCATCGCGACCCCTTTTCCCAGACGCTCAATCACGTTCGCCCGGTATTGTCCCACAACCGGCAGCCAGGGACGTTCCTTTTGTGCCGGCAGAAAGGGACTGTCCCCAGCTGCCGGGCGGGAGCGTTTAGCGGTACAGCTGCCAACTGGGCAGGCTGAGCTGGTATCCTTATGCGGTAATGTCTCGATTCGTTAGGATTGCATGTGAGAGCTGCCACTGCCCTTCGTTCAGTTATATGTCGCGCCCTGACCATTGTGCTTGCCGCGCTTGCCGTGCTGAGTTCAATCGCGCCTGTTCAGGCTTTTGCCGATGACTCTAGTCAGCCAGTCAAGACGGTCCGCGTTGGTTGGCTCGTCAACAACGAGGGCTTCCAGGACGGCACCCCCGGCGAGCGTCTCTCGGGATGGGGTTACGAGTACCTCCAGACCCTGTCGTACTACACGCCCGGCTGGCGGTACGAATACGTCTCCGGCACCTTCACCGAGCTTTTGGACATGCTCGAGGCGGGCGAGATCGACCTCATGCCCAACATCTCCTACTCCGAGGAACGTGCCCAAAAGCTGCTCTTTTCCTCGAACCCCGAGGGCACCGAGCGCTACTTCATCTACGCCAAGCCCGATCGCGGCGATCTGGCCAAGGGTGACCCCCAAGCGCTCCAAGGCCTTACCATCGGCTGCAACCCCGGCGTTATGCAAACCTTCGTTGGCCAGCAGTGGCTCGCCAACGAAGGCATTACCTGCACCTATAAAGAAATCAACACTGGCGGTGCCCTCTTTGACGCGCTCGCAAACAACGAGGTCGATGCCATCATCATGAACGACACGACCTCGTCACCCAGCGCCTCCCCCATGTTCTACATTGGTTCGAGCGACTACTATTTTGCCGTCCCCAAAAGCCGCCCCGACCTGATGGACGACATCAATGCCGCCATGTCGGCAATCGCCCGCGTCAACCCACGCTATATCGACGAAGTCAAATCTAACTACTCGGCCCAAAACAGCGGTTCATCATCGCTCAACGGCCCCGAACGTTCCTGGCTCAAAACAAATGACAACACCATCACGCTCGGCTACATTACGGGCAGACTCCCCTACTGCAACGAAGACGAAAACGGCGAAATGGAAGGCTCGCTCGCATCGCTTGCGACGACGTTGCACGATAAATTTGGCATTACGGTCAAAACCGTCGCCTTTGATAGCTACAAGATGATGTCAAATGCCCTGTCAAAGGGAAGCATAGACGTTGTGCTGCCGGTATACCGAGATTACTGGTTTGCCGAGCAATCAGGCGTTGTGCAGTCGATATCGTTGGGGACCATATCCCTCACCGCCATCCACACCGGCAGCGACCTGAACAAAGACCTTCAGAACATCGCCTGTACCAAATCATCGTTTGTCAACAAAAATGCACTTGAAAGTCTGTTCCCCACAGCGACCGTGACCGAATACCAATCCGACGATGAAGCGTTCGACGCCCTCAGGAAGGGAACGGCGCACTGCATCGTCGCTCCCAGCTCACGCATAAAAACCATCGGCGACCGTCATGATCTCAAGGACTACGAGACGGTCGAGCTCCCTGACACCTGTGAGCTCTCGTGCTGGATTTCGCGCGGAAAGCCCGAGCTGCTGGGAATCATCAACAAGGGCATCATCAATGCCGGAGAATCGCTCTCCGCAAGCAATTACTCCTCCACGTCGTACACGACCCAGGAATCAGACACGCTTCAATTCCTTTTTCGCAACCGCACCGCCATTGCCGCTACCCTCATCGGTATGTTGTCGGTCGGCATCGTCCTGCTCATCTGGGCGCTCGTGCGCGCTCGAGCCGAGCGCAAAAAAGCCGACGCTGCCAACGCCGCTAAGACGGCATTCCTCACGCGCATGAGCCACGACATCCGTACGCCGCTCAACGGTATCCTGGGCCTTATCGAGATTGAGGAATTGAAGGAAGGCGATATCAAGGTCGCCCGCGAGAGCCGTGCCAAGGCGCGCGTTGCCGCCAATCACCTGCTCTCGCTAATCAACGACATCCTCGAGATGGGCAAAATCGAAGACCGCAAGCTAACACTGGAGCATGCGCCTTTTAACCTCAAAGAGCTCTGTGACAATACGCTGGTTCTGTGCAAGCTCCGCGCGTCCAGTAACGGCATCACAATGCAGGACAATAGTCTGCCGTACGCCACGGGACCATACGTAATCGGCAGTCCCACCCATATCCGACAGGTCATGATCAACCTGTTAGACAACAGCATTAAGTACAACAAGCACGGCGGCTCCGTCACCTTTAGTTCACAGACCAAGCCACTCGATAACGGGCGCGCGCTCTTTTGCTTTAGCGTTTCGGATACCGGCATTGGCATGGCTCCCGAGTTTTTAAAGCATATCTATGAGCCGTTTGCCCAAGAAGGTGACGATGCGCGCAGCAAGTTCCAAGGAACCGGCATGGGCATGCCAATCGTCAAGTCGCTTATTGAACTGATGGGCGGCACCATCGAAGTCACCAGTGAGCTCCATGTGGGCACCTCGTTCTACGTGGAGATTCCGCTCGATATCGACGAGAATCCCCAGGCGCGGGCGAATACGGTTGAGAGTGCGCCCGACTGCTCGCTCACCGACATGAACGTGCTGCTCGCCGAAGACAACGAATTGAATGCCGAGATTGCCCAGACGCTGCTAGAATCCGAGGGCGTCGTGGTCACCCGCGCCGCCAACGGCAACGAGGTCGTCGATCTGTACCTGTCGCATCCCGCCGGCAGCTTCGATGCGATCCTGATGGACATTATGATGCCGGACATGGACGGCTATGAGGCAACCCGCGCGATTCGTCTGAGCGAGAAGGTCGATGCAGCCGATATCCCCATCATCGCGCTCACCGCCAATGCCTTTGCCTAGGACGCCAAGGCGGCACACGATGCTGGCATGAACGCCCATCTGTCCAAACCGCTCGACTTTAACAAGCTCAAAAGCATACTCGCCCGCATCAAGAAAAACGGATCCGTTTCGCTATAGTTTTTGCAGCAACCACGCACGACCAGAAAGGAAGCCAACGATGTTTAGGCCCTTACGTCGAAAGAAACGCGCCATCACCGACGAGGAAGCGCGCGAACTGCTCGCCACCTGCAAGCGCGGCGTCTTTGCCGTCAACGGCGACGATGGCTACCCGTACGCCATTCCCGTCAACTACTTCTTTGACGCCGAGCACGACAAGATTTATTTCCATGGCGCCAAGGCTGGCCACAAGGTCGACGCACTCAAGCGCGATGACAAGGTCTGCTTTACCGTTTACGGAAACGAGTGGTACCAGGACGGCGACTGGGCTCCCTACGTTATGAGCACCGTCGTCTTTGGCCGTTGTCGCCTGGCGAATGACACCCCCGCGTTTATCGAGGACAAAGTCCGCCAGCTCGCCCTTAAGTACTACCCTTCTGCCGAGGAAGTCGAAGAGGAAATCGCCAAGGACATTAAGGGCGTCCAGCTCTACGAGATTACGATTGAGCATCTTTGCGGCAAGCAGATTCAAGAAAAGTAAGCC
>CABQJU010000024.1:0-38115 GCA_902464575.1 uncultured Collinsella sp.
AACGCATGCTCGCGTCTAAACGAGGACGCGAATACGCACGACAGATTCCACTCGATCGTTTACTGCTCGAGACCGATGCACCAGCGGAGGCAAACACAGAAACAAGCGCGCAGTCGCTCATCAAATCGCTCACAAGGACCTCAGAACGCATCGCCTCGCTCAAAAATTGTGACGCAAAGCGCATCGAGTCGGCAGTTTTAACAAATGCGCACTCTGTTTTTGACCTTCGCTAACCCCTGTGGGCAAAAAATGTCAAATATGAGTACTGTTGCAAATCCAGTAACATTATTTTACGGCAAAATAGTGCCTTGATAATGTACAGCCATCCATTATCAAGGCACTTTAAGGTGGTTAAAGTCATTTTTAGCAGGTTTTAATCGCTCGCAGACACCCAACTAGGCCCTCAAAAGCTTAATTTCGCTGTTACTAAATTAGTGACAGTACTCATATTTAGCATTTTTTGTCCATGGAGTCCCAGGGAGGCGACAATTCGACTCCCCGGGACTGCTCACCTATTCGGAAATCGGCACTCCATGGCCCCAGGAGCCTTCCATGCCGCACACGGTCGAGGCAAACCCGGCAGCAAAGTCGAGTGCACGCTCGATGGCCTCGGCACCATCCTCGCCACGCTTGGCGGAATCGAGATAACACATCAGGAACGAAGCCAGGAACGAGTCGCCCGCACCCATGGTGTCCTTCAAATCCGTTACCGGTTTAGCCAGTTGGCGGTAATAACGATCGCCATCATAGGCAATGCAGCCCTCAGCGCCAGCCGTTGCCGATACGAAACGCGGACCTAGACCCCTCACCCATGCCAGACGCTCGCGAATCTCATCCTCGCTCGCGGCGTCTGCCGCGCTAAAGAATGCGAAGTCAACGTAGGGAGCAATCTGCTCGTAGTACTCGTCGGTCGAATCGTCCGAGAAGTCAAACGAAACCGTGATGCCCGCGGCCTTCAACTTGGGAAGTTCGCGCTCGGTAAAGCAATAGTTGCCCGAGTGGACTACGTCGAACTGCTTCATGTACGCAAGGTCAAAGCGATCGAGCACATAGCGAGTATCACCACGGATGCCACCCTCATTGGAGCCAAGGAAAACACGGTCGCCGTTAACGACGGTCACGCGCGCAGCACCATTCTCACCGATGAGCTGCTTGCATTTGGCTAGTTCAACGTCCTCATCCTCAAGACTCGCAATCACGTGCTCGGCAGCAGCGTCATTACCAAAGATGCCCATATACGCGGAGCGCGCGGCTCCGCATTTCTTGGCATACACGGCAAAGTTCACCGCATTGCCACCCGGATACATCGTGCGAATATGCTCGTAGCGGTCGACGACGTTGTCGCCAAACCCCAGTGCGCTCACGTTAAATGCCATAGCGCGCCCCTCTCTTATGCCAACGGAACCACTGTTGTGACAACAATGCCGCCCAGAATCTACGCGAGTTCCAGCAGCTCCGGCAGCTGGTCGATAATCTTGTCCGCGGCATCCTGGCTAAAGCCAAAGCGCTCCTCGCGCTTGGCAATAACCGTCAGGCCGGCTCGCTTACCCGCGGTAATGCCCGGAACGGAATCCTCAACGCAGCAGCAGCGATTCGCGGGCAGCCCCAGCAGGTCCAGCGCATGCAGGTAGATGTCGGGCTCGGGTTTGCTCTCCTTAAACTGCTCGCCGCTCACCACATACTCAAAGGCATCAGACAGCCCGCATGCGTTGAGCACTTCCTCGATGCTAACCATGGGAGACGAGCTGGCAAGCGCCACGCGAACGCCACGGCGCGGCAGCTCTCGAATCGTATCCACGGCGCCTGGGTTAATCAAAGCCTGATAGTCACGCGGACGCTTATGCGCCCACTCGTCCCAACGGGCCAACGCTTCCTCGCCAGTGAAGTGCCCCTTACCGGCGCGCTCAAACCAATCGACCAGCATATGCAGGAAGAACTGATGCGAGGTACCGACCTGCCCATTCAACTCCTCTTGAGTCAGATTAAGCCCAAGCTCCTTGGCAAACGCGGCAGTCTCGCCCAAGTAGTAATACTCGGTATCGACAATGACGCCGTCCATGTCAAAGATAACGGCGTCGAACGGAAATGCGGACACGGCACCCTCCCTAACAAAAGGACGCCCGCAAGCAGGCGCCCGAGCCATGCATTAATCGGCGATTCTAACCCAGCAGCTTATCCAGCGTCACCGCAATGCCATCTTCGTTGTTATCGGCGGTCACCATCTGGGCTACAGCCTTAACCTCTTCGACGGCGTTACCCATGGCAACACCGGTGCCGGCCCACTCAATCATGGACTTGTCGTTCTGGCCGTCGCCAAACGATACGACCTCACTGGCATCGATGCCGAGCTTGGGCAGGGCACCCTCGAGTGCGCGGGCCTTGTCGATACCGGGCGCCGTGTACTCAAAGTACCAGTCGGCCGTAAACATGCCCGAAAGCGTCTGCTTAAAGGGCGCATACATCTCCTCGTAATGCGCCTGCAGGTAGGCCGGATCGCCCGCCGTCAGCAGCTTGTCCACGGGATAAGCATCAGCGACCTCATGCAGGCTCTCCACCTCGCGAATCTTAAGATCGCACGCGTCGCGCTCATACTTGACGATATTCTTCTGCGAGCCGTCAGGCAGCGTGATCATGCAATGGTACGAGTCCTCGACGTGCAAATCGCGACCGAGCGAAATCATAGGGATCACGTCAAAATTACGCAGGTGATCAATCAGGCGATGCAATTCGTCGGCAGGCATAGCCTGATCGAACAGCACCTCGTCGGTCTGGGCATCGACGACGTGTGCGCCGTTAAAGGCCACCAGCAGACCGTCATGGTTTTGAAGGTCGAGCTCTTGCGCCAAGGCGTGCAGCCCCCATGCGGGACGGCCCGAAGCCAAAATGAGCTTAATGCCCGACTCCTGCGCCGCGAGCAGCTTCTCGCGCGTACGCGGGCTAATCACTTTCTGATCGTTGGTGAGCGTACCGTCGATATCCATCGCGATGGCTTTGATTGCCATATATGCCTCCCTGTCATTGAACAACCTTGTCTGAGCCATCATACAGAACACCCATCGCGACTCCGTTTACAACGGGAAAAATGTCATATTGTCCCGAACATGAACGGCGTGTGGTCGTGAAGCTTTATCGCTCAGGTCAAATACGTCTGCTAGCGACGCTCATCCGTCGGTGTGCCCTCGACGATCGCGATGCCCGCCGATGCACCTAACGCGCTGGCGCCGGCCTCGATGAATGCGCAAGCCTCTTCGTAATTATGGATACCGCCCGCCGCCTTGATTGCCACGGCATCGCCGAGCACCTCGTGCATCAGCCGCACGTCCTCGAGCTTAGCACCGCCAAAGCTTCTGCCAGTCGATGTCTTAAGGAATCCCGGCTTGGCCTCCAGCGCGATCTCGCATACACGGCGCTTGGCGGCGTCGTCGCCGTCCAGTTTGCACATCTCGACGATCACCTTGTCAGTGATGCCATGCGCGCGACAAAAATCAGCAATGGTAGTCATCTCGCGCTCGATGGCATCAAAATCGCGGTTCTCAACCGACTCCTGATTCAAAACGTAGTCAATCTCGGTAAAGCCACACGCAGCGTATTCCTCAAACCTCGCAAGCTTCTCCTCAAGCGTCATAGTGCCCTGGGGAAAGTCGATAGCGCCGGCAAGGATGATGTCAGAGCCCTCGAGCATGGCGCGGCCCGTCTCGTACTCCTGCAGGTTCGCAAATACGCAGCGAAAGTTGTACTTTAACGCCTTCTCGACATACTGCTCAAACGTGTCCTCGGGGGCATCGATATAGTCGATGTATTTATTGATGGGTTTGGCAAGCGTCATGCTGGGCCTCCTTGTTCGGAGCTGACAACCGATTCGTGGTTTCACGCGAAAAACCACGTTCAATGTACGCCCGGCATGCAAGGGACAGCGTCCGCATTCCGACAAGTGGTATGAAATTAGCCGTAAACGTATATTTACGGACAGCGAATGGCACCGCATGCGGATGCCGACAGCAAGGCATCCCCCCTCAATACACCCTCATGCCCATTTAAATAGCAAGGGGCCCGTATCTGTTGGGATGCGGGCCCCTTTCGGCCATGACCTATCTCAGCAGCAAAGACCACTTGCGGTGAGCGCGGTAGAACTCGATCGCACCATCTTATCCGAGCCGGGGCACGTTCGCATAGCGTGGCGCGTGACGGTTGCAAAACCACCCCATTTGAAACAAAGGCAAAAAAGTACTTGCAAAGACGCGTTCCGACATATAAGTTGATAAAAGACCGCCGTTGCGGTTTTAAGTAGATCGAGCATATGAAGTTTCAGTTTTCAGCGTGTAAGAGAAAGAAGATCGGCAAAGTACAACCCCAAACGCAATGACAACTTAATGAGGTAACTGCCACATGTGAGGCACCCAGGGCATTGCTGTCTCGATTTTGAGCACGATGCCTTCCGCCTTGCATGGGCCGTTCCATCCCGCCCCTGCAGCAACTGCCTCACGGGCTCATTGAAAACCGCATAGCACCCCAACGTCAGCACATCACCCACGGCAAGCACATCACTCACGACAACCAACACATCAACAAACAGCACGAACATCAACCGATTGGAGAAGCTATGACAAACCGCCACGCTGAAGACGGCGATAAGAAAAGCATTCTGGATGCCCGCATTGAGCGAGCATATGCAAACGAATATGACGCCGCCTTTGCCGCCGCGACCATCAAGAACTACGCGTCGCTACCGCTCGCGACGATCTTGGCCGACCACCCTCAACTGCTGAAGCGCTGCACAAAGATCATGGGCGACCCCGACATTCGCAAGCTGACAGACCCCTATGCCCCAAAACGCGACAACGATTCGTACGTTCTTACCGTAGGCTGCCTAGCCCATATGCTTACGGCGCTCGACACGAAACTCAAGCTCGAATGGGAACCCGACGAGCGTCATGAACTCGAAAGCAAGCGGAACACCCTGCGCACCGCACTGTTCATTCCGTTGGACGGCCTCAAGCGCTGCAACGTCGAGCTCAATACACAGGCGCGGCAAAAGCCCGGGACCACGGGACAGAAAACTCCAAGACCCCATGCGGCCATCGTCGACCGCAACCGATATAACCGCATGACCGCGCACTTTTCCGCCGAGGGAGCAGCCATAAGGACGCTGATCGATCTGCTGTGCCTCCTGAGCATCAACGAGCTATTTGAGGGCTATCTCGCCCTTGTTCCCGCGACGGCACCCAAGTCGGTAGCAAAGATCATCGAGACCTGCAGACGCCAGTTTGAGCGCCATCGCAATGGCAGCGAGATGAACGCCAGCATCGCGCAGTACTACGCGGCTCATTACAAAAATGACGGATGTGCCCCTGTCGAGCATCAGCTGCGGCTCGCCTACACCACGCCCGCCGCAACGCTCCATCGCTTTGGAGCCCTTGGCGCTTGCGAGCCGCACGAACAGGCAGCCTGCCCCACAACCGAGCTCGATCTCAGGCTCGGACGAACCCTGTAGCCCACCAGCCTCTGCGCGGGCTATAACCCTATTCCACAACACAACCAACAGAAAGGAGTCCCCATGGACACCAATCATTCCCCCATCATCAGCCCCCTCACCATGCGTGAATCCGCCCGAGGTATCACGCTCACCAGCATTTACGATGAGATGCTCGCCCGTCGCGAGCTCTCCGTCATGGGAAACATCGAAACCCCGATGGCCCACGACCTATGCCAGCAGATCCGCCTGCTCGATGCCACCGACCCCAGCCGCCCCATCACCATATTTGTCGCCAGCGCCGGCGGAAGCGTGCGATCGGGTCTTGCGATCTATGACGCCATGCGCCTCGCATCGTGCCCCATCCGCACCGTCTGCCTGGAATTCGCCGCGTCCATGGGCGCCGTGATTTTTATGGGCGGCGACGATCGCCGTATGGCGCCCCATGCAGAGCTCATGATTCACGACCCGCTGATCCCCCAGGGGGCAGGCGGCTCGGCACTTGCGCTGCAGGAAACCAGCCGGCGTCTCATGCAGACCCGCAAGACCCTCACGCAAATCCTCTCGGACCGCAGCGGCCTCACGCCCAAGCGCATCCAGTCCCTCACTGCAAAAGACACCTACCTTTCGGCCGAGCGCGCCGTCGAGCTCGGCTTTGCCCACGAAATCCTCTCGACCACCAAGGAGGTCGCCCATGTCTAACCTCGCCAGCCGCCTCGCCGCATCTGAGTCCGCATTGTCCACCATCCTCGCCAAGGATCGAACGCTTTCCTGCGACACCCGCCAAACGGGACTCAACAACAATGCACTTGTGATCGGCCCCTCGGGAGCCGGCAAGACCCGAAACGTCCTCAAGCCCAACCTACTGCAAATGAACGCAAGCTACATCGTGCTCGACACCAAAGGCACGCTCTGTCGCGAAGTGGGACCCGTGCTGGCAGCCCACGGTTACCGCGTGCAATGTCTCAACTTCGCCGACCTCAACACCGTCCCGGCCCTTGCGCCCGGCATCGAGCGCTGCGGCTACAACCCCCTGAGGCACATTCGCCGCAAGGCGGACGGCAGGCCCAACCAGCAGGACATCCTCTCGGTGGCAAAGGCCATCTGCCCCATCGAGGACAACAACCAGCCTTTTTGGGATCATGCGGCGGCAAACCTGCTGTCGTGTCTTATCGCCTACGTCACCGAACAGCTACCCGCCGACGAGCAGACGATCAGCTCGGTCATCAAGCTGATCGAGCACCTGCAGGACGGTGCCACGGGTCGATTGTTTGACGACCTGATCACGACCGACCCCCAAAGCTATGCCCTCTCGCTATGGCGGCGCTACGCCATTACGCAAAATGCCGAGCGCATGCACGCGAGCATCGTCGGCATCCTTGCCGAAAAGGTCATGTGTCTGGGATTCGACGGTGCGGCACAGCTCTATCGTGAGTGCCATCAGGTGGACTTCGCTTCCATGGGACACACCCCCTGCGCCCTGTTTGTAACCGTGAGCGATATCGACCGCAATCTCGATCCGCTGACCGGCCTCTTTATTTCGCAGGCGTTTATGGGCCTCATTCGTGAGGCCGATAGGCAGCCCGACGGCAGCCTGCCCGTGCCCGTGCGCTTTATGCTCGATGACTTCGCAAATCTGCAGATCCCCCAGATCGACAACGTGCTCTCGATTATCCGAAGCCGCAACATCTGGGCAACGCTGCTGCTGCAGTCGACCAATCAGCTCGATGCGCTCTATGGCGAGGCACGCGCTCGCTCCATCATGGGCAACTGCGACACGCATCTGGTGCTGGCGTTCCAGGATCCCGAGAGTGCCCGGGTGTTTTCCGACCGCGCCGACGCGCTGCCCAGCACGCTCATGGCGACGCCGATTGATCGCTCGTGGCTCTTTGTACGCGGTCGCACTCCCGAACAGGTCGAGCGCTTTAGGCTCGAAGACCATCCGCTCTACGGGGAGCTGCCCGAGGCGCAGCGAGGCCATGCGGAGGCCGAGATCTAGGCGCAGGGTTCTCGCAGCGCGCGGCGCCCCGGCGATGTTCCACAAAGGCCGTGCGCCCCGGGACCACGGCAAAGCAAAGGGGCCCGCATCCGATAGGATACGGGCCCCTGACTATAAGGCGCGATGCGTTAACAGCAGCGACTACTTGCGATGCGCGCGGTAGAACTCGATGAGCGCCTGGGTCGAAGCGTCCTGCTCGGCCTTGGCGGCGTCGTCGTGGAAGGCCGGGGTAATCTGCTTGGCAAGCTGCTTGCCCAGCTCGACGCCCCACTGGTCGTAGGAGTCGATGCCCCAGACCGTGCCCTCGACAAACGTAATGTGCTCGTACAGGGCGATGAGCTCGCCGAGCGCGAACGGGGTCAACGTGTCGCCGAAGATCGAGGTCGTCGGACGGTTGCCCTCAAAGCAGCGGGCCGGGACGATCTGCTCGGGCGTGCCCTCGGCGCGCACCTCATCGGCCGTCTTACCAAAGGCGAGTGCCTTGGTCTGGGCCAGGAAGTTGCCCAGGAACAGCTCGTGGACATCCTGGCCGCTGTCGGTTGCGGGGTTGGCAGTGTTGGCGAAAGCGATAAAGTCGGCCGGGACCACCACGGTGCCCTGGTGCAGCAGCTGGTAGAAGGCGTGCTGACCGTTGGTGCCGGGCTCGCCCCAGAAGATCTCACCGGTGTCGGAGGTCACGGCGCTGCCGTCCCAGCGGACATGCTTGCCGTTGGACTCCATGGTGAGCTGCTGCAGGTAGGCCGGGAAACGGTGCAGGTACTGGCAGTACGGAAGCACGGCATGGCTCTTGGAACCGAAGAAGTTGACGTACCAGACGTTGAGCAGGCCCATCAGCGCGACGGCATTGTTCTCGAGCGGGGTATTGCAGAAGTACTCATCGATAGCATGGAAGCCCTCGAGGAACTGCTGGAAGCGCTCGGGGCCGAGCACGACGATCAGCGACAGGCCCACGGCGGAGTCGACGGAGTAGCGGCCGCCGACCCAGTTCCAGAAGCCGAAGGCGTTGGCGGGGTCGATACCGAAGGCCTCGACCTTCTCGAGTGCGGTGGAAACGGCGACGAAGTGCTTGGCAACGGCGTCGGCGTTCTGCTCATCGGAACCGTCGATGGCGCCCTGAGCCTTGAGCTGCTCGAGCATCCAGGTCTTGACCTCGCGGGCGTTGGTGAGGGTCTCAAGCGTGGTGAAGGTCTTGGACACGATGATCACGAGCGTGGTCTCGGGATCGAGGCCCTTGAGCTTCTCTGCCTGATCGTTGGGGTCGATGTTGGAGATATAGCGGCAGTCGATACCGGCGTCGGCATAGGGACGCAGGGCCTCGTAGGCCATGACCGGGCCCAAATCGGAGCCGCCGATGCCGATAGACACCAGGTGCTCGATCTTCTTGCCGGTAACGCCCTTCCACTCACCGGAGCGCACGCGCTCGGCGAAGGCATACATGCGATCGAGGACCTCGTGCACGTCGGCGACGACATCCTGGCCGTCAACGATGAGCTGGCCCTTATCGCTTGCCGGGCGGCGCAGCGCGGTGTGCAGGACGGCACGGTCCTCGGTGGTGTTGATGTGCTCGCCGGAGAACATGGCGTCGCGGCGCTCCTCGAGCTTCACCTCGCGGGCAAGATCGCACAGCAGCTTGACGGTCTCATCAGTCACCAGGTTCTTGGACAGATCGAAGTGCAGGTCACCGGCGTCAAAGCTCAGCTTGTTCACGCGCTCGGCATCAGCGGCGAACCAGGCCTTGAGGTCGATACCTTCAGCCTCGAGCTTCTCCTGATGAGCCTCGAGCGCCTTCCAAGCGGCAGTCGACGTAGCATCGATAGGTGCGGCAACAGTTGCCATAAAGTCCTCCTCAGCATACGGGCGCACGCCTCCATGCGCCCGGACATTCAGATGCCACTATTCTAGCGCAGGTCAAGACTACAATCAGCGAGCGTTGCCAATCGGCCCCCAAACGGCAACCGACCAAAAAGGACAGGTTTATTTTGGCAGGTCAAACGCTTTACCAGCCAAAAATAACCCGTCCCTTTATGGCAAATATTAGGCCGCGGCGCACACACTGCCGAGCAACTCACGCAGAGGAGACCCGATGCCCTCCAGCAGTTCGGGCGCGATAATGGCAAAAACGGGAACCTCGCCGGCGCCCACGACAGCAGGCACCTTGCCCTCCGAGACAATGCATCCATAAGGCACAAAGCCGTCTTCGCCGGCGTCAAGCGCCGCCATGCGACGCGCGAGCTCGCGCGCAAAGCCAGCAGTATCGGCATCGCCAATCGCCAGGACAAAGTTCACGCCCTCGTCGGTCGCCAGGGCCACGGCTTCGTCGATCAGCTCGTCTCCCCCGTCGCCCTCAACCGAGCCGCAGCGGAAAAGCACACGCTCGAGCAGGGCTCGATCAAGCGAGTCAAGTGCCGCCGAGACAAGCTCATCGCGCGTATGCCTGTCGCCTCCCAGCACGACCAGCGCCTTGGTGCCACCGTAGTGAGCGACCAGTCGTCCGCACCAGCGAGCCACGTCTCCATCCGCAACAAGGCGCGTCGGCATACCAAACCCATAATTGACCATCTTTCCCACAACCCTTCCGTGCGTATAGGCGGTATCAATCGTTAGGCTCATGCTACGAAGCGAGGTTTTCCGAGCTGTTTCGCACTCTTTAGAGCTGAGTTAAAAAACCGATCCAACCGCACGACCATACCTACCAAAACAAACACCAAAACATACCGGTCCTTTTTGACAGGTTTTGACGATGTCCGGACGAGCGGGTATTATCGAACAGGTATTCGATAAGAACATGTGTTTGATGGGAGGACGCGTGGGGCATGAGCGTCACACCTATATCTGCATCGACCTTAAGACGTTCTATGCCAGCGTCGAGTGCGTCGACCGAAGACTCGACCCACTCACTACGTGCCTGGTCGTTGCCGACGAATCGCGCGGGCGCACGACCATCTGCCTCGCCATCACACAGGCCATGAAGGACCTCGGGATACACAATCGCTGCCGCCTATTTGAGATTCCCGACGGCATCGACTACATCAAGGCCGTACCGCGCATGCAGCATTACATGGAAGTGTCGGCGCAAATCTACGGCATCTATCTGGAATACGTGAGCCCGCAAGACATTCACGTCTATTCAATCGACGAATGCTTTATCGACGTGACGCCCTATCTAGACCTCTACCATACCAATGCCAAAGGCTTTGCCTGCATGTTGCGCGATGAGGTCCTCGCGCGCACCGGCATCACGGCGACGGTCGGCATCGGCCCCAACCTATTCCAAGCCAAGGTAGCGCTCGACATTACCGCCAAGCACGTACCCAGCCGCATCGGCATACTCGACGACGAGACCTTTCGCAAGGAGATCTGGCCCCATCGTCCCATCACCGACATCTGGGGCATCGGCCCCGGCGTGGCGGCCCGCCTCGAAAAGTACGGGGTATACGATCTGATGGGCGTCGCCGCGCTCGACGAAAACCTGCTTTACGACGAGCTCGGCGTCAATGCCGAATATCTCATCGACCACGCCTTCGGGCGCGAGCCGACAACTATCGCCGATATCCAAGCCTATCGCCCGCAGGCAACCTCAACTACCACAGGACAGGTGCTCTCGAAAGGCTATGCCTATGAACAGGCCTACACCGTCTTGCGCGAGATGGTCGACAACGCCGTGCTGGACTTGATCGATAAGCACGTGGTGTGCGACAGCATCTCGCTCTTTGTGGGTTATGCAAGCGAACGAGCCGACATACGCCGCCTCGACGCCAGCGGCACAGCGCAATATGTGGACGGATGCGGACACCTACGCTCGAGCACGTCGAGTATCGAACCCACCGCAACCGCCGGCCCCGGACTCGCGCCCCGTGCGCCCAAGCCCGTCCAGCGCGATGACGAACGGCGCCGCCTGGTGCGCGAGGCGCAGGCAATCGATGGCATCTTTGTGGGAGAGCATGGCGGCAAACCGCGCGGTGGCTATGCCGCACTCTTTGCGCACTCCAACGCTTCGCGAAAGCTACCCGAGCGCACCAATTCGTTTAAGAAGATCATGGGCTATTTCGATGAGCTCTGGGCGCAGACCGTCGATCCCAAACGACCGGTCAAACGCATCAACTTGGGATTTGGCAACCTCATGCCCGAAGAATTTGCCACCATCGATCTGTTCAGCGATGTCGAGGCCGATGAGCGCGAACGTGACTTAGCGCGCGCCGTCCTGGCCGTAAAGGGCAAGTACGGCAAGAACGCCCTGGTCAAGGGATTAAGCTTTACCACTGGCGCCACCGCGCGCGAACGCAACGATCAGGTAGGAGGACATCGTGCCTAAGTCCCAGCAACAGCCGATGCGGCCACCGACACCTTTTGAACGCCTAGCGGACCCCGAGGGAAGACGTCGCTCCGCCGACCCAAAGCTCACCGCCAATGGCGCCGTCCGCGCCGGCCGTGCCGCGCAGTTTATGCCCTTCGCCGCCCTCACGGGATACTACGAACTCGTGCGCAAACAAGAGATCACCGTCGAACCAAAATGCGAACTCACGGAAGAAAAAGCCCTCGAGCTTTCGGAAAAGCTCGAGGGCCTCAAACGCGGCGACCTGGTCCGCGTCACCTATTACGATACGTACGGTTATCGCTCCCGCACCGGCATCCTCGATGAGGTACTCCCTGCCTTCAAGCTCCTCAAGCTCAAAGACATCGCCATCGACTTCGACGCCATCCAGGACATTGAGCTACGCGGACGAGCCTAGACAAGGATGCGCATCCAAGGCAAGGCCTACAGCGTCATGACGTAGTAACCCGCATCTCTCACGGCCGACTCAAGAACACCGCGATCAATCGGCCGCTTGGAGCGCACGCGCGCTGTGCGGTCCGCGTACGTTACCGTAGCCCACACACCATCCAGCGCATTGAGGGCATTGGCCACGCTCTGAGCGCAGCCGTCGCAACTCATGCCGCCAATGAGCAGCTCATCGCTATAGGGATAGTGCGACGCATCGGTATCCACCACAACAACCTTTTTGGCCTTCTTGCCGCTCGCACCATCGCTGCAGCAACTCTTCCCGTGTGTCGAAGCGGCAATGCGACGCAACCCAAAAAACATGCCGACGGCAATGACGGCCAGCACGATGAGATTCGCAGGGTTGAGCAAGTCACTCATGCGTTCCCCTTTCAAGTAGCACTATCTAGATACCCCCCATGGGGTGTCCCCATCTTAACCCAAAATCATGTCCGTTCGGTCAATAGTTTCCCTATTCAAACTTTTTAGTTGACCAAGGCTTACTTTCGTGTATAAGTTTTCCTAGGCTAACAAGTGAGGGCTCGAAAGGGGCAACGTGACTCGAACCATTGACATCCCAACATACCAAACGGCTGTCGTGCGCAACTGCTCCCCTACGCTCGCAGGTATCAAGCCGGCTTCACTCTTTACCTATCCCGGCGTTTACGCCAACCAAAACGGAAAACCCGGCGCCGCCCATATCGAAGAGCGACGCTCTCGCCTGCTCGCCGTCATAGCCCAATGCAACCGCGAGCTTCAGCCACTCGGGATCCATGTGAGCGTTTTGGTCTGGCGCCCCTGCGGAGCGCTCATCTATGTGTACCGCCCTGCGGACCTTATGCGATACCTCTCCGACCCCCGCGCCATGACGGCGCTTGTCACCGAAGGTTACGATGTCCACAACCTGCCCGCATCCTTGGTGCATCTCGCCGCGCGCATCACGCTGGCAAGCAGCAATGCCGCAGAAAGTGCCTATGACGGCAGCGTCTGCGCACTCGCGCGAAATAGGCACTGCGATACGGGCTGCACGTGCGAGTTCCCCCACGAAATTGGCTATTTTTTGGGCTATCCCTACGAAGATGTCCATCAGTTTATCGTCCAGCACGGCGAAAACTATAAGGTCTTTGGCGCATGGAAGGTATACACAAACGTTGAGCAGGCGCTCACGACCTTCGATTCCTATCGCGCATGCACGCAATACCTTACCTACATCTATCAACAGGGCTGCACTCTGGGACAACTTGTCCAGGCAACCCGATAGAGCATACAAAACGCGGCCGCACGCCGCACAACCGAAAGGAAGACATATGAGCAAGATCGCCGTCGTCTACTGGAGCGGCACGGGCAACACCGAGGCCATGGCAAACCTCGTCGCCGAAGGCGCCACGTCCGCGGGTGCCGAGACTGAGGTCATCCCCTGCGCCGACTTCTCTGCCGACAAGGCCGCTGAATATGATGCCTTCGCCTTCGGCTGCCCAGCCATGGGCTCCGAGGAACTCGAGTACGATGAGTTCCAGCCGATGTGGGATGAGGTCAAGGAGACTCTCGACGACAAGAAGGTCGTCCTCTTTGGCTCCTATTCGTGGGCCGAGGGCGAGTGGATGGACAACTGGAAGGCCGACGCCGACGAGGCTGGCGTCAACGTCGTGGACTCCACCATCTGCTACGACGCGCCCGACGACGAGAGCGAGACCGCTTGCAAGGCCCTCGGAGCCGAGCTCGCGTAACGAGCCCAGGACCTCCAAAAGAGCCTGCATCAAAGCGCATCCCCATCCCTACAAAAGAGCGGGGGCTGGATTCAAGTCCAGCCCCCGCTCTTTTGTAACGGCAGTTACATCAACCGGCTACGAGATGTTGCCCAAGAACGCCTTGGTGCGCTCGCTCTTGGGGTGGTCGAAGACCTCGCTCGGCGTACCCTCTTCCACGATAACGCCGCCGTCCATAAAGACGACGCGGTCGGCAACGTCGCGGGCAAAGCCCATCTCGTGCGTCACGACGATCATGGTCATGCCGTCGCGTGCCAGGTCGCGCATGACCCCCAACACGTCGCGGACAAGCTCGGGATCGAGCGCCGACGTGGCCTCGTCAAAGAGCATGACGTGAGGATTCATCGACAGGGCGCGGGCGATGGCCACGCGCTGCTGCTGGCCGCCCGAAAGCTGGCTCGGCATAAAATCGATGCGCTCGGCAAGACCGACCTTGGTCAGCTCCTCGACGGCGATCTTCTCGGCCTCTTCCTTGCTGCGCTTGAGCACCTTCTGCTGCGCGAGCATGACGTTCTTTTTGACTGAGAGGTGCGGGAACAAATTGAACTGCTGGAACACCATACCCAGATGCGTGCGCACCTTGTTAAGGTCGACGCCCTTGGCGCACACGTCCACGCCCTCGACGACAATCGAACCACTCGTAGGATGCTCCAGACGATTGATGCAGCGAAGCATCGTCGACTTGCCCGAGCCCGAAGGACCCAGAACTACGACGACCTCGCCCTTATGCACATCCAGATCGATATCGCGCAGGACCACGTTATCGCCAAAGGCCTTCTGGAGGTTCTTGATGCTGACGACGACCTCGTTCGAGTTATTGGTTTCGCTCATGATAGGACCTCCTTACAGACCGGCGATGTGATCGGCGGGCGTCGCGACAACCTGTCCGGCGCTCTTGGCGGGACGCTTCTTCTTGGTCTCGGTCGTGCCCAAAAGCCTCGCCTCAAGACCGCTCACCAAGCGAGCGAGCGGCAGGGTGATGACCAGATAGAACAGGGCGGCAACCACGTACGGTGTAATGGAGCCCGTCGTGGCCACGATGGTACGGGCGTTCATGACGATCTCGACCACACCCACGGCGGCAAGCAGCGACGTATCCTTGTAAAGCAAGATAAACTCGCTGGTCAGCGTAGGCAAAACATTGCGGAACGTCTGCGGAATCATAACGTAGAGCAGCGTCTGGAAGGCATTCATGCCCAGAGAGCGAGCAGCCTCGTTTTGGCCCTTGGGGATCGATTGAATACCGGCGCGGAAGATCTCACACAGATAGGCAGACGAATTCATGGCCATGACGATGACGCCGAGCACGTAGTCATCAACCTTGACGCCGGCCAACGGCAGACCGAAGAACGCGATATAGATCTGCAGGAACGCCGGCGTACCGCGAATGATATTCACGTAGATGCCGGCGAGGCAGCGCAGGATGCGCGACTTGGAGATGCGCATGAGCGACAGGGCGAAACCGAAGGGAATTGCCAGCGGAAACGCCACAAGCACGATCGAAAGCGACATGAGGAAGCCCTTGAAGACGATCGGCAGGCTCTGGACCAAAATGACCGGGTTCAGGAACAGGCGCAGGAACATATTGGAGTTCCAAGCCTCGACCCACGGCTGCTCTTTAAGGTCGGCCAAGAAGTTATCGAAGGCCGTCACGCCCTTGATCTCCACCGACGGAATCTTGGAGATCTTCTTGGTCGAGCCATCGGCCAAAGTGCAGGTGCCGCTAAAGGCCTCATCGCCGCCCTCGACGGGGAAGGTCACGCCGTAAACCTCGACACGGAAAAAGCCGCCGGCA
Source organism: uncultured Collinsella sp. (assembly GCA_902464575.1). Classification (GTDB taxonomy): domain Bacteria; phylum Actinomycetota; class Coriobacteriia; order Coriobacteriales; family Coriobacteriaceae; genus Collinsella. Next base: position 15,790 of record CABQJU010000024.1, read on the forward strand.
GGCGCCGTCTCGCCAAAGTCGATCTTGAGCGTCTGGCCGTCAGCCTTGCACGTGGGCTTCATGGGCGTACGATCCATGAGGTCCTCGCCCGAGAGCATCGTCAATCGCGTGTCATCGGTACCAAACGTCGTGCCGTCGACAAACGTCAGCGAAAGACCGCTCAGCTCCTCGTCGGCATCGGCCTGGACCTCCCAGGTAATGCGCGTCTCGGTGCCGCCGACCACAGCGCTGCCCGAACCGGTGTTGGGTCGGGCGGTAATCTTTGCGGTCTCAAGCGCCTGGGCGGTCGTGGGCGCATATGCCCCCGCGCACACCAGCGCGAGCGCCACGGCCATGACGCAGGCTAGCTTTTGGAGCAAGGCGGGCAGTAAAAAACGCTGCTCCGCGGCCCCTTCGTTCAATCGAGACAAGGTGGCTCCTATCGTAGAAGTTGCCGGCAAAACAAGACGGAAACACTCTCCGTCGAGAGAAGCGCAAAGGCCCTCTCCGCAAAACGGAAAGGGCCTACACGCAATCAAGCATCTATTTACTTGATGCTGTACTTAGCCATGAGGGCGTCGACGGTACCGTCGTCGGTCAGGTCCTTGATGGCCTGGTTGATGTCGTCCTTGAGCTTGGTGTTGCCCTGGTTGATGGCGATGGCGTACTCCTCGCCGGTGCTGATCTGCTTAATGGTCTGGCAGGTGTTGAACTGCTCGGCGGTCAGCTGGCTGGCAACGGAGCGGTTGGTGACTACGGCGTCACCCTTATCGGACTGCAGGGCGCTGAAGCACTCGGTAGCGTCCTTGTAGGGGACGATCTTGGCCTTGGGGAAGTTCTCCTGGGCAAAGGACTCGGCGGTCGAGCCAGACTGAACGATGATGGTAGCGTCGGCGTTGTTGAGCTTCTCGCTGTAGTTGTCGGCCGTGATGTCGGTGTTATCGACCTTGGTCACGATAGCCTGATCGTCCATGTAGTAGGAATCGGAGAAAGTGACTTCCTTCTCACGCTCGGGCGTGTCGGTGATAGCCGCGATGGAGACGTCGTACTTGGCGCCCGAAGCGACACCCGGAACCAGCGTGTCAAAGTCATTGTTGACGTACTCGACATCCAGGCCCAGCTTGTCACCGATAGCCTTGATGAGCTCAAGGTCAAAGCCCTGGTAGTCGCCGTTGTCATCCTTGTACTCAAACGGCGCGTACTCGGCAGAGGTGCCGACGGTCAGCGTGCCGTCCTTGACGAGCGCGTACTCCTTGGAGCCGTCGACCTTCTCGACCTTAGCGTCGTCAGAGCTGCTGGAACCGGCATCAGAACCAGAGGTGGCGTTGGACGAACCGCAGCCCGTCAGAGCAAGGGCGAGCGCCATAGCACCCGTGGCGGCAAATGCGCCAAGCTTCTTCAGCTTCATAATCAGTCTCCTTCCGGTGACCTCGTTTGATTCAGAGGTCTGCAAAAACTGTTGGCTATTATGCACCCGGAATTACGAATCTGCAATGAGAAAACTGATTGAAACAAACCCATAACGTGAATGGAATACTCTACTTTGTGACAGTCATTACTGCTGCAATGACCTTAATAGTCTAATTTCAGCTGCATAACCTGCAAGTTCGTTCGGAGTCTCCAAAATAAACGGCAGCGAACGCAAGTGGCCATTCGATACAATATTCTGTATAACCTGCATACCGCCGCCAAACTCTTCACCACCCAGGTAGCCCTTACCGATGCACTCGTGGCGGTCCTTATGGGCGCCGCAGGGATTCTTGGAGTCATTGATGTGTACGGCGCGCAGGCGCTCGATACCCACCACACGATCGAACTCGTCAAGCACACCGTCAAGATCGTGGACGATGTCATAGCCGGCGTCATTCACATGGCAGGTGTCTAGGCAAACGCCCAGCTTGGCCGACAGCTCGGGGCGTTTGCCGGCAACACCCTCAATGATGAGCGCCAGTTCCTCAAAGCTGCGGCCCACCTCGGTGCCCTTGCCCGACATGGTCTCGAGCAGCACCGTCGTCTGCTGGCCCTCAAACATCACCTGACACAGGGCGTCGACAATCATCTGAATGCCGGCGTCGGAGCCCTGCCCCACATGCGCACCGGGATGGAAGTTGTAGTAGTTGCCGGGCAGCGCCTCCATGCGCCGCAGGTCCTCTGCCATAGCCTCCAAGGCGAACTCGCGCGCCCGCTCTTTGGCAGAACAGGGGTTGTAGGTATACGGGGCATGCGCCACCAGCGGTCCAAAGTCGTTTTGCGACATAAGCTCGCGCAGAGCCGCCACGTCATCCATGTCAAGTTCTTTTGCCTTGCCACCGCGCGGGTTGCGCGTAAAGAACGCAAAGGTATTGGCGCCAATGGACAACGCCGTCTCCCCCATTGCCCGATAGCCCTTCGTCGTCGAAAGATGACACCCGATCGTCAGCATCTCCAGCTCCCTCCTCATCAGTTGCGGTGAAATACGGTCTATTGGTGCCCTATTTTGGCGCAAACAGACCGTATTCCACCGCAAGTTATAAAAGGGGCATCAGGGGCAAAGGCCTCCAAGGCATTCCAGGCGCTGGCGCCATGCCCCCACGCACTAAAGTTTCAAGCGAATCGCATCGATAATGCGCGCGCAGCGCTGCGTGGCGGCAAGGGGCATGACGGGACTCTCGAGTTTCCCCGCCCGGATGAGCTGGGTCGCATGCTGGATTTCGCCGTAGAAATCATCGATCTCAAACGGGGCATTTATTTCGAGCGTTCGACCGTCGGAATACTTCACATGGGCGAGCTCGGGGCGATGGAGACGCTCGATTTCCAACGAGCCTCGCTCACAGACAATCGTTAAGCGGCTTTCATATGTTGCTTTGCCGTCGCACACCATATGAATGGGTATACCGCCGACGCTCATACGGATCTCGTCGGCCCAATCGACGCGGCCGCCTGATACGTCACGCCAGCGAACTTCACGGGATGAAACCTCGCACGCGCCCGCGAGCAAATCCTCAAACCAACCGACCGCATAGCAGCCCATGTCATATAGACAGCCGCCCTGCAACGAATCAAGCAGATAGCCCGAAGGAGGCTCGCCGTAATCGAGCTTTTGCACGCTTTCAATCGAGACAATACGGCCAAGCTCACCCGACGCAAGCAAGTCCTTCACGCGAGTGCGCATCGGGCAAAACCGATTCTTCATCGCCTCCATAAACAGCACGCCGCGCTCACGAGAGGTGGAGGCAATCGAGAGAGCCTCTTCCTCACTCAAAACGGCCGGCTTTTCGCACAGCACGGCCTTTCCCGCGCGCAGTGCCCGACAGACCCAATGCGCATGCATGCCATGTGGAAGAGCCAAGTAGATTGCGTCGACATCGGGGTCGGCAATCAGCGCATCATAAGCCACATCGCCGCTATCGTCAGCCGTGGCATAACTGTGCGCGGCATCAATCGAAAACGCCCTGCAAAACTCCTCAACATGCGAAGGAGTGCGGCCGGCGGCAGCCACAAGCCGTGCCCCGTCCACCTCCTTGAGCGACGATGCAAATCGATGCGAAATGTGTCCAGCGCCCAAAACGCCCCAACAAACCTCACGCAAATCATCACATGAATCCCGATGACCCACGACAGCCCCCTTCAGTTGCGGTGAAATAGTTCCTGTTTGGCCCCTATTCTGCCGCAAACAGGAACTATTCCACCGCAAGTTATAAAAGGGTCATGAGGAGCGCGTTTTGCCGAAGGCCTTAAGCACCGCCGTCACGGGACCAGGCTGGAAACGTCGGCGCACATCGTCGAGACGCTCGGGAATATCGATGTGCTGTGGGCAGTGGCGCGCGCATTTGCCGCACTTGACGCAATTGCTCACGAGCTTGGGCTCGCTCGTGCGCACCGCACTCGCCGTAAAGTATTGCGACAGCCCCGTAAACCAGCTGTGCGCATAGCTCGCGTTGTAGGCGGCAAAGCAGCCGGGAATGTTGATACCCTTGGGGCATGGCATGCAGTAGCCGCATCCCGTGCAGGGCACACGGTTCGATTTCTCAAACTCCATCAACACGCGCGCAATCGTGTCGAGCTGGTTGGCAGTCATCGAATTCGGCAACGCGAGGTCTGCCAGTGACGAATTCTCATCCACCTGCGCGATATCGGTCATACCCGAAAGCAGCATCGTCACCTGAGGATGATTCCACACCCACGAAAGACCCCAGGCGGCAGGAGTGCGCAAATGCGGGTCACGGGCACTATCGAGCACAGCGCGGGCCCGTGGCGGCAGCTTGCCCGCTAAACGCCCGCCCAGCAGCGGCTCCATCACAAACACCGCGAGCCCGCGCTCCGCAGCCGCCATGAGTCCTGCCGTTCCCGCTTGGTAACGCTCGCCGGCATAGTTGTACTGTATCTGGCAAAAATCCCAGTCATATGCGTCAAGCATCGTCAGGAAATCCACCGCGCTGCCGTGGTACGAAAAACCAATCTGGCGAATGCGCCCCGCCGCCTTTTGACACGCGATCCAGTCCTCAATGCCCAATGCCACCACACGTTCCCACTGGGCGGGCGAGGTAATGTTATGCATGAGGTAATAGTCGATATGGTCGGTCCGCAGGCGCCGCAGTTGCTCATCGAAGAACCGGTCGAAATCCTCCGCGCACTTGCACGAAGCATGCGGCAACTTGGTCGCCAGCAACACCCGGTCACGCAGCCCCAAGCGCTCAAGCGAGGCGCCCACGCACGCCTCGTTACCGGGATAGAGATACGCGGTGTCCAGATAATTAATCCCCTGCTCCACCGCACGGGAAATGATGGCATCGGCTGTCTTCGCATCCGGACGTCCCGGCGCACCGGGAAACCTCATGCAGCCCAGACCCAACGCCGAGATACGGTTGCCGCTTTTGGGGTCAACGCGATATTGCACGGCCCCTCCCTTCGCCATCAGCGCCCCGGCAAGGCGAAACACAATGGTCACGCAGCCGAAACATCGTGGAATCGCAATCGAGAACGTATCGTAACGCAGCAGAAATCGAGCTGTCACGGCACCGCTTTAACATCAGCAAAAAGCCCGATGAAAGGAGCCGGACATGACCACGCGCATGTCTTTGCGGTCTGCCCTGCAGCGTAGCGTCCAGGCAAACGTTTCTTTTTTATAACAGCCGCCCCGCGCACCCACCAATCACCCTGGCAGCATACAATCCATCAGGCGCCCCTTACGCGGGCGCCTTTTACATGGGGAGATGATTCACATGCAGATCAACAAGGTCGCCTTTATCGGCAAGGGCGGCGTCGGCCTGCTCTACGGCAGCATGATCGCCCGGGCGCTCGGCAACGACGCCGTCGAATACATCATGGATGACACCCGTTTTGAGCGTCACGCGGGCGATGCGCTCACTGTCAACGGCAAGCCCTGCGATCTCACGTCCGTCCGCGCCAGCGAGGCGACGCCCGCCGATCTGGTCATCCTGACAGTCAAGACCACCGGTCTCGACCAAGCACTCAAGACTATGGAGCGCGTCGTGGGACCCAACACGCTCATCGCCTCGCTATGCAACGGCATTACGAGCGAGCAAAAGATTGCCGAACGCTTTGGCTGGGAGCATACCGTTCTTGGTATCTGCCAGGGCATGGACGCCGTGTTCCTCAACGGCGCGCTCACCTTTACCAATGCGGGCGAGATCCGCTTTGGCGCGGCGGCCGGCACGGACCCCGCGACCGTCGCCGCTATCGACGGGCTCTACACGCGCTGCGGCATCGCCCATACCGTCGAGGACGACATCGCTCACCGCATGTGGGCCAAACTCATGCTCAACGACGGCATCAACCAGACCTGCATGGCCTACGGCGGGACCTACGGAAGCGCCACGGAGCCGGGCTCCGAGCAGCGTCGCTGCTTTGTTTCCGCCATGCGCGAAACGCTTGCGGTCGCCAACGCCGAGGGCGTTGAGCTGACCGAGGCAGACCTGACGCAAATGGTGCACCTCATCGAGGGAATCGACCCCGCCGGTATGCCCTCAATGGCTCAAGACCGCATCGCAAGGCGCAAAACCGAGGTTGATGAGTTCGCGGGCACCATCTGCCGGCTCGCAGCCAAACACGATATCCAGGCACCGCAAAACGAGTGGCTCTATCGGCGCATCCGCGATATCGAGAAAAACTGGTAGCGCCAACTCGCCGCATTCAACAGCCTTAACAGCAAAACCGCCGCAAGGGAACCTTTCCCCTGCGGCGGCCTTCATCTTCGTCTACGATCGGCGGCCGATCTCACAACAGTTAGCGTTGCGACCCCGGCACCTCGTCCTCATCGTCGCGACAAAGGACTACGCCCGCACTTCCCAGCAGCGCGGCCGCGATCAACACGCCAACCACGATAGAGGCAGCCTCACAAGACCCCTGCATGCCCGCGACGAGCGCGGCCGTGGGACCAAGGCAGCCAAGCATCAACGCGACGGCGGCAACGGCGATATCTCGAGCATTCACAAGACCACTTCCTCCAAGAGAAAGACCTTATTTCTCAAGAACCAGTGTGCCCCGCATCCATACGCCCAGCGTACCGCCACGGTAAGGGCTCTGTTAACTCGAACGCACATAAAGAACGGGCGGCTTTACGTTGCCTAAAAGCTCAGCAAAGACGCCCGCCCATCATGTGCCAATTTTCCTTATGGCAGATTACCAACCGGTATAGTAGTCGGTAGTTCCGGCGGCGCAGCCGGAGTCATAGACCTTGCACTCGCCCTTGGAGCCCGTAAAGGTCGAGCCCTGGGCCATATCGCCCGCGGCAACAACGTAATAGCCGTCGGAATCGCGCCAGAAGCCCTCAGAATCCTGAGTCCATTCGCCCGTGCGATAGTGATAAAGCACATTGCTGCTGTAATAGGTCTCGCGGCGCCCGTTGTAGTTATTGACACCCGCAGAGCGCGTCAGGCCCGATTCGTTCGCGTAGGACGCGGCAGACGCGTAGGACGGAGTGAAACCGGCGTTGTAGTACGAAGCCTGGGTGGCCTCGGCAGCCTCCGCCTCGGCGGCGGCCGCCTCGAGCGCTTCGCGCTTGGCATCCTCAAGCGCGGTGCGCAGCTCATCGAGCTCGGTCGACTTGGCGTCGACCTCCCCCATCGTCAACAGGCTGCCCGCACCGTCGATGCAACCCTGCAACACAGCGCGCTCGTCATCGGTAGCATAGTCGCCATACATATTCATAATGATCTGAGCACGCATCTCAAGGGAATCGCGCTTGGCCTCCATCGAGGCGTTCCACTCCTGCATGGAACCATAACCATCGCCGCGATAGTCAACGGGCTGTACCAGCGTCGTCTCGGACGGCGTAGATCCAACCGTATCGGACAGTGTTGCGGCGTGGGCATCAGTTGCACCAGCGCCCGCCAAAAGTGCCACGGCCAGAGCGGCGGAAAGGGCGGCGGCTTTCGGTTTTCGTGAATCGATCCTCATGTAGCTGGAAACCTCCGTAGTGCGTTTTTGCTGCGTTTGAGCTGCGTGTGATTCGATTGCGCTGCATAGTACCCCGAGCAAATCGCGACCTGCGGTTTTACTCAAAAGGCGCACGTCAATTGCGTAAAACTCACATCCTCTCAACAGGAGTTTTCCACAACTCGAATGCATAAAGCGTGTCAAAAACCCTGTTTTTGCACCCTCTCTATGCAAAAAAGGCGCCTGTGCAACCATTGTTCGCACAGGCGCCTTGAGCAGGCATTTTATGCAGTTATACCTATCGAGTCGCAAGGGGTCCTTGCACAAGTCGCTTTACTCGTCCAGCGCGGCGAAGGCCTGCTTCAGGTCCCAAATGATATCCTCGGCGTTCTCGGTACCGATGGAAAGACGGATCGTGGAGGGCGTGATGTTCTGCTCGGCGAGCTCCTCGGCAGACAGCTGGGAGTGCGTGGTGGTAGCCGGGTGCACGACGAGCGACTTGACGTCGGCCACGTTGGCGAGCAGCGAGAACACCTGCAGATGATCGATGAACTTCCAAGCTGCCTCCTGGCCACCCTTAATCTCAAAGGTAAAGATCGAGGCACCGCCGTTGGGGAAGTACTTCTGATAGAGCTCGTGATCGGGGTGCTCGGGCAGGCTCGGGTGGTTCACCTTGGCGACGTGGCTGTCACCAGCCAGGAACTCAACGACCTTCTTGGTGTTCTCAACATGACGGTCAACGCGCAGCGACAGAGTCTCGGTGCCCTGGAGCAGGACCCAGGCGTTGAACGGGCTGATGCAGGCGCCCTCGTCACGCAGCAGGATAGCGCGGACATAGGTTGCGAAGGCGGCGGGACCGGCAGCCTCGGCAAACGAAACGCCGTGGTAGGAGGGGTTGGGCTCGGCGATCTGGGCGTACTTTCCGCTCGCCTTCCAATCGAAGTTACCGCCGTCGACGATCACACCGCCCAGCGAGGTGCCGTGGCCGCCGATGAACTTGGTTGCGGAGTGGACGACGATGTTGGCACCATGCTCCAGCGGACGGAACAGATACGGGGTGCCGAAGGTGTTGTCGACGACAACCGGCAGACCGTGCTTCTTGGCGATCTCGGAGATGGCGTCGATGTTGGGGATGTCGGAGTTGGGGTTGCCGAGCGTCTCGAGATAGACGACCGTGGTGTTGTCCTTGATGGCGCCCTCGACCTCGTCCAGGTTGTGGGCATCGACGAAGGTGGTCTCGACGCCAAACTGGGAGAGTGTATGCTCCAGCAGGTTGTAGGAGCCACCGTAGATGGTCTTCTGAGCCACCACGTGGTCACCGGCCTGGGCAAGAGCCTGCAGAGTATAGGTGATGGCAGCAGCACCGGAGGCGACGGCGAGACCTGCCACGCCACCCTCGAGCGCGGCGATACGGTCCTCGAAGACGCCCTGGGTGGAGTTGGTCAGACGGCCGTAGATGTTACCAGCATCGGCAAGACCAAAGCGGTCGGCGGCGTGCTGGGAGTTGCGGAACACATAGCTCGTGGTCTGGTAGATAGGCACGGCGCGGGAGTCGGATGCGGGATCGGCGCTCTCCTGGCCAACGTGAAGCTGCAGGGTATCGAAACCAAAGGTGTGCTCGGGGTTGTTGATGAACTGGCTCATGATGATCTCCTTGATCGAACAAAAGTAAATAAATTAGAGAGAAGTAAGTCGCTGTCTCCTGATCACGCCGACGAGCGCAAACAGGAGCCCGGCATTCGTCTTGGTAAGCAATTCATATGCGGGCCTCCTTTCGCATCCCGGTTCCGTGGTCGGTTTAATTACCTACCGCCTTTGTGTGTTTTGAATAGTACGAGCATTGTTTCGCTCGGTCAATCACTTAAAAGCGCTAATCTGTTATCGGTTTTATAGATAGCAATCGAAAGGATGGCATCGATGACCCTTCAGCAGCTTCGTTTTCTGATTGCCGTGGCAGAGTCCGGCTCAATCAACGCCGCAGCTCAGCGCCTCTATACCGCTCAGTCCAACATCTCAAACGCCGTCAAAAGCCTGGAACAGGAGCTCCACCTGGAGATCTTTACGCGCTCCAGCCGCGGCGTCACCCTCACCAACGACGGCACCGAGCTTTTGGGCTATGCGCACCAGGTCGTAGAGCAGGCCGACATGCTCGAGGCGCGCTACGAGGACGGCGGTACCCCGCAAGCCCGCCTCGCCATTTCCGCCCAGCACTACGCCTTTTCGGTCGAGGCCTTTGTCAACGTGGTCGAGCGCTGCCGCGACAGCAAGTTCGAGTTCATCATGCGCGAGACCACCACATCGCAGATCATCGATGACGTCCGCGCGTTTCGCAGCGACATCGGCATCCTCTATCTGGACGACTTTAACGCCCGCGTTCTGCAGAAGGCTTTTGCCGATGCGCGCGCGAGCTTCCATCCCCTATTCGACGCGACGGTCCACGTCTTCGTTAGCGAGCGCCACCCGCTTGCCCGCCGCCCGCAGCTGTCCCTTGCCGACCTCACACCCTATACGCGCTACAGCTTTGAGCAAGGCACCTCGAACTCCTTCTATTACGCCGAGGAACCTTTTAGCTATATCCCTTGCGACCGCAACATACGAATCTCGGACCGCGGAACACTTACTAACTTACTTATCACGTCAAACGGTTACACCCTGTCGACCGGTGTCCTCTCCAATGAAATGCAATGGGGTATGGCATCGATCCCGTTAGCAGACGCCCCAACGATGCACGTAGGCTATATCATGCACGACGAGCGCAAGCCCTCTCCCCTCTTGCAGCAATACCTCGACGAGCTCAACCGCATCATCCATGCCAACTAACTGTCGGAAGACGGGGTAGAAATCGTAGATTGCTAGCCCCCGGCGGGCATGGCGCTACAATGGTCACTCACACGAAACGTACCCAACGAAAGGAAGCCCGTGAAGGTCATCATCTATACCGACGGCTCGGCCCGATCAAATCCGGGACGCGGCGGCTACGGCGCCGTGCTCAAATACACCAACCCCGCCGGCAAGACCTTCACCTCCGAGCTTTCGCGCGGCTATGCCAAGACCACCAACAACCGCATGGAGCTCATGGCGGTCATCGTGGCGCTCGAGGCACTTAACCGCCCCTGCGACGTCGAAGTCCATTCCGATTCGCAGTACGTCGTCAACGCCTTTAACAAGCACTGGATCGACGGCTGGAAAAAGCGCGGATGGAAAACCGCCAACAAGCAGCCCGTCAAGAACCGCGACCTGTGGGAGCGCCTGCTCACCGCCAAAAGCAAGCACAAGGTTGAGTTCATCTGGGTTAAGGGTCACGCCGGCCACGAGCTCAACGAGCGCTGCGATGAGCTCGCCACCACGGCGGCCGACGGCAGCAACCTCGATATCGACACCGGCTTTAACGAGAGCGACCTGTAACGGCGTTTTCGCACGCTATTTCCTGCCCCCTCGCGCTACACTCATCCTGTAAACCGAACGGCACGAGGGGGATACATGCTGCGTATAGCGACCATCGGCACATCCATGATTACCGACGACTTTATCCAGGTCGTCAACGTCAACGACCAAGCCGCGTTTGTGGGCACGCTCTCGCGCGATGCCGAGCGCGGTACTGCCTTTACCGCCGAGCGCGGTGGCGAGCGAAACTTTACGTCACTCGATGAGCTTGCGGCAGCCGGCGACGTCGACGCCGTCTATATCGGCAGCCCTAACGCACTTCACTACGAGCAGGCCCTTGCCTGCATCGCCGGTGGCAAGCATGTCATCGTCGAAAAGCCCTTCTGCGCCACCGAAGCGCAGGCGCTCGAGGTCTTTCGCGCTGCCGAGACAGCAGGTGTCGTGGCCCTCGAGGCTATGCGTCCCCTCCACGATCCCGCCTTCCACGCCATCGAGGACGTCCTGGGCGAGATTGCCCCCATCCGCCGCGCCTCATTGCGCTTTGGCAAGTATTCCTCGCGCTACAACGAGATTCTCGCGGGACGTGCCACCAATATCTTCGACTGCAATATGGCATCGGGTTCCCTCATGGACATTGGCGTCTACACCGTCGAGCCCATGGTCGAGATCTTCGGCATGCCCTCCGGTCTCACCAGCATGACCACGCTGCTCGACCCCTCAACGCAAGAGCTCACCCATGGCCCCATCGACGGCTGCGGCTCCATTCTCGCCAGTTATGGCGGAGGGCGTATCTCCGTCGAGCTCGCGCACTCCAAAATTACGAATGACCTGCTGCCCTCGCAGATCGAAGGCGAGCGTGGCACTATCCAGATCGACCATCTGTCCACGCCCCGCAACGTCCGCATCGACTATCGCGGCGACGTCGTACGCGGCTCGGCGACCGAGGCACCGCGCGAACAGGGAGACAACGGCCGCGTGCTCGACCTGCCCAAATCGAGCAACACTATGGAATACGAACTCACAGACTTTATCACCGCCATCGGCGGCATCGATAACGTTAAGGAAGAGATTTGGGAGACCCCGGCGGGACGCCACGAGCTTGGCCACTACCGCGATGTCACGCTCGTCTCACTGCGCATCATGGATGCCGTGCGCCAGCAGGCCGGCATTACTTTCCCGGCCGACGCAGGCAAGCAGGCATAGCGATGGGCCTCTTCGATACGTTCTTCTCCAGCGTCACCGGCGGCAGTCGAGAGCCTCAAAAACCATCAAACGTCGAGCTCGAGCTGCGCCGCAGGCTTACCGTACTCGCAAGCGACGAGGCCACTCAAGACACTCCCCTGCGCTATTTCCTGCACTGGACGGGGCAAGTCCAAGGCGTTGGTTTTCGCTTTACCAACACCAACCTCGCGCAGGCACGCTCCCTCACCGGCTGGGTGCGTAACATGGAAGACGGCTCAGTCGAGATGGAGATACAGGGAGCTCCGGCAAACATCCTATCTCATCTCGAGGCGCTTCATGCCTCCTACGAGTGCATGGGAACGCGTTTTCGCCTCGTAGACGCCCAGGCCCGAGCCCCACTTGCCAATGAAGACGGTTTCAGTCCTCATTATTAGTATTGTGTGCTAAATACGGTATCATTTACCTACGACCGTTAATAGAAAAGAGGCGAGGCGCATGGCGGTGCAAAGAAGGAATACCAGGCAGCGAAAGCTGGTTCTTGACGCCGTGCGCCAAAGTTATAACCATCCCACCGCCGACGAAATCTACAACGCCGTGCGCGAACAGGATGACAAGATCAGCCGCGGCACGGTCTACCGCAACCTCAATCTCTTGGCAGATGCCGGAGAAATCCTCTCGATCAAGACGCCGGGCGGGAGTCGCTTTGATCGCACCATCGAGCCGCACGCACATATCATCTGCACCTCGTGCAGCCGCGTCATCGACGTGCCGCTCCCCTTCGATGCCCAGCTCGACGCCGAGGCGTCCAAGCAAATCGGTTGGCACGTCACGTCGCACTACACCATCTTCGAGGGTCTCTGCCCCGACTGCCGGTAGATGTTTGGGGCATGCCTACTCGGCAAGTAGACGACGCAGTTCTTCTTCGACCGTGCGCACGTAGCGGACGCGGTCGTTGATGCCACGCATAGAGGGGTTGCAGCTCTCCATCAGATAGGGATGGCCCACGACGTTGAGCATGTCGCGGTCGTTTTCGTTATCGCCAAACGCCATCATCTCATCGGGCGAAATACCCAGGGCACGACCGTAGTCGGCAAGCGCGGAGCCCTTGCCCGAACCGAAACCGATAAAGTCCGTCCATTCGGTTCCCGACGTCATCACGTCAACACGGTCGCTAAAGAGGCGCTCGAAATACTCCAGGGCCGCCGGCTGATCCACCTCGGGCGTCTGGAAGGCGATCTTAATGACGTCCTCGTCGATGTCCTCGGGGCGGTCGACCACCGCCACATCGCAGTGGACCTCATAGCGCAAATGGTCGACGAACGCATCGTTGCCGCTCATGGTGTAGAGGTGTCCCTCACACGAAAGGGTCACGTCGGCATGGGGATACGCAACCACGGCATTCGCGATATCCATAGCAAGACTACGCTCCATGGAGCGCTTGACAACGGCACGCCCCTCGCTCATCACCAGGGCTCCGTTCTCGCATACATAGGCGAGCTCATCGGCCACCGGGGTAAACAGATAGCGCAAGCTCGCATATTGACGACCGCTCGCCGGCATAAACACGATACCGCGACGATGCAGTTCATCGATGAGCTCAAAGGCCTCGGAACGCGGCTCGCGCTCCCCCCGATGCAGCAACGTGCCGTCCAAATCGCATGCAATCAGCTTGATTCCCTCAAGACCCATATGCTTTCCCCCCAAAGCACCTCATCAACAGTAAGACGGACTTTGAATAGCTGCCTCTCAAAGTCCGTCTTACTCATACGCACGTTAACCGCGCGCCTTTTTTACGATCGTAAAGTCGGGAGCCATATTCACAACGGCATCCGCCGCACTCGACGCAAAGCGCCGGTCCGCATCGAGTTCACGGGTAACCACCGAGAGCCAAACGCCCTCGACGCCCCGGAGCATGCGGCCCAAAACAGGCTGCACCGGCGTATACATGCGCACGGTATACTCGTCCGAATCGCCTCGGAAAAGCGGCGCGTGCATATTGCCGATCTCCCAGCACGCATGCGCGAGCGCAATCGGGTCCATGCGGTCGACTTCGACCAAATAAACCTCGGCACTGCGCAGGCGCACGACAACCGCCACGGGCACCATGCCCGAACGGTCGATGGCGAGCACATCGCCATCGGCAAGGCGATCGCCATCGGCAGCGCCCAGCCGAATATCGACCGTACGCCCCAGCTCCGTCACGCCCACAAATGTGCGGGCATCGGCCTGGTCCCAATCGAGTAGTAGCTCATCGACCTCAAAGACACCGCCCAGCTCCCGGCGAAGCAAAAGCTCATAGGACGGGTCGTTGAGATTTCCGAGACACGCTGTCGAAACCAGATTCACAGGCATAGCCTAGTCCTCGACCTCGACGAGCTCGATATCAAAGTTGAGGTCCTTGCCGGCAAGCTCGTGGTTGGCATCGAGCGTCACGGCCTCGGGCGTTACGTCGATGACGACGGCGGGGACGGGCATGCCGCTCGGCGTGGACAGGAAGAGCTTCATGCCCTTCTCGATCTGCTCGATGTTGGGAACCTGCTCGGCCGGGAAGGTAATAACCATCTCGGGATTGTGCTCGCCGTAGGCATCGGCAGCAGGAATGTGCACGGTCTTCTTCTCGCCCACCTGCATGTCGACAACAGCGGCGTCGAAGCCCTTGATCATCTGACCGGCGCCGCAGGTGAACTCCAGCGGCTCGCCGCGATCGTAGGAGCTATCGAACTGCGTGCCGTCGTCGAGCGTGCCGCGATAATGAGTCTTGACCTTCTTGCCCTGGTTGGACATGGTAACCTCCGTGATAAGGGCGGCGCACAACGCGGGCCGCCGTGAACATATGGCGCTAACTATACCCTAGTCATACAATTCAATGACAGTTTGCAAAGAAACGCTGCAACCGGAGGAACCATGGCATATCCCGTATTTGACCTACACTGCGACACCGCCGACCGCATCGGCTGGGCCACGCTCGATCTCGACCTGCGCTTTACCGCCGGCACCGACGGTTATTTCCCCGGCGACGAAACGCATCCGCAAGATTTCGACCTCATCGAGGGCAACGCCTGCGCCATCTCGCTCGCAAAGATCGGCAACACGCCATGGGCACAGTGCTTCGCCACGTTTGTCCCCGATGAGATTCCCACCGCCCACGCCGCGCGCTTCCAGGCGCAGATCATGGCGCATATGAGCGGCCAGGCAATGCTCAACCACGACCGCATGGTCAACGTACGCAGCGCGGCAGACATTCGCCCCGCGCTCAAAGACGGCAAGGTCGCCTGCATCCACACCATCGAAAACGCCACGTTCTTTGCCGAGGACCCCGCGTTGATCGAGGTGCTCAAGAGCTTGGGCGTACTCATGTCATCGCTCAGCTGGAATGCGCAGGGACCGCTCGCGAGCGGACACGATACCCACGCCGGCCTCACCGCCGCCGGCATCGAGGCACTTACGCAGATGGAGCACGCCGGCATGGTGCTTGACGTCTCCCACCTCAACGATGAGTGCTTTGACGAGGTTGTCGCCCACGCCACACGTCCCTTCGTCGCCAGCCACTCCAACTCCCGTGCGGTTTGCGGCGTCAAACGCAACCTTACCGACGACCAGTTCCGCACCATTCGCGACATGGGCGGTATCGTCGGCCTCAACTACTGCAGCGAGTTCCTTTCCAACGACGCAGCCGACAAGACCGCCGCAGACGTCACCTTCGACCAGCTGGCGGCACATATCGAGCACTGGCTCGACCTGGGCGGCGAGGACGTCATCGCGCTCGGCGGCGACTGGGACGGTGCCACGGTGCCCGCCTTCCTCTCCGATGCCAGCAAGATGCCCGAGTTCCAGAACATGCTCTCCAAGCACTTTGGCAAGACCGTGATGCAGAAGCTCTGCAGCGATAATGCCCTTGCCTTCTTCGAGCGTTATTAATTTCACATCCCCTGAGCGAGCCGGCATGCCGAACGGTCGACATGCCGGCCCGTCCCCAATCTGAAGGACCGCTTTTGACGCAGCAGTTTACGATTTCCGTATCCCGACCGGATGGGACGCCCATCCCCGTCGTCGTTACCAAAAAGTGCGTCAAGAACTTCAACCTACGCGTCACATCGAGCGGCGAGGTTCACGCCAGCGCACCACTTGGCGCCAGCCGCGAGCGTATTGAAGCGTTTGTGAAGCGCAACAGCGCCTGGATTATCAGCCGACGTGCCCAGCGCGAGCAACGTCAGGCGACGGCGCGAGAGCCGCTCAGTCCCTCGTCCATCATTGCACTTTGGGGCAAGCCCATCACGGTACAGGACGCACTCGACCACAACTTTGCATCACCCGCACCGCGGCCCAAGCAGGCTACCTTCGCAAGTTTTATGGGTACCGACGAGCCAAACGGACGTCCGCAGGCCAAGTGGAACGCGACCCTCGACGGCTTAACGCCCAGTGAGATCCAAGCCCATATTGACCAGCTCTATACGTCCGAGGTCACATCGGCACTGCGCGATATGGTGCACGCATACGAAATCACAATGGGTGTCGCCGTATCCCGCGTTTCCGTACGCAGCATGAAAACGCGTTGGGGATCATGCACGCCCAAGACCGGAGCCATTCGCATCGCACGCGAACTTGCCGCCTATCCCATCGAATGCCTCGACATGGTTGTCGCCCACGAGCTCGTCCACTTGCTCGAGCCAAGCCACAACCAGCGGTTCCACGTCCTGCTCGACACATACTGCCCCAACAATAGAGCACTTTCTCAGCGACTCAAGCAGCCACCCATAGAGACGTATTAGAACCGGTTAGCGCACACGCTCGATCTCGACACCGCAGCTTGCCAGGGGAAGACCGACGGGCGCCCAAGGCTTATCGAGCTTAACGCGCACGCCAAGCAGCAGGGGGTAACGACGTAGCAGCATCTGGGCCACGCCCTCGGCTGCAGCCTCGATGAGCTTAAACGTATGCTCGCGCAGATAGCCATCGACATCGTGGCATACCGAGCCGTAGTCAATCGAGGCGTCCAGGTTATCGTGCTCCCCCGCTGCACGCAGGTCGGCATAGAGCACCAGGGACACGATGAACTTCTGGCCCAGCGCGTTCTCTTCGGGATATACGCCGTGGTTAGCAAAAACCTCAAGACCTTCAACGGTGATGCGGTCGGCATGGCGCAGATCGTCATAGCTCACGTGGGGTACCGCCGTTGCGGTGGATATTTCGCCCCTTCCACGGCGGGCGAGCTCGGCACCTTCAGTCTTGGTTGCATTCTCGGGCAGTTTCTTATTGCTCATCGCGATCGTCTCCTTCGTTTAGAACCCCGACCGCGCAAACTAACTACACGCGAATCGACAGGTTCTTTTTATCATCGCTCCAGTTGCAAGCATTGCGCGCGGGGCATGCAAAGCAGGCGCGCGACGCTTTATCGGCCGCATAGAGCAGACGCTCAAGCGGTTGGCTGTTCACGCGCAGCTTTCGATGGCCCAGAATGGCCGTCTTAATGGCTGCGGCATCGGCCGGCTCAAACGCCACATCATCGGGCATGCCGCCGAGAATCGCATCAGCGACGCGTTCGCTTGCAACATCATGGGATATACCCGATTCATACTGTTCATCTTTGCCGATATCGTGAAGAAGTGCCGTGGCGTAGATGACCTCGCGGTCAAATTCGAGCTGTTCCTCGAGATTCTTGATCCACATAATGCGAGCGACATCGAGCAGATGGTCAATACCGTGGCGGCAGAAGATGCGCCCCGATTCCAACTGCGCAATGTTGCCCAGGTGCCGCCGAAACAGCCCGTTGGCACAAATGTAATCAATGCGAGGCATGGCATCAAAGGGGGCCAGGCCCGAAGCCATGAAGCCGCGACGCGGCGTCCCCTCATCGGTCTTCGATGTAAAGTCGTTGACGACCCTCATGCTAACGGCCCAGCATCCTAAAGAACCGCTCCTCGAGCGACGGATCGGTCTCAAAGACGCCGCGGCGAGCGAGCGTCACGGTCTTGGTGCCAGGCTTTTGCACGCCGCGCATGGTCATGCACATATGCTCAGCCTCCATGAGCACAATCGCTCCCTGGGGAGCGAGATACTCCATGAGGGCATCGGCAACCTGTGCGCACAGCTGCTCCTGCAGCTGCAGACGACGGGCGTAGACCTCAACCGTGCGGGCAAGCTTAGAGAGCCCTGCGACACGGCCGTTGGGGATATAACCAATGGCGGCCTTGCCATAAAACGGCAGCAGATGATGCTCGCACAGCGAGTAAAACGTGATGTCGCGCTCGATAACCAAATCGTTCGAAGCGACGGCAAAGGTTTTGGACAGGTGCTCCTCGGCACTCTGGTCCATACCGCCGGCGATCTCACCATACATACGGGCAACGCGCGCCGGGGTCTCCAGCAGGCCCTCACGAGTTGGGTCCTCGCCTATGCCCTCAAGCAACAGCTTAATGGCGGCCTCGACTTTTTCCTGATCGATCATCTGGGCCTCACTTTTCCGATTTTGCGTTCGCGCTATGGTACCACGCCCTTTGGCATCGGCCACAAGCTACATAGTATGGGTCGAATAGACTGGATCGTCCCGCCAAAGTTCAACCGCATCACAAAGCGCAACACCCTCGCGCTCAGCACGGTCGCGCGTAGCGTTCATATCGATCACACGCTGGTTACTCGAGCCCCTAAAACGCAATGAAATATCGTACAGCTCCTGAACAAACGGGCCATCCACCAACATATCGAGGCAGGCAAGGATACGGTCCGTCGCCTCGGTATGGTGACGACCACCCGGCATAAGCTCCTCGAGCACGTCGCCGGTAAAACACCAAATGGTCTTTCCTGACCCCGCGGGATAGGCCGCACGCACGCGTTCGATAAAGTCAACGAGCCCCGTCTGATTCTCGGGCTCCATAGGCTCGCCGCCCAGAATCGTCAGGCCGTCAATAAAGGGATGATCGAGGCTCTCGATAATCTTGTCCTCGACGGCACGATCGAACGGCTCACCCGCAGCAAAGTCCCACGCGACAGAGTTAAAGCAATTCTTGCACCCACGACGGCACCCGCTCACAAACAGAGAAGTACGAACGCCTTCCCCATCAGCAATGTCGAAATACTTAATGTTCGCGTAGTTCATAGGTAACTCTCCCGGGAGGCCGGGACATATCATCCCGTCCTCAAACATTCTCGGCCTTCGGCCTGCGAAACTGCGGGCGGGACGATATGTCCCGGCCTCATGCAAAGGGTAACTCAATGAACGAAGCGAACATCGAGTATAGGGTTCGAGATCTAATAAAAACTGGGTTGCGGCTCAACCGCCATCGCAAGTAAATCGCAGCTGCAGCTCGAATTATCTCCGCTAAGAACTTCGAGGAGTGAGCAGACCGCATGCCGCATCTCAGCTACGTCAACTTGGCCGCCCCGTAGCGAGGCCCCGGACCTTTGCTCGATATGAGTTCCGCACGAACAGGAGGCGCCAGTGGCGCCTCCGTCGTGAGCCAGGACTGTCCGAAATAGCGAGTAAAGGTCCGGGGCCTCGCTACGGGGCGGCCTGGGATGGTTATTAGAGATGCAGCACGCGGTCGCGGATCTCCTCGGTTCGACCCTGGTTCCAGAACTGGGTACCGATGTAACCGCACGTGCGACGGGCGACGTTCATCTTCTCCTGGTCACGATTGCCGCAATTGGGGCACTCCCACACCAGCTTGCCGTCATCCTCGACAATCTTGATCTCGCCGTCGTAACCGCACACCTGGCAATAATCGCTCTTGGTGTTGAGCTCGGCGTACATGATGTTGTCGTAGATGTACTGCATCACGCGAATGACAGCCTTGAGGTTGTCCTGCATGTTGGGAACCTCGACGTAGGAGATGGCACCGCCCGGCGAAAGCTGCTGGAACATACCCTCGAACTTGAGCTTGTCGAATGCGTCGATCTCCTCGGACACGTGGACGTGGTAGCTGTTGGTGATGTAGCCCTTGTCCGTCACGCCCGGGATAATGCCAAAACGGCGCTGCAGGCACTTGGCGAACTTATACGTCGTCGACTCCAGCGGCGTGCCGTACAGCGAGAAATCGATGTCGCTCGCGGCTTTCCACTCGGCGCACTTGTCGTTCATGCGCTGCATGACGGCCATGGCAAAGGGCGTGCCCTCCTTCTCGGTGTGGCTGTGGCCCGTCATGTACTTAACGCACTCATACAGGCCGGCATAACCCAGACTAATGGTGGAGTAACCGCCCACGAGCAACTTGTCGATCGTCTCGCCCTTCTTCAGGCGGGCGAGGGCACCGTACTGCCAAAGAATCGGTGCGGCATCCGAAAGCGTACCCATCAGACGCTCATGACGGCACAGCAGGGCGCGGTGGCACAGCTCAAGACGCTCGTCGAAGATCTTCCAGAACTTATCCATGTCCTGATGCGAGCTCAGCGCGACATCGGGCAGGTTGATGGTCACAACGCCCTGGTTAAAGCGACCGTAGTACTTGGGCTTGTTCGGGTCATAGTTCAGCGCGTTGGCCACGTTGTTAAATCCGTTACCGGAGCGGTCGGGCGTCAGGAAGCTGCGGCAACCCATGCAGGTATAGCAGTCGCCGTTGCCCGCGGTCTCGCCCTTCGACAGCTTGAGCTCGCGCATCTTCTTCTCGGAGATGTAGTCGGGCACCATGCGCTTGGCGGTGCACTTCGCAGCCAGCTGAGTCAGGTAGAAGTACGGGGAATCCTCGTGAACGTTATCGTCCTCGAGCACGTAGATGAGCTTGGGGAACGCCGGGGTGATCCACACGCCGGCTTCGTTCTTAACGCCCTCATAGCGCTGACGAAGCGTCTCCTCCACAATCATGGCAAGGTCATGCTTCTCCTGGGGCGTACGGGCCTCATTGAGATACATAAAGACCGTCACGAACGGCGCCTGGCCATTCGTGGTCATAAGGGTCACGACCTGATACTGAATCGTCTGAACGCCGCGACGGATCTCGTCACGCAGGCGGTCCTCAACAACCTCGCGGACCTTTTCGGGAGATGCGGAAACGCCGAGCTCCTCGAGCTCGCGGGCGACCTCGCCGCGAATCTTTTGACGGCTCACCTCGACGAACGGGGCAAGATGGGTCAGCGAAATCGACTGGCCACCGTACTGGGAGGAAGCAACCTGAGCGATGATCTGCGTCGCGATGTTGCAGGCAGTCGAGAAGCTGTGCGGCTTCTCGATCAGCGTGCCCGAAATAACAGTACCGTTCTGGAGCATATCCTCCAGGTTCACCAGGTCGCAGTTATGCATGTGCTGGGCAAAGTAGTCCGAATCATGGAAGTGAATCAGACCCTCATTGTGAGCATCCACAATCTCCTGGGGCAGCAGCACACGCTGGGTCAGGTCCTTGGAGATCTCGCCGGCCATGTAGTCACGCTGAACGGAATTGACGGTCGGGTTCTTGTTGGAGTTCTCCTGCTTGACCTCTTCGTTGTTGCACTCAATCAGCGACAGAATCTTGTCATCGGTCGTGTTCTTCTGGCGCTTCAGGCTCTGAACATAGCGATAGATGATGTAGTGGCGGGCAACCTCGTAGCAGTCGAGACGCATGATCTCGTCCTCGACCAAATCCTGGATCTCCTCGACCGAAACGGTGTGGCCCGCGTTCTCGCATGCCTCGGCGACGTTTTGCGCCGCATAAACCACCTGGCGGTCGGTTAGACGAGAGCTCTCCTCGACCTCCAAGTTGGCGGCGCGGATGGCATTGACGATCTTATCGATGTCAAAGACAACCTCGGTGCCGCTGCGCTTGATGATCTTCATCCTCTTGCCTCTTTCGCGTCGTAGCCTCATTGCGCTTCAGAGCCAAACGATGCCCGGCAGGGCTTGCCCCTGTCTTGCGGCACCGTCGCGCAATCTGTGTTCTCGATAAACCATAAGTCCTCATGCGGACAATCCTCGCGGCCGATCAAGCGGCTCAAAGGCGTGTCCAAATGGGACGAATAAGGTCTTCGTTCTCTGTCCGCCATCTATCATACGACAAAGACGCATCTATATCCTGTATTCTTTTTTTAGTTCAAACACAACATATAGTGTTTCAGCAGGTCAAAGCAATTAGTCATTTTGCAGACGCATTAATTATGAGGGGTTCTTGGCAAGTCGGTAAAACGTTACCAACACGGCTACCTGCATGGCAGTTATAAAACCCCCTTAGTCAAGCCGCTGACAAATCCTACCAAAACCAAGCCGCTCACGCCAAAAGAATCCAAAAGATTGTGCTTGACCAACATGTTGCGGTCACGATCGGCCAGGACGTATGCAATCTGCCGGCACCCCTACGGGATGCGAAGACCATCGCGTACAGACCTTGGATCAATATTTGGTGGTTATTTGGCGGCGTGCTTGGCGGCATAAAACAAAACAGCCCAGAGACATAGCCTCTGAGCTGCGAACATTTGGTGGGCGTTAGAAGATTTGAACTTCTG
>CABQJU010000025.1:0-37088 GCA_902464575.1 uncultured Collinsella sp.
TGCACCGCCGAGCTCGAGGCGCTCGGTGTGCCCTATGAGCTCGTCATTGCGAGCGCACACCGCACACCGGCGAAGGTCCACGAGTGGGCTTCGACTGCCGTCGATCGCGGTATCAAAGTGATTATCGCCGCCGCCGGCAAGGCCGCTCACCTGGGTGGTGTCGTGGCTGCCTTTACGCCGCTGCCGGTCATCGGCGTGCCTATGAAGACGAGTGACCTGGGCGGCATGGATTCGCTGCTGTCGATGGTGCAGATGCCTTCGGGCGTGCCCGTGGCCTGCGTTGCCATCAACGGCGCCAAGAACGCCGCCATCTACGCCACGCAGATTCTAGGCGCTTGCGACCCCGAGTACCGCAAGGTTATCGAGAAGATGAAGCAGGAGATGGCCGACGCCTAGGCGTTCCGCCGTTTCACCGCAGTATAAGGAGAGCCATGTCCGACTATCAGGGAAAACGATTCAAGGCTTCTCAGATTCCCGATCCGTCGAAGCCGGGTGCTGCCCATGCGGCACAGCAGGGTCGGACATCCTCTCCTCAGCAGCCGCGCGCGCCGCGCCCCGTGACGCCGGCGACGCATCGTCGACAGGACGCGCCAGCCGCATATCGACCTTCATCTTATAGCAACGCTAAGAAGCCGCCCCGGTCTTCACCGCATGCCGCGCCGTCGGATTACACCGAGCCGCCGCGCAAAAAGCGCCGCTCCATTATTCCCATTCTGCTCATCATCATCGGCATCGGCCTGATTGTCGCCGCCGCCGCTATCTTTATCAATGCTCAGATTGGCTATAAACAGGCAAGCGATTCGTACCAGAAAATCGAGAAGCAATATGTAAGCGATAAGGACGCCAGCGGCGTGCCGATTATCGACTTCGATGCACTTGCCCAGACAAATCCCGAGGTTGTGGGTTGGATTTACGCGCCGGGAACCAACATCAACTATCCCGTGGTGCAGACCAACAACAACTCCAAATACCTCAACACGCTGTTCGACGGTACGGCCAATGCATCCGGGGCCATTTTCCTGGATAGCAATGACACCGCGCCGGGCATGGTGGATCAGCAGACCACGATCTACGGCCACCACATGAATGACGGGTCGATGTTCAACGTGATTTCGGACACCACTGATCAGGCAACGTTCGATAGCATCGAGTTCGTGTATTACATCACACGGGATGCTACGTATAAACTGCGACCACTGGCGACCAAAGTTGTCGAGGACACGTATGCCAAGGCGCGCACGACCAATTTTGAGGGCGACGACGGGCTCAAGAACTACCTGTCCGAGATGCTCGACGGTGCCTCTGCCGTGGCGAGCGATGCCATCGATCGTGCCGCTTCGGCAACCAAGGTCGTAACGCTTGTGACCTGTCGTTCGTTATCGCTGAGCAACACACGTGCCGTCATGGTGCTCACGCCGGTCGAGGAATAGATTATGGGCTACTCAATGACGGTGAAAGGAGAAATGATGCTTGAGAACGGCAAATCGATGCCTTCGGTTGATGCTTGGCTGCGCGAAGCCAAGGCCGATGTTTCGGCGGCTGATTGTGGGATGTACCTGACACACAACGGCGTGGTGCGCGCGACGCCCAAGGCCGAAGTGCGCGGAGTCGAGACCGATGGCGTGGCGCCAGGCCACAAGGTGGGCGGCATGGTGTTTGGCTTCGATGCCGAAAAGGTGCAGGCCGCTATCGAGGCGACGCGCACGATGCCGGGTATCGGCTATGTGCGCGTGTGGCTGGCGAGCGGCGAGCTTACCGTGGGCGACGACATCATGCTCGTGCTCATTGGCGGAGACATTCGCCCGCATGTGGTCGATGCGCTGCAGTCGCTCGTCGGCACCATCAAGAACGAGTGCGTGAGCGAGGTCGAGCGCGAGGCGTAAGGCCTCGTCGGCAATCCGAGTCTGTCTATAGCGAAAGCCCGCCGGCAGTTCATGTAGATCTGCCAGCGGGCTTTGATGTGTTGGAGCTATTTTGCTCTGGCGTTTGCTACACGCGTGTGGCGTCCTTGGGGCTCATGGTCATACTCTGAAAACGGTTCTCCATATATTCGTTATCGAAATGCTTGTCATAGAACTGTGCGACGGGAATATTTCGAACGGTTCCGTTGACGCGCTGATACCAATAGTCGAGCGATTGCAACGTCATGACGCCGTCGATCAACATGACGGCGGTCAGGATGACGGTAGCAGAGTAGCGGCGTTTCCATGGAATCATATTGATGAGCTTAAGCAGGCGCGGCAGCAAGACCTTGATCCAGATGAGGCCACCCAGGCCCCACATGCAGGCAAACGGCGTGCATGTGCGTCCCCCGGTCAATACCGCGATGGGATCGGGCATGCCGAATAGCCTAATGTGTGAATAGCTCCACGACACCACGCCAAATGAGGTCTGCATAAACCAGCCTACAAACACCTCGAAAGCGCCGCCGATCAGGGCACTTACCAGGAAAATGATCAGAGGATTCTTTTTATAGAAGCGGTTGAGCGCCATGGTCATGAGCACCGCGCCAAATCCGTAGATGGGGCTAAAGGGGCCAAATAGCATACCGGCACGGTCCTGATAGACGCCGGGATCGACGACGACCATATGCCAGACTTCCTCGAGAATGAGACCTAACACGCTGCAGACGAAGAATACCCAGAACAGGTTGAAGTAGTTGAGCTTGATGTAGCCCTCGCCGGTTTCGTCGCGGCCGAGCATCCCCTCGGCGGCGGCATCGCGGTCGAGCATCTCTTGCAGACGGCGCTGCAGTTCGCGCTCCTGGCGTAGCGTGGGGTCGACGGTGGCCGACAGCGCAATGAGGATGACAAGCTGGACGGCGGGGCGCAGCAGGAAGGGTCCGATGCCCTGGAGCATCACGTCAACTAAAAGCTCCACGACGGTAAATGCGATGAGGACGTAAGACAGGCGGGCGGCATTGCGCCGCTGGTCCTTGATGAGGTCCAGGCCAAAGACGATCAAGATGATCGCGCTTGCCGCCGAGAGCATAATGCCGGCGACGATAAGGCCAACCGCGACCAGGGTGTTATCACCGAGCTTAGCGGCGACGTTGCCGTTAATGAGTGCGGTGATGACCTGCCACATAAAGACGGCGACTGACGGGAGCGTGCCCACGCCAGATAGGGTGCACAGGACTGCGTAGACCTTGATGATAAGGGGGATCTTCTTGGCCTCCGTGGTGCTGGGGACACTGGGGTCGAGTTGATTTCGATCCATACGCTACCTTTCTCGTCTTGTAGTAGCCTACAAGGATACGCCGACGACCAGCTAAAAGACAGGACGAACGTCCCAATTGCAACAATGTAGCCCCTAGCGCGGGCGAGACACGGCGCACGGGAAGTCTTCGAGGCCGTTGCCCCTGAGAGTGGACTACCCAATAAAATGTTTGGTCGCAAAACGGATAATAAGCTCGGTGGGCTTTTAAAAAGCGCTGCTCATGCGCGGGGGAGCGCGTCGCGCCGTGCGTATAATAAGGCGGGTAACGCCAAAATACGAGGCTCTGAGGGGATGCCATGTCTCAAGAAACCATCCGCGCGGCCGAGCGTGCCGCGGGACAGGTGAACGCCATGTCGACGTATGATCCGGACTCTGACCAGCTGCATGAGGAATGCGGCGTTTTTGGTGTCTGGGCGCCCGATCGCGACGTGGCTCGACTGACGTACTTTGGCCTGCGTGCACTGCAGCATCGCGGCCAAGAATCGGCGGGAATCGCCGTTGGTGACGGCGGTACGGTTATGGTCCGCAAGGATCTGGGCCTGCTCGACCGCGTGTTCTCCAATGCCGACTTGTCGACGCTCTCCGGTCAGCTGGCCGTGGGTCATGTGCGCTACGGCACCGCCGGCGCCAAGAGCTGGGAAGCCTCTCAGCCGCACCTCTCTACCATCAATAGCGTCATTATCGCGCTCGCGCACAACGGCACCCTCGTCAACACCGACGAGCTGCGTCGCCAGCTGATCGAGCTGGGCGTACCGTTCCTCTCCAACTCGGATTCCGAGGTCGCGACCAAACTCATCGGCTACTTTACTCAGCGTACTGGCCATCTGCGCGAGGGCATTCGCAAGACCATGGAGCTCGTGCGCGGCGGCTACGCCATGACGCTCATCAACGAGCAGGCGCTCTACGCATTCCGCGATCCGCACGGCATTCGCCCGCTCGTGCTGGGCAAGCTGGTGGATGAGGGCCTGGACCAGGCCGATGCCGCATCCGTTTCGCAGCTACCGTCGCAGGACGGCGCCGCGACGGTCGACGCCACCACCCATGTCACGCGCGCCGGCGGCTGGGTCGTTGCCTCCGAGACCTGCGCGCTCGATATCGTGGGCGCCGAGTACGTCCGCGACGTCCGTCCCGGTGAGATTTTGCGCATCAGCGCCGAGGGCCTTGTGTCCGAGCAGGGCGTGCCTGCCGCCGAAGAGCCTGCTAACTGCATTTTTGAGCAGGTCTACTTTGCTCGCCCCGATTCCATCATGAACGGCAAGAGCGTCTACGCCTGCCGTTATGACATGGGTCGTCAGCTGGCACATGAGGAGCCCGTCGAGGCCGACCTGGTCATCGGCGTGCCCGACTCCGGCCTGCCGCCCGCGGAGGGCTATTCGCACGAGAGTGGCATTCCCTTTGGCGAGGGCCTCATCAAGAACCGCTATGTGGGCCGTACGTTTATCGAGCCTACGCAGGAGCTGCGTGCCATGGGCGTGCGTATGAAGCTCAACCCGCTGCGTGACAACATCGAGGGCAAGCGCCTGGTCGTCATCGACGACTCCATCGTGCGCGGCACCACCATGGTGCAGCTCGTCAAGATGCTGCGCAACGCCGGCGCCAAGGAGATTCATATCCGCATCAACTCGCCCGAGGTCATCTGGCCGTGCTTCTACGGTATCGATACCGACGTGCAGTCGCAGCTTATCAGCGCCAACAAGACGGTCGACGAGATTTGCGAGTATATCGGCGCCGATTCGCTGGCCTTCCTTTCGGTCGAGGGCCTGCTTAAGGTCATGCCCAAGGGCGGTTACTGCGATGCGTGCTTTACCGGCCGCTACCCCGTGGCGATTCCCGAGAGCTTTGGCCACGACAAGTTCATGGAGGGCTTTAAGCCCCGCAACCTGGACAAGCCGCTGCACTTTGATGACGACGCCGTGGTCGAGAAATACGACGATCGCAGCTGGGAAGAGGAACACGGCGAGGCCTAAAACCTGCCAAAAAGGGACAGGTTTATTTTGGTAGGTTTTACCTGCTGTTTTGTTGATATGACGGCGCGTGCTGTTATGGCACGCGCCGAAATGAACGCAACTATGAGCACCGTTTGGCGCCCGGGCGGCGGACGGTAGTGGGAGAGGAAGGCTCAGATGAGCGACAGCAAGCATGTGACGTATGAGGATGCCGGCGTCGATACCGCCGAGGGCGGCCGCGCCGTTGACGCTATTAAGCAGATGGTTAAGGACACCAACCGTCCCGAGGTCATCGGCGGCATCGGTGGCTTTGGTGGCCTGTTCTCGGCTGCCGCGCTTAAGGATATGGAAGACCCGATTCTGATTAGCGGTACCGACGGCGTGGGCACCAAGCTCGTGCTCGCCCAGATCATGGACCGTCACGAGACGGTGGGCCAGGACCTGGTCGCCATGTGCGTCAACGACATTTTGGCTTCGGGCGCCGAGCCGCTGTTCTTCCTGGACTACGTTGCCATCGGCCACATTGAGGCCGAGCACATGGCAAAGATCATCAAGGGTGTGGCCGACGGCTGCAAGCTCGCGGGCTGCGCGCTCGTGGGCGGTGAGATGGCCGAGCACCCCGGCGTCATGGCTCCGGCCGACTACGACCTTGCCGGCTTTACCGTGGGCGTCGTCGACCGTCCCAAGATGCTCGACCCCGCGAACGTCCGCCCCGGCGACGTGATTCTGGGCCTGCCTTCCACCGGCGTGCACTCCAACGGCTACTCGCTCGTGCGTAAGGTCATCGGCGTCGACGGTATTAAGCCGGGCACGCCCGAGGCCGCCGCTAAGGCCGAGGAGCTGAGCCGTCCGCTCGAGGAGCTCGGCGGCGCATCGCTGGCAGACGCCCTGTTGGCCCCCACGCGCATCTATGTCAAGCCGATTCTTGAGTTGCTGCGCGGCGGCGCCAACGTGCACGCTATCGCCCACATCACTGGCGGCGGTATTACCGAGAACCTCAACCGCGCGCTCGCCGACGACGTCGACGCCGTGGTCACCCGCAACGGTGCCGAGATGGGTTGGGACGTTCCGCCCGTCATCACCTATGTGTCGTGCCAGGCCGAGCTTGCGCCCAACGAGGCGTGCAAGACCTTCAACATGGGCGTTGGCCTGTGCCTGATCGTCGCCCCCGAGGACGAGGCCGCGGTTACCGAGGCCCTGGTCGCGCTGGGCGAGAAGCCGTTCCGCGTGGGCGAGTGCGTCGAGGGTTCCGGTAAGGTCGTGTACTCCGATGAGCGCTAACGAGCAGATGGCTGCTGCCGAGGGCCTGGGCTTTGTGCCCTACACCCGTCCGACCGGCACCGATACGGCCGAGCCGCTCAAGATCGGTGTGCTCATCAGCGGTTCGGGTACCAACCTGCAGGCGTTGATCGATCTGATCGCCGCCGGCAAGCTCAACGCTTCGATTGAGCTTGTGGTGTCGAGCCGTCCTTCGGCTAAGGGTTTGCAGCGCGCTGAGCGCGCGGGCATCCAGACGCTCACGCTGTCCAAGGATGTCTATGCCGACCCTATTGCCGCCGACGAGATCATCGCGCACGAGCTTCTCGAGCGCGGCTGCGAGTATGTGGTCATGGCCGGCTACATGCGCATGGTGCACACGCCGCTGCTGGCGGCGTTTCCCAACCGCGTGGTCAACTTGCATCCGGCGCTGCTGCCGAGCTTTACCGGTGCGCATGCGATCGACGATGCCTTTGCGCGCGGTGTCAAGGTGACTGGCGTGACCGTGCATTTTGCCAACGAGATCTACGACAACGGCCCCATCATCGCCCAGCGCGCGCTGGCTGTTGAGGAGGGCTGGGATGTCGACACGCTCGAGGAGCACATCCATGCGATTGAGCACGTGCTGTATCCCGAGGTTGTTCAGATGCTCGCCGACGGCCGTGTCCACGTGCTGGAGAGCGGCAAGGTCGCAATTGATGCGCCCCGCGGCTAGCGGTGCACAGTACAATTTAGCCGAGTAGTCAGGGTGGTCATTGGCGCCAAGGCGCGCGTGGCCACCTTTTGTTTTGGGTAGTCATCGGGGACGGTCTTTAACGACTAGTCATTCAAGAACGCCTCCGATGACTAGGTGAGAGAGGTGAGCGCATGGCGGATAACGAAGCGCTGTTTACGCCTGAGTTGGTGTTTTTTGATTGGGAGTGTGCGACGCCGGATGAGGTGTTCGCGCGGCTTGAGGGCGAGCTTGCACCACATGGCTACATTGCATCCGGTTGGCTCGATGCCGTCCGCACGCGCGAGGATGCCTATCCCACGGGTCTCGCTATGCCGGCGGCAAACATTGCCATTCCGCATACCGATCCGGGGTTTGTGGCCAAGCCCTATATCGCGGTGGTGAAGCCCGCCGCGCCCGTGACATTTAACGCTATGGCTGGCATGGGCGCTCCGGTGCCGGCGCAGATCGTCATCAATCTTGGCATCGCCGAGCCGGGCGGCCAGGTCGAGGCCCTGCAGGCACTCATGAACATCTTTATGGGCGCCGATGCCGCAGCCGACGTGCTCGGCCAGACCACGCCCCAGGGCATGGTCGACGCCATCCGCCGCCACTTCTAAGGTGGGGCTGAGTCGGCACTTGGGGACTGTCCCTAACTGCCGGCTGCCAGAGCTGTCCCCTTTGCACCAAAATGGTGCAGATTAATCTGTCCCCAATGCACCAAGCGTGCCGCGGGGGCTGCGTTGTGACACAATGGCGTTTGTTCGATTCGTTATGCGAAAGGCCAACTATGGCAAATAAGAAAAAGAACTCCGAGGCCGCGCCGACGCCCGAGCAGCAGGCCCGCGCTGCCTCCAGCTCTCGCAAGAAGCAGCGCAAGACGTACGTGTCTAAGACCGTCAAGATCGTTCTGGTGGTCATCGGCGTGCTGGCGATGCTGCTTTCCGTCTCGGCGATGGCGTGCTCCGGCCTTATGTCGCAGACTGAGGACACCTCGGGCTACAAGCTGACCGGCGGTGTTGCTGCCACTATCAACGGCACCAACCTTACCGAGGACACCGTGACCAAGCAGATCATGAGCATGCGCACGTCCTACGGCTACACCAAGGATGAGGATTGGGCGCAGTATCTGGTTGACAACGACCTCACGCCCAAGAAGTACCGCAAGCAACTCATCGACTCCTACACGCAGCAGATTCTGCTTCAACAGGCACAGAAGGAGAACGGCGTGACGGTGTCGGACGAGGAGGTCGAGAAGGCTTGGAAGGACGCGTGCAAGAGCGCGGGCGGAGCCAAGGCCTTTAAGAAGACCCTCAAGACCTACGGCTATACCGAGGACACCTACAAGGACTCGCTCAAGGAGAGTCTGGCGCAACAGAAACTCAAGGATGCCGTCGCGCCCACGAGCAAGCCCAAGGACAGCGAGATTGTCGATTACATCAACGAAAATCTGTCCAGCTACAACGACGCCCGCCGCTCGTCGAACATCCTGATCAAGGTTGATTCCGACGCTTCCGACGAGGACAAGGCTGCCGCCAAGGCCAAGGCGCAGGAGTGCCTGGACAAGATCAACTCCGGTGAGCTGAGCTTTGAGGACGCCGTTGAGCAGTACTCCGAGGACACCGGTTCCAAGGAGAAGAAGGGCGATGTGGGCTGGGATAAGCTCACCACCTTTGTCGACAGCTACCAGACGGCGCTCGAGGGACTCAACAAGGGCGACGTGAGCGAAGTCGTCGAGTCGACCTATGGCTACCACATCATCAAGTGCACCGACTACTTCCATGTCGATAATCAGGTTGATGACATCAACCAGGTGCCCAAGGACATCAAAAAGTACGTCTCCAACGTGGTGAAGACGCAAACGGCCAGCACCGCGTACAGCGAGTGGCTGGAGCAGTACAAGAAGGATGCCGACATCACCGTCAACCCCATGCCCAAAGACGTACCCTATAACGTGAGTCTGAAGGGTGTCACCAAGAGTTCGACCGACGATTCGTCGACGACTGAGTAATCATGGGGCGGTGCTCGCGCGAGTGCCGCCCACACTATTGAGGAGGATTTGCAGATGACCAACGAAGAGCTGCAGAAGGAAATGATTGCGGCCATGAAGGCCAAGGACAAGGTTCGCCTGTCCATCATTCGCCAGGTTAAGGCCGAGGTGAAGAATATCGAGGTCAATGAGCGCCGCGATGTGACCGAGGAAGACGTCAACAGCATGATCAAGCGTCTGATCAAGCAGACGAGCGAGACGCTGGAGATGTCCATCAAGGCCGGCACCGACCAGGAGCGTACCGACAACCTGACCGAGCAGGTCAAGATTCTGGAGAGCCTGCTGCCCGCGCAGGTTTCGGGCGAGGAGCTCGAGGCCCTGATCGAGCAGGTTATCGCCGAGCTGGGCGCCACGTCCAAGAAGCAGATGGGCCAGGTTATGGGCGCACTCGGCAAGGCCACCGGTGGCAACTTCGATAAGCCGGCCGCGGCAAAGATCGTCGGAGCCAAACTCGCGTAGGGGCCGAGCGGTACATAGTTGATGTTTAGGGGGGGCGTGGCCGTCATGGTCGCGCCCCTTTTTGCTGGGCTGGGCACTCATTGGGGACGGGCTTAAATGAGTGCCCAATGAGCGGGTACTCATTTAAGCCCGTCCCCAATGAGTGGGTTAAAGGTTGCGGGTTCTTTACGGGAATGTAGTGTGGGCTGCGGAAACGCGGTTCTTTCCGTACAATAGTTCAACTCGTGTAAACGCAGGGAAGGGACATTCATGGCAGACAT
Organism: uncultured Collinsella sp.; assembly: GCA_902464575.1. Lineage (GTDB taxonomy): Bacteria > Actinomycetota > Coriobacteriia > Coriobacteriales > Coriobacteriaceae > Collinsella. The sequence goes on from CABQJU010000025.1 coordinate 9,904, forward strand.
GATCGAGATCAAGCATCTCAACAAGTACTTTGGCGACCTGCATGTGCTCAAAGATATCAATCTCACCGTCAAGCGCGGCGAGAAGCTCGTAATGATCGGGCCTTCCGGCTCGGGTAAGTCGACGCTCATCCGTTGCGTCGATTATCTGGAGGAGCCCACGTCGGGCGAGGTCGTCATCGACGGTACGCCGCTCACCAAAAAGAATCACCTGGAGATGGCTCGCAAGTATAGTTCCATGGTGTTTCAGCAGTTCAACCTGTATCCCAACATGACGGTGCTCGGCAACCTGACGCTCGCGCCCATCAAGCTGCAAAAGAAGAGCAAGGAGGAGGCGACCGAGATCGCCATCGCCGCTCTCAAGCGCGTTGGCATGGCGCATAAGGCCGGCGAGTATCCGCAGAATCTCTCGGGCGGTCAGCAGCAGCGCATCGCCATCGCCCGTGCCCTGTGCACCAAGCAGCCCATCATCCTGTTTGACGAGCCGACCTCGGCGCTCGACCCCGAGATGGTCCAGGAGGTTCTGGACGTTATGATTGAGCTCGCGCAGGAGGACATCACCATGATCTGCGTGACGCACGAGATGGGCTTTGCGCGCCAGGTGGCCGACCGCGTCATCTTTATGGAGGACGGCCGCATCCTGGAGGAGGGCACGCCCGAGCACTTCTTCGATAACCCCGAGAACCCGCGCTGCCGCGAGTTCCTGTCCAAGATTCTGCACTAGGCGCGGTGATGGACATGACGGATATGACGAGGGCGGCCGTGTCGCGCCGTCACTTTTTGCAGCTGGCGGGCGCCGGCATGCTCGCGCTGACGGGGGCCGCGCTTACCGGTTGCGGCAACTCCACCAGCGGCGAGGGTTCCGACAAGGGGTCCAAGCTTGCGGCCATTAAGTCGCGTGGCCATCTGAATGCCGGCGTTAAGAAGGACGTTCCCGGCTACGGCTACTACGACACCGCCAAGGGCAGCTTTGAGGGCATGGAAGTCGATTTGTGCTACCAGATCGCCGCTGCCGTCTTTGGCGTGAGCTACAAGGAGGCTCGCGCTCAGGAGCTTGTCGAGTTTACCGACGTAACGCCCAAGACGCGCGGCCCGCTGATCGATAACGGCCAACTTGACGTGGTCGCGGCGACCTACACCATCACCGACGAGCGCAAGAAGAGCTGGGATTTCTCGACGCCGTACCGCACCGACTACGTGGGACTCATGGTCAAGAAGCGTTCGGGCTTTACCTCGATTGAGGACCTGGACGGCAAGGTCATTGGCGTGAGCCAGGGTGCCACCACGCAGGGCCTGATCGAGCAGATGATCAAGGACAACGGCTTTAGCTGCAAGCCCGAGTTTAGGGCCTTTAGCGGCTACCCCATCATCAAGAGTTCGCTCGACGCCGGCAATATCGACGTCTTTGCCATGGACCGCTCCACGCTGGCCGGTTACATGAACGAGACCGTTGAGCTGCTGCAGCCCGAGGTCAAGTTTGGTGAGCAGGGCTACGGCGTGGCGACCAAGAAGGGCTGCGACCTTTCGGCCGTGGTCGATCAGGTGATTTGCGATCGCCTGGCCGACGGCTGGCTCGACCAAGAGGTCAAGACCTGGGGTCTTGTATAGGCGCATCGTCCAAGGAAGGAATCAAATGCTCGAAGGATTATTTGACGCCGACCGTTGGTCGACGACATTCCAAAACATGGGGCCCTTCTGGGAGGGCTTTGGCGTGACGCTGCAGGTGGTCGTTGCCGGCCTGCTGCTGTCGCTGGTGCTGGGCACGCTGCTGGGCGTGTTCTCTACTACTCGTTCGCGCGTGCTGCGCGCCATAAGCCGCGTGTATGTGGAGTTTTACCAGAACACTCCGTTGCCCGTGCAGGTGCTCTTTATGTACATGGCCGGTCCGCAGTTTTTGCAGGCCATAACCGGTGCCGACCAGCCGGTGCGCATCGCGCCGTTCGTGCTGGGCTTCTTGGGTGTGGGCCTGTATCACGCGGCCTACATCTCGGAGGTCATCCGCACTGGTATCGAGGCGGTTCCGCGCGGTCAGATGGAGGCGGCCCAGAGCCAGGGCTTCACCCGTGCGCAGGCGTACTGGTACATCGTGCTGCCCCAGACGTTCAAGATCATTCTGCCGCCGCTGTGTAACCAGGCGCTCAACCTGGTCAAGAACACGTCGGTGCTGGCGCTTGTGGCCGGCGGCGACCTTATGTACCGTTCCGACAACTTTGTGAGTCTGTACGGTTACCTGCAGGGATACATCGTCTGCTGCCTTATGTACTTCATCATCTGCTTTCCGCTCGCCATGCTGGTACAGTGGCTCGAGCGCCGCTCCAAGGAGCGTCCGCGCGGCGTGAGCCTGGCCGAGCTGGGGCTCGACAACGTAGAGGAGGCCTAGCGCATGGAAATCTTCAACGCGACCAACCTGCTCTACATTTGGGGCGGCTTTGTTAAGACAATCGAGATCTCGGCGCTGTCGATCTTTTTCTCGCTCATCTTTGGCACGGTGCTGGCGCTCGTTAAAAGCTATGCGCCCCGCCCGTTCCGTATTTTGGTGAGCGCCTATATCGAGCTGTTCCGTTGCACGCCGAACCTGCTGTGGATTCTGTTTATCTACTTTACGGTGCAGGGTTTGGACATTGTGATTTCGACCATCGCCTTTACGCTGTTTACCAGCGCTGTTATGGCCGAGATTGTGCGCGGCGGCCTCAACTCGATTCCGCGCGGCCAGTTTGAGGCAGCGCAGAGCCAGGGCTTCGGCTTCTTTGCCACCATGCGCTACATCATTCTGCCGCAGACGTTTAAGACGATCATTCCGGCGCTGTTTAGCCAATGCACGACCGTCATCAAGGACAGCTCGTATCTTTCGGGCATTAACGTGGCCGAGCTCATGTACACGGCAAATGTCGTGATGGCCCACGCGATTGACCTGTCGCAGGTTCTTATGCTCTACGGCCTGGTGTTTGCGATGTACTTTGTGCTCAACTTTGGTATCTCGTTGCTGGTTCGCGCATATCAGAGGCGAATGGTGGCAGCGTAGAATGTGGCAAAGGGACAGCCCCTTTGTCACATAGAGAAAGGAATCGCGATGAGCGATCTGGAGAATAAGAAGAATCCTGTGGTCATTACCATCGCGCGCGACTTTGGCGCCGAGGGTCACGAGATTGGCCGCATGCTTGCCGACGAGTTGGGGATTCCGCTGTACGATAACGAGCTGCTGGTACGTGCGTCGCTGCGCGCGGGCGAGTCGCTTGATAAGATGGCCGCCTATGATGAGCGTCTGGCCGTGGAGAACATGGCGTTTCTGCCCGACCGCTACGATGCGCGTTCGTACTCGGATAAGTTGTTCCAAAAGATGAGCCAGGTGATTTTGGATCTGGGCGAGACCGAGAGCTGCATTATCGAAGGCCGTCTGTCCGATTACCTGCTGCGCAACAACCCCAACCACATTGCCGTGTTGGTGACCGCACCCTTTGAGGACCGCGTCGAGATTGTGCGCAAGAAGCGTGGCCTTAACAAAAAGAAGGGCGCCAAGCTGGTCAAACAGCAGCAGAAGGCGCGCGAGGCGTTCTATAAGCGCTATAGCGCCGGCAAGTGGAAGATGACGAGCGGTAAAGACATCGTCGTCAACCGCGCCAAGCTGGGCCGCGAAGGCTGCAAGGACGTCATCGCCGCAGCCTACCGCTACAAGGTGGCCCAACTCGAAGGCTAACCAGTTGAAACCACCACAAAGGTGCCTGTGGTGGTTTGGGCGGCCGGTATAGAAAAAGTCCCCGCCGGGCGCGTGCTCGACGGGGACTTTGCCGTTTGGTGGCTAGCGCTGCAGGTGATTACTCGCCCAGCAGGCTCTTGGTGATCGAAGCGGCGGCCTTCTTGCCGGCGCCCATCGCCAGAATGACCGTAGCGGCACCGGTGACGATGTCGCCGCCGGCCCAGATGCGGGGATCGGTGGTCTGGCCGGTCTCCTCGTCGGCGACGATGTAGCCCCACTTGTTGAGCTCCATCTTGCCACCGATCTTGGCAGCGAAGGGGTTGGCGTTGGTGCCGATAGCCGAGATCGCGACGTCGCAGGGGATCTCCTCGATGGCGCCCTCGATGGGCACCGGGCGACGACGGCCGGACTCGTCGGGCTCGCCGAGCTCCATCTTCTGGACCTTGACGGCGCATACGGAGCCGTCCTCGCCAGCGACAAACTCGAGCGGGGAGACGAGTGGCAGAACCTCGACGCCCTCGGCCTTAGCGTGGTGCAGCTCGGCGCGACGGCAGGGCATCTCGTCCTCGGTACGACGGTAGGCGATGATGGCGTGCTCGGCGCCCAGACGCTTGGCGGTACGGACGGCGTCCATAGCCACGTTGCCGCCACCAAAGACGACGACGTTCTTGCCGTGCTTGGTGGGGGTGTCGTACTCGGGGAACTTGTTGGCCTTCATCAGGTTCACGCGGGTGAGGTACTCGTTCGCGAAGAAGACGTTGGGCAGGTTCTCGCCGGGGACGTTGAGGAACTTGGGCAGGCCGGCGCCAGTCGCCACGTAGATGGCGTCGAAGCCCTGCTCGAACAGCTCCTCGGCCGTGGCCATGTTGCCCACGACGGAGTTGTACTCAAACTTGACGCCCATGTCCTCCAGACCGTCAATCTCGCGCTTGACGACCGCCTTGGGCAGACGGAACTCGGGGATGCCGTAGACCAGCACGCCGCCGCCGGTGAAGAAGGCCTCAAAGACGGTAACGTCAAAGCCGTTACGGGCGAGCTCGCCGGCGCAGGTGATGCCGGACGGGCCGGAGCCGACGACGGCGACCTTCTTGCCGTTCTTGGGAGCCATCTTGGGCGTGGAGGCGAGCTCGGGGCGATCACCCAGGAAGCGCTCGAGCTGGCCGATGGCCACGGGCTCGGACTTCTTGCCACGGATGCACTTGCCCTCGCACTGGTTCTCCTGCGGGCAGACGCGGCCGCAGATGGCGGGAAGCATGGAGTCCTCGCGGATGGTATCGAGAGCGCCGCCGAAGTCCTTCTCGCGGATCTGCTCGATAAAGCGGGGGATGTTGATGTTGACAGGGCAGCCCTCAACACAGAACGGCTTCTTGCAGTTGAGGCAGCGCTCGGCCTCGGCCAGCGCCATCTCCTCGGTGAAGCCCTTGTCGACGGGGCGGAAGTCGCAGGCGCGCTCGGCAGCCGGCTCCTCGTTATCGGGGGTGCGGGGCGACTTCATATCGGCAACGAAACGACCGTTAACTAGTGGCATGCGCAGCTCTTTTCCTCATAGGCCTTGAGGGACTCGCCCTCTTCGGAACGGTAAGCGGCCTGGCGGGCACGAAGGTCATCCCAGTCGACCAGGGTGGCATCGAAGTCGGGGCCGTCGACGCAAGCGAACTTGGTCACGCCGCCCACCTCGACGCGGCAGCAGCCGCACATGCCGGTGCCGTCAACCATGATGGGGTTGAGGGACGCGGTGATGGGGGTGTCGTACTTCTGGGCGGTGAGGGTCGAGAACTTCATCATCGGAACGGGGCCGACGCAGAAGACCTGGCTCACGGCCTTGTCCTGCAGCAGGCGCTCCAGCGGAGCGGTGACAACGCCCTGCTCGCCGTAGGAGCCGTCGTCAGTGGTGATGTGGATGTGGTCCTCGTCGAGGAGCTCGCGGAACTGGTCCTCCATGAGCAGGAGGTCCTTGGTGCGAGCGCCCATGATGGCGTGGACCTCATGACCGGTCTCGACCAGGTGCTTGGCGACCGGGAAGGCAATTGCCAGGCCGACGCCGCCGCCAATGACGGCGCAGGGGCCCTCGGCCATCTCGGTGGGAACGCCCAGCGGGCCTACGACGTCGCGCAGCGACTCGCCGGCCTCGTATGTGGACAGCATCTCGGTGGTCTTGCCGATCACCATGAAGATGAACTCGACCCAGCCCTCGTCACCGTTCCAGCCGGCCAGGGTAAACGGGACACGCTCGCCCGTCTCGTTGGCGCGGACCATGAGGAACTGTCCAGCGTGCGCATGCTTGGCGATTGCGGGCGCCTCGATGCGGAACTTGAACACCTTCTCCGAGAACTGCGTCTTCTCCAGGATCTTATACATAGAACCCCTCTCTTGTTAGGGCCGCCGAACCGTGCCTCCACGGAAATGGACGGTAGCCCGAATAAAACCGTACGCGCACAGGCGTTGTGCAGACATACGGTGCAAATTATACCCTCATGGACATGTCACTTACGTGTGTCTTCGGCTGTTGGGAGCAGGGTTTATCCACTTTGGCCTACCAAAGGGGGAGAGGTTTATTTTGGTCGGTTTTATCAGGTAAAACGGCAAAGGGGGCCGGCCTCGCGCTTCGGTGAGGCCGGCCCCCTTTGGAGCGTTGCATATGTATGGCGGCACAGGGTTTATTGCGACGCGGCATCCGCGGCGTTTCCGCATATAAAACCTGCCAAAATAAACCTGTCCCTAAATGGTAGGTTTTAGTGCTTGCCGTTGGCGGAGGCGGCACCGTTGACGTGGTCGCGGGCATAGACCACGCCGTGCACGATCGCCAGGCCGGCGGCGTCGGCCGCGCGGGCGCAGGTGTCCTGGAAATCCTCGGCCTCGCGGGCGCGCAGCTGTTTAAGAACGTAGTCGGCGACGGCCATCTTGCCGGGAGGGTTGCCGATGCCGGTGCGGATGCGGCTGAAGTCGCGGCTGCCCATCTTGTCGATGATGGAGCGCAGGCCGTTGTGACCGGCATGGCCTCCGCCCACCTTGACGCGCACGTCACCGGCGGGAATGTCGAGCTCGTCGTGGATCACGAGCAGCTCCTCGGCCTTGATTTTGTACTCGCGGCAGAGCTTGGAGATGGGACCGCCCGAGGTATTCATGTATGACTGCGGCTTGACCAGTACAATCTGGCGCTTGCCTCCCTCTTCCTCGGGATCGTTGATGTTGATGAGCGCGACCTCGGCGCCTGCCTGGTTTTTCCAGTACGTGACACCGGCCTGACGGGCCAACTCGTCGATTGCTTTGAAGCCAGCGTTGTGGCGGGTCTCGGCATACTCATCGCCAGGGTTGCCAAGCCCGGCAACCATGCGAATCTTAAGCGGCTGTGCAGCTGCCATGTGCTTCCTTTCGTCGATTTGTCGCCTGCTATGGTGAGCGACCCTGTTGCCGCTGTCAAATGGAGGGTAATTGAGGGCGTTTAGGGGCGTTTGGACGGCCGTCGAAATCAGAGGTGGACAGTTAGTTCGGATACGTATAAGTTCTGAGGACTCGAAGTGCTCAATTCAATGCCGATACGTTGTTTTGGAGCTTTAGTTAGTCCATATGGCGCTGTTTTGAAGTCTACCCTGCCTTCAAATAGGGCGAATGGTATAGAGATAGCCGCAAAACAGCCTAATTCAATGTGTCCATTTATACGTATTTGAACTAACTGTCCAGTCCTGTTCGGCGGCGCGCGGGTGATTCGCCGTTTAGACCGGCGCAAGGCTGATTCCGGCCCGCAGGGCGTTGAGCCAAGCGGCCTGACGCTTGCGATAGCCCTTGATACGGTATCGGAATCGGACTCCCGCGAGTCGATGCATCGTTTGGGCGAAGGCTTCGAGTGCAACAAGGTCTTTCATTTGGTCGCGATTGATAACCAGGACGTGGATGCCCATTGCCTTGAGGCCATTATTTCGATTGCCATCGTGGATGCGAGCGTTTTGAAGCTCGTGCCCAATTCCGTTGTATTCGTTGTCGACTCCGGCTGCCGGGCAATATAGGTCACAGATGGCATAGGGGATGCCCGAGGACATGTTGACCGCAAGGGTGTCGAAGTCGATTCGATAGTTGAGTAGCAGGCCTCCCATGGGCAGGCTGCAACATCCGAATCCGCCAAAGCGCATGGGCGCTCCGAGAACGGCAAACATTAGGGATTCGGCTGGGGATGCAGATCCGGGTCGGGCGAGCTTGACTGCCGTGCGAAACGAGGTGTATGAGCTGCTTTTGGCAAGCTGTGCAACAGTCTCGAGCTCTTCGATGGTCGTGGCGGGCTCGCATTTGTAGTGTGCCTGTTCGTAGCGGGTTTCGTTCTGTTGCTCGACCACCGACTGGTTGCCCAAGCAATCGAGATCGCCCGTCGCTGCGCAGCCATCGCCCTTGGGCCAGATGTCGTCATGGGCAATGGGGTATGTTGCCCCGGGAGGAAGGGAGTAGGTTCCGAGCAGTTCCATGAGTAGCATCAAGGTTTTGGCGACTGATTCATTCTTGGAACAAAGCATGGCTGTCATGGCAGGAGACGTAGCGTAGATGTCGGCCTCGACGTGCATAATTGCACCTTCAGGAAGCGGAGCGGAGAGAATATGCTGAAGAAGTCGCTTGTCGGGGCGCCTGTTGTCTTCGTTTGAAACGAGAAGATCGAGCAGTTCGGAATCATCTTCATTCCAGGCGTCGAGTATCGAAAGTGCGCCAAAGTCTATCGCGTCATTGTTGGGAATGCAGCCAGCCAAGGCCTGTGCTTGCTGTTCGCTATCAACGGAGTCCCAGGGTAGGGCAGAGTACGCCCGTCGTGCGCGACGAATTGCGCGGAGGGCGGAGAGATGTGAAATCACGGTCGTCATAGCTATAACGTACTAAGTTGGCGGCAGAATGCGACCGCCATACCGTTCTTTTCGCTCAGCGGGGCGCTGCGCGCCATGAACGGCTGGGTGTTATGAAATCGGTGGAATCGGTTGAGGGGATTGCAGGAAATTGAGCTCTGCCGCGAAGGTTGACGATAGCTACTGGACAGTTAGTTCAGATACGTATAAGACGGCGGGCGTTCGAGGCGTTTCTAAGGGCTTTCGAGGGCGATTTGAGGGTAAATATGCGGCGGTCGTACTCGAAAGCGATGAGCTTTGGGCAGTATGGCGTTCGCCGGGGAGCTCAGAACGGCCTTTGGAGCTTTAAAAAAATACGTATCTGAACTAATTGTCCAGGGAAGGTTGTCGAGGGGTAGAAAAAGGGTCGGAAGCGAGCTTCCGACCCTTTAAAAACACCAAAGATGATGAGATGCACGCTGGATTACAGCGCGAAGTCGCCGCCGACGAGCGTGGAGACGGGCTCCTCGTGGTAAACGGCGGAGATGGCCTGAGCGAACTCCTCGGCGACCGAGATGGTCTTGATCTTGCCGCCGACCTCGACGGGAATGGCGTCGGTGACGAGGCACTCGACGATCGGGGCGTCGTTCAGACGCTCGATGGCCGGACCGGAGAAGATACCGTGGGTGGCGCAGACGTAGATATCGCCAGCGCCCATAGCCTTGAGCTCCTTGACGTTGGCGCACAGGGTGCCAGCGGTGTCGATCATGTCGTCGTTGATGATGCAGGTCTTGCCCTTGATGTCACCGATGATGCCCATGACCTCGGCGGCGTTGTGGCGCGGACGGCCCTTGTGGGCGATGGCCAGGTCGCAGCCGAGCATGTCGGACAGCTTCTTGGCGGCCTTGGCGCGACCCACGTCGGGGGAGACGACAACCAGGTTGTCGGTGTCGAAGTGCATGTCGTTGTAGTACTGGCCAAACAGCGGCAGCGCGGACAGGTGGTTAACCGGGATATCGAAGAAGCCCTGGATCTGGCCCTGGTGCAGGTCGAGGGTGATGATGCGGTTGACGCCGGCACGCTCGAGCAGGTTGGCGACGAGGCGGGCGGTGATGGGCTCGCGCGGGCCGGCCTTGCGGTCCTGGCGGGCATAGCCGTAGTGGGTGATGACGGCGGTGATGGAGCGGGCGGATGCGCGCTTGGCAGCGTCGGTGGCGATGAGCAGCTCCATGAGCATGTCGTTGACGTTGCCGCCGGCCACGGACTGAATCAGGAAGACGTCGGCGCCGCGGACGGTCTCGTCGTAGCGGGCGTAAATCTCACCATTGGCGAACTGCTTTAGCGTAAGGCCCGAAAGCTCGACCCCAAGGTACTCAGCGATCTTCTGAGCGAGGGGACGGTTGGAGGAACCGGAATACACGCGGATGGACTTGCGCATATTCTCCGACTTCTCGGGATCATTAATCGGCATTACCCTTCTCCTTTATATCGAATGCCATATAGATGCCTTGTTGCATTGTAACCGCGCGACGGGGTTAATCGGGTCTTGATAACGTCTTTACCGTCAACGGACACGAACCGACCACTCATCCTGTCGCGCAGGTCACGATAGAAAAAAGAGCCGCCCCCATGGGAACAGCTCCTTAGATGCTTGGTAAAACGTTATACCTCGTCGTCCTCGTGCAGACGGCGGCGATAATCGGCGGCCCAGCCCTCAATATTTACCTGGCGGGCACGACCCAGGCCAAGTGCGTCTGCCGGGACCGGCTCGGTGATGACGGAGCCGGCGGCCACGAGCGCGCCGTCGCCAATCTGGGCGGGCGCGACCATCATGGTGTCGGAGCCGATGAAGGCATCCTTGCCGATGACGGTCTTGTGCTTGTGTACGCCATCGTAGTTGCAGGTGATGGAGCCCGCGCCCACGTTGACGCCGGAGCCCATGGTGGTATCGCCGATGTAGGACAGGTGCGGCACCTTGGAGCCCTCGCCGATTGTGGACTTCTTGATCTCCACGTGCGTGCCGGCCTTGGAACCGTCGAGCATGTGGGTGCCCGGGCGCAGGTAGGCGCGCGGGCCGCAGTCGACGCCGTTCTCGATGACGGCCTCGACGGCGATGGTTTCATCGATGGTGCAGCCGCTGCCGACGGTGGTGTCGGTGAGGCGGCTGTTGGGGCCGAGCTGGCACTCCTCGCCCACGGTGACGTGGCCGATCAGGTGCGTCTGCGGCCACACGACGGTGTCGCGGCCGATGGTGGCGTCGGGGCCGATCCAGGCCTGCGTGGGGTCGATGAACGTGACGCCCTCGGCCATCCAGTGCTCGTTGATGCGGTCGCGCGCGATGGCGGTGAGCTGCGCGAGCTGAATGCGGCTGTTGACGCCCAGGCCGTCGCGGTAGTCGTCGCAGTGGAAGATGGAGACGGCCTGGGCGTGGCCTTTGAGGATCTCGAGCATGTCGGGCAGGTAGTACTCGGACTGCGCGTTGTCGTTGCCGATCTCGTTGATGTGGGCGGCGAGCTGCGCGCCGTCGAAGGCGTAGCAGCCGGCGTTGCACTCGAGCAGCGTGGCGGCCTGCTCGGGCGTGCAGTCCTTCTGCTCGATGATGCGCTCGATCTGACCATCGGCGCCCAGCTTGATGCGGCCGTAGCCGAAGGGATCAGGCGGGGTCATGGTCATGACGGTGCAGGCGAGCTCGCCGGTGGCGACGGTCTGCGCGAACTTGGCGACGGTGTCGGCGGTGATGAGCGGCAGGTCGCCGTTGAGCACGACGACGGGGCCTTGCGTGATGCCGCAGGCCTCGAGCGCGATCTTCACGGCGTGACCGGTGCCCAGGCGCTCGGTCTGCTCGACGCACTCGACCTTGGTGGCGCTGTTGGCGTAGGTGCCGTCGATAAGGGCGCGCATCTCGTCGGCGTGGCTGCCGATGACGACCACGACGCGGCTGCAGCCGGCCTTGATGGTAGCGTCGACGATCCACTGGACCATGGGCTTACCCAGGATCTTGTGCGAAACCTTGCAGTGGTTCGACTTCATGCGGGTGCCCTCGCCGGCAGCGAGGATAATTGCGGTTGCGTCCATGTGATCTCCTGTTACGTTATAGAGACGTGTGCTTGGAAACGATACACGGCGCAATATGATACCGCAGGCATATGTTGAGCGCGTAACGATTGGATTGCGGCGGTTGAGGCTTGCGCCGCCGGCGTGGCGTTTGCGCTGGCCGTGCATGGCGGCGGTGCTGCGGAGCTGTCGTTTGAGCGAGGAGACGGGGGTGCCCGTGGACAACATGCGTGAGGAGTTTGGCGGCGAGCCCGTCGCGGCATTCTCGATGTCGCATCCGGCTGTGCCGGCACTCTATATAGTGCTGACGCTGGGACTCACCATGTCCTCGATGCAGCCGGTGCTGATTGCGCTGTCACTTGCGGGCGGGCTGGCGTATGGATTTGCGACGCGTGGGGCTGCCCACACGCTGGGCGCACTTCGCTGGCAGCTGCCGGTGATTTTGATTATCGCGCTGGTCAATCCGCTGTTTAGCGCCTCGGGCTCGACGGAACTGTTCCGTATTGGCATGCGCGCGGTGTATCTGGAGAGCATGGTATACGGCCTGTGCATGGGCGGGCTGTTTGTGGCGAGCGTGCTGTGGTTTGAGGCGGCGGCGTCGATGCTCGAATACGACAAGGTGCTTGCGCTTTTGGGCAACGCCGCGCCGGTGATCGCGCTCATGATTTCGATGTGCATGCGGCTTATCCCGCAGTTTTTGCGTCGCGGTCGTACGGTACTGGCGGTGCAGGATGCGATTGATGTGCCGGGCCGCGCGCCGGCCGACCCCGTGCGCTCGCGCTTGCGGGCATCGAGTGTGTTGATGGGCTGGGGCATGGAAGATTCGCTGGAGCGCGCGGACGCCATGCGCTCCCGTGGGTGGGGCGCCGCGACGCGTCGAACGACGTATGCGCGGTATCGGCTGGGGCGCAGCGACGTTGCCGCGCTGGCTGGGCTTGCGCTGTTTGGCGTGGTCACGGTGACAGTGGCGTGGACCGCGACGACGCAGTATTCGTTTTATCCGCAGCTCTCGGTGCCGGCGCCGTGGCCGGGCTATGTCGTGTACGCTGCCTGGATGGTGCTGCCTTGCGTGTTGCACGCGATTGATGAGAAGAGGTTTGGCTGATGGCTCGGTTGGATAGGGGCCCGGCGGCGGGTGTGGCATATGGCTCGGCCGCGCCGGCGATTGAGGTGCGAGGCCTTAGTTTTGCCTACCCCGATGCTGATGCTGCGGTGCTCGAGGGGCTCGACTGGTCTGTTCCCCAAGGTGCATTTGCGTTGCTTGTTGGCGGTACCGGATCGGGTAAGTCGACGCTGCTGTCGCTGCTCAAGCCCGAGATCGCTCCGGCGGGCGAGCGCACTGGCGAACTGCGCGTGCTGGGCGAGAACGTTGCCGACATGGACGTGCGGGCATCGGCGGAGCGCGTGGGCTATGTGTTCCAGGATCCCGAGAACCAGATTGTGTGCGAGACCGTGTGGCATGAGATGGCGTTTGGCCTAGAGAATCTGGGCGTGTCGCGCGACGAGATGCGCCGCCGTGTTGCCGAGACCAGCTATTTCTTTGGTCTGGAGGACTGGCTTCATCGCGATACCGACACGCTTTCGGGTGGCCGCAAGCAGCTGCTGTCGCTTACCGCCGTCCTGGCGCTGCGTCCGCGTGTGCTGCTACTCGACGAGCCCACGTCTCAGCTCGATCCCGTTGCCGAGAAGAATTTTCTGCACGCGCTGTTTCGCGTGAACCGTGAGCTGGGCTGCACGGTTGTTGTGGCTACGCATCAACCGCGGCCGATGCTCGAGTATGCGACGCGTGCGTACCGGATTGAGGGCGGTCGCGTGCGCGAGGTGGCGGATATGGCTTCTTTGGGACGCCGAGAATCGCTGTTTTCCGATGAGATGTTGGGGTGGGGTGCCATCCGATGTGCAAAAAACGGAGTATTCAGCAGGCGTGAGGACAATTTGGGCTCTCTGGAGCCGCCCGGGGACGTATCGAGCGCGAAAAAAAGTTCAGAATTGGACAAATCGTCCGAATTTGTGGCGCAAACGTCGCTCGAGAACGGCTCGGAAGCCTTCCCGCGCACGGATGGAAGCAGAATACTCCAAAAAATGCACGGCGGGTCGGCTACCACCCTGTCGGAAGGCTGGTTTCGCTACGATCGCGCGGGCGGTTGGGTGCTGCGCGGGCTCGACGTTGCGTTTTCGGCCAGTGCGGTGCATGCGATCGTGGGCGGCAACGGATGCGGTAAGTCGACGATGCTCTCGGTGCTGGCGAAGACCGCCAAGCTGCAGCGCGGCCGCATGGTGCGCGGAGCGGCCTCGGCGGCGCTGCTGCCTCAGAATCCCAAAGCATTGCTGGTTGCCGAGACGGTGCGCGACGAGCTGATGGAATGGGCCTCGACCTGCGGATATGACGAGAACTTGGCGCGGGAGCGTGCGGCGCAACTGGGATTGGACGGCCTGGAGACGCGCCACCCTTACGACCTCTCGGGCGGACAGCGCCAGCTGCTTGCGCTGGCAAAGCTGCTGCTGATCGGCCCCGAGCTGCTGCTGCTTGACGAGCCCACGAAGGGCCTTGACCTGGAGAGCCGCCGCATCATCGCCCGCGCCCTGCGTGACCATGCGAAGGCTGGCGGCACCGTCATCATGGCTACGCACGATTTGGACTTTGCCGAGCAGGTAGCCGACGACGTCGCCATGATGTTTGACGGCGAGATTGCCTGCATGGAGCCCCCGGCCGACTTCTTTGCCGACAACGTGTTCTATAGGGCGTGATGGGATGACGGACTGTCGTTTCTCGCGTTTACTCACAAAACTGGAGATCCCGCTGTTGTTGGCGGTGCCGGCGGTGATGGCAGCGGCGTTGCTGGCGGGCGTTGAGCAGGCGGCGCTTGCCATGCTTGTCGTGGTGGCGCTGGTGCTTGCACTGTTCTTTGCGGGTTACGAGGCATCTCGTCCGGGTTTGCGCCAGATTATGCCCACGCTGGTGCTGGCGGCGCTGGCGGCGGCGGGGCGCATCCTGTTTGGGCCCATTCCCGACTTTAAACCGGTGAGCGCCATCGCCATTATCGCGGGGGCGACGCTTGGTCGCCGCAATGGTTTTATGGTTGGCGCGCTGGCGGCGCTGACCAGCAATTTCTTTTTTGGGCAGGGCATGTGGACGCCATGGCAGATGTATGCCTGGGGCCTGGTTGGCTATGTTGGCGGTGCGCTGGCGCATGCCGGTGCGTTCGACCGTGCGGATGGAACCGTGCGCATGCCGGCGCTGATGGCGTACGGCTTTGCTTCGGGTCTGCTGTACGGCGTTGTGATCAACGCCTACGACATCATTGGTTTTGTACAGCCGCTTACTTGGGCAGGTGCCGTGGCACGTCTTGCCACCGCCGTGCCGTTCGATATCACGCACGGACTCGCGACCTGCGTGTTTTTGGCCGCCTTGTACAGGCCCTGGTGCCGTCGCATTAACCGTGTCGTCGTGAAATACGGGCTGTAAGGCATTTCGCGTTTCCTCACGAACTTGCGGTGGAATAGTTCTCGTTTTTGGCTATTTGCTGCCCAAACAGGAACTATTCCACCGCACCTTATAGGGGGAGAGGGGTCACATGATCTGTTTTCCTCTGTCCTCCCAGGAATTACTTGGGGCTAGAGCTCTAGCGTGAGGGTGACGGGGCAGTGGTCGCTGCCAAAGATGTCGCCACGGATACCGGTGTCGCGAACGTTGGCGGCGATTGCGTCGCTTACCAGGAAGTAGTCGATGCGCCAGCCGGCGTTGTTCTTGCGGGCATTAAAGCGATAGCTCCACCAGCTGTAGACGCCCTCGACGTCCGGATTTGCCGAGCGCCAGGTATCGGTAAAGCCGGCGTCGAGCAGCTCGGTAAACTTGCCGCGCTCCTCGTCCGAAAAGCCTGCGTTGCCGCGGTTGGACTTGGGGTTCTTAAGGTCGATCTCCTCGTGCGCAACGTTAAAGTCGCCGCAGGTCACGACGGGTTTGCCGGTCTCGCGCTCGAGCGCGCTCAAAAAGTCGCGGTAGGCATCGTCCCAGGCCATGCGCACGTCGATGCGGGCGAGTTCGTTTTGCGCGTTGGGAGTGTAGACATCCACAAACCAGAACTTGTCGAACTCCAGCGCGCAGACGCGGCCCTCGGTTGCGGCTTGGGCAACGAGCTCGGCGGCCTCGCCCTCGCCGGCGTAGGGTAGCAGCGCGTCGGCGTGCAGCACGCGCAGCGGTTCCTGGCGGCTAAAGACCGCAGTGCCCGAATAGCCTTTACGCTCGGCGTAGCTCCAGGTTTGGTGATAGCCGGGCAGGTCAATATCGACCTGGCCCTCTTGCAGCTTGGTCTCCTGCAGCGCCAAGATGTCGACGTCGAGTTCTTGCGCGATCTGAATAAAGCTCGGGTCCTTTTTGAGCACGGCGCGCAGGCCGTTAACGTTCCACGAGGCAAAGGTGTAAGTCTGAGGCATGGTGTCCTTTCGACGGGGTTGGCAGGCTTAAGATTAACGCAACAAGAGCGGGGCGGAGTCCGCGAGTGATAGTGCGAACGCCGCCGTCCCGGAGACACGGACGGAGGACTCATATGACGCAGGCGATAACGGACTCCAAACAGGCCTCCGCCGCGCTGGCGGAGCTGTTTGGCACCCACAAGCGCGTGGTCTTCTTTGGCGGCGCGGGCGTTTCCACGGCGAGTGGCATCCCCGATTTCCGCAGCGTGGACGGCCTATATCACCAACAGTTTGCCTACCCGCCCGAGACCATGCTCTCGCATAGCTTTTACGAGGTGCACCCGGCCGAGTTCTTCGACTTCTACCGCACCAAGATGATCGCGCTTGGCGCCAAGCCCAACCGCTGCCACACCAAGCTGGCCGAGCTGGAGCGCGCCGGCAAGCTAAATGCCGTGGTGACGCAAAACATTGACGGCCTGCATCAGATGGCCGGCTCACAGCGCGTGTTCGAGCTGCACGGATCGGTCCATCGCAACATTTGCCAGTCGTGCGGCGCGGTCTATAGCGCCGAGTGGATTTGCTCGCGCGAGCACGAGGACGCCGCGGGCGTGCCCGTGTGCCCCGCGTGTGGCGGGCGCATTAAGCCCGATGTGGTGCTCTACGAGGAGCCGCTCGATGAGCACGTGCTGACCGGCGCCGTTGCCGCCATCGCCGCGGCCGATGCCCTCATTGTGGGCGGGACCTCGCTCGTGGTGTATCCGGCGGCGGGCCTTACGCGTTACTTTACCGGCGATACGCTGGCCATTTGCAATCTTGCTCCCACCGATCAGGATGCAAATGCCGACCTGCTGATTTCTTGCGACATCGCGGCCGCGTTTGCGTTCTAGCCCGCGCGCGCGGATACAATAGAAAGACTGAGTGCAAAGCGACCCCGCCGCCAGCTCCCCAGGCTCGGCGGCGTGGGCATTTTAGGAGGATGTTCATGGCGAACGACAGCAAGACATGGCGGTGCGGAAAGTACGAGCTCAGCTTTGACCGTCCGCGCATTATGGGCGTCCTCAACGTGACGCCCGATTCGTCTAGCGATGGCGGGGAGCACTTCGACCCCGATGCCGCCATCGAGTACGGCCTGGCGATGCTCGACGCCGGCGCCGACATCATCGACGTGGGCGGCGAGTCCACGCGCCCCGGTTTTACCCCGGTCAACCCCGACGAGGAGGCTCGCCGCGTGCTGCCCGTGGTGCGCGCGCTGGCCAAGGAGGGCGCCATCGTCTCGATCGACACGCGTCATGTGGCGGTTGCCAAGGCGGCCGTGCGCTGCGGCGCCTCGATCGTCAATGACGTGACCGGCTTCACCGATCCCAAGATGGTCGAGTTTGTTAAGACGAGCACCTGCGGCGTCATCGTGATGCATGCCGGCGAGGTCGCCGCGCCCGCACGCACACACGCAACGGTGCAGCTCGATACCTCGGCAGCGGCGTTTGTTGCCGAGAAGGCGCGCGAGGCGGCTGCCGAGGCCGCGCGTGAGGCCGAGAAGCCGGCTCGCCGCCGTCGCGGCAAGTTGCTGGGCGAGCCTAAGCCGGAGGCCAAGCTTCCGGGCGGCGTGGTGCAGCCCTCGTTGCCGTTTGGCGAACCGGAGCCCACGTCCGAGCCTTCAAGCGAGCAGGAGACGCCGGCCGCCGAGCAGGCTACTGCCGCCGAGACCGTCGCGCCCGCGCCCGAGGCCACTCCCGCAGCCACCGAGGCCGCATCGGAGTCCAATGACCGCCTGGCCGCCATGATGCGCCGCAGCGCCCGCCGCGAGGAAGCCTACGTGCCCACCTCGCAGCTCCGCCGCTTCACCCTGCCCGATTCGGCGCCCATCATGCGCTGTGTCATGGGCTTTCTGTCCGACCAGGCCCGCACGCTCATCCATGCCGGCGTGTCGCGCGACCGCATCTGCATTGATCCTGGCCCGGGCTTTGGTAAGTCGGCTAACGAGGACATCGTCATCCAGCGCGAGACTGCCAAGATGGCGTCACTGGGCTATCCGCTCATGTGCGCCGTGTCGCGCAAGCGCTTTGTGGGCGCCGTCTCGGGTGTGACCGAGGCCGCCGAGCGCGATGCCGCTACGTTTGGCGTGTGCCTGGGCGCCATCCAGGCCGGTGCCAACATCGTGCGCGTGCACGACGCCGCGGGTTTTGCGCAGTTCCTGAACGGTTACTGGGCGGTTGCCAAGCCGCAGCCGCGCCGCGCGTTTGTGGCTGTGGGCTCCAACCTGGGGCATCGCTGCGACAACATCCGCGCTGCACGCGAGATGATCGCCGAGATTCCGCTCACCTGCGTGTCCAACTCCTCCAAGATCTACGAGAGCGAGCCTGCCTACGAGACGCGCCAGGACGCGTTTGCCAACGCCGTCATCGAGATTAAGACCGAGCTGGCGCCGTTGGTGCTGCTCGACGAGCTTATGAAGATCGAGGCCGAGCTGGGGCGCGACCGCTCCAAAAAGGCCAAGGCCAACGGCCCGCGCACCATCGACCTGGACCTGCTGTGGATGGACGGCGAGACCCACGGCGGCAAAAAGCTGCGCCTGCCGCATCCGCTGATCGGCGAACGCGATTTTGTGCTGGTGCCGCTCGAGGACCTGATGCACGACCCGGCGCGGTTCTTCCGCTACAACGGCGTCGAGGTCAAGGAGCCCGAGGACCGCGTGGGCCATATCGTGGGCGAATTGGGGCGTATGTAGATGATCGAGATGAATGCTGTTGCCGCTGGCACCGAGCTCGACGCGGCGCGCGACGCGGGCCGCGAGGGCATGTCCGCGGGCTGGTGCGCGTGGAGCGCGGGCGATGCATCGCTGATGTTTTCGCTGATCGTGCGCCCGGACGTGAACATGCATGCCTTCCACGGCCTGCCGTTTGTGGCTGCGATGGGCATGATGGACGCGCTCGTGGGCACGGCTTCGACGCCGGGGTTGGGCCTTGCCGGTAAGGTGGGTATCCAGTGGCCGAGCGATATCGTGTGCGGTGCGCCTGCGTTTGAGACGTCGCTCGCGCGTGTTGCCGTGAACGGCGGTGCCGCTGCTGCGGGCATGTTCGGTGCCGTGACGGTGGATATTGAGCGTTCGGCGCTGGGCGAGCTTGGTGTGGACGTGGCTGACGAAGCGCTGGTCGAGACGCTGGCCGCCGCCGTGCTGGCCCGCGTGGACGCTTGGGCGGTTGTTGCCAACACGCCGCAAGGCGCCGCAGGGCCGCTGGCTCCCGTGCTGGGCGAGTACTTCGACATGGTGCCGCTGCTGGGCCGCCAAGTTGCGGCGGTGTCGCCCAACGGCCTGCCGCTTGCGGTCGGTGTGTTTGCAGGCCTGGACATCTGGGGCCGCGCGACCATTAAGACCGATGCCGGCGAGCAGGAGTTTCCGCCCGAGGCCGTACGAATTCGCGGGCTGTAGCGCGGGGCGTTCGCGCCCAAAGATAGACATGACAACAAGACCCTCCTCGGCCTGTGCCGGGGAGGGTTTCGCCTATCTGGGGAATGGGTTGCCAGCGCCCTATTCCTCAAAACTGAAAATCTTTCGATTTTGAGGAATAGAATTAAGCCAGCTCGGCCTTTAGCGAGGTATATTCGTTACAGAGCCTATTCCTCAAAACTGAAAAATTTTCGTTTTTGAGGAATAGCGATAAAAGACCGCGAGGAGGCCCCAATGAAACTCATCAATAGAACGTCATATATGGACACGTTGACGAGCCTTATTGGCGTGCCGGACATCAAGGTCATCACGGGCATCCGGCGTAGCGGTAAATCAAAATTGCTCGAGGCCCTCCGCGATTACGTGGAGACAAATCTGTCCAATTCGAATGTCATCCATATCAACTACAACCTCGATGAGTTCGAGAACCTGCTCGAGTATCACGCGTTGCTCGCCTATGTAAAAGAGCATCGAGTGGCCGGCAAGCAAAACTTTCTGTTTATCGATGAAGTTCAGATGTGCGACGGTTTTGAACGCGCGATTAACAGCCTTCACGCATCCGAGCAGTACGACATCTTCATCACCGGATCGAATGCCTTTTTGCTGTCGAGCGATCTGTCGACGCTCTTTACGGGGCGCACGTTCGAGATCGAGGTTTTCCCATTCTCGTTTGAGGAGTATCGTCTCTATGGCGACGAGGGCGAGGTCGACCGCGACTTCGATGAGTACGCGAGAACCGGCGGTATGTCCGGCTCTTACCCTTATCCACTGCAGGAGCAGCGCTATCAATATCTCTCCAACGTCTTTAAGACGCTCATTGTGAGGGATATCGTGCAACGGCATAACGTGAGAAACGAATCGGCGCTGCTGCGCATTGCCGATTACATGATGGACAACGTTTCCAACATTACGTCGGCACGCAACATTACGGATGTTTTGAATGCGGATGGGCTAAAGATAACGAACAAGACGGTCGGCGCGTACATGGGGTACCTGTGCGATGCGTTTGCCTTCTATAAAGTTCGTCGATATGACATCCGCGGCAAGAAATACCTTAAGAGCGGCGAGAAGTATTACCTGGCAGACCATGCGTTCAAATACGCGCTGCTCGGTACACGCGATATGGACTGGGGTCGCGTGTACGAGAACATGGTGGCCATCGAGCTGCTGCGCCGCGGATATGAGGTATACGTCGGCGTACTCTATAAAAAGGAAATAGACTTTGTAGCAATCAAGCGAAGCGAGAAGCTCTACATTCAGGTGAGCGACGACATCAGCTCGGATAAGACATTTGAACGCGAGATTTCACCACTGCTGAGCATTGGCGACGCGTACCCCAAGATGATTCTCGCCCGCACGCATCACGAGGCCACGGACCGCAATGGGGTGCAGATCGTGGACCTGGCGAGGTGGCTGTGCGACGAGGCCTAGCAGAAAGTCCTATTCCTCAAAACTGAAAAATATTCGTTTTTGAGGAATAGGACCGATGCGTTGCCTAGTTCGCCCCTCGCGCTCGTGCTTAGGCCCCTGTCCTACCCCAGCTCCTGCATGCGGCGGTAGATTTCGCAGATGCCTTTGATGGTGAGTTGGCCGTCGACTATGTCGAAGGCGTCGGTCGAATCGGCGACGATGCTGGCGAGGCCGCCCGTGGCGATAACGGTGGCGTCTTCGCGCCCCAGCTCGCGCTTCATGCGCGCGACCAGGCCCTCGGCCATGGCCGCGGCGCCCGTTACGGCGCCGACCTTGATGCACTCCTCGGTATCGCGGCCGATGGCGTGCTCGGGTGCCTCGAGCGGAACGCTGGCGAGCTTGGCGGCTCGGGCGGCGAGCGCGTCCATCGAAATGCGGATGCCTGGCGCAATCGCTCCGCCAATGTAATAGCCGTCCTCGTCGATGACGTCGATATTGGTCGCGGTGCCAAAGTCCACCACGATCGCCGGGGCGCCGTAGAAGGTCTCGGCAGCGACGGCGTTGGCGATGCGGTCGGCACCAACGGCCTGGGGGCGCGCCGCCCGCAGCTTGGTCACGGCCGCCGTCTGCGGCCCAATGACGATGGCGTCTGCCGCGATACGGTTGGCCACGGCGTGCCACTCGCGCGAGAGCTGTGGCACCACGCCGGCAAAGGCGATCGCGTCGACCGCGCCGAGCGAGAGGTCGTACATCTTAAAGAAGCCCATCAGGCGCACGTGGATCTCGTCGGCGGTATAGGAGCGGTCGGTGGGCATGCGCCACGACTGCACCAGCTCGTCTCCGTCAAACAGGCCCATGGCCGTCTGCGTGTTTCCCATATCGATAGCGAGCAGCATGTCTACTCCAGGTGTCGGCGTAAAAGGACGCGCACCATTGTATACGCGCCGACGACGGCGCCAGGCTACGATTCGTTTACGGTGATATGGGTTGAGGGGTATAAATATGAAGGAATTATGCTCTACGAGATTTTCCTTGCCGTTTACCGAACTCCCACGTAATATTCTTTCTTGCGCACATGAGGCGCCCAGACATTGCGGGGTGGAGCAGTCTGGTAGCTCGCCGGGCTCATAACCCGGAGGTCGTAGGTTCAAATCCTGCCCCCGCGACCAAGAACTTGCAGCTCGTCGGCCTAGCCGGCGAGCTTTTTTGTTATTCCGGGGCTGTGTATTCGGTCCAATTCTCGGCCTCTCAAACAAAATCTCAATCTGTAACATTTAGACCCGATTTGGACGGCTAGGTGTTACAGATCTAGATATACCGGTGGGTTGGGCCCCGTTTGTCTAAATCTGTAACACGAGGGACGGATTTTGCCGAGTTGTTGTTACAGATTGAGATTTTCTAGCAGGCGGGCCCCGTTTGTCTCGATCTGTAACATCTGGGGTTCATTTTGCTGAGTAACTGTTACAGATCGAGATCTTTCGGCAGGCTAGATTGGATTGTCTCAATCTGTAACAGGTAGGGGTAAAAAGTGGGTCTAGATGTTACAGATCTAGATTGTTGGGGATGGGTTGAGAGGAATGTCTTGATCTGTAACAGTAAGACCCGGTTTTGCTGGCTAGATGTTACAGATTGAGACAAACCGACGGGCCGCCCCGCTCCATCCACCTGCCGCCACCTGCTGTCCGCCGATTTCCGTTGCGCTGTTGTATTCCCATGCCATATCCTTTAGACAACTACGCGGCATCATCGCCGCCGCGCCTACAAGAGAGGAATGTCCATGACCGCACCTGCATCCAAGCTGCTCCAGCCCATTACGGTTGGCCCCCTTGAGCTCAAGAACCGCATTATGTTCCCGCCGCTGACCACCGGCTACGAGGAGCGCGACGGTTCCATCGGCGAGCGCAGCCTGGCTTTTTACGAGCGCTTGGCCCGCGGCGGCGTGAGCTACATCGTCATCGGTGACGTCGCTCCCGTCATGACCGCAAGCCCCACGCCCAAGCTGGCGACCGACGCCCAGATCCCCACGTTTAAGGCGCTGGCCGACACCGTTCACAAGCACGGTGCCAAGGTCGCGCTGCAGCTGTTCCATCCCGAGTACGACGTGCCCGGTGTCGGCCGCATGGTCATGGGCTCCATGGCCGCCGCCAAGGCCGCGCAGGAGGCCAAGGCCGCCGGCGACGAGGAGACCTTTGCCGCCAAGATGGCCGAGTCCAACGAGATCCGCAATCAGGCATACGCCAAGCTGCACCACGACATGCAGCACTTTGTGAACGAGGCGAGCGTAGAGCAGCTCACCCAGATCAAGGAGGCTATCGCCGCCTCGGCCGCTCGCGCTCAGCAGGCCGGCATCGACGCCATCGAGGTCCACGGCGACCGCCTGGTGGGTTCGCTGTGCTCGGCCATCCTCAACCAGCGCACCGACGAGTACGGTGGCTCGTTCGAGAACCGCGTTCGCTATGCGCTGGAGGTCGTCGCTGCCATTAAGGAGGCCGCGCCGCAGCTGATGGTGGAGTACAAGCTCCCCGTGATCATGGAGAACCCCGACGGCACGCCGCGCGGCAAGGGCGGCCTGCAGCCCGACGAGGCCTGCGAGTTTGCCAAGCTGCTCGAGGGCGCCGGCATCGACATGATCCAGGTCGCGCAGGCCAACCACACCGGCAACATGGGCGATACCATTCCGCCCATGGGCGCCATGCCCTACAACTGGACGCTGCCGGTGGCCGAGCGCGTTAAGGCCCTGGTCTCCGTGCCGGTGGCCACCGTCGGCCGCGTGGTCTCGGTCGAGGCCGGCGAGAAGATCCTGGAAGACGGCGCGGCCGACATCATCGCCTATGGCCGCTCGCTCATGTGCGACCCCGACATTGCGCTGAAGGCTGCCACGGGTGAGCCCATCCGCGAGTGCCTCAACTGCAACAAGGGCTGCGTCGACGCGATTCAAAACCGCAAGTACATCTCGTGCGTGCTCAATGCCGAGAACGGCGACGAGGCGACCGTTGCCATCAAGCCGGGCGAGGGCGACAAGAAGATCGCCGTGGTGGGCGGCGGCATCGCCGGCCTGGAGGCCGCGCGCGTGGCGGCCAAGCGCGGCTACGATGTGACCGTCTACGAGGCGAGCGATCATCTGGGTGGCCAGATTGTGCTGGCGGCTGCGCCTCCGCGCAAGGACGAGATCATGCGCTCGGTCGAGTACTACGAGAAGATTCTGCCTGGCCTGGGCGTGAAGGTTGAGCTCAACCACGTCGCTACCGCTGAGGACCTCAACGCCGCCGACGCCGCGATTGTGGCCGTGGGCGCGCACGACGTGGTCATCCCCGTTCCGGGTGCCGATTCGGACAAGGTCGTCTCGAGCTGGGACGTGCTGGCCGGCAAGGTTGAGCTTACGGGCCGCGTCGCCGTCATTGGCGGCGGCCTGGTGGGCACCGAGACTGCCGAGTACCTGCTGCAGCACGGCTGCGAGGTGGCGATCGTGGAGATGCTCGACAAAATTGCCGCGGGCGAGTCCGAGACCATTCTGCCGCTGATCATGAGCGACTTTGCCGAGCACAACGTGGAGCAGCACGTGAAGACCCGCCTGACCGCCATTACCGACGAGGGCGTGGAGGCTGTTCGCACCACCGAGGACGGCGCCGAGGAGTCGGTGAAGATCGCCTGCGATTACGTGGTGATGGCCGTGGGCTCCAAGGCCAACGCGTTTGACCTGGATAGCGTGACGGTGCCCGTGACCTGCGTGGGCGACTGCTCGGGCGAGCGCACCGCCGACATTGCGAGCGCCATTCGCACGGCATATCACGCGGCCAACGAGCTGTAGCTGACCATCGCAGCGGGGCGGGGCGGTAGCACGGATTCGCCTCGCCCGACTGCGTCCCATCGGGTGTCAACCGGGGCGGGGTCTGCAAGCGCAGCAGGTCCCGTCCTTTTTGTTTTGCTCGGGTGGATGGCAATGCGCGGTAATCATGAGAAGTGAGGCGTCACTGCCCTGCAGGCCGCTCAAAATTATTGGGGGAGAGGTTAATAATTATTCCCTCTAGACCAAAGGACATAAAGAGATGCCAATTTTGTTGGCAAACGAATGACGATTAGCTGCGAGCTAGCTACCAGCGTAAATAATCGATAAAGAAACGCCGTAAATAGGTGTCAAATGCCCAGATAATGCCGCGTCTATTTTAATTAACTGCTTTGAGCAAACAGCAAAATGCTACTATCTAGCGTGCACGTAAGAAAGCAGATTAACGGTTAAGGCTAAGAAGTGGCAGGTATGTCGGAAGCAACTAGGACTCGCACGCATACGCCCGAGGTTAGGCAGCGTGCCGTCGAGATCCTCCAAGAGGGGGTCGGTCACCGCGCCCTCGCTGCAAAGCTCGGCATTCCCCAGGCCACGGCTCGTCAGTGGGCCCGTGCATATGCCGTGGGCGGTGCCGACGCTGTGCTCAACGCGGGCGCTCGCCATCACACCTATTCGTACGACGTAAAGCTCGCCGTGGTTAAGGACCGTCTGGAAAACGGCCTGACGGTTCGCGAGGCCATGATCAAGCACAAGATTCCCAGCGAGTCTTCGGTCAAGGCTTGGTGCCGCCAGTATCGCGATGGCGGTGCCGACGCGCTTATCGATAAGCCGCGCGGTCGCAAGCCGCGCGTAAAAAAGGCGGAATAGCGAACGGGATGGTGCGCCCACAGTGGCGCATTTTTCTTGCCGCCCCTCTGCTCCAATGCGGACGTGCCCTTACCCCGTACGCCTAAAACTCCCCAGTTGACCGAAAACCCGCCGCCGCTACTCCTCAATTGAGCTATAACGTTAAACAATTGCAGCGTTTTTGCATGGGGGAGTGATGGTATGACGCTACTGTATTTCCTTACCCTGTTTCCGCTGGTACCGGCGCTGGGCATGCTGCTCGCGCGCGGTGACCGCGCCCGCGATGCGGTGGGGCTCATAGGTTCCGGCATCATTATGGCGGTGACAGTTGTAGTCGCCGTCATGTTTTTTGGCGCGGGCCCGCAGAGCTTTGAGGTTGCCCCCGGTACCTCGCATGTGCTCTCGATCGTCAGCTCCGCCATCGATGTCATCCTGTGCGTCGTCATCCTGTACAACGCGTTCAAATATAGGAACGCGCTCACCACGGTGCTCGGCATAGTCCAGCTGGTGGGCTCGCTCGCCTTTGCAGCCATGACGCTGCCCGCGGCCGAAGCCGTCACCGCAACGCCGCTCTACCTGGACTATATGAGCGTGATCATGGTCCTCGCCGTCGGCATTGTCGGCAGCCTGATCTGCGTGTATGCCCTGGGCTACATGAAGGACTTCCAGGCCCACGACGAGCACGAGGCCGCGCTGCGCGGGCAGACCGCGCCCGACCGACGCCCGCAGTTCCTGGCGCTTATGTTCCTGTTCCTCTCGGCCATGTTCGTCATCGTGACGAGCGACAACCTTGAGTGGCTGTTCTGCGGCTGGGAAATCACCACCGTGTGCTCGTTCCTTATGATTGGCTATACGCGCACGCCCGAGGCCATCAAGAACGCCTTCACCCAGATCATCCTCAACATGCTGGGCGGCATCGCGTTTTTGGCCGGACTCATGTACCTGCACGTTAACGGTATGCCGCTGACCATCTCGGGTATGATCGAGCTTTCCGGCGCCGGAACCGCGCAATCCGCGCTGCTGGTGATGCCGGTCATCCTGCTGTCGCTCGCCGCACTCACCAAGGCCGCACAGATGCCGTTCCATACCTGGCTGCTTGGCGCCATGGTCGCCCCCACGCCCACGAGCGCCCTGCTGCACTCGTCCACCATGGTCAAGGCCGGCGTGTTCCTGATGGTCAAGCTGAGCCCGCTCTATGCCATCTATCCCGTGACCGGGTTTATGGTCACGAGTGTGGGTGCCATCACGTTTTTGCTCGCTGCCCTCATGGCCATCTCGCAGAGCAACGCCAAGCGCGTGCTCGCGTACTCCACCATTTCCAACTTGGGCCTCATCAGTGCTTGCCTGGGTGTCGGCGCACCCGAGGCCGTGTGGGCCGCCATCTTCCTGATCCTGTTCCATACGGTGGCAAAGTCGCTGCTGTTCCTGTGCGTGGGCACCGCCGAGCATCATATCGGCAGCCGCAATATCGAGGACATGGACGGTATGTTCAGCCGCATGCCGCACCTGACGCGCCTGATGATGCTGGGCATCATGGGCATGTTTGTGGCGCCGTTTGGCATGCTCGTGTCCAAGTGGGGCGCCCTGGTGGCGTTTGCCCAGACCGGCAACGTGCTCATGATCATGGTGCTTGCCTTTGGCTCGGCCGCGACGTTTTACTTCTGGGGCAAGTGGCTTGCCAAGCTTTCGGGCGTCGACCCCACGGCTCAAAACGTTGAGGTCAATGTCCATAAGACCGAATGG
>CABQJU010000026.1:0-35440 GCA_902464575.1 uncultured Collinsella sp.
GCCGACGTGCTGTGCTCGCCCGTCAAGGGCAAGGTCATCAAGATGGCCGACGTGCCCGATCCCGTCTTTAGCGGCGAGGTGCTGGGCAAGGGCTGCGCCGTGTGGCCCGAGGACGAACTGGTCTACGCTCCCTGCGACGGCAAGGTGACCGTCACCATGGGTCACGCCGTGGGCCTGCAGTCCGATAGCGGCATCGAGGTTTTGGTGCACGTTGGCGTCGATACCGTCAACATGAACGGCGACGGCTTCGAGGGCTTCGTCAAGGCTGACGATGTCGTTAAGGCTGGCCAGCCCATGCTCAAGATCGACCGCGCCAAGATCGCCGCTGCCGGCTACAAGGACTGCGTCGTCGTGGCTGTGTCCAACACCGCCGAGTTCGCCGACGTCGAGCTCGCCGTCGAGGCTGACTCCGCTGTCGCCGCCGGCGATGTCGTCGTCAAGGTCGTCCGCAAGTAAGCCGCGGCAACATAAGGGTGTTTTGGGGTGGTCGAATTGTCCGACCACCCTTTTTTATTACAATGCGGTGGAACGTTATATTGCGCGTTGGGCGGACCGGTAAACCGTTCGGACGTTAAATCGAGCCGACTGCGCCTTTGCTTTGCCGGGGGTGTTCGTTAGCGGCTAGTATGGCCTTATTGTTACGACGTGCACCGCGTCGGGAAGCGCGGTGCCGCTTGTTGGGAGGAATCTCATGAAAAAGAAGCTGCTGCTTGTGCCCCTGATGGCTGTTCTGGTCGCGTGCGTGGTTGTGCTTTCCGGCTGCGGAGGTCCTTCGGTTGAGGAGCTCATTACCGAGGATCTTACGACGCAGTTTGACGAGGTCAAGAACGGTGGCGACGACTTCCTCGCCGGCCTGGAAGAGGCTTCGGGCGACGAGTTCGAGCAGCTGGGCATCGATCCCAAGGAGTACGCCAAGAGCTATCTCGAGGGCTTTGACTACAAGATCGGCGACGTGACGGTCGACGAGGACAAGGGCACCGCGACTGCCGAGGTCACCATTACCTGCAAGTCCATGAACCAGATCGTTGAGGATTTTGCCACCCAGTACCAGGAGAAGGTCGCTGCGCTCGATTCGATGCCTTCCGATGACGAGCTGTACAAGATGGCCGGTCAGGTTATGGTCGATGTGACCAAGGCTGCTAAGACCAAGGACACCAAGGTCACCTTCAAGTATTCCTGCAATGACGACGGCGAGTGGTCTGCCGACGATTCCGCAACCAACGAGATGATGAATGCCATGATGAGCTAGGGGGTTACGGCGTTTTACCAAACGCCGTAACTGCTCGACGCTGCGCGGGCACCAGAGCGACAACTTGTCATTCAAAGAGGACGGCATGACCAGAAGGTCTATGCCGTCCTCTTTTCATGCCAACTTGTTCGCTCTGGTGCCCGCTCGCTGTCCGTCCTCTACCTGCGGCGTTGCCATGGTAGTCATTGGGGCGGCACTTGGGGACGTTCCTTTTCTGCCGGCAGTTGGGGACACTCCTTTGGTGCGGGGGCAGCTAAAAGAGTCCCGTCCCACATTGGCTACCCGTGGGAGGATGAGCGGTTACTCGCCCAAGATCAGCTCGGCGAGTTCGTCTTGGGTGTCCACCACGTAGTCGGCGCCGGCGGCCTCCAGCTCTGCGCGGCCGCGGAAGCCCCAGCTGACGCCCGCGCTCTTAAGGCCGGCGTTGTGACCGGTCAGGATATCGACATTGGAATCGCCCACATAGAGCGTGGTTGCCGGATCGGCGCCCAGCCTCTTCATCACATGCAGCGTGACGGGTGCTTCGGGCTTGGGCGGAAACGCATCGACACGGCCCTGTACCAGTGCAAAGCGCTCGGAACCAAAATACTTCTCGATAAGCGGAGCCGCCGAGACGTGGTCCTTGTTAGTGAGCACGGCAAGCTGAACGCCCGCTGCGCGCAGACGGTCGAGCATCTCAATCGTGCCGGCGTAGGGGGCGGTGTGGTCCTCCTTGTGCTCGCCGTAATAAGCTCTAAACTCGGCAAGCGTTTGCTCAAACATGCGGCCGTCGCCCGCATATTCGGCGGGCATAAAGCGCTCGACGAGCTTAAGCATGCCGTTTCCCACCTTGTAGCGGTATTCGTCGACGGCAAACGTGGGCCAGCCGTGCGCCTCGCAGGTATGGTTGCCGGCGGCCGCCAGGTCCTCGATCGTGTTGAGGATGGTGCCGTCTAAATCAAAAATCACATGGGAAAAAGCTGCTGCCATGAAAGCTCCCGTCATTGGGTTTCAAAACGCACCTCATAATACTGGGCTTCCGCGTTGGGCGCGCTTGGAATCTGAACATCTCTAGGGATATCAAGCTACATCGCGCCGACCGTGCGAATTTGCCGTTAGCAAATTCTCGGTAGCTGCTCTCCCACGAGCATGTCGAGGATGCGGGTCGAGCCCCAGCCGGTGCGTACGCGCACGGCGGGCCGAGCGCCCTCGGCAAGCGGCAGCACGCGACCGATGATGGCGGCGTTCTCGCCGTAGCGGGCGGCGCGCATGGCCGCCAGCGCGGCATCGGCCTGCTCGGCCGGCACCACGGCGACCATCTTGCCCTCGTTTGCCACCTGCAGAACGTCGTAGCCGAGCATCTCGCAGGCGGCCTGCACGTCGGGACGCACGGGCACGGCATCCTCGTCGACCTCCATGGCAACGCCGCTGGCCTGGGCAAACTCGTTGAGCGTGGATGCCAGGCCGCCGCGCGTGGGGTCGCGGAAGCAGCGGGTGTCGGGGGCGGCGGCGAGCACGTCGGCAATCAGATGATTGAGCGGCGCAGCGTCGCTTTCGATGTTGCTCGAAAACGCCAAGCCCTCGCGCTGGCTCATGATGGCGATGCCGTGGTCGCCTAGCGTACCCGATACCAGGATGGCGTCGCCGGGCCGACAGTTTGCACCGCTGAGCACTACGCCCGCGGGCACTTCGCCCACGCCGGCGGTATTGATGTAGACGCCGTCGGCACCGCCACGCTCGACCACCTTGGTGTCGCCGGTGATAATCTTCACACCTGCCTCATGTGCCGTTTCGGCCATGGTCTGCGCAATCTGGCGCAGCTTGTCCATGGGATAGCCCTCTTCGAGGATAAAGCCGCATGAGAGGTAGCGCACGTTAGCGCCCGAGGTCGCGACGTCGTTGACGGTTCCGCATACGGCGAGGCGGCCGATATTGCCGCCGGGGAAGAACTGCGGCGTTACCACAAAGTTGTCGGTCGACATGGCGATTCGCCCGCTTGCGGGCAGCGCGGCGACACCGGCATCGTTGCCTGCAAGCAGCTCGGGCGATCCAAAGGCATCCAGAAAGACCTCATCGATAATGCGCTTCATCATCTGGCCGCCGGAGCCGTGACCCAACAGGACAGTGCTATCGGTAACGCTATGGGACATATCGAAAACTCCAATCGAGGGTGGTGCCGGTGTGCGGGTGCGTCTGGGCTAGTCGCGATAGCGGTAGTACGCCGCGCAGCTGCCTTCGGAGCTCACCATGCAGGGGCCGACGGGGTGTTCGGGCGTACATGCGTGGCCGAACAACGGGCAGTCGCTTGGCGTTATGACACCGCGCAGCACGTCGCCGCAGCGGCACCCGCGTGGCTCGACCGTCGGTTCAATGGGTACGTCAAAGCGGGTGCCGGCATCAAAGTGCGCGAATTCGGGTCGGATGGAAAGACCCGAATTGGCAATCGATCCCAGCCCGCGCCACGTGGTGTCGCACGGCTCAAATACCTGCTCGACCAGCTGGCGCGCTACGGGATTGCCGTCTGCATTGACGCCACGGCGGTAGGCGTTGTCGATCGCCGGCCTGTTCTCGACAACCATCTGGACCAACATGCAGATGCCCTGCAGGATATCGACCGGTTCAAATCCCGTTACCACGCCTGGGGTCTTAAACTCGTCGACCAAAAAGCCAAAGGGCGTCAAGCCCGTGATGGTGGCGACGTGCCCCGGAAGGATAAAGCCGTCGATAGTGGTCTCGGGATCGTTGGCGATGGCGCGCAGCGCCGGCGGCGTGGTCTTATGGACGCAGTAGACCGAGAAGTTCTGCAGCCCGCGTGCGTCTGCCTCCAGGATGGCGGCGGCGATGGTGGGCGTTGTGGTCTCAAAGCCCACACCCATAAAGATGACCGGGCGGTCGGGGTTTTGCTCGGCAATGTCGAGCGCGTCGAGCGGGGAGTAGACGATGCGGATGTCGCGCCCCGCCGCCTTTTGCGCGGCAAGCGAAGTGGATGATCCGGGCACGCGCATCATGTCGCCAAAGGTGGTGATGATGGCGCCGTCCATGTTGGAAAGCGCGATTGCGTGATCGATGTCGCGGTTGGCGGTGACGCAAACGGGGCACCCCGGGCCGCTTAGCAGTTTGAGTCCCGTCGGCATAATGGAGCGAAAGCCATAGCGGCCAATGCTCACGGTATGTGTACCGCAGACTTCCATAAGGTTGATGCTGCGGTTGCCGACAAGCTCATGAATGCGATCGATGAGCTCGCGAGCCAGCTTGGGGTCGCGAAATGCCGAAAAGTCGATACCGGAGCGAACCGGCTGCGCCGCCGCCACTAGTATGCCTCGGCCGGGTTGGTGGCGAGCTGGTCCTCTTCGGCCAGCTCGGTCATGGTATTGACGAGCTCGAGTGTCTCTTGGGCTTCCTGCTCGTCGACAATCTGAATGCCAAAGCCGGCGTGCACGAGAATATAGTCGCCTACCTGTGCCGTCGGCACGAGGCGCAGCGAAACGGGGCGCTCGATGCCCATCATGTCGACGGTCGCCTTAAGGTCGTCGTCGCGTTTAACCACTTTACCGGGAACGGCAAGGCACATAATGTTCCCCTTTTATACGTTTTGCGCTGGATAGGCGCCTAATTACCCATCAGTTGATGGTAGCGCTCGCGGGAGTCACGAGCAAACGCGTTACACCTGTGAGACGGCGGCGCGCAGGCTGGCAAAACAGCCTATCTCGACGCCGTCTGCGCGAGGCAAGCGCGAGCGATGGCGGCCTGACCGTAGGCGATGCAGCCGTCGTTGACGGGCACAGCGTGGGGGACCAAGACGGCAAGACCGGCGTCTTTGAGTTCGTGGGTAAGGAGCTGAAGCAAAAGCCGGTTCATGAACACACCGCCCGAGAGCGCGACGGTATCGAGGCCTTCGCGCTCACAGATCTCGCACGCGACGTGGGTCGTAGCGTGCGTAATGGCGATGTGAAATCCGAGGGCGAGCCTGTCGACCGGCGCGCCTGCCTCGATTCCATTCAGAAGAGCTTCGATGAGCGGTTGGGGGTCCAAGATGGGGGAGTCGTCGGCAGACGTGAATACGCCTGCATGATTGTCGTCGAGACGAACGGCCGTACCGCCGAGCGCGCGCCAGGCGGCGGCTTCGAGTTCGATGGCGGGCTCGCCTTCGTAGGTTGCCTTGCCGCAAATGCCCAAAACTGCAGCGGCGGCGTCAAAGAGACGCCCCATGCTGCTCGTGCGTGGGCTGTTGAGGTTCCGCTCGATCATCGTAGTCGTGATGCTGCGCGTCTGTTCGTCGAGGGTGTCCAATAGCCCCGCGGCACCCGGGTGCTCGAGCAGGCCGAGCTCGCTCAGCAGGGCAAAGGCATTGCGTCGGGCATCACGCACGGATGCGGCACCGCCTGGTAGCGCCCAGGTGCGCAGGTGCGCGACGCGTTCAAAATCGGCAAGGCCGGCGACAAGGAACTCGCCGCCCCAAATGGTCCCGTCGGTGCCGGCGCCGGTGCCGTCAAAGGCGATGCCAAGGACGTGCGCGTCGGTTGTAAGCTGGCCCGCGGCGATAGCCTCGGCCATTACGCTCGCGATATGCGCATGATGGTGCTGCACCTCGACGAGCGGCAGATTGCATTTTCGCGCCTGCTCGCGCGCCCACTGACTCGATAGGTAGCTGGGGTGCAAGTCGCAGGCCAGCGCGGCGGGCATCAAGTCAAAGAGATCTTCCAAGCGCGTGCGCGCGGCGTTCCAGGCATCGAAGGTCTCGCCGTTTTCGACATCGCCAATATGCTGCGACACAAAACAGGTTGCCTCGCCGTTCGTCCCTTCACGCGTGAGCGCGATCGTTGCCTTTTGCTGTGGGCCGCAGGCGAGCACGCAGGGTACAGTGCCGTTGAGTGCCGGCAGCGGCAACGGTCGAGGCGCATATCCGCGAGCGCGGCGCACGGGCATAACGACCCCACCGACCACACGCACCACGGAGTCGTCGTAGCGCGAGAGGATCGCGCGGTCGTTGCCGAGCAGCGCGTCGGCAATGCCGGCGGCAACGAGGTGTTCCCAAGCGAGGCCGTCATCAGTTTCGATAGGTTCCTCGCTCAGGTTTCCGCTGGTCATGACCAGCGCGTGCATGTCATGCGACGCGGCCGCGGCGAGCAGTAAATGTTGAAGCGGGGTGTAGGGGAGCATGACGCCGAGCTCGGGTAAATCGTGCGCGACGGATGGCGCGAGTGTAAGGGCGTCGGGGGAATCTCCCTCGCCAACAGCACGCCGGCGCAACAGCACGATGGGGCGGATGCTGCCGGTTAGCAAGCCACGCTCGGCGTCGTCGACATGGCACAGGCGTTCAGTGTCGGCAAGGCTGCGCACCATAACGGCAAGCGGCTTGTTGCTGCGGCGCTTGCGACGGCGCAGCTCGACCACCGCCTGCTCATTGGCGGCGTTGCAGGCCAGATGGAATCCGCCCAGGCCCTTGATGGCGACAATACCGCCGCTGGCCAGCAGTTCGACACAGCGGTCGATAATGGCATCGCTGGTTTCGCGTGTACTGCCGACGGCTGGCGTCGCCCCCGAGCTCTCGAGCTCCATGTCGCCCGCCGCCTCGCGCCAGGTAATATGTGGCCCGCAGTCAAAGCAGGCATCGGGCTGCGCATGAAAGCGCCGGTCAAGCGGGTCGCCATACTCTGCGGCGCACTCGGGGCACATGGGAAAGCAATCCATCGACGTGGCCGCTCGGTCATAGGGCAGCGACCGGATGATGGTAAAGCGCGGCCCACAGTTGGTGCAGTTGATAAAGGGGTAGTGATAGCGTCGGTCGGCGGGGTCGAACAGTTCGCGCAGGCAGTCGTCACAGGTGGCGATATCGGGGGAGATGAGCGTCGTGTGCATGGTCTGATCCTGCGACGCTACGATGCGAAAGGCCTGCTCATCGTCGGCATCCCAAGCGTCGGGCTCCAGGTCTGCGACAGCGACATGCTCAACGCGGGCCGCGGCAGGCGCGTGCTCAGAAAGCGCGGTGACAAAGCCGTCGAGTGCCTCGACCGAAGCATGCGCCTCGATGTGCACGCCATCGCCCGCGTTGAGCACCCAGCCGCAAATGCCATGCGCCATAGCCTCGCGATACACAAATGGCCGCATGCCAACGCCCTGCACGATGCCCGTCACATGAATATGCACATGCCGCATGTGGCTCCCCTTCATTGAAGTGTGTGCTGTTAGAGCCCCAGGCTTTGCTTGGTGGCGGCGCAGGTGAGCTCGCCGTGCTTAACGCCGCGCAGTCCCAGCAACCGGTCCGCCAGCTCGTAGACGCGTTTGCCGCGACCCTTGAGCGCCAGAATCTCCAGACAGTTGTGGTGGTCCAGATGCACGTGCATGGTCGAGACAATCTCGTCGGTGTAGTCGTGCTGCACCTCGTCCAGACGGCGCGTCAGATCGCCGGTATGGTGGTCATAGATCATGGTGAGCGAACCGATGACCTGCTCGTCGGGCGTTCGCATCTGCTCCTTGGCGATCGAGGCGCGAATCAGATCGCGTACGGCCTCGGAACGGTTGGCCACATCACCGCGGCGCGCGATCTGCTCGTCAAAGCGGCGCAGCAGGTCGTCGGGCGCGGTGACCGAAAAGCGGACCAGCTCGGAGCTGGAGCCGCTGCAGCGGCAGCTCGCATCGTCGTCCGCACCGTGATCGTGCGCGTGCTCGTGCTCGGCCACGCTACACCAGTTTCACAGAGCCGACGGAGTTGTGATCTGCCTCGATGGCCTCCTCGTAGCCCTCGAGCGCGTCGTGCGCCTCGTGCAGCGCAGACATGGCGGCCTCGAGCTTGGCGCCAATGCGCTCCATGT
This sequence comes from uncultured Collinsella sp., assembly GCA_902464575.1. GTDB lineage: Bacteria > Actinomycetota > Coriobacteriia > Coriobacteriales > Coriobacteriaceae > Collinsella. Next base: position 8,041 of record CABQJU010000026.1, read on the forward strand.
CAAAGTTCTCGGTCGCATGCAGCAGCTGATGGCTCCACTCGTGAGCGAGCTCAATGGTGTCGTCGACCTGCTTGACGCTCATGGCAAGCTGGCTCATGTTCATTCCGACGTCATGCATGGGAATCTCCTTTTGTGCGGGGCGAAATGGTGGTTCAGATTCTACTACGCCCGCCTTGGGCACCGCCGCATAAGAAAACGGGCGCGAGTCCGTCTGACCCGCACCCGTTCACTGGGGGCTGTTTGTGTCTACCATACTATCCGTGGTCGCATGCCTTGCGTTTGGCACTCCGGCGAGCGGTGCGAAACCGCTCATGGACGGCAGACAGGTAACAAGCGTATTACAGATGTTTCTCCAGCAGTGCCTGAAGCCTTGCCTTGGGTAAGGCGCCGACCGAGCGGTCGACCTCCTCGCCGTTCTTAAAGACGATCAGCGTGGGGATGCTCATGACGCCAAACTTCATGGCCAGGTCCTGGTTGTCGTCGACGTTGCACTTGGCCACAGCCAGCTTGCCGGCCAGCTCGTCGGCAACCTCGTCTACGATGGGCGAGAGCGAGCGGCAGGGGCCGCACCACGGGGCCCAAAAATCAACCAGTACGGGCAGGCTATCGTTGACGACAGCGTCGAAGTTCTCGGGGGTAATCTGCTTAATGTCAGCCATGGTGACCTCCATAATGCGACGCGGCTCGGCCGCGTAAAACTCAGTACGACCGTGCTTATACCCAGCGGCTCGTAAAGCAACCACTCGCGGGCGGCTCTTTTATATAATGGTGGGCACGCAAATGATTGGAGAGTGCATGCCCACGTCACAAAGCCAGAAAAAAGAAGCCATCGCTCAGGCGACCGAGCAGGAGCTCGCATCGCTCGCGGGCCGTGGCGTGCGTATCGCGGGCAACGCATGCTCGCCGATTGTGCTGGTCAAAGGCGATTTGGATGAAGCCGAGTGCTCGGGCGGCGAGCTGGCTGCCGGCGCGGATGGCGCCGCGTTGCGCAAGGCGCTCGGCGCCATTGGATATGCCCCCGAGGATTTTTGCGTGCTGGCAAGCGTCGCCGGCGCGGGCGACGGAGCGGTCGCGCCGGGCGAGGCCCTGACGTGCGACCTGTTCCGCGAGGCGCTGGAGACCTTGGACCCCGAGGCGGTGCTGCTGCTGGACAACAGTGCGGCCGATGTCATGCGCGAGACCTATGCCGATATGCTTGTGGCAATTGATGATTTTGACACCGCCATGCTCAAGCCCGGCCTGGTCGCCCATGTGCAGGGGCGCCGCGTGCTGGCGCTCGACGGTTTTGAGGCGGCGCTCACCGACAAGGCCGCCAAGCAGCGCATGTGGGCCTACATTAAGCAGCTGACCCCGGCGGCTGCACCGCTGTAGCGAGGCTGGCGGCAGCCCCTACATCACGGCGCGCAGCTCAAACCGGTCGCCGTTAATGCGGAACTGGCAGTTGCCGTTCATGCGCTCGACGGCAAGCTTAATGCTCTTGGTGCCAAAGCCGTGCCCAGTGTGCTGAGCCACGGGCATGCCGTCGACCATGTGCGGCGCACGGCCAAACGTGTTGGAAACCAGCAATAGAAGCTGACCGTCTTCGTAGCGAAGGTCCAGGTCGACAAACCGCTTGCCTTCGGGGGCGGCGCTCGCCGCGGCGATGGCATTGTCCAGGGCGTTCGATACCACACTGAACAGATCGACATCGCCCACGTGGACGGTTTCGGGCACGGCGGCGCGCAGGTCGGCGGTGATGCCGTGCGCGTTGATGTCCGCGGAAAGCGACGAGAGCGCAATGTTGACCGTTTCGTTGGCGCAGTAGCGGCGCACGGCGGTGCGGTCGTTGGTCTCGCAGAGCGCGTCGATGCGCTCGAGCGCCTCATCGGTGTGACCCTCTTCGATCAGGGCCGCTAGACCGCGCAGGTAGTGGCGCATGTCGTGACGGAGAACCGAGAGCTCGCGTCCGGACTGGCGCCAGGCTTCGAGCTCTTTGATGGCCGCGCTGTCGCGGGTCGCGAGCATCCAGCGCTCGCGCTCGGCGATTTCCTTTGCCTCGTATTCGCGAAGGTAGACGGCAAGAAACATAAGGTAGAAGGCGCAGAGGGCGAACGCCAAAAACTCAACGGTTACCACCGAGCCCGAGTGGAAGAGCGTGGTATAGACGTTGGTGGCGTAGTCGAAGATGTAGTAGACGAGCGGCAGAATGAGCAGAATCTCCAGCTCGGTGGGGCTTTTGATCGCTAGGCGGAGGCCAATGTCGCTTGCCCAATGCAGCAAGACGGCAAAGACGCCGAGCGTGGTGATGATGCGTGCCACGTAGTACGCGACCTGCGAATCGGTGGCGGCGAATGCGGCGATGCCCATCCAGTTGCTAAACTGGCAGCTCAGGTAGGCACTGGTAACGCCCAGGATGGCGAGCAGCGGACTCAGGCGATAGCGTACGCACAGGTAGACGACAAGCGGCAGATGCACGACGAGTGGATAGGCCTGTCGGGCAAACAGCTCACCACCGACGAGGTTGGCAATCGCAAAAGCGGTGCCGGTTACGGCGCCGACCCCCACCAGTTCGAGCGAATGGCGGCGGCTGATCTCGACACCGCACAGCGCCGCCGAGGCAAAGACGCCAAAGAGCAACGTCGTCGCATGGTGGATTGCCCAAAGTACCAGTTCTGCCGAGGAAAGCATCAGCGTCTCCCGCCCTCGAACCGCACCGCAAAGTAGGCGTCTTGGAATCCCTGCTTGCAGCTGCGTGCGAGCGGTATGCACGCGCCCGAGCGCATGACGATTTCCGTGCGGTTAAAGTGGTCGATATTGCGCAGATTGACCTGGTAGCTGCGGTGGCACTTAAAGAAGGTCGCGTTTTGGGCCAGTCGGTCCTCGATGCTGCGGAACGGCTCGAGCGCCTCGATATCGCGGCCGTCGCGCAGGTGGAAGACCACGTGCTTGTTGCGAGCCTCGGCATATTCGATATCGGATAGGCGCAGGGCATGGTAGCCAAAGGACGTTTTGATGACGAGCTCGTCGGTCGCTGCCGGACGCAGGCTCGATAGCTCGTCGAGCAGTTGTGCCAAGCGCTCGTAGGTCACGGGTTTGAGCAGGTAGTCGAAGGCGCGGACCTCGTAGGACTCAAGCGCGAACTCGGGCGATGAGGTCAGAAACACCAAGTGCACGGCGGTATCGGATTGGCGCAGCTCGCGGGCGGTGTCCATGCCGTTGACGAGCGGCATGATCATGTCGAGCATGATAATGTCGGCGCGCGATGCGGCATGGCGTGCCAGCAGGTCCTCGCCGCGCGTAACGAGTGCAACATCGACCGCCGTACCCGTCTCGGCCGACCAGCGGTTGATCATGCGGTGCAGGTTATCTAGAAAGGCGACGTCGTCGTCGCAGGCGATGATTTTGAGCATATCGGGCCCCCTTAGTACCTCGATTTTGCCACATCGTGCACGCGCCACCCGCGGGGGTGCGTTCCGTTTGCGCCCCACGGTGCGCAACTCGCGCCGAGCGGCAGGGTGTCAAAACATGCGGTTGCAAAATACCAGGTGGATATATATGTCGATTTGAGCTGGCGGCTGGCGAGGGACCATGCCGGCCGCGCCAAGCGATATCGGACATCGCGAAAGCATAGGGGTAAGGGGAGCTGTGATGAGGGAGAAGAAGATGGGGATGCGCGCTGCGTTGACGCGTCTGCTGGGTATCGCCACCGTAGCATGCGCACTCGTGGCGACGCCGGCCGTGGCCAGTGCCGAGACACAGGTGCCTGCTAATACGCAAGTTCTGTCGCTTGGACAGGCAGGCAAAGAGCCCGTTAAAATCACCGAGCCTGGTTGCTATGTGCTCAGGACGAGCGAAAAACAGACCACACCCTCCTCGGGCTACGTCATCGACGTTCCGAACGCGACTTCGTATAACCCCGTGACGATTTACATTGATGGCACGGTCTACGTGAACGGCAGTACGAACTCGTTAGTTGGGCAAACTCGATGGCTGTTCAACATTAAACAGGGCAGCAATATCGAGTTCATCGGTATCAACAACCCGTGCGTCAGCTTTCATGATCAGAATGGAGGGCGTCAGTCCGTAAGCGGCTTTTTGACCGACCGTTATTACGACGGTGGCTACAAAAATGCTTTGGGAGACATCTCGGTTAATCTGGGGATTGGCGATGGTTCTCAGAACTTCTTCCTCTCGTACAGCAGTAGGCTCGACCAAAAGGTGCCTGCGATTTCGTTGGGAAGCACCGAGGGCGAGCTGACCGCCACGTTCGAAAAGCTGAAGATCCAAGGCTATGTTGGTAGGTCGGGCGCAGTGGCGGGCAACGCCCAAGAGTATGCCGTTCCTGTACATCTCTTCCGTGAGGGCAGGGATACGACTGGCGGCAATACCAACTCCTTCGCGGCGACTTTTACCGACTGTGTGTTCTACGATACGTCTGGAGACTTCAATGGTGCTGTTTCCGTCGATGGCAACAGCAGCTTCAAGATGCCCAAAGACGGAAGCGCTGTCGCAAAATTGACGGCGACGTTCAACAATTGCAGCTTCACTGGCAGCAATGGGGAGAACGTGGGCGTCAGGCAGACGAACAATAGTTACAGCTCAGTCGAAGCGGCTCGTTATTTTGCTAATTCTTCTGTCCTTAATACCTATGCTGTCGCAGGCGTGATGGGCGTCACCAACGCTACGGTCAACCTCAACGACTGCAAGATGAGCAACTTCCACAGCACGCGTTCGAGCTCGGCCGACAACACTTTGACAGTCGATGCCCTTAATGTTGCACGAAGCGCTCGCTGCAACATAAACGGCGGCGAAATTTCTCGCTATGGCGCGCGCGGCAATACGTGCGTGGTATACGCTGCCGGAACCCTTACCCTTAACGGATCGCCGGAAATCGCGAGCTACTGGAAGAACAGCCACGCCGACGATACTAATTATGGCGACAAGTACACTGAAGCTGATAAGGCTACGGGAACCGCCAAGAGCCTGTATGTCCCGAAGAAAAAGAGTGTCGATGCCAACGTCCCGGCGCTGAATATCGCGTCTGACTTCTCCGTACGCGGAGGCTTTGGAGACAATGTTTGGATCTCGATTGAGGAGACTGCGGACAGTAATGGCGTAAAGTCGCGTGTCCTTGGCACCTGCGAATCCAACAAGATCGAAGGCGTTGTGCCAGACGGCTCGTCCGAGAACGACGACAACTCCGACAAGTACGAGGTCGTGAACCTTAACGGCGACCTCACCTTCCGCGAGACCATCCACCAGCACAAGTGGAACGTTGAGGCTGACGGTTTGGGCGTTCGCGCTTCGTGCGTGGGCCCGTTCCGCAACAGCGAGTGCGAATATGGCAAGGACGAGAGCGGTGAGCCCAAAAAGTACCTGAGGGCCACGTATGAGCTCTCCATGTCCAAGGCAACGAGCTCTCAGAGCACCGAACTTGTCTATGACGGTTGCCCGGTAAAGATTGCTTTGAATAAGGACGGCGCGTGGAATCTAGAGCAGATGGGCGTGACGGCCAGCGATGAATTCACGTGGTATCAGTGCAAGTCCCAGGCGGACGCCGAGGCATATAAAAACGGCACCAAGCTCAAGGATGCTCCGGCGGACGCTGGCTACTACTATGTCGTCACGAGCTTTAAGACTGCCTCTGGTCAGACGCTCGAGGGCAAGAAGGCCTTTGAGATTTCGCCGCGTCGCCTGGTTAGGGGTCAATCCTACCAGTTCACCCTTAAAGACGGCGGCAAGGGCGCGGGCAAGTATGCCTATGACGGCAAGGAGCATCAGCCTGTCGTCGAAAGTGCAAAGTTCAAAAACGGTGCCGGTGAGTGGGTCGATCTCGTTGAGGGCAAGGATTACGAGCTCAGCGCTCGAAGTGAATCCGGACTGAAGCAGACCGAGCCAGGGCAATACGAGTGCATTGTCATCGGTAAGGGCAACTTCACGACCGATGGCGGCACCACAAGTGTTCTGACGCTCAAGTGGGAGATCGTTGATGTTTCGCGCTTTGACCTTGAGGTCACTGGCTTTGAGGGCGCCTATGACGGCAAAGAGCACGGCATTACGGTCAACGTCAAGAATGACCCCCAGCCGGCGGATATGAAGATCGAGTACTGCGAAGAGGGTGGCGATTGGACGACGAAAAAGCCGACCTATCGCAATGCGGCCGAGTACACGACCCGTTACCGTGTGACGGCTTCCGACTACCTGACCGTTACGGGCCAAGCGACCGTGAAGATTTCCAAGGCAGACCAGGAAGCGCCGGCTGGACTCGTGGGCAATAATTGGACCACGTGCAGCAGCAAGGACGGCTCCATCTCGGGCGTGACCAAGAAAATGGAATACCGCCACGAATTCAGCAAAGACTACCAGAAGATAACGTCTGACGATAAACTGACCGGTCTTGCGAAGTCGGGAACGTACTACGTTCGCTATGCCGAGGATAACAACCACAATGCGTCGCCCGATGCCGAGGTCAAGATCGAGCAGGGTCCTCATGCCGTTGCTGACAATGCAGCTTGGAAGCCGAATGGCGAAGGTAGCCACGTTAAGGTCTGCAAGTATTGCAAGAAGGCTCAGGAGCGCCAGCCCTGCAGGTGGAAATATGAGATCGTTACGCCCGCCACGCCTGAGGCCGATGGTGTTCGTCAAAAGGTCTGCAGGGTTTGCAACGGCAGGTGGGATGAAGAACGTTATACCTACGTGGATACTTACGCCCCCACCATTTATGACCTCTGGGTAGATAAGGCCTACTGCGAGAGCGTTTCGTTTAACGTGTTCGATGACCGCGACGAGACGGTGACGGTTACCGATAACGGCAAGGAGCTCAAGGCTGGCAAGGACGGAAAGTACACGGCTAAGGCTGCTGAGAGCGACGCCGGTACTGAGCATGTAATCGTGGCTACGGACACTGCCGGCAATAAAGAGACCATCACAATTAAGATGTACGCCGAGCATGTGTATAAATGGACGATCGACAAGCAGCCGACGGTTACCGAGACCGGCTCCAAACATGGAACGTGCTCCGTGTGCGGCCATGAGTCGGGTGCGGTAGAGATTCCGGCCCTGGCTGTTAAGGGCTATTCGGGCAAATATGACGGCAAGGACCACTCTGTCGACGCCTCGGCGCTGCCCGAAAGTTCCGTCGTTGAATACAAGGCTGCTGACGGCGGCTGGACGAGCGTTGCGCCCAGCATCAAGGATTCCGGCAGTGTGACGGTCGACTATCGCGTCACGATCGACGGCGCGGCGGTCGACGGCAAGGTGACGCTTGAGGTCAAACCGCGTGCGATAACGGTCGCGGCGCAGGACGCCTCCAAGACCTATGGTGAGGACGATCCCAAGTTTACGTATGACGTCACTTCTGGCGAGCTCGTCGAGGGCGAGAGCCTTCAGGGTATTGAGATTGAGCGCGATGATGACGACAGTGTACGCGACGGAGGTTATGCTCTGCGCCTGACGCAGCCTGAGGGCGCCAACTCCAACTACAAGATCACGTTCAAGGATGGCACCTTTACAATCAGCAAACGCGAGCTCACCGTAACGTGGGACACCACTATTGAGTTCACCTACGACGGCGAGGAGCACTGTCCCCAAGCGAAGCTCCACAACATTGTCGGCGATGACGATCTCTCCGCGTGTGTTGACGGCGCCAAAGTCAAGGCTGGCACCTACACGGCGAAAATCACCGAGCTGACGGGCGACGACGCGGGTAACTACAAGCTTCCCGCCGAAGGCCTGACGTGCGAGTTCTCCATCAAGAAGGCGCCCCAGGGCGCGCCGAAGGTCCAGGCCACGGCCGAGACTGTGAGTGGCAAGTCCGACGGTAAGATCACGGGCGTCGACGCTATGATGGAGTGGCGCGCCAAGGACTCTGGCGAGTATCGGGGCGTGCCCGAAGGCGTGACTGAGATTGCGGGTTGCGCTGTCGGCACGTACGAGGTGCGCTACCGCGCCGATAGCGACCATGATGCCTCCTCCGCCACCGAGGTTACCGTTAATGTCGGCGGCAAGCTCGTCGTGACGCTGCCTGCCAAGCAGGTCGGCTATACGATCACGGCGAGCCCGGACGAGCTTGACTGGCACGGTTCAACCACCCTCACGGTCGGCATCGAGAGCGGCTACTTTGCTGACAACGACTCTTACGCCGTCAAGGTCAACAATGCCGTTGTGACGCCCGATGCGCGTGGTGAGTTCACCGTTCAGAACGCCGAGAGCGACCTCATCGTCACCGTCGAGGGCGTGCGCAAGCACGAGGCCGTGAACGATGAGTGGCTCTCCGACGACAGCACGCATTGGCATAAGTGCGCCTGTGGTGACAAGATCGACGAGGCCAAGCACGACTTTGAGTGGGTCGTCGTCAAGGCCCCCACGGCAACCGAGAAGGGCTCCAAACAACAGCAGTGCAAGGTCTGCGGTCACAAGCTGGCCGAGGTCGAGATTCCGGCTGCCGCCATCGTTGGCTACTCCGACGAGTACGACGGCGACTATCACACGGTTGATGCGACGAGTCTGCCCAAGGGCGCGACGGCCCAGTACAGCACCGATGGCAAGAACTGGTCCTCTGAGGCCCCCAAGATCAAGGACGTCGGCACACTGACTGTTTCCTATAAGGTAACGATCGACGGCGTGAAGGCCGAGGGTAAGGTGACTCTCGAGGTCAAGCCGTGCGCGATTACGGTCGCCGCCCAGGACGCCTCCAAGACCTACGGTGAGGCCGACCCCGTGTTTGCGTGGGATGTCACTTCTGGCAAACTCGTCGCGGGCGAAACACTTCAGGGCCTCGAGATCGAGCGCGAAGATAACGACAACGTGCGTGATGGCGGCTATGCTCTGCAACTGACGCAGCCTGAGGGCGCGAACCCCAACTACAACATTACGTTCGTTGATGGCGTGTTCACCATCAACCAGCGCGTGCTCACTGTGAAGTGGGGAACTACTGAGTTCACCTACGACGGCAAGGTACACTGCCCCGAGGCAACGCTCGGCAACGTCATCGACAAGGATGACCTTAGCGCGACCGTCGAGGGCTCCCAGGTCGAGGCCGGTGATTCGTACCAGGCGAACCTCACCGCACTGACGGGCAAGGCCGCTGGCAACTACGCGCTGCCGACCGAGGGCCTGACGTGCGACTTCTCCATCAAGAACGCCGCGCAGGGCGCGCCGGTGGTCCAGGCTGCGGCCGAGACCGTGAGCGGCAAGCGTGACGGCAAGATCACGGGCGTCGACGCGACGATGGAGTGGCGTGCCAAGGATGCTGTCGAGTATCAGGCGGTGGGCGAGGGCACGGCCGAGCTTACGGGTCTTGCCGCCGGTACGTATGAGGTGCGCTACCAGGCCAAGACTAACTACGACGCTTCTTTCGCCACCGAGGTTACCGTGGCGGCCGGTCCCAAGCTGGTCGTGACGCTGCCGAGCAATCAGGTGGGCTACGCGCTCACCTCGACGGCAACCGAGCTCGATTGGCACGGGACTGCAACGCTCACCATGAGCATCGACAGCGCGTACTTTGCGGGCAAGGGCTACGCCGTAAAGGTTGACGGTGAGGCCGTTAAGCTTTCCGCCAAGGGCACCTATGAGCTCAAGGATGTCGAGGGCGACGTGAATGTGACGGTCGAGGGTGTCCTCAAGCACGAGCCCGACGGCTCCGGCTGGGCACACGACACCAAGAACCACTGGCATGTCTGCCGCTGCGGCGAAGTCCTCGACAAGGCTGAGCACACCTTTGAGTGGGTCGTTGACAAGCCGGCGACCACCGAGGCCAAGGGCGAGAAGCACCAGGAGTGCAGGGTCTGCGGTGAGAAGGGCAAGTCTGAGGAGATCGCGATTCTGGCACCCGAGATCATCGACGGCAAGGGCCAGACGATGGTGGTCGACGCCGCCAAGGACCTGAGCTTCCGCTCGAACGCGCCGCTCAAGTTCTTCCAGAAGGTGCTGGTTGACGATAAGGAGGTCGCGGCCGAGAACTACGTGCTCACCGAGGGCTCTACGATCGTGACGCTCAAGGCGAGCTTCCTAAAGACGCTCGGCGTGGGCGAACACAAGCTGAGTGTGGTTTCGACCACGGGCACGGCCGAGACGACCTTTACCGTTGCCGAGGCTGCCAACCCCACGCCGACGCCCGGTTCGAGCCAGGTCACGACTACGACCACCACGACTACGACTTCTAAGTCCAAGAAGAAGGCTAGCAAGGAGACGATGCCTGAGTCCGGCGACAGCACGTACGCCATGGCTGGTGCCGTGCTCGCTGCCGGCATGGCGGCTCTGCTGCTGGCTTGGGCCATGAAGCGCCGCGCGTAGTCGCGCGCCAGTCCCCAGCGGGCCCGGATCGAGCGATTCGGGCCCGCTTTTGGGGTCTGCCGGAAACCCGGTGGTCAAAAAAGGCCAAATATGAGTACTGTTACCAGTTTAGTGACAGCCAAATGGCCTTAAAAATCGGTGCCAGCGGCCAAAAGTGCATCGATGTTCGTCCTTCAGAGTCGCGATCGGGCTCCAAACAAGGCGATTTTGCTGCTCTGGACCGGAAAATCGCTGCTACTAATTTGGTGACAGTACTTATATTTGGCCTTTTTTGACCACTGCCCCTTGGCCCAGGACAAAACGGGCTGCTCGAATCTTGGGGCGGGTCCATTTTCAACTATCCTCAGCTTGCCAGTTCGAAAATGGACCCGCCCCAAGATTGAATCTTTATTCCAACTTTACACCTGGCTTTACAGCTGTCTTGTCAGCTGTAAAGCCAGGTGTCATACTAAAGCCCCAAGATTCGCCAAAAGAGAGGGGCCTTGATGGCACAGAGCGCGAACATGGATGCATCGGAGCTTGCACGCGATATCGCGGCCGGCCTGGCATCGGCAACGACGGCAACGGAGCGCGCGGCACTGGTGCCCGCAGAGCTCGTCGAGGCCATTCATCAGCTAAAAACCCAACGTGACGCAGTGATCCTGGCGCACTATTATGTGGCGCCCGAGGTCCAAGCCGTTGCCGATTACGTCGGCGACAGCTTCTACTTGGCAAAGCTCGCCAAGAGCCTGCCGCAGCAGACTATCGTGCTGTGCGGCGTGGAGTTTATGGGCGAGAGCGCCAAGCTGCTCAATCCCACCAAGACCGTGTTGCTGCCCGAGCCGGGCGCGGACTGCCCCATGGCGCACATGGTCAAGCGCGAGACGGTCGACGCGGCGCGCGCCGAGTATGGCGACGACCTGGCCGTGGTGTGCTACGTCAACTCCACGGTCGAGATCAAGAGCTGGAGTGACGTGTGCGTTACCAGCTCTAACGCCGTCAAGATTGTCTCCGAGCTGCCGCAGCAGCACATCTTGTTCATTCCCGACCAAAACCTGGGCCGCTTTGTGGCCGAGCAGGTGCCCCAAAAGCACGTCATCCTCAACAACGGCTACTGCCCGCGTCATCACATCATTACCGTCGAGCAGATCGTTGACGCGCAGGAGGCGCATCCCGACGCGCTCGTGCTGGCGCACCCCGAGTGCAAGGCCGACGTGCTGGCCGAGGCCGACTACATCGGCTCAACTGCCGGCATCATCAAGTATGCCGAGGAGTCGGACGCGAGCGAGTTCATCATCGTGACGGTCCGTGGCGTGCTCTACGAGCTCGAGCGCCGCTGCGAGGGCACCGGCAAGAAGTTCTATTTCCCCGCGGTGCAGCCCACCTGCGTCAACATGGATCTCATCACGCTCGAAAAGCTCGTGCACTGCCTGGAGACGGGCGAGGGCGAGGTGCAGATTGGCGTGTCGGACGAGGCCGCCGATCAGGCCAAGCTCACGCTCGACCGCATGCTCGAGTACGCGGCGCGCTAAGCCAATGTGACATGAGGGACCATCCCTTATGCCACAGTACAAGGGAGAGGATTCCTGTGGAAACCAAACAATACCCCGATATGGAGTGTGACGTCGTCATTGCCGGTTGCGGCGTGGCGGGCCTGTATGCGGCTCTCAATCTGCCGACGAGCGCGCGCGTAATCATGCTCTCCAAGGGCGCTGTCGACGAGTGCGATTCGATGCTCGCGCAGGGCGGCATCTGCGTACTGCCCGAGGGTTCTGACTACGATGCCTTCTTTGAGGACACTATGCACGCCGGCCATTACGAGAACCGCCGCGAGAGTGTAGACATCATGATTCGCTCGAGCCGTTCGGTCATCAACGACCTGCTGGCCATGGGCGTGGACTTTGAGCGCAAGGCCGACGGCAGCCTCGACTTTACCCGCGAGGGCGCGCACAGCCGCCCGCGCATCGCCTTCCATGCCGATGTTACGGGCAAGGAGATTACGACCAAGTTGCTCCAGGCTGTCCGCAAGCTGGACAACGTGCAGATTCTCGAACACGTTGCCATGACCGACATCCTGACCGCCGAGCGCGATGACGCCACGGTGTGCACCGGCGTCGTCGCCGTCGCCGTGGATGAGGACAACTCGGTTCGTCCCGCCGACGAGCTGGCAAACGCCGCCGAGGGCGTGCATGCCGGCGAGCCGTTTAAGATCCATGCCCGCCACACGCTGTGGGCTACGGGCGGTATCGGCGGCGTGTACGACCATTCGACTAACTACCCGCAGCTCACGGGCGATGCCTGCTACATCGCGCAGGAGCATGGCATTAAGATGGAGCACCTGGACTACGTGCAGATTCACCCCACGGGTCTGTTCTCGCCGCAGCCGGGCCGCACCTTCCTGATCAGCGAGAGCTGCCGCGGTGAGGGCGCGATTCTGCTCAATGCCGCCGGCAAGCGTTTTACCGACGAGCTGCAGCCGCGCGACGTTGTCGCCGCCGCCATCCGCGAGCAGATGAAGCAGGACGGCACCGAGCACGAGTGGCTGAGCTTTGCCCCCGTCGAGCGCGACGTGGTGACCGGGCACTTTGCCAATATCCGCGCGCGCTGCCTGGAGGACGGCCGCGACATCCTGGACGAGCCCATTCCCGTCACACCCACGCAGCACTACTTTATGGGCGGCGTATGGGTCGACAAGGACGGCCGCACCTCGATGCCCGAGCTCTACGCCGCCGGCGAGACGGCCTGCAATGGCGTGCACGGCAAGAACCGCCTGGCTTCTAACAGCCTGCTCGAGTCTCTGGTTTGGGGCCGCCGCGCCGCGTGGTACATGCGCACCGGCGAGTCGCTGGCCGTGGAGCAGGCCGGTGAGCCCGCGCTTGACGGGCGTCACCGCGCCCTGAGCGCCGACCCCCTGGCAATCGATGATTTGGCCCGTGCCGCCGGCACGCAGGCCGTGGAGGAGTAGACCATGAATCCCATTACCATGAAGCTCGTCGTCGATGATCTGATTTTGCAGGCTCTGCGCGAGGACATCACGTTTGAGGACGTGAGTACGGCGAGCGTGTGCCCCACGGCGCGCCCCGCTACCGTTGAGCTCATCGCCAAGGCCGACGGCATTATCGCCGGCCTGGACGTATTCGCCCGCACCTTTGAGCTGCTGGATCCGCAGAGCTCCGTGTTGTTCGATGTCTCGGATGGCGACGAGGTGCACGCCGGCGATCACGTGGGCCAGGTGCGCGGCGACGCGCGCGTGCTGCTTTCGGGCGAGCGCGTGGCGCTCAACTACCTGCAGCGCATGAGCGGTATCGCTACTTACACGCATCGGATGGCGGCTGCGCTCGTGGGCACCAAGACCGTGCTTGTCGACACGCGCAAGACCACGCCGGGCATGCGCGTCTTCGAGAAGGCCGCGGTCGAGATCGGCGGTGGCAGCAACCACCGCTATAACCTGTCGACTGCCGTCATGCTCAAGGACAACCACATCGACGCCGCCGGTGGCGTGGCACGCGCGATTGAGATGGCGCGCGCCCATGCGTCGTTTACCACGACGGTCGAGATTGAGTGCGAGAACCTGGATATGGTGCGCGAGGCAGTTGAGGCCGGCGCCGATATCATCATGTTCGACAACATGACCCACGACGACATGGCCGCCGCTATCGAGCTTATCGCCGGTCGCGCCAAGACCGAGTGCTCGGGCAATGTGGACGCCAGCAATATCCGCGCGCTTGCCGACCTGGGCGTTGACTTTATCAGCTCGGGGGCGCTGACGCATTCTGCGCCGATTCTCGACCTCTCGCTCAAGCACCTGCGTCTGCTGGACGGTAAATAATGGACGCCCGCGAGCGTCGCCGTGCCATCATGGCCGTGCTCGAGAGCGCCAAAGATCCTGTCTCGGGCAGTGCGCTTGCCCGCGAGGTGGGCGTGAGCCGTCAGGTCGTGGTGCAGGACATCGCCCTGCTGCGCGCCGACGGGCACGATATCGTCGCCACCAATCGCGGCTATGTACTACAGGAGGCGGCGAGCAGCCCGGCTGTGCCCACGCGTCTGGTCAAGGTTCGCCACGGCGTGGAGCAAGCGGGCGATGAGCTCACGAGCATCGTCGACGCGGGCGGCGCCGTGCTCAACGTGATCGTCAACCACCGCGTGTACGGCAAGATCACGGCCGACCTGGACATCCGCAATCGTCGCGATGTTGAGCGCTACCTGCACGATATCGAGAGCGGTAAGAGCTTTCCGCTGCTGACGGTAACCAGCGGCTATCACTTCCACCGCATTGCGGCAGAAGACGAGCAAACCCTCGACGAGATCGAGGCCATGCTCAAGGAGAAGGGCTATCTGGCAGACCTAATGCCCTACGAAGATGACCTGTCCTAGTAACGACGAATGCAAAAGGAGGCCTCCGCGGCGATGCGGAGGCCTCCTTTTTTGTGCACGGTGTACTTGTGAGTGTGCAAGTGGGGGAGTTGTTACTCCTCGACGATCTCGGTGATCGCGCCGGCGGGGCAAGCGTCCTGGCAAGCGCCACAGGCGACGCAGGAATCCTCGTCAGCGACGGTAGCGACGTCCTGGAGCTCCAGAACGCCAGCGGGGCAGGAGTCGACGCAAACGCCACAAGCGATGCACTCGTCGGCATCAATTACGGGATGAGCCATGGTAGTTTCCTCTCTGTTGACCGACGCTACAGGCGATGCGCGCCGGTTTGATTCGGGCAAAAACATACCACGGGAGCGACCGTTTGCAATACCCTCTGGCCGGCATCTTCATACCGTTCGCCGAGTATGCCGCGGCTTACTAAAAAACATGCAGGTGAGGCCGTTGAGCTGCGCAAATGTTAGCTATAGGTGACTTGAAATATAGGGCGATTGAGCGAGCCAGCGGAAAGCGCATCCCGTAATCCATGTCCAAAACGGGAGATAGTTTCAGGCTCGCGCCTCAGTCAACTCTACATAGATCTCAATAGATCTGCCGAGAACTCAAACAGCGCATCTACCTGCGCATTTAAGAACCTAAACTCTCAGCAATAAGAAATCTTATATGAATTGACTTAGATTTTGTATATTCCGGCCCATAAGGGGATACACTACATCCTGAAAGACAAGCCGAAGCGCCGCGCGACAGACCGTCGAGGCGGCGCGAACGCAAAAGAGAGAGGGAATTTCTAATGAGTAAGATTCTTGGTATCGACCTTGGTACTACTAACTCCGCTATGGCCGTCCTCGAGGGCGGTTCTCCGACCATTATTGTGAACGCCGAGGGCGACCGCACCACCCCGTCCGTCGTGGGCTTCCGTGCCGACGGCGACCGCGTCGTGGGTAAGGCCGCTAAGAACCAGGCTGTCACCAACCCCAAGAACACCGTGTTCTCCATCAAGCGCTTCATGGGCCGCAAGTACTCCGAGTGCACCTCCGAGATCAAGACCGTGCCGTATGAGGTCAAGGAGGGCCAGGGTGGCCGTGCCGTCGTCGACATCGAGGGCAAGGATTACACCGCCGAGCAGGTGAGCGCCATGACGCTCGCAAAGATGAAGGCCGACGCCGAGAAGTATCTGGGCGAGACCGTCACCGACGCCGTCATCACCGTCCCGGCCTACTTCAACGACGCCCAGCGTCAGGCCACCAAGGATGCCGGTAAGATCGCCGGCCTCAACGTCAAGCGTATCGTCAACGAGCCGACCGCTGCCGCTCTTGCCTATGGCCTGGACAAGCAGGGCGCCGACCAGCGCATCCTGGTCTTCGACCTGGGTGGCGGCACCTTCGACGTCTCCATCCTCGACCTCGCCGACGGCGTGTTTGAGGTTCTGTCCACTTCGGGCGACAACCACCTGGGCGGCGACGACTGGGATCAGCGCGTCATCGACTGGATGGCCGACAAGTTCCAGCAGGAGAACGGCGTCGATCTGCGTCAGGACCCCATGGCCCTGCAGCGTCTGAAGGAGGCTGCCGAGAACGCCAAGAAGGAGCTCTCCGCGGCGCAGCAGTCTACCATTAACCTGCCGTTCATTACCATGAACCAGTCCGGCCCGCTGCACCTCAACTACACGCTGACCCGCGCCGAGTTCGAGAAGATCACCCGCGACCTGCTCGAGCGCTGCAAGCAGCCTGTTACCAACGCCCTCCGCGACGCTAAGCTCAAGCTCTCCGATCTGACCGAGGTCATCCTCGTTGGCGGTTCCACCCGTATGCCCGCTGTCCAGGATCTGGTCAAGACCATGACCGGCAAGCAGCCCAACATGTCCGTGAACCCCGACGAGGTCGTTGCCGACGGTGCTGCCGTCCAGGGCGGCGTGCTCACCGGCGACGTCGAGGGCATCCTGCTGCTCGACGTTACCCCGCTGTCGCTGGGCGTTGAGACCATGGGCGGCATCATGACCAAGATGATCGACCGCAACACCACGATCCCGACCTCCAAGACCGAGGTCTACTCCACCGCTGCCGACAACCAGACCAGCGTCGAGATCAACGTGCTCCAGGGCGAGCGCGAGCTTGCCCGCGACAACAAGTCGCTCGGTAAGTTCCAGCTGACCGGTATCCCGGCTGCCCGCCGTGGCGTGCCGCAGATCGAGGTCACCTTCGACATCGACGCCAACGGCATCGTCAAGGTCTCCGCTAAGGACAAGGGCACCGGCAAGGAGCAGCAGATCACCATTTCCGGCTCCACCGCTCTGTCCGACGACGAAGTCGATCGTATGGTCAAGGACGCCGAGGCTCATGCCGAGGAGGACAAGAAGCAGAAGGAAGAGGTCGAGGTCCGCAACCAGACCGATAGCCTGTGCTACTCCACCGAGCAGACCCTCAACGAGATGGGCGACAAGGTTTCCGCCGACGTGAAGTCCAAGGCCGAGGCCGCTATCGCCGACGCCAAGAAGGCGCTCGAGGGCTCTGACGTCGAGGCCATCAAGGCCGCTGGCGAGTCCCTGCAGTCCGTGGCCTACGAGCTGGCTCAGGTTGTCTACGCCGACGCTCAGCAGCAGACCGACGGCGCCGCCGGTGCCCAGCCTGCCGACGATGACGTTGTAGACGCCGACTACGAGGTTGTGGACGACGAGGACAAGTAATCATGTCCGCCCGTAAAGCTCGCACGGAGGCGGCTGCCGCTGGCGCCGCCCCCGTTGACTCTGAGGAGAAGGACGTGAAGATTCCCGTAGAGGCCGTCGACGATACCGAGGCCAACGAGGCCGAGGCCGCCGAGGCTGCCGAGAACCAGGTAGAGGATTCCAACAAGGAGGCGACGATGACCGAGGACGAGATGGTGGAAGCCGCTATCCGCGCCGGTGAGGAAGCCGCCGACAACGACTTTAAGCTCAAGTTCGAGCAGGCCCAAAAGGAGCTTGCCGACGTGCGCAACGAACTCGATGCTGCGGCAGAGGCTCAGAAGGCCGCCGAGGACAAGGCAAAGGACGCCACCGAGCGCACCGCCCGTCTGCAGGCCGACTGGGAGAACTTCCGTCGCCGCACCGCCAACGAGCGCATTGCCGAGCGCGAGCGTGCGACCGAGAAGCTCGTCACGGCGCTGCTGCCGGTGGTTGACGATATCGAGCGTGCAATCGACCATGCCCGCAGCCAGGAGCTTTCCGACGATTTTAAGCAATTCGTCGATGGCGTTGACGCGGTGCATGCCAAGCTGCTCGATGTGTTTGCGCACGAGGGCGTTGAGCCCATCGACCCCAAGGGCGAGGCGTTCGATCCGCTCGAGCACCAGGCCGTGGGGCGTGTCGAGGACGCATCGCAGTACGACGAGACCGTCAACGACGTGTACCAGAAGGGCTACCGCATGGCGGACCGCATCCTGCGTTCCGCGATGGTGACGGTGACCTACGGTGGCGAGAAGCGCCCCGCACCGGAGCCCGAAGCGGCGCCCGAGGATGCCGCGGCCGATACGGCCGAGAGCACCGAGGAGTAATTGAGAAGGGCCCCGGGGCAACACCCGGGGCCCTTTCTGGCCTAGTGCCATATGAAAGCATGAGCCGCCGTCCGCAGGGGCGGCGGATGTAACAGGAGAGGAGCTACGATGGCTGCAGGCAAAACCTTCTATGACATCCTGGGCGTATCCAAGAGCGCCTCCGACAAAGAGATCAAGAGCGCGTTTCGCAAGCTCGCGCAAAAATATCACCCCGATGCCGGCGGCGACGAGGCCAAGTTTAAGGAGATCAGCGAGGCCTATGAGACGCTTTCGGACGAGAAGAAGCGCAAAGAGTACGACCAGATGCTCATGTTTGGCGGTATGCCGGGCGCGGGCGGCGCGTATGGCGGCGGCTACGGTGCCGGCGCGGGTGCCAGCGGCTGGGGCGACATCTTCGACAGCATCTTTAGCGGCAACGGCGCCTGGGGCAGTGATTGGGGCTCGGGCTTTGCCGGGGCTGCGGGCGCTGCCGGTGCCGGCGCTGGCCGCAGCCGTGCTCGCAAGGGCGGCGACCTGTCGCTGACTGTCGACGTAACGGCCGAGGACGCGTTTCGCGGCGTGACGCACAAGGTTACCTACCGCATTCCCTCGACGGGCGAGCAGCAGACCATTACGGTCTCGGTGCCTGCGGGCGCGGTCGACGGAGGCAAGCTGCGTTACAAACGTCGCGGCGAGTACGGCGTTGCCGGAGGCGAGCGCGGCGACCTGGTCGTGACCACGCATGTGGAGGAGCACCCGCTGTTTAAGCGCAAAGGCGCCGACGTAACCATGGAGGTGCCGGTCTCGGTCTATGAGGCGGCGCTCGGCTGCACGGTGGACGTGCCCACGCCCGGCGGCGCGACGGTTCGTCTGAAGGTGCCCGCGGGTACCCAGACGGGCAAGAAGTTCCGCTTTAAGGAAATGGGCGCGCCCGACGTCAAGCACCGTGGCCGCACCGGTGCGCTGCTCGTCGAGATCAAGGTGCAGGTTCCCACGAACCTGTCCGATGACGAGCGCGATGCCATGACCAGGCTGCGCGAGGCCGACACGCGCGACTATCGCGAGAAGGTCAACCGTTACAAGGCGACGTACTAGGGCGGTCGTGGCGCACGCCCGCGCCCGCGGGCTTATGATGAACGATAACGAGACGGAAAGGGGTCAGGTAGCATGGCCGAGGACAATAGGAACAAACCGCTGTACATGATCAGCGTGGCGGCCGAGCTGACCGGCATGCATCCGCAGACTCTGCGCGTCTACGAGTCCAAGGGCCTGGTGAACCCCCAGCGCTCGGGCGGTAACACGCGCCTGTATTCGCGTGCCGATATCGAGCGCCTGGAACTCATCAATCAACTGACCGACGAGGGCATCAACCTTGCCGGTGTGGTGCGTATCCTCGATATGAAGGAGCGCGCCGAGGAACGCGAGCGCGAGAACGAGAAGCTCCGCGCCCGCGTACGCCAACTCGAGGATGAGCTGCACGAGTACAAGATGCAGAAGAAGATCACCGCCCTTGCCCCGCGCGATGGCTCGGTTAACCCCGAGCAAGTCATGCGCAAGCTGCTGGGCGCCGGCGGAGATCTATAGTTACGCGGTTTTTCCAAACCGCGTAACGGCTCGACGCTGCGCCCTTAGGTTCCGCCGTTCTGACGAACGACGGACCAGTTGACGCTGCGCGCCGCCCAGAGCGACAATTTGTCATTCAAAAGGCAAGGCATGACCAGAAGGTCTATGCCTTGCCTTTTTCATGCCAACTTGTTCGCTCTGGACGTCGCTCGCTGTCCGTCCTCTACCTGCGGCGCTGCCTTGCTCCGGATGCGGTAGGGTAGTCATTGGGGACGTTCTTAAATGACTAGTCGAAAGGGACACTCTTGCGCCAAATCTGCCGGCCCTACACTGGACTCGTCCTGTGCTTTACCGAGATAAAGTGAACGTGTAGATTCGTAACCCACGCGCAACCGTTCTATGGCACGATATTGAACGAATGTATGCTATGCGCCCAAATCTTTTGGGCAGAGTGGGAGACAGTATGGTCAAGCTGTACGAGGAAGGTATCTACCTGCGCGGTGGCAGCGAGGTTGTGCCTGCGGCCGAGGCTGCCGAGCGCGGTATTACGCAGACGCCCGAAGATGCCAAGCGCGGCACCATCGCGTATTCGATCCTCCAGGCACACAATACGTCCGACAACCCCGAGGCGCTCAAGATTCGCTTCGACGCCATGGCGAGCCACGACATTACCTTTGTCGGCATCATCCAGACGGCACGCGCCTCGGGCATGGAGCAGTTCCCGCTGCCTTACGTGCTCACCAACTGTCACAACTCGCTGTGCGCCGTGGGCGGCACCATCAACGAGGACGACCACGTCTTTGGCCTTTCCGCTGCTAAGAAGTACGGTGGCATCTTCGTCCCGCCGCACATCGCCGTCATCCACTCCTTTATGCGCGAGAACTTCGCCGGTTGCGGCAAGATGATCCTGGGTTCCGATTCGCACACCCGCTACGGCGCTCTGGGCACCATGGCCGTGGGCGAGGGCGGCGGCGAGCTGGCAAAGCAGCTGCTGCGTGACACCTACGATGTTGCCTATCCCGGCGTCGTTGCCATCTACCTCACGGGCGCCCCGCGTCCCGGTGTCGGCCCGCACGACGTGGCGCTCGCCATCATCCGCGCCGTCTTTGCCAAGGGCTACGTCAAGAACAAGGTCATGGAGTTTGTGGGCCCGGGCATTGCGAGCATGACGACCGATTACCGCAACGGCGTTGACGTCATGACCACCGAGACCACCTGCCTGTCGAGCATCTGGGCTACCGACGAGGACACGCACGCGTTTTTGGCCATGCACGGCCGCGGCGACGACTACCGCGAGCTCAAGCCCGCCGATGTCGCCTACTACGACGGCTGCGTCGAGGTCGACCTGTCGAGCATCAAGCCCATGATCGCGCTGCCGTTCCATCCTTCCAACGGCTTTGAGATCGATGAGCTCAACGAGAACCTCGAGGACATCCTGCACGAGGTGGAGCTCGAGGCTGCCAAGATCGGCGAGGGCAAGACGCACTTTAGCCTGCTCGACAAGATCGTCGACGGCAAACTGCACGTGCAGCAGGGCGTTATCGCCGGCTGCTCGGGCGGCAACTACGACTCCGTGGTCCAGGCTGCCCGCGTACTCAAGGGCGCCAACACCGGCTGCGGCGAGTTCTCGCTGTCGGTCTATCCCACGAGCCAGCCCGTGGCGCTCGAGCTCACGCGTCGCGGCTATATCTACGACCTTATGGAGGCCGGCGCGATCGTGCGCACGGCGTTCTGCGGCCCGTGCTTTGGCGCTGGCGACACGCCCGCCAACAACGGCCTTTCGATCCGCCACACCACGCGCAACTTCCCCAACCGCGAGGGTTCCAAGCCGGGCAATGGCCAGCTGAGCGCCGTGGCTCTGATGGACGCCCGCTCCATCGCGGCGACGGCAGCCAACGGCGGCGTTCTGACGCCGGCGACCGACCTGCCCGAGGACACCTGGGACGAGGCATGCGAGTACGCCTTCGACGACGCGCCGTACAAAAAGCGCGTGTACTGGGGCTTTGGCAAGGCGGAGCCTGCCGACGAGCTGGTCGAGGGTCCAAACATCAAGCCCTGGCCCGTGATGGAGCCGCTCGGCGACGACATCCTGCTCAAGGTGTGCTCCAAGATCATGGATCCGGTCACCACGACTGACGAGCTCATTCCCTCGGGCGAGACGAGCTCCTTCCGCTCCAACCCGCTGGGCCTGGCCGAGTTTACGCTCAGCCGCCGCGATCCGGCCTACGTCGGTCGTTCCAAGGAGGTTGACGCGGTGGAAAAGCGCCGCGTTGCCGGTGAGTCCGCGGGTGACCTGGCGGCGCTCGATGCCGAGCTTGCGGGCGTGTTTGAGGCACTGGCCGGCGCGGGTGTTGCGGCCGATGCCAAGGCGACCGAGTTTGGCTCCATGATTTACGCCAAGAAGCCCGGTGACGGTTCTGCGCGCGAGCAGGCCGCGAGCTGCCAGCGCGTGATCGGCGGCCTGGCCAACATCGTTCACGAGTACGCCACCAAGCGCTATCGCTCCAACGTCATGAACTGGGGCATGGTGCCCTTCCAGATGGAGGTCGAGCCCAACTTTGAGGTGGGCGACTACGTCTTTGTGCCGGGTATCCGCGCTGCGCTCGATGGCGACCTGCAGAATATCGCTGCCTACGTGGTGCGTGCCGACGGTGCGGTCGAGCAGATTGAGCTCTATATTGCCGATATGACGGCAGAGGAGCGCGCCATCGTCAAGGCCGGCTGCCTGATCAACTACAACAAGTTCAAGGCCGCTGCCGAGTAACGCACTTAATTGTCCGCCCGGGGCTTACCCTTTCCCGCCCGCTCACGCGCTTCGCGAGGGTCGCGTTCGGGAAAGGGTAAGCCCCGGGCTACGTTTGGGCGTTCTCGTTGGGTCTTGAGGGACGCTAAAATCGAGGTTGCAACTCTCCTCTATGGGGGAGTGCGCCTTTGTTCATATGCTATCTATAATTGACAGTATGAAGTTGGCGCTTTAAAGTGAGCTCAAGACACTCTCGTTTGTGGAGTTGAAGATGAAGCGTTGCACTTCTGTTTTGTTGCTGTTGGTGGCTTGCGTCGTCGCTGCTGCGGGCGTGGTCCTTTTTGGCTCGCTTATCTTCTATGGGCCGAGTGGGGTTGAGCAGACGGTCGAGATGGCGTCCCTTGTTGCATCGATGCCCGGGCAAATGATTTCGGACGTTACAAAGCCCGATGAGATAACGCTCGATATCGAGGAAACGCCGGGCATTCTAAGCATAAGCAACTACCCCATGATTGAACTTGGCTCGTCTCGCTATACCAAGGACGAGAAGTTGTCCCGACAGGCGCTGGGCTTGCTAAACGGTCGTTCGTTCAAACGCTGGGACGGTTGGGATGCCTATGAGCGCCGACGTGGTTTTGTGAACGGTGGCTACCATACAACGCTGAAGCTGTATTCATCTGATGGCAAACTGATGCGTACCGTTAACTACAATCCGGAATACGCAAAAGCCGGAGGTGGGGACGGCGTCTATATCCAAGATGGCGGCGTGACCTACATTCTTGAAGGCGACCAGCAGCAGGTGATCGATTTTTTGGATCGTTGCGAGATGGATGCGTACGACCAGACCTGCCTGCCCGACCCGCAAACTGCGCGCGATAGTGGGTCTGCTCGTACATGGCTGTTCGAGGATGAGATGCCCTGGAACGCCGAATCGGGAAGCACGGGCTCGGCAAAAGAGTAGAGAACGCGACCACCACAAAGGTGTCCCTTTGTGGTGGTTTTCTGTCTGTCTCGATCTGTAACAGGTAGACCCCTATTTGCCGAGTAGTTGTTACAGATTGAGACAAACGGGCACCGCTGAACATTTCATCTCAATCTGTAACATCTGGGGTCAAAAACGGCCGCTAGATGTTACAGATCGAGATGTTGAGCGCCGGAGCCGAAAACCACCACAAAGAGGACAGACACCTTTGTGGTGGTTTCGGCTATGACGGCCAACATTGTTGCGCTCATTGAGTACAACAATGAATGTCTCTACAGGATTTCATCTGGGGTGGCGGGTTTGGTTGTTTTGGGGATGCCGAGTTTGGACGACGCGAAATCGTCAACATTGTCCTTAATTCCGTCTTTGGTGTAGACGGTGACCATATAGGTGCTGTGTCCGAATTCGCTCTTGTCGCGTGTTGCCCAGGCCTGCCAGTAGGCGGCCCCACTTCGCCCTTCGATTTTTCCGACACGGCGGAGTTCTGTTCGCTTTAATTTCTGGTTGCTATAGATGGTTCGACCGTCCTCCTCGGTGAGCCCGCACTGTCCAAGCATCTTGTCGAGGACTTGGTTCATGTGGCGCTCATCGGTGTTTGGTGCGTAGTCGTAGGCGAGGGTGATGGAGTCGAGTGGCTGGTCGTCGATCAGATAGTTTAGCGCCTGAGGTTCAAGGCAGAAATGGGGGGAGCATCCGTCGATCTGACCGAGCAGTGGCAACTTTGACTGCCAAAATCCGGTGGGAATTCTATCTTCGTAAAACACGCCGCGGCAGATAAAGGAGAGCGAGGTGGCACGCGAGCCGGCGTCGACCATCCCGCACAAATCGAAGGGCGAGGCGATACCGAGGGAAAAGGGCGTGATGACGATAAGGAAGAGCATCACGATGGGTACGGAGAGAATGGCGATGACGTTGCGACCGGTGGAATGAGACGGCTTCATATGATCTCCCCGAGACAAAAAGCTGTTGAGGATAGATAGAAATAGATAAATTCAGATAACAAATTAAGTTTAATCTCATGGCGTGAGATGGTCGACCGTTAGCGTCGAAACCCACCACAAAGGCGTCTGTCTCCTTTGTGGTGGTGGGGAGTGGACGGCTTCTTTTGGTGATAGTGTTGGCTGGCGGTATCATTGGTGCAGGTGGCGAAGGTTTGCATTGTGGGGTGTTTTGCCGTGAGCCGTTTTGCCCGTATTGGATTGATTGTCTTGGCGCTTGCGATCGCTGTGGTTGGCGCGGGCGCTGTCGGTATGGCATTTCTACCTGCTGCGGTGACGGAGCCGGTGGTCAAGCCTGTGACTCAATCTGTCGAACTTCTGACCGGCGACGACAAGCCTGAGACCATTACCGTTGATTTTGATGAGCAACCGGCTGCGCTGGGCATTAGTAATTATCCACTTATTCAGCTTGGGGCTATGCGCTATACCACGGATTCTAGTCTGATCGACAGGGCGTCCGAGCTGCTCAAGGGCAAAACCTTTAAGCGCTGGTATGGATATGCATCCTATCGGGCAAAAGCGAACGACATGGTTGGCGGATGCCGCTCGTCCATCGAGTTGGACACCGCGAATGGCACTAAATTATGTGATGTTTCGTACGATCCTGGCTACGAGGGCAATGAGGGGCCGGGTATCTACATCTTGGACGGCGATGTCGCCTATGTCATGGAGGGCAACCA
The DNA here is from genome assembly GCA_902464575.1 of uncultured Collinsella sp. Lineage (GTDB taxonomy): Bacteria > Actinomycetota > Coriobacteriia > Coriobacteriales > Coriobacteriaceae > Collinsella. The sequence continues at coordinate 33,136 of CABQJU010000026.1, forward strand.
GACCGAGCTCAACGATTTTATGGGTCAGTGCATTCAGGATGCCTATGAACAGACCTGCTTGCCCGACCCGCAGGCTGCACGCGATAGTGGGTCTGCCCGTACATGGTTGTTCGAGGATGAGATGTCCTGGAACGCCGAATCGGGAAGCACGGGTTCGGCGAAGGAGTAGAGACCGCGACCACCACAAAGGTGCCTGTCCTCTTTGTGGTGGTTTTCGGTCTGTCTTGATCTGTAACATCTTGGCCGCTAAAAGTGGGCCTGGTGTTACAGATTTAGATTTTCGATTCAGGTGTCTTCGTTCGTCTCGATTTGTAACAGTTAGACCCTAATTTGCCGAGTAGATGTTACAGATTGAGACAAACGGGCGCCGCTGGTCATTTCATCTTGATTTGTAACATCTGGAGCCATAAACAGCCGCTAGATGTTACAGATTGAGATAGTAAGGGGACGAGGCCGTAGCGGGTGAGCGCGCCTGCTCCCTATCTCTCAATCACTCAGAAAATCTTATATATAGAGACTTAGATTTATGTATAAGATCGTGCAAAGCTGGCAACAATACTTCTCGAACAACGTGAAGCCGCCCCGTAGGGCGGCCACCCCAAGAGAGGTGATTCCATGAGAATCGATAAGCTAGCAATGACGTCGCGCGAGGCGCTGCAGACCGCCATGAGCACGGCTGCCGATGCGCAGGCCGGCGCGGTGGAGCCGATTCACCTGCTGTCCGCCCTGCTCGGTGCCGGCGAGCGCAATATCTCCGTGATCATCGAGCGCATCGGTGCCGACCCGGCTCAGCTCGCACGCTCCACGCAGGATGCCATCGACCACGCGCCCAAGGTTTCGGGCGAGGGTCAGCAGATGGGCTTGTCCAACGAGCTCGTCCGCGTCATCGAGAAGGCCGAGAAGAAGGCCACCAAGATGGGCGACAGCTTTGTGGTGACCGAGCATTTGCTGATGGCGCTTGCCGAGGACAAGGGCGAGGCTGGTCGCGTGCTGCGCGACGCCGGCGTCACCAAGGAGCGCATCGAGCAGGTTTACGAGGAGCTGCGCGGCGATGACCGCGTGACGTCTGCCGAGGACAAGACCCAGTTTGAGGCACTTGAGCAGTACGGACGCAACATCTGCGACCTGGCCCGTGCCGGCAAACTCGACCCGGTCATCGGCCGTACCGACGAGATCCGCCGCACCATCCAGGTTCTGTCCCGCCGCACCAAGAACAACCCCGTGCTCATCGGCGAGCCGGGCGTCGGCAAGACGGCTATCGTCGAGGGCATCGCCCAGCGTATCGTGGCCGGCGACGTGCCGAGCACCCTGCGCGACCGCGACCTCATCGAGCTCGACATGAGCGCGCTGGTCGCCGGCGCCAAGTACCGCGGCGAGTTCGAGGACCGCTTGAAGGCCGTGCTCAAGGAAGTGCAAAAGTCCGAGGGCAAGGTCATCCTGTTCATCGACGAGCTCCACACCATTGTGGGCGCGGGTGCCACTGAGGGTTCCATGGACGCCGGCAACATCCTGAAGCCGGCGCTCGCTCGTGGCGACCTGCACGCGATCGGCGCGACCACGCTCGACGAGTACCGCAAGTACATCGAGAAGGACGCGGCACTCGCCCGACGTTTCCAGACCGTGATGGTCTCCGAGCCCACCGTCGAGGACACCATCTCGATTCTGCGTGGCCTCAAGGAGAAGTACGAGATCTTCCACGGCGTGCATATCACCGATAGCGCGCTCGTGGCCGCCGCCGACCTCTCCGATCGCTACATCGCTGACCGCTTCCTGCCCGATAAGGCCATCGACCTGGTCGATGAGGCGGCAAGCCGCCTGCGCATGGAGCTCGACAGCATGCCGGTCGAGATCGACGCCACCACGCGTCAGCTCACCCAGCTGCAGATCGAGGAGCAGGCGCTCATGAAGGAGACCGACGACGCCTCCAAGGAGCGTCTGGAGGCTCTGCGCCAAGAGATCGCTGAGGTCCAAGAAAAGCTCAACGTGCAAAAGGCCGGCTGGCTCAACCAGAAGAACGCTATCGACCACGTGCAGGAGCTCAAGGGGCAGCTCGACGAGGCCAAGAGCGAAGAGGAGCGCGCAACGCGCAATGGCGATCTGGGCCGTGCGTCCGAGCTGCGCTACTCCGTGATTCCGGGTCTGCAGCAGCAGATTCAGGATTCCGAGGCTGCGCTCGAGGCACAAAAAGAGCAGGACGGCGAGGGCCTCAACGAGCAGGTGACCTCCGACGAGATTGCCGAGGTCGTGAGCGCCTGGACCGGCGTGCCCGTGTCCAAGATGATGCAGGGCGAGCTCGACAAGCTCA
>CABQJU010000027.1:0-30611 GCA_902464575.1 uncultured Collinsella sp.
GCATACGCGCCGCCGCCCGCCTTTGCTGGTAGGCAATCAAGGGGCGACAGCAAGGAGTGCTGCCGCCCTGCACTATTATTCAGAGAGGGGGAATTTCCATGAACGACCAGAAAGCCTACCAAGAGTATATCCAGCGCAGATACAACGCCTTTTGCAAGGCTGTTATCCGCTATGCCTGGCAGCGTCCGTCCGTGCCGGAATTATGTAGAGCTCCACATAATTCTGTTGCATTTCCCTGCCTTTTATGATACTATTTTGATACTAAGAAAATTAACAGCCGAAAATAACAGGTAAAATATTAACAATTTTGCGAATATTTTGCTTGCGAAAACACACCAGATGTAACTTCATATACTTGAATTTGTCGAGTGGGAGTAGCCCGACAGGGTTCTGACCTGCATTTTTGAGTTCCGCACTGTGACGCTGAGTTTTGTTTCGTACGAGAGTCACGGCAAAGCCGCCAGCGACATTGGTGAGTAAATACGGTAACCGAGCCTCCGTTCCCAGGTTGGGACGGAGGCTTTTTCTTTGTCGTTTTACTCCCCTTCACCTGCGATTTCGCTATTTACTCCCCGTATTTCAAGATGGAAGCGTTTGATTGCGAGGCACGCCGGTGTGAGGGCCTGAGTCGTCAGGCCCTCACAGGGGGACCGCGATGGTGGCCACCGCGCCGCCCGAGGGGCTGTTGGCGAGCGAGACGGAGCCCCCGTGGGCGCTCGCGGCCTCGGAGGCGGCGTGGAGGCCGAGCCCGTAGTGGCGGCCTCCGTCGCGCGAGGAGCGGGAGGAATCGTCTGTGAAGAGGCGCTCACAGCCGCGTTCGAGGGCGGCGGGAGAGAAGCCCGGTCCGTCGTCGGCCACCTCGATGACGAGGTGGCCGCCCTCGACGTCGCAGGAGACCGCCACGCGCGAGCGCGCGTGCTCGGCGGCGTTGGCCACGAGGTTCGCGGCGGCTCGCGCCAGGGCGGTTCGGTCGAGCGGGGCCTCGGGCGCGCCCGCGACAGCAGGGCCCGTGGCCGCGTCGAGCGTCACGCCTCGCGCCCGGGTGATCTGGGCGGCCTCGGCGAGGACCTGCTCGCAGAGCTCGGCCGGCTGCATGGGGGCCCTCTCAGCCCCGCCGGACCCGCGCGAGGCCTCGATGAGCAGGCGCACGTAGCCGTCGAGCCTTTCGACACTGCCGGCTATGTCGCGCGCAGCGGCCGCGAGGTCGGCGTCTTTCTCGTCTTCCAGCTCCTCCGCCACGAAGTCGGCGTTGGCGCGCAGCACGGTGAGCGGCGTCTTGAGGTCGTGGGCGAGCGACGCCACCTGCTCGCGCTGCCCCCGCTCCGCGGCCCAGCGGGCCTCGAGCGACTCGGCGAGGGAGGTCCGCATGGCGTCCATCGCGGCGAGGACGTCGTTCACCTCGCGCACGTTGGTGCTGCCGACCGCGAAGTCGAGATCCCCCGCGCCGACGCGCCCCGCCGCCTCCGCGAGCGGCGCCATCTTGCGCGAGATCACGCGGCTCGCGCGGCGCGCCACGAGCGCGAGCGCGAGCGCGCTGCCCGCAGCGGCGCCGACGAGCATGAGGCTCTGCGGGTTGGGAAGCAGGCCGGCGAGGTCGCGCGAGACCCACTGCGGCAGGTACTCGCTGACGAGTGCGCAGGCCCCGCCGCCCTTGAGCGGGAACGCGGCGTAGGTGAGGCCCGAGCCCCCGCCCTCAATCTCCACTGTGCCCGGATCCGCGGCGAGTGCCGCACGGGCCATTTCCGTCGCGTCCTCGAGCCGCGTGCCCTCGAGGTCTGTCATCAGCACGTATCCGTCCTCGTTCAGGATGAGGTAGCGGTACGCCGTCGGCACGTCCTGCTGCCCGCAGACGCCGTCGCGTGCCAGGCCCTCCGCGACCTCGCGCGTATTGGCCGGCCCCCAGCTTGCCTCGTAGACGAAGCCCGCGTTGATCGCCGCGGAGAGCGCCATGAACGAGGCGAGCCACGCCGTGGCGACCGCCGCGAACGCGTAGGCGAAGTAGCGCGCGATGACGAAGGAGAGCGGCATGCCCCCGCGACCTCGCGCCCCGGTCCTCAGAGCTGCCACTTGTACCCCATCCCCCAGACGGTCGCGATCGGGTCGGCGCCGGCCTCGGAGAGTTTCCTCCGGGCGCGGCTGACCTGCATGGATATGGCCGCGTCGTCGGCGTCGCTCTCCCAGCCGAGCACCGCCTCGCGTATCTGTGCGCGGCTCATGACCTGCCCGGGGTGGCGGGCGAGGTACTCGCAGATGGCGTACTCGGTGGGCGTGAGCGGCACGGCCTCGCCGCCCACGGCGAGGCCGCGCGCCCCGAGGTCGATCCGCACCTCCCCGAAGGAGAGGGCGTGCGAGCGCGGCCGGCGCTCACGGCGTAGATGGGCCGCGACCTTGGCGCGCAGCTCCGCGGCCCCGAAGGGCTTGCGGACGTAGTCGTCGGCGCCCAGGCCGTAGCCGGCCACGGCGTCCTCCTCGGCCACGCGCGCGGTCAGGAAGATGATGGGCCCGTCGAAGTCCGGGCGGATCTGCCGCACGAGCTCGAAGCCGTCGAGCCCCGGCATCATGACGTCGCAGAGCACGAGGTCGAAGCGCGAGAGGTCCATCCCCGGGACCGCCGTCGGGTCCGCTGCCTTGACGACCTCATGACCGTCGCGGCCGAGGACGCGCGCGAGCGCGTCGAGGATCGCCCGCTCATCATCCACTGCCAGTATCCTCGCCATGTTCGACCTCCTGAAACTTCCGTCGGAATTGTACTAGCGCCGCGCTCAGCGGTCCAGAGCCCCGCGCGCAGCCGCGGGCGCGGGCGCCCACATGGCGATCTCAGGGTTGGGCAGCACGCGGTCGGCGATCGAGCGCAGCGCCGACCCCCCAGCCGGCGTCGAGCAGGACATTCCCGCCCAGGACGAGCGCTGCGGAGAGGAGGGCGAGCACGGCGGCGAGCGGCTTCCTACGCATCTGCCCTCCCGTCCTCGAAACGGCAGAACCAGGCCAGAAGGACGGCGGCGGCTGCCAGGGCGAGCACGAGGCCAGCGAGCGCAGTCGTGAGGAGAGGGGCCGCCGCGCGTGCGGCGTCGATGAAGGCCTCTACCCCGAGCGACCCCAGGCGCGCGGGCCAGGCGAGCGGCACCCAGCTCAGGGGCGTCGCCAGGGCACCGGTGAGCTCGCCGGTCATGAGGCCGTGCGCAAGTCCGCCCACTGAGAAGAACGCGAGGAGCATCCCCGCCGCGCCGGCGCAGATGGCGGCGTTGCGGCTGAGGCGCAGGGCCACGCCGAGCCCCAGCGCGTAGAGGGGCAGGCTGCCCAGCACGATGCCCGCCCAGGCGGCCGCAAGCGGAGCGGGCCCGAGCGGCAGGCGCCCGGCGACGGCGAGCACGGCCCCGAACACGCCGAGCGCCACGGCCAGCGCGCCCGCGCCGAGCGCCGCAAGGGCGAGCAGCTTTGCCGCGACGGCGCGCCCGCGCGAGGGGACCGCCGTGAGGTTGGCGAGGCGCCCGGCAGCGCGCTCCTCGTCCACGGCGAGCCCGCAGACGATGGCAGACATGAGCGGCATGAGGGCGCCGAGGAACTGGGCGTAGGCGTCCGCGCCCAGCGTCGGGTTCCATCGGGTTATGGAGAAGTACTCGCCACAGGCAAGACCGGCTGCCAGGCCGCAGACGAGGTGCACCACTGCGAGCGGGGAGCGCGCCAGGCGCAGGGCCTCGGAGAGCAGGGCCCGCGGGAGAGTCATGCGCGGCGTCGGGTCGGAGAGTCGTGTCACGGCCATCACCTCTCCTCGGAGCGCGCGAACCAGGCCGCGCCCGCCGCCGTGAGCGCGGCGAACGCGAGCGCGCAGACCGCAAGGCCCGCCAGTGTGAGCATGCCGTCCGCCGTGAGCGCCCCGCCGAGCGCCATGTCCGCCGCGAGTGGCTCGCCGCTCGGCAGCACGGGGATGAAGCTCGTAGGGATGACCATGCTCGCCGACGGCGGAAAGAGCTGCGGCAGCGGCACCAGCGACCAGGCGAAACCACCCACGAGCTGCGCGGCGAGCGGGCAGAAGATGCCCGCGAGCATGCCAAGCCGCGCCGTGAGAAAGAGCCCTGCGGGGATCATCCACGCCGCGGTCACCGTGTTGACGAGCGCGCAGAGGAGCATCGTGAGCGTGCCCGCGACCGTGAGGCCCTGCGAGGAGAACGCCGATCCCGCGAGGTAGATGCCGAAGACCACGAGGTTCGAGAGCGCGCAGAGCGCGAGGCACCAGAGCGCCTTGGCCCACCAGGCGCGCCTAAGCGGGAAGCCCAGGCCCAGAAGCCCCCGCATCCGCGTGCGCGCGTCCGCCCGCGCGACGCACGCCACTACGAGCGAGAGAGCCACGGGCAGGAAGAGCGCGTACCAGTAGTTCCACGCGCTGAAGATCTGCACGCCCCGGTAGGGCATCGCGCCGAGCAGCGGCATCGGCAGCGCCATGAGCACGGCCAGGCGAACCGGTGCCGCGTGGCGCGACTTCAGGGCCTCGGCGCGCAGGCCCGCGAACAGGCCGCCTTTCTCGCCCGTCATGCCGCCACCTCCCCGCGTACTCGACGTCCCTCCCGGCAGACGCTCATGAAGAGTTCCTCGAGGTCCTGCCCGGGCCGAAGCGCATCCTCGTAGGCGAGGCGCCCCCCGTAGATGATGCCGATGGTGTCAGCCATCTGCTGCACCTCGGAGAGGATGTGGCTCGAGACGATCACCGTCGTACCCGCCGCCGCGAAGCCGCGGATCTGGTCGCGCAGCTCCTCGATGCCGATGGGGTCGAGGCCGTTGGTGGGCTCGTCGAGCACGAGCAGGCGTGGCCGAGCGATCAGCGCCAGCGCGAGCCCCAGGCGCTGCCGCATGCCCATCGAGAAGCGCCCGGCGCGCTTCTTCCCGGTGTCCGCGAGGTCCACGGCGGCGAGCACCTCATCTACGCGGCTCTCGGGAAGGCCCAGCAGCGTGGTGCGAACGCGCAGGTTCTCGCGCGCGGTGAGGTTGGGGTAGAGCGGCGCCTCCTCGATGAGGCTGCCGATTGCGTAGAGGTCCTCGCGGCGCCAGGCGTGCCCGGCAAAGAGGATCTCCCCGGCCGTCGGCCGCAGCATCCCGCAGATCATCTTGAGCGTTGTCGACTTGCCGGCGCCGTTGGGGCCGAGCAGCCCGTACACCTCGCCCTTGCGGATATGAAGGCTCACGTCGGCCACGGCATCCTGCGCCTGGTCGCCGCGGCCGAAGCGCTTGGTGAGCCCGCGCGTCTCGAGCATGTAGCCCATGGGTTCGTCCTTTCTCTTCCGGGCGCGCGGGCCGAGCCACCGTGCCCGCGCGCCTTGCCTTTCGGGTTCACCATCCATGGTGGGGCGCGTTTCTAACGAAGCTGTAACGGCCGTTGGGCTCTTTTGGCGCCAGCCCTTCACGACCCGTACGCCACTCATGGTATGTTTATCGCGATAACAAGGACGGAGGTGCCCGTGGCACGCAATAAGTACCCGGAGGAGACGGTCGAGAAGATCAGGGGTGACGGCCCGGCGAGTGTTATTTTGCGAGCTAGGCGCATCGAAAGCGACCTTTCGTGGTATAAACTACTTGCCGGAAGCCGCGGCTTTCAGAGTACGGCTTACGTGTACGTTTAACCTCCGTGGGCGACGGGGTGCCGCAAGGCGTAGAATATCGCCCACCTGTAGGGGCCTGCAGCGATGCGGGCCCCGCTTCGTATGAAGGGGGCGTAACCGATGAAGATCGTATCCATCTCCCAGGACTTCTTCGACCTCGTCGATGGCGACCGCGAGCTCATGCTTAAGCACAATCGCCCCTGCATCGTGGTGGTGAGGCTGCGTTTCCGCGGGAAGCGCAGGGACTTCGCCGTGCCGCTGCGTTCCAACATCGCCCCTAACGTGCCCAAAGACCAGTACTTTGCGTTGCCACCCCGCCCCACGACGCGCCCCGGCTGCCGCCACGGCATCCACTACATCAAGATGTTCCCCATAACCAAGGCCTACCAGCGCCGCTTCAGGACCGAGGGCTCGGCCTACTACGAGACGCTCCAGCGCATCATCGATGGCAACACTAAGCGCATTGTCTCCGAGTGCCAGGCATATCTCGACCGCTACGAGCGCGAGGGAAGGCCTCGCTTTGCCGTCGACATCGACCGCATCGTGGGGCTGCTGGAGGGCGAGAAGTAGGGCATCTCGGCTCAGTCTCGAGCCATGTGGAGTCGCTCCGCATTTTTGAACGCCGTGTGTGCGTCCCAAATACTTGAGAAACAAGCTGTGAAGTGCGGTGGCGCGCCCGTGCCCGTGCATAGCCGTCACCATCAGCGTCTACGCGGCGTCGGCTTCAAGTGGAACTGGCGCCGCTGCTGTATGTGGTTTGCCTTGCTGCAAATAGCGATCAATGCCCGCGATGTTTCTGCTTGCGCTTCAACTTTCGCTGCTCGAAGCGCGTCTCCGCCTCATCCGCACGACGCTGACTTCTTGCTTGAGCCGACTCCCGCTTCATCGCTTCCCGCTGTGCCGCGAGCGCCTGTTGTGCCTTGGTGCTCACCGCGGGCCGTTTAAGGGCTTTCGCTGCCTCACGAGCGCGCCGCTTGGGGTTCTTCGCGGGCTTGCTCGCCTCGGTCGGATCGTGGCCGAAGAACGAGAGCTTCGCCCATTTGTTGACAACGAATCGCAGGATCTCCTCATTGGACGGTTCTGCGCTGAAGACGATGCGGGCGGCGCCGTATCTGCCGTCCTCGACGTGCTCCGCCAGCCCGACCCAGAATTGACCGTCGTGATATACGGTCAGGGTGGACGACACGCTGATCTGCATGGTTGGTTCCTCCTTTATGTAGATGACCATGCAGAGAAGGGACAACCAAGGAGGCAGGTTACTGATGCGGACTAGCGCACGCCCACGACTACCCGACGGGGACTGTGTTTTCATCTCTGGTGGTTGGATTGTAGCACGTGCGAATGCGCCCGGCATCGCTGCTGACATGGCGCTACTGGGATTCGCTCCTCGATGCATCCTTGTGCACATTGCCTTCTCGGTTTCGAAACTTTAGAAATAATCGAGTTTCGAAACCGAGAAGGAGTGGATTATGGCTTGGGTAGACCGCAATACGTACCGACTCCACCGTGTTGGAGAGGCTGGCCGAGTACATGATGGACAACTCCGGCAACCTCAACTCGACCAACAACATCGCCAACGTCCTCGACGCCAACAGGGTTCCCATCAACCATGTCACCGTCGGGCGCTATATCTCGTACCTCCGCGACGTTTTCGTCTTCTATGAGGCGAAGCGCTACGACATCAAGGGAAAGAAGTACATCACTAACCGAAGAGGACTCCTCACCGAATTCCCTTGAGATCGGACGGCATTATCGAGCGTGGGCGTTATCGTAGGTATCTTTGATTTCTTCAGGCAAATTGTTGGGAATCAGCGCCTTCACCCTATCCTCGTTGCCATCTTGGATCGCCTGCTCGTAGTACCAGCATTTGAACTTCAACATATCCAGCGCGCGGTTCATCTTCGCGATCTCCGACTCCATGTGGACCTTTCGCTCCTCGAACATGGCCTTGCGCTTGGGATATGTCAAAGGGCCCTCCGCGCACCATTCCATGAACAGCCGGATGTCCTTGATCTCCATCCCCGCCTTCTTCAGGCATTCGATGACACGAAGTGCTTCGAGTTCCGTATCGCCGAATCGGCGAATGCCGGACGTCCGTTCCAATTCTGGGAACAATCCCTGCTTGTCGTAATAGCGCAGCGTGGAAACGGGCAGACCGAACATATCCGCCACCTGTCCGATTGTGTACATGGCCCCTCCGAATAAATCTCGAATTGATTCCTTGATCTAAAGTCAGGTTTAGGTATTACCTTCATTCTCGTCAATACAAATCGGTAGCGCAAGGGGTGGTCCGTAATGGGCAAAACGGTTTTCGCCGCCGGCGTGAACGACGCGAGCGATATCGCCGGGCATCCCGTTCTGAAACAGGCGCGACGAATGGGCATGAAAATCTAGGCGGGCTACTTAGCCGCGCGGAGACGGATTCGTGTCCAGAACCATCGATAGGAGGAAATCGATCATGGCAATTAAGCAGACGGCAGGCAGAGATGCCCTGGGGGAGTTCGCCCCCAAGTTCGCACAGCTCAACGACGATGTGCTGTTCGGCGAGGTGTGGAGCCGGGAGGGCGAGCTCTCCCTGCGGGACCGTAGCATCGTGACAGTGGTGGCCCTGATGTCGCAGGGACTGACGGACTCTTCGTTCCAATATCATCTGATGTCCGTGAAGAACAACGGCGTGACCAGGATGGAGATAGCGGAGATCCTTACGCATGCGGCGTTTTACGCGGGATGGCCCAAGGCGTGGGCGGCCTTTCGCATGGCGAAGGAGGTTTGGGCGGATGGCGACGCCGCCGACGCAAGAGCTGGGCACCAAAACGAGATGGCCTTTCCTATCGGCGCCCCCAACGACGCATTTGCGAAGTACTTTATTGGGCAAAGCTACCTCGCGCCCCTTTCCACCGAGCAGGTTGGCATTTACAACGTTACGTTTGAGCCCAGCTGCCGCAACAACTGGCATACCCATCACGCCAAAAGCGGTGGCGGGCAGATCCTCGTCTGCGTGGCCGGTCGAGGGTTTTACCAGGAATGGGGAAAGCCGGCACAGGAGCTGCGCCCTGGCGATGTAGTAAATATTCCCGCGGGTGTAAAGCACTGGCACGGTGCGGCGCCAGACAGCTGGTTCTCCCATCTCGCGGTGGAGGTTCCGGGCGAGGAGGCTTCCAACGAGTGGTTGGAACCTGTGGACGACGAGGAATACCTTACAGCGACTGACAAGGAGGCTTAAACTTTGACACCCGAATCAGAGCCATCGCTTCTATGGGCGTGATGTCCGGGCTGATGAAAGCGCAGAAGCCTCGCCACGTTACTCGTTACCTGCCCGCGCCGCTGAGAGCAGCATGCTCAAATCGGCCCGAATCGCCTCCGCCTTGTTTCCGAGCCGCAACGGGGCCGAGTCGCCCTAGATGTTTACGCTCAGCAGGTGCGCATCCGGCAGCTTTGCGGTCATGCTCCAGAACGGGAGTGTGATGATGCCGGGGGCCATCTCGCCCACGCCGAGCTCCAGTAACAGCACGCGGCCAGCTCCGCGCTCGCGCATGAAACGCTCGTATCGTTCGAGACTCTCGCGCCATACCGTGCCCAGCAAAAACGTGTCGTCTCGCACCCACGGCACAAGCTGCCAGCCGCAGTGCGGGCATCGGGGGACATCATCGCTGCGGATCTCGAAGCCCGCACTGCCCACGTGGTTGTAATGATTGGCGTGAAGGCGGCCGTTGGAAAGAAACTCATTTCCGTGGGGAAGAAACTTCTCGGTGAGTAAAGCTCATCGGAGCGGGGATAGAGCTTTGTCTGCGGGGTACGAAATGCTGGCTAGCGGTTGCGACGCCTTGTTGCAGAAATGCCAACTGCCGCAACTACACCACCGGCAACACTCAGGGCGGCTGCCATCGCACCGTTGTCGCCCGTCGCGGGTAGGGTGGTCCCGGTTGGTTTAACCGCCGCTACTGCCTTGGTGGAAACAGGATTTGCCGTCGGCTTTTTTGCTTCGGGCTGCGGTGTGGGCTCGGGCTTGGTTTCCGGTTCGGGTTTGGAACCGCTCGTATCGGTTGCAATCAAGTGCACGTCACTGTCGAAGACGTAACGGATGTAGTAATCGTGCCGCGTTTCGTGCATAATCCCCTGCCCGCTGTCGAAGTCACGGTCAACGTGTGTGCCAAGGTGGGTTGAGCTGTTGAGGTTCAGCCTGTAAGGGATTTGGTCGTCGGCGTAACTGCCTGTAAAGACTACGGTTGCTCTAACGTGATTGTCGATCATGGTCAGGGTAATAGAGACGCTGGCTTCTTTGGGGTTCTCGGTTTTTATAAGGCTTTCGGTATCGGTGTCGACCTTGAAGAGGTGGATGGTGTCGTTAAGCCTGTAGATGAAGTCCTCGGGTTTGTCGGGAAAATCGTATACAAACGCCTCATTCTGGACCAACATGAAGGCGGGTGGGAGCTCCAGGTCATAGTTATGGTCGACAACGGTGGCAGCTGTGAAGTTGCCGTCCGTGTTGGCTTCGCTGCGGGTGATGGGCGTCGCAGCATCGGGTTCGGGCGTTTCGGCCGCTTGTGCCGAACCGGGTAGCAAGAGCTGCCCTGACACAAGAATTATCGCTCCGAAGGCGACTACTCTAACGCCCGCATGGCGCTTGACGCTGCGGATAAACGAGCTGGTTCGATCGTTCTGGGTTTGTGGTGCATGCTGTCCATACATAAGGCGTTCCTTGTTCGTAGGCAGGTTTTCGCAGATCTATATTGCGCCTGGCCGATGCGGCTGGGCTCTTTCACGCGAACGCTTACGCGAGCAGGGAGAAAGCTCAAGTTAATTTTCCCACAGTCGATACTTTGCGAGCAACGATTTGCTGTTCAATTCTCGGAGAGAGAATCAAGGTGGCCGAGGAGTTATCAGCCAATAAGATTGTGTCTAGAGAGCGCGAACGAGAGATGCGATCTACAGACGACTGAATAGCTCCATCCGTTTTGGTTACAACGAAATGTGTGCCGCGCGCCTGCGGCATGAAGGAGGGAGATTTCTATGAATATCGTTGTATTGAGTGGTAGCCCGCGTAAGGGCGCCAATACCGACACCATGGTCGAGACGTTTGCCGAGACCGCGCGTGAGGGCGGCCATGCGGTTGAGGTCGTCCGCGTTGCCAGCAAAAAGATCGCTGGTTGTCTGGGATGCCAGTACTGCTTTACCCATGAGGGCACTTGCGTGCAGAAGGATGACATGGCCAACGTGATCGAGTCGCTGAAAGGCGCCGATATGGTTGTCTTCGCCTCGCCCATCTACTGGTTTGATATCACTGCGCAGGAGAAAGCCGCCATCGACCGCCTGTACGCCTTCGGTGCTACGGGCTTCCCGTTCACCAAGACGGCCCTTTTGCTCGATAGCCACAGCGAGGGCGTCTATGATGCGGCGATCGCTATGTACAAGTCGACCTGCGCGTACTGCAAGTGGGAGGACCAGGGCATTGTCACCATCAGCGGTATGACCGAGCGCGACAGCATGGCCTCCTCGCCCAAGTTGGAAGAGGTGCGAGAGCTCGCTCGCAAGCTCGCCTAGCGCGCATCTCCAATAACGAGCAAGGCCCGAAAGGTTCATTTGAACCATTCGGGCCTTGCTGCGTTTCAAGGGGGCTGGGCTGTCGGAACCGGCCAGACGGCTGTTAGTCAAACAGACTCGGCATGTCGTTTTCTTTCATGAGGGCACCGGCTGAGGGGAGGCTCTGCGCGGTGAACTTCTCGGCCGAGACGCCGGCGCCAAGAATCTCCTCGGTCGTGCCGACGGTGGTGACCGAGCGGCCCTTCTTGGCGGTAAAGGCCTGGACGCCTTGCGTGTTGGTGGTCGTCTTGGTCTTGAGCAGCGACGTGTTGAAGTTCATCAGGCGGTAGTCGCTCGAGACCAGCGCGATGTCGCGATCGTCCTTGAGCACTTGGGCATACAGCAGTTTGCTGCCGCCGTAGATGGCGTTCTTAAGGCGTTTGCGGTTGGTCTTGGTGACGTATCCAGAAAGCGCGACGCGCACCACGCGGCCGTTCTCAAAGACGAACAACACGTCGGCCTTGTAGTCCTCGGGGTCGATGACCCAGATGACGCTCTCGTCGGGTTCCATCTCAAGATCGGTCGGCAGGTACGAGCCCAGCTGGGCCGACTTGGTGTCCTCAAACGCCGCAACCTTGCACTTGTACACCTGGCTCTTGTTGGTAAAGACCAGCAGCTCGTGGGTGTTGGAGGACGCGAATTCGATAAAGGGCTTGTCGCCGTCCTTGTACTTGAGCGTGGTGGCCTTCTTAAGCACGCGGTCGGTCATCTTCTTAAGGTAGCCATCGCGCGAGAGCATGATGGTAACCGGATATTCCTCGACCTCGGGCTCCAGGCTCACCTCAATGACCTCGTGGGGCTCAATCCTGCCCGTGCGGCGCGGCATCACGTACTTCTTGTTGACTGCGGCCAGCTCGTCGCTGATGACCTTCTTGATGTTCTCCTCGCTGGAGAGGATCTCCTCAAGCTCGGCAATCTCGCCCTCAAGCTTGGCGATGTCCTTGGTGCGGTTGAGGATGTACTCCTCGTTGATGTTGCGGAGCTTAAGCTCGGCAACAAACTCGGCCTGGGTCTCGTCGATGTCGAAGCCGCGCATAAGGTTGGGCACGACCTCGGCCTCGAGCTTGGTGCCACGGATGATGGCGATCGCCTTGTCGATGTCGAGCAAGATCGCCTCGAGGCCGTGCAGCAGGTGCAGGCGCTCGGACTTTTTGCCCAGGTCAAAGTTAATGCGGCGACGCGTGGACTCAATACGCCACTTGACCCACTCGTGCAGGATCTGGCGCACGCCCATAACGCGAGGGTAACCATCGACCAGCACGTTGAAGTTGCACGAGAACGAATCCTGCAGCGTCGTCGAGCGATAGAGCTTGGCCATGAGTTTGTCGGGGTCGACACCGCGCTTAAGGTCGATGGCGATACGCAAGCCCGAGAGGTCGGTTTCGTCGCGGATGTCAGCAATCTCCTTGACCTTGCCCTCCTTGGAGAGCTTGACGATGCGCTCGATGATGACATCGGTCTTGGTGGTGTAGGGAATCTCGTAGACCTCGATAATGCGCTCTTCGGGAATCCAGCGCCAGCGGGAGCGGATCTGGAAGCTGCCAAGGCCGGTCTCGATAATCTTTTCCATCTCCTCGCGGCGGTAGATGATCTCGCCGCCGGTCGAGAAGTCGGGCATGGGCATATATTCGAGCAGGTCGCAGTCGGGGTCCTGCAGGTAGTGCATCGTTGCGGTGCAGACCTCGTTGAGGTTGAAGCCGCAGATGTCGGATGCCATGGCGACGCCGATGCCCTTGTTGGCCGAAACCAGAATATTGGGGAATGTGGTGGGCAGCAGGCGCGGCTCCTTCATGGCGCCGTCGTAGCTGTCGACGAAGTCGACCGGGTCCTTGTCGATGTCCTTGAAGATCTCGGCACTGATGGGGGAGAGCTTGGCCTCGGTATAACGCGAGGCGGCGTAGCTCAGATCGCCCGAATAGTACTTGCCAAAGTTGCCCTTCGACTCCACGAAGGGCGCAAGCAGCGCTTCGTTGCCCGTCGCCAGGCGCACCATCGTCTCGTAGATCGCGGCGTCGCCGTGCGGGTTGAGCTTCATGGTCTGGCCCACGATGTTGGCGCTCTTCTGGCGCTCGCCCTTGAGCAGGCCCATCTTGTACATGGTGTAGAGCAGCTTGCGGTGCGAGGGCTTAAAGCCGTCAATCTCGGGGAACGCACGCGAGACGTTGACACTCATGGCGTAGGGCATGTAGTTGACCTCGAGCGTCTGCGTGATCGGCTGGTCGGTGACCTCGGAGTGCAGGCCGATGACGTTCTCGGCGTTGACCTGCTTTTTCTTTGGCTGGTTCTTCGTCTTCTTCTTTGCCACGATTTCCTCTTGAACTTCTTATGGGCCGTCGTTGTCGATTTACTGCTATTGCAGGTCCAGCTGGTCCAGGTATTCCTTGCCGTGCTCGGAGATATGGCGCTTGCGGCCCGCCTCGTCGTTGCCCAGCAACAGGTTGAACATGGTTTCCATCTTGGTGACGTCCTCGGGCTCAACCTTGATCAGGCGACGCGTCTCGGGGTTCATGGTGGTGAGCCACATCATGTCCGGGTCGTTCTCACCAAGACCCTTGGAGCGGTTGATCGAGCACTTTTGGTCGCCGATCTCCTTAAGGATGCCGTTCTTCTCGAGCTCGGTGTAGGCAAAGTAGGTCTTCTCTTTGCAGTTGATCTCGTAGAGCGGCGACTCGGCGATATACACGTAGCCCTCGTCGATAAGCGTGGGCACCAGGCGGTAGAGCATGGTGAGTACGAGCGTGCGGATGTGATAACCGTCGACGTCGGCGTCCGTACAGATGATGACCTTGTTCCAGTTGAGGTTGTCCAGGTCGAAGGCGCCAAGGTTCTTGATGCGCTTGTCCTTGATCTCCACGCCGCAGCCCAGCACGCGCATGAGGTCCATGATGATGTCGGACTTAAAGATGCGCGGATAATCCTCCTTCAGGCAGTTGAGGATCTTGCCGCGGACGGGCATGACGCCCTGGAACTCGGCATCGCGCGAGGTGCGAATGGCACCTGCTGCCGAGTCACCCTCTACGATGTAGATCTCGCGGCGGCTCTTGTCCTTGGAGCGGCAGTCGATGAACTTCTGCACGCGGTTGGCCATGTCGGTCTTCTGCTGCAGGTTGGTTTTGATACTCTGGCGCGTTTTCTCGGCGTTCTCGCGCGAACGCTTGTTGATGAGCACCTGCTCCATGATCTTGTTGGCGGCGTCTTTGTTCTCGATCAAGTAAGTCGAGAGGCGCTCCTTAAAGAAGGCCGTCATAGCCTGCTGGATAAAGCGGTTGTTGATGGCCTTCTTGGTCTGGTTTTCGTAGGACGTCTGGGTGGAGAAGCAGTTGGTCACCAGCACCAGGCAGTCCTGGACGTCCTGCCATTTGATGCCGCTCTCGTTTTTGTTGTACTTGCCCTGTTGCTTAATGTAGGCATCGATGGCGCTGGTCAGAGCGCTACGGGCAGCCTTCTCGGGTGAGCCTCCGTTCTCGAGCCATGACGAGTTGTGGTAGTACTCCTGCATCATGAAGGTGCGCGAGAAGCACATGCACGCGGTAATCTTGACGTTGTAGTCGGGCAGGTCCTCGCGGTCGCGACCGCGACGGTCGGCCTCGATAAAGAAGGGCTCGGTGAGGTAGTCGGTACCGACCTTCTCGAGCACGTAGTCTTCGATGCCCTTGGGGTAGCAGAAGTCCTCTTCGGAAAACTCGCCGTCGTCGCCCTCGATGCGCAGACGGAAGGTCACGTTGGCGTTGACCACGGCCTGGCGGCGCATGGTCTCGCGATACCAATCGTGGGGGATGCTGATGGAGGTAAAGACTTCAAGATCGGGGCGCCATTTGATGGTGGTGCCGGTGCGGTCCTCGTCGCTGGGCTCAATCTCGAGTGCCTTCTTTTTGGCGCCGACGACCTTGCCCTTCTTAAAGTGCAGGGAGTACTTGTTGCCATCGCGCCAAACCGTGACGTCCATGTACTCGGAGGCGTACTGGGTCGCGCACGAGCCCAGGCCGTTGGTACCGAGCGAGAAGTCGTAGTCGCCGCCCTGGTTGTTGTTGTATTTGCCGCCGGCGTAGAGCTCGCAAAAGACGAGCTCCCAGTTAAAGCGCTTCTCGGAGGGGTTCCAGTCGAGCGGGCAGCCACGGCCATTGTCCTCTACCTGGATAGAGCCATCGCGAAAGGCGGTAAGGGTGATGAGCTTGCCGTAGCCCTGGCGCGCCTCGTCAACGGCGTTGGACAGGATCTCGAAGGCGGCATGCGCGCAGCCGTCGAGCCCGTCCGAGCCAAAGATGACGGCGGGGCGCAGGCGTACGCGCTCCTCGTCCTTGAGCTGGCGGATACTGTCGTTACCATAGTTTGCGGTGTTTTTTGCCATACTCGCTCTCTCGGTGCTCCTTTGCTGCGTTTAAGTCATATAGATAGTCAAGGTAGCATAGCCCAGCCCACAGACGATTCCAACCAACACGAAATCCATCGAACAATCGTTCGGAATTTGGTGGAACAGCGTTTACTCGGACAAATCCGAGTCGGTTTTGTCCGAGTAAGTTTGAAGACGGCCGAATGTGTCTTGCTGCGTTTGCGGTTGGATGCGTTTGTCAAAAACGTGCCATGCGGATTGTTGGATCGAATCGAACATTGGGACAGACGTCTCGTTTTATGGGCCGGGGGCGTGCATGTGCGAGTTCTTTTGGCCCATAAGGAACGCTGGTGGGTCGTTATTTGGGCCACGGGTCACTTCGCCGGCGCCGTGTTTCGTCATACGCTCATAGTGGAAGCCGATGCCACGGGGTCGACTTGGGACTCGGGCAATGGATGAGCTGCAAGCCGAAAGGAGCGGTGAGAATGATGAGGCCCATGACAAAGAAACTGCTGTTAGGAATTCCCACCGTGACGCTTTCGGCCGTGCTGGCGTGTACAGTGGCCGGCTGTGGCGGTAGTGCTCCGAGCGGCTCGCCTGGCGGTTCGGGCGGCAGCGCGCCTGTGCAGGAAAAGCCCAGGGCCTATGATTCGCAGACGGTCGAGGTGGCAGGCATTACCTATGAGTCGGTGGCTCACGGTACGTTCTATCGCGGCGATGCCAAGCTGCAGGACGGCTTTTACCTGCACATCAAGATCACCAACAACAACACAAAGAACAGGACGTTCAGTTCCTTTAACGTGCATGCTGCCCAGAGCGATCTTGAGGCAGGCGACCCGTTGTTTACTTCCGGCAAGGCGGCCGTGCTCGACTACGTTGCAAGCGAGGCTCCCGATGAGCTGCACGAGGGCATCGACCTTTCCGAGAGGCCAGATATCGGCCCGGGCGAGACCGTTGAGTACGTGTATTTCTGGGCGCCCAAGACGGCGTACTACGGGCCCATCACTGTCGAGTTCGTAGACGCTTATGCCCCCGCCAAGAATCATGAGGCCATGCACTTTGACACCACGGGATGCGAGACCAAGGAGTTCAAGGCGGCCGGCGGCGTGGCCGATTCTGGCGAGAAGGCAGATTTAACGGGCATCGACTGCGCATCGTACAGCATCGAGGCCGCCGATGGGTACACGCTGGATTCGTCCGACGAAGAGCGCGAAAAGGCAAACTTCTTCCACGACGAGACTGGAGGACGCCTGAACATCAGCATCTTCCCGCGCTCGCCGGAGGAAGAGGTTGCAAGCCTAGAGCAGGTCTACGAAGGCAAGGAGACAACAACCGACCAGGTCGAGTACAACGGCATAACGTGGCTGCGCTTTACCGGTCCCGACAACGGCCATACGCTGTTTGCGACGGCTCCCGCGACGGGCGAGACCGTCCGCGTGTCGATTGGCTGGAAGATCGATTGGGACGCCGCCGCGCCCATGATGGAGGCATTGAAGCTCAAGTAGCGGGTTGCGATTCCCATGTCAGGCGACTCAGGGCTGGCTCCGAGTTATCGGGGCCAGCCCCTTTTGGTGTTCGATGAGCCGAGTCGGCGTCTCTCACAAAAGTAACTAGGAGCTAGCGAGACCTATCCGAATTGACCTCATTGGCGGTGTCTTTTTCGAGCGCCGTGCGGCGGGCGCTGTAGGCGATGAGGCCGGCGCCTGCCGCGGCGAGTGCTGTAGCGGCTGCCGTAAGGGGAGCATTGACATCGCCCGTGCCAGCGAGCGCACCCGCTTTTCCGGAGCGCTTGTTATTGCTGTGGTCCTTGCCACTGCCGGAGCTCCTTCCGCCGGAGCCGCCGCCCTCGTCGGTACCGCCGCCACTCGAGCCGCCATCGTCGTCTACTGTCATCGGGGCGTCGTGAAGTTCTGTCGTATCCGCGCTGTCGCATACGCCGACCTGAACTTCTGAGCGTTCGCATGCCGCGTCGGGCACATGAAGCTCGTGCAGTACGGCACCCAGCGCCGAGTTTGCGCCCGGTCGAATTTCCTCGAGCGTTACGGGATCGAGCGCCACCAGATTACGCGCCTTCGCATACAGCGTTACGCGTTTGCCCACTTCGTCGCTCCAACTCTCGGGGATAGCGAAGCTCATGCGGAACTGTGCCGTGCAACCCGGTGCCAGCACGGCGTTGCCACTGTCGGCTACCAGCGGGTGCGTTGCAAAAGGTGTGCCCAGCGTTTCGAGCGCGTACTTCACGTGTGCCATGTCGTTGACCGAAGCGTCCTCGGCAAGCTCTGGATCGTAGATCGATGCCATGCGTGTGTTCGCTCCGAACCCGATGGATGCGCTGGAGAACGGCTGGCTGGAGCCCTCTCGGTACAGATCGATTGTGCCGGCGGTCAGCAAGGTGTTGCCGTCGTTTCGCACCGTGACCATGAAGGATTCGCCTGCTGCTCCGGGCACCACCGCGCCCGAGGTAGCGACTGCGCCCGTCGGAGTGGCACACGCCACCAAGGGCACTTCGATGCCGTGTAGTTCTGCCTCGCTCTTCTCCGCGCTCACAATGTGCGTGGCGAGCGCGGAGAGCATGCTCCCCGACGTCAAAAATGTCGTTATCTGATCGACGGGATGGTCCAGCTCGCACATCACGAACGGCTCCGTAAACAGATCGCCTGCCAAGGTGCTGGCGAAGATGCGGAAGTGCTTGCCCATCACTGCTACCGGGTTGCCTTCTTCGTCGTAGGTTTGCCCCACCTTGCCATCGGTGTTCTCTACATAGAGCACGCACCTGCCGTTGTTGCTTACGCTAAACGATGCCGGGCCACAGCCTGCGGCACCCACGGGCTGCGTTGCAAATGCCGATGCGCCTCGCGTCCAAGTAATATGCTGCAGTTGCTCGTTGACGGTAGCCAAAAAGCCCGTGTGCTGCGGCCACGGCACCGCGTGGGGTACTGTGGCATCTGGCGACATAACGCCCCAGCTCGCAATGGACTGGCCGATCACGGCGTACGATGCACAGCCACAACCGCCTGCGGTCTCGTATGCAATGGGCACCACCATTTTGCCGTTGATATTCTCGGGCGCGCCGAGCTCGATGCTCGACGGTGCCTGCGGAAAGCGGAGGACCTGACGGAACGTGAGACTGTCGCCCGAAACGTCCGACCACAGGGTAAAGCACTCCAGCGCAACCTCGGCCTCGCTGCCGAGCGTCTTTTCTGCGGTGGTTCCGCGGCGGTGGAGGTAGGCGCCCGACAGGCGCCCGTCGACAAGTGTCTTGCCCACCGTGATGCGTGGGCACTGCAGGCAATGGTAGCCATCCTCCTGAAGGCGGCCGCGCGAGATGCTGCGCCACGACGTGTGCGATATCACGCGAACTCCGTCGTTGCTTATGCGCAGGCGCACAACGGACAGTATGCCGGATGTGCTCGCCGTATCGAAAAGGGTGTTGTCGCCGGCGGGGCGCTCGCCCGAGACCAGCAGCACGTAGGCGTCCTGGTTTCCTCTTCCGTCCGTATATTCCACTACGTCGAAGTCGTAATCGTATATGCTGTCGCGCTCCACGTCGCCCTCGCCAAACCCAAGGGGAAAGTCCACAGGCGTGGGAGCGGACCACGTCCCGTTTGCCTTTGTGTGTACCACCAGGCGCGAGCGACCATTGTCGCCGTAGCGCACCGAGGCGATACGGAACAGGCATTCTACGCCGGCAATCATTGCCAGCTTCATGTGGGCTTCGCTGAGCACGCCAGCAAACAGCACGTTGTCGCTCGAGGGCTTGATGCCGCCACGCTCGTCCTCCGACACGCCGGCAGAATCGGCGTTCGGGTCGGCAACGGTGTTCGTTGCCTGACCGATGTAGGTGTACTCATACATCGGCGCGGCGTTTTCGTCGTTCTCTATCAGTGCATGGACGAAATGCTCGATCTGTCCCGTGTCGTCGCTTTCTGCATCCGCCTCGAGCTCAATGCGCGTGACCGCCCGATCCCAATCGCGCACGACAGGCGCGGCGTTTACGGCAGCGGCCTTAACCTCGGCGCGTGCGAGCAGTTCGGCGTTGGTGACAATGGTGGCCGATGCGATAAATTGCGGCACGCCGCCCGCCTCAATGTTGCCGGCCGAGCCGAAGCAGGCATCCAGCGTATAAGGCGTATCTCCACCCAATGCGAGCTCAGAGCGCTGGAGCACATACTGGTCGCCATTGTTCACCGACATATTCCACGAATCGATGAGCGTGGGCCACGACCCCGACCAAGCCTTGGTGGTCCACTTGAACATTACGAATTGGAGTATCACATCGACATCGACGTCTGCACCTACGCGCAGTCGCGGAAGCTGGTGTCCATCTGCCTTCTCGTACCCAATGAACAGCGTGAGGGATGCGGCGCCGCGCACGGCAGACGAAGCGACGCCTGCAACGCCGGCGCCAAAGGTGACGGCAAGCCCGATCTGGATGGTGAACGAGCCCGACGTGTTTGAATAGTCGAGCGAAATGTTTTTAAAAAACGCCGCGCCGCTGCCGTGCGTGTGGGCACCCACGGCGAGCGCCAGTTTTGCCAGCACCCAGGGGTTGACGTTTAGGAAAAATGGCACCGGTCCTAGGGTAAACTGCTCGGTCCAATTGAGGTCGGTTCTTACCTGGAAGAGGGCCTTAATATTGCCGTATGCGGGGTCGTTGTTGTTACCCCAGGTTTTGCCCACCCAATCGTAGGCGAGCGAGCCGTACAGCTGTGTGGCGATATCCATCGTGAACAGCGGCGTGCAATGGTGGCGAAGGAGCTTGGTGTTTCTTGGATCGGTGCCCGAACCGGCACTCATCCTCTTGTACTGATTCCACTTCCCCTCCATCTCGTCGAGGTAGCGGTTTGCCTGCTTGGCGCCCGACTCGCGCGGCGATTTCTTCCAGTATTCCGGATCAGGGTTGCCCGAATCGTTCATATAGCTAGCTGGTTTGTACCCTCCGCCAAACAGCACGTATCCAGCAAACGAGAAATCGAACAGAATGGGAAATGTGGGCATCCAGCACGTGAACTTATTGCCGCCGATACCGGGAAACGCCGCGGGGAAATCAAACGGAGTGATCTCTTGGTCCATGGTGGTGGGAATGATGGTGGTCGAGCCCGATTCCGCCTTTGCGGCCGGCGCGGTGACAACGGCCATAGGGGATGAGAGCGTGTAGGTTTTGCCCTGGTAGTCGAGCATAAAGCGCAGCTTGCACCCTTCCTCCAGAAGGCCCGAAGCTGCATCGAGGAACGTGTCTTCAAGCGTGAACGTCGCCAGATTATCCGCGCCCGATGCGCTGGCCTTGATCTGGCCGATCTGCGTGACGGTTTCGGGTGAGCTGCCCGCAGCGGGCATCACTTTATTGATATGCAACGTTGCCTGCCCGCCCTGCGGCAGATGAGCCTGCACGGTAAAAGCGTGCGTGTCGGGCTGGTCGTTTGCTGCTTCGTCCGCTGGCATTGCCATAAACGTGGCGTCGGCGTACTGGATGTCCCATTCGTCGAACGTGAGCTGTCGAAAGTACGGCTCGCCATCGGAGAGCGGACGTGTGGGTGCGGTAATAGCGGTGCCGCCCTGGATACGCGCAAGGGGAATCTCGACATCGCGGTAGCCTGCCATGCTAATGGAGATGCCGCCGTTAAAGTCGTACGCGTCGAGAAGCGTTGCCTCGTCCACGTAGCCTTCTGAAAGAGGGGCGACCTCAAAGATGGCCGTGCCTTCGTCATCGGTCGTGGCGGTGAGCTGCTTGCCTGCGGCATAGCGCGATATGAGCGTGACCTGGGCACCCGTGATGGGCGTATTCTTGTTGGCGACGTCGACCACGACCACACCAAACATGGTGCGCGAGAGCACCAAGACCTTGAAGGGATCATCTTCGTCGGCGTATGCCTCGGCGGGGGCGAACGGCAATATGAAGGCGTTTGCGCTTCCCGGCACGCGCGGCAACATAATGCTCGCCAGCGAGGACGCTCCGGCAACAAGTAACGAACGGCGATCAAGCATCTTTGGCTCCCATCCCGCAGGTATCGGTGGAAATAATCCAATTTTGCGAGAAGGCGCCTCGTGGCGGTAGTGCCGTTCAAGGGTCAAAATGTCCAAATTGATTGAGCGAAGCGCCGGGGTTCCGGAGCGCTTTCGATGCGCTTGGCAGTCCGGTCGCTAACGCAACATATGCGCGACCAGCTCGGCGCGTGTGCCGATGCCAAGCTTTGCGTATACGCCGGATAGGCGGTTTTTGACGGTGCCCGGCGATACACCCATATGACGAGCGATTTCGGCATTGGTCCACCCACGGCAGGCGAGCATGGCCATGGTGAATTCCGTGGTCGTTAGGTCGTCGGCCACGTCCTCGCCCGAATCGGGGTTGTGGATGCGCCGCCAACCGTAGCTGAATCGATACGTAATCTCGATGATGCGTGCGAAATCGTCAGGGTATTGCGATTTTAGGCATGCCTCGATGAGCCCCTGTAAAAGGCCGTGGTGCTCGCCAATGAGCTCGATAAGGCCGTCGGGACGCGCAATGTTCCAAGCAACTCCGAAGTGCGTTTTTGCGGCGTCGATGTCCTTGAGGCTCATGCATGCCATGGAAGCTGCCAGGTGCAGGAACAGTTCCGAGATCGGATAGCTTCCCTGTTTCATGATCAGGGCATTTTCCGCCATGCCTAGGCTGCGGCCGTATTCGCCGTGCAGATACAAGGCGTGCGCCATCACGTAGCTGGCGAACAGGCGCAGGCCTTCGGGTAGATGCGCCGCAAGCGGATAAAACTCTTCGGCAGAATACGGGGAAGGCAAGTGTAGCAGGACGCTTGCGGCCGAGGCGAACAGGATATGCATGGCGTGGACGGCGAGCGATTCTTCGTCGGTGGGCGCATCGAGAATGCCCGCAAGGCACCGGCGGGCGTCGGCGATACGGTTGAGCGACAGACTGGCATATCCGCAGATAAAGCATGCGGAATAGCGCAGTGCGGGGTCGGTGGCGTCAAGATAGGGGCGCGCCGTCTTGGCTGCGAGGGCGGCCTGTCCGCGAAAGTACAGCGCTTCTGCCGTGGCGATGGTGCGTGAATCGGGGCCGGAAATGCCTGCAACCGCAGCGTCAATCTGCCCCGGCACAAAGGCAGTGCACATCAACGGCATGGGAACGCATGGGTAGCCATCGCAGTCCATCTTCCATCTCCCAACAGCTGGCAACAATAGCAGCAATTGTACTCCTGTTGCTCGGGACCCCTTTCGTTTTACTGTTCGGTTAACGCTGCGGATCGTTTTGGAAGGCTTACGAGCATGGTGGTCCCGTTCTCAGAACTTGCTTCGACCTCTACCGTGCCACCGTGAAGCGCTGCAATCTCCCAAACGAGCGCTAGTCCGAGTCCTGCGCCGCCGTATGCCCTGCTGCGGGATTTATCCAGGCGAAAGAACGGTTGGAAGATGCTCTCACGGTACTGCTTGGGTATTCCCGGGCCCTGGTCCTCGACTCGCAGGAACACGTGGCTGTCGTTGTCGCAGATGGAGACGTTGACAGTCGAGCCGGGGTGGCTGTAACGGATGGCGTTTTCGGCCAGGTTAAACACCAGCCGATAGAGGAGCGCATCGTTCCCGATTACTAAAGCGTCTCCAGCACAATTGAGGGCTATGCCCTTATTTTCGGCAAGTGGCGCAAGGTCGGTGAGGACCTCTTCGGACAAGGGACCAAGTTCAACATCGTCCTCGCAAGGAACGCTGTGGAGCTCACTCATCTCGAGCAATACCTTGGTCATCCGCGACATGCGCTCGGTTTGTTCTTGTAGCAGGCCGAGCAGCTCGGCTGTTTCGGGTTGCAAACCGGAGTGCTCGGAGATGAATAGTTCAATCTGTGCTTGCATAAGGGCGAGTGGGGTGCGCAGCTCGTGTGCGGCGTTGCCGGTAAACTGACGCTGTGCAGAGAACCCTTCGCCAAGACGAGCGATCATGTCGTTGAAAGAGGCGCTGCATCGTTGTAGCTCGGTGGGCATATCTTCATTGAGTCTGATTTCGCTTAGGTTGTCAGGCTGCACGCGCTCAACCTGGGCTGCAAAAGCCCGTAGCGGTTTAAGTGCACGGCCGCTCACAAAGTATGCCAGCACGCCGCCAAGGAGCGTGACTCCAGCCGTGATGTACCAGGCTGTCGTGCCAAAAGACTCCTGTGCGTCGTTTACGACGATCGTGACTCTGTCATCGGGGACCGCTTTCGTCGGGTCGAACGCCTGGGGCGAATCTTCGCCGGTTGCGTTAAAGGCTGAGATGTCACTGCCGATGGCATCCATGTAGCGCATGCCCGTATAGCCGACCAGGCAGTTTGTCAGCACGCACGCCGCACATGTCAGCAGTGCCGTCATGATCGTTATGCGCCATTGCAGCGAAAGCCCTTTCATTCGC
Organism: uncultured Collinsella sp.; assembly: GCA_902464575.1. GTDB lineage: Bacteria > Actinomycetota > Coriobacteriia > Coriobacteriales > Coriobacteriaceae > Collinsella. The sequence continues at coordinate 23,872 of CABQJU010000027.1, forward strand.
CATCCTCCATAACGTAGCCCTCTCCAATTCGATTGCGAATCGGGTCGTATCCCAAAGCGCTGCGTAGCTTTTTGCGGAGCGACGAGATGTGAACGCGGGTTGCGTTGCTAAAACTGTTCACGGTGCTATCCCAAACGTGCTCGATAAGCTCCTCTTGGCTTACCGGACGCCCCTGATTAAACATCAGGTATTCCAAGATTCCCGTTTCCTTGCGCGTAAGAGATAAAGCCTCGCTGTCCACGGAAGCGATGCGCGCCTTGGTGTCAAAGCGGAGCTTTCCGCAGGTTAAAACTATGTCGCTTTGTGTAAAGCGTCTGAGGGTAAGGCTGCGGATCCTTGCCGCAAGCTCGTCCAGATGAAACGGCTTGGTGAGGTAATCGTTGGCGCCGGCATCGAGTCCGGAGACTTTATCGGATACTTCGCCGCGTGCGGACAGAATCAGCACCTTGGTCTCGCAGTCAGTTTTCCTAAGTTCCCTGAGTACGGTCATGCCGTCGATGCGGGGAAGGTTGAGGTCGAGTACCACGAGGTCGAAGGCCTCAACGTCCAGTAGGTCGAGCGCCTCCTGTCCGTCGTGACAGCAGTCGACGCTGTACGCCAAGTTTCGCAAGCTGCGCGCGATTGCATCGCACAGTGCGCGCTCGTCTTCGACGATCAAAATACGCATAACAGTCTCCTTGCACATTTCAAATCGCGCTTAACACGGATTTTATAGTCGATATGGTCCAATGGTCGCGTAACGAAAGGAGTGGTCAGGTTGTTCAAAGCGGTAAAACCCGTGGTACAGGTTGCTTTGTTGATCGTCGGAATTGCCATGGTGTGCTTTGGCGTTATGCGTGGCGAGGCGGATGCCGTGCTGGCCAAGGCGATTAGGCTGTGCTTGGAGTGTATCGGAATTGGATAAAAGAGAAAACACTGCGTCGCATGTTTTGGCTCGATTTCGCGGATTCATTCAGGCGGCGGCGACGCTCATCACCAACATTCACCTGCCAAACTTTGCCAAAGGCGGCATCTATCAGGGCGCGGGAAAAACAGTCTGCGTACCTGGACTTAATTGCTATTCGTGCCCCGCGGCATCGGGTGCGTGCCCCATCGGGTCGTTCCAGTCGGTGATAGGTTCATCCAAGTTCAACTTTTCTTACTATGTTACCGGTACGCTCATTTTGCTCGGCGTGCTGCTGGGGCGCTTTGTATGCGGCTTTCTGTGTCCGTTTGGCTGGCTGCAGGAGCTGCTTCATAAGATTCCCAGCAAAAAGTTTTCGACGAAAAGGCTCAAGGCGCTTACGTATATCAAATACGTTGTACTGCTATTTGCCGTGGTATTGCTGCCTGTGCTGGTGGTCAACGATCTGGGGATGGGAGATCCGTTCTTTTGCAAGTACATCTGTCCCCAGGGTGTGCTCGAGGGCGCCATTCCGCTGGCGGCTGCCAATGCCGGCATTCGATCTGCGCTGGGACATCTCTTTACTTGGAAACTTGCCGTTCTCATTGCCGTGGTAGTGCTGAGCGTTTTGTTCTATCGCCCCTTCTGCAAATGGATTTGCCCGCTCGGCGCATTCTATGCGCTCATGAATAAGGTGTCCTTGTTGGGGATTCAGGTCGACGCGTGCAAATGCGTCTCGTGCGGCAAGTGTTCAAGGGTTTGTCAGATGGACGTTGATGTGGTCCGCGCGCCCAATCATGCCGAATGTATCCGGTGCGGAAAGTGCATCGGGGCCTGCCCCGTCGATGCCATCAGCTATCGCTATGGCCTGGATGTGTCGGCGGAAAAGCTTCCCTTGACCGCCGATAAAAAGTAAACAAGCTTCGACAAAACGGAGGAATGACTATGAAGCTTTCTAAGATTGCGGCCCTGTTTATGGTGCCGGTATTGGCCTTGTGCCTTGTGGCATGTTCGGCGCCCGGTGGCAATGCGAGCGAATCTGCGAGCTCCGATCCTAAGATCGCAGAACTCACTGCGCAGAAGCCGGCCAATGCCGACGAGGCCGCCGAGCTGTATGCGAAGCTCATGCAGAAGGAGAACGAGATCTTTTCGAGTGATAACGCGCTGTGGGAAAAGGTATTCAATGCAGCAAATAAAGACTCGGCAATGATTGAGGATGGCAGCAATTACGGCGATTTCCTGCTCAAGACCATCGACGGCGCTAAGGATGAGTTTACGGCGGATGAGCTTAAGACGCTCAAGGCTGGTGCGCAGCAGATCAAGGAGATCGAGGACAAGCTCGAGAGCTTGGAGAAGGAGTTCCCCGGCTGTGGAAGCACGCCGAGCGCAGGCGAGAGCGTCGACGCTTCGACCGCTGGCATGACGGCTGGTGCCAATGCTTCGAGCGAGGCGACGAAGTTCCCCAGCTTTACGGGCAAAGACCTGGATGGCAACGACGTGAACAGCGACGAGCTGTTCTCTAAGAACAAGGTCACCGTCATGAACTTCTGGTTCACTACTTGCAAGCCGTGCGTGGGCGAGCTGGGCGATCTTGAGAAGCTGAATCAGGAGCTTGCCGAGAAGGGCGGCCAGGTCGTGGGCGTCAATTCCTTTACGCTCGATGGCAACAAGGGCGAGATCGCAGATGCCAAGGACGTGCTGAGCAAGAAGGGCGTGACATATAAGAACATCTGGTTCAAGTCGGATAGCGAGGCCGGTAAGTTCACGTCAAATTTGTTCTCGTTCCCGACAACGTATGTCATCGATCAGAATGGCAACATCGTAGGGGAGCCCATCGTGGGCGCCATCAGCTCCGCTGAGCAGCGCGCAGCGCTCGACAAGCTTATCGACCAGGCGATTGCGAATAGCGAGCAGTAGAAAACGCGTAAAGCATGGCGATGATCGTGCACCGCTGTGCGAAGTAGTCCGCTACCTTCCAAGATAAGCTCCACCATATAGAGGTCCCGCTCGGGACCTCTTCTTTTGGGCGCCGTCCCGTTCGTTTTTTGGCGCGGTTTGTTACATTCCTCACTGGCGTCGGCAAAAAATGGGGATAGAGTAGGACAAACGCGTCGAATACGAACGGCGGGGGAGAGTGGGCGAGTGCGCCCGCGTGGGAGAGGTTGCCGTCCATGTTGGAGCTCAAAGGTATTTGCAAAAGATACGTTACGCAGTCGTTTACGCAGGTGGCGCTCGACAGCGTGAGCCTGTCTTTTCGGGATAACGAGTTCGTGGCCATTCTGGGACCTTCGGGGTCGGGCAAAACTACGATGCTCAACGTTATCGGTGGGCTCGATCATTTCGATTCTGGCGACCTGCTGATCGACGGTATTTCGACCAAGGATTTTCACGATCGCGATTGGGATGCCTACCGCAACAACCGCATCGGCTTTGTGTTCCAAAGCTATAACCTCATTCCGCATCAGACCATTTTGGAAAACGTGGAGCTGGCGCTCACGCTCACGGGCGTGGGACACGCCGAGCGCCGCCAGCGTGCGTGCGAGGCGTTGGAGAAAGTCGGCTTGGGCGAGCACGTTAACAAGCGCCCGAGCCAGCTTTCGGGCGGGCAGATGCAGCGCGTGGCCATCGCCCGCGCCCTGATTAATGATCCCGAGATTGTGCTGGCAGACGAGCCGACCGGCGCTTTGGATTCAACGACATCCGTACAGGTCATGGACCTGCTCAAGGACGTGGCGCGCGACCGCCTAGTCATCATGGTCACGCACAATCCCGAGCTGGCGTACCAATATGCCACGCGCATCGTCAATCTGGCGGACGGCAAGATCACCGACGATTCCGATCCCTTCGATGCTGCCAAGGCCGCGCGTCGCGAGGCAAAGCCTACGCGCAAAACCTCGATGAGCTTTGTGACGGCGTTGGGGCTTTCTGCCCGAAACCTCATGACCAAGAAGGGCCGCACGGCCATGACGGCCTTTGCGGGCTCGATTGGCATTATCGGTATCGCGGCGATTCTGGCGCTGTCCAACGGCGTAAACGGCTACATCAAAAAGGTCGAGGAGGATACGCTTTCGAGCTACCCGCTCACCATTTCCAAGCAGGATTACGACCTGTCGTCCATGATGGGTGGACAGGGGGCTGCGGATGACGAGGCGTCCAACGGCGAGGATTTATCCGACGGTACTGGTGGCAAAGCTAAGGGAACCGATAAAATTCCCGTGGTCACGGCCGTAAAGGATATGTTTGCGAGCGTTAAGTCCAACGACATGACGAGCTTTAAGGCATGGCTTGACGACGGCGGCGATGGTATCGACAAAGAGGTCAACGCCATCCAGTATGGCTACGGCGTGACGCCAGTTGTCTATCGTTCGAGTAAGGGTGACGAGAAGCCCGTCCGGCTGGTGCCCAACGCTATGACCGAGGCCATGAGCGGAGGCGCAAGTTCGGCGGCAACGGTGAGCATGGAATCCATGGGAACCTCGGTCTTTAACGAGATGATCGACGACCAGAGTCTGCTCGACAGCCAGTACGATGTCGTCGCTGGCCATTGGCCTACGTCCGCCAACGAAGCCGTGATGGTGCTTTCGAGCCGTGGCACGGTGGGCGATTACACGCTCTACAGCATCGGTGCGCTGGATATTGATGAGCTCAATGACCTGGTTAACAGCGCCATGGCGGCCGACGGTGGGGTCGAAACGCCCGAGACCGGCACCGACTTTACCTACGACGATGCGCTGTCCACGACGTTTAAGGTGTTGTCGCCGGCCGATGCCTATCGCAAAAACGAAGAGACCGGCATGTGGACCGACATGTCTGGCGACGCCGACTTTATGGCCGCCAAGGTTGCCGACGGTATTGACGTGCACATTGTGGGCGTGGTGCGACCTAACGAGACGGCCAATGCGAGTGCATTGTCTCCGGGCATTGCCTATACGCATGCGCTGACTCGCCAGCTTATGGAACGCGCCGCCGATTCGCAGATTGTGCAGGAGCAACTCGCCCACCCCGAGACGGATGTCTTTACGGGCAAAACCTTCGACGAACTGCAAGGCGAGGCCAAGCAAGGCGTTGATCTGGGCAGCATGTTCAGTGTGGACGAGGCGGCGCTCAAGAGCGCGTTCTCGTTCGATACCTCCGCGCTCTCGGGTGTTGCCGGCGGTATGGACCTGTCGGGTCTTGACTTGTCCGGGCTGGACATTGACCTTTCGGGCGTTGGCAAGGACATCGACTTCAGCGACATCATGGCAAAAGCGCCAACCCCAGATTTCTCGGGTATCTTTGACGGTCTGGAACTCACGCCCGAGCAAATGCAGCAGGTGGGAACACTAGCCAACCAGCTGTTTGAGGGCTTTTTGCAGTCTGATCAGTTTAAGGCGCTGTCGCCCGATGATCTTAAGGACGCGTCAAAGCTCTCTGCCGCATTCTCGACGTATCTTGAGAATGATGACACAGCCCAGCAAATCCTGGCCCAGCTCAAAGCGCTCGGCGGCGATGCCCCGGCCGAGCGTCTGCAGCAGGCGATGACCGACTATGTGCAAAAGCAGCTGGCTCCGTATCTGCAGCAGGCTATGGATCAGGTGATGAAGTCGATCAGCGATCAGATTGCGGCGACGGTGTCAGCTCAGCTCAAGGCAGGCACAGCAGAGCTCATGGGCCAGATGGCGACGCAGATGTCGTCGAGTTTTGCTAACCTGGCGAGCGCCATGCGCGTGGATGCGAGTGCCTTTGCTCATGCCATCCACTTCAACATGGACGCCGAGGACCTGAGTTCGCTCATGATGAGCTATGCCAAGGCGTCGAAGCTCACCTATGATAACAATCTGGCCACACTGGGCTATGCGGACGAGGCCGATCCCATCTCGGTTAAGATTTTCCCGCGCGACTTTGAGGCCAAGGAGCGCGTACTCGATCACATCGATGCGTACAACAAGCAGGTCAAAGCCGCCGGTCACGACGAGCAGGCAATCTCGTACACCGACTACATGGGCATCATCATGGGCTCGGTGACTGATATCGTGAATACCATCAGCTTGGTGCTCATCGCATTCGTGAGTATCAGCCTGGTGGTGAGCTCCATCATGATCGGCATCATCACCTACATCAGCGTGCTGGAGCGCAAAAAGGAGATTGGCATCCTACGCGCAATCGGCGCGTCAAAGCGCAACGTGGCCAACGTATTCAATGCCGAGACCTTTATCGAGGGCCTCATTGCCGGCGTCTTTGCCATTGTCGTCGTGGTAGCCGTGAGCTTCCCGGTTAATGCCTGGGCGCTTGCGGCCAAACAGGTCCCCAACCTAATGAGTCTGCCCGTGCAGGATGCGCTGGTGCTCATCGCGATTTCGGTGCTGCTTACAGTTGTTGCCGGCCTGCTGCCGGCCCGTAGCGCATCCAAAAAGGATCCCGTGGAAGCCCTACGCTCCGAATAATGTGACAAGGGGCAGTCCCTTTGTCACATTGAGCGGCTTGTGAATTCGAGGTCTAATACTTTTCCGAGAAGTGAACGAGTCAAAATGGACCCCCGAAGCGTCGACACTTTTGAGATGCAATTTCCTGCGGTTTTGATCGTTGAATCCTGCGGTTTTGGCGTCAGAAAATGTCGATGCTTCGGGGGTCCAAAAACGGTCGTTCACTTCTCGGAAAAGTATTAGACCTCGTTGTATGGGGTGCGGCTGGAGGGTGGTCATCGTTCAGTAGCTACCTCTTCCTTGTGAATCGCCTGAAGCACAAGGCATAATGCATGTGACAGAGGGACGGCCCCTTTGCCGCATTGATTTGAGAGTAGATGTTGATGATTCTGTCGTTGGCCCCTATGGAGGGTATTACCGGGCATGTGTTCCGTCGCGTGCATGCGGAGTGCTTC
>CABQJU010000028.1:0-27288 GCA_902464575.1 uncultured Collinsella sp.
TCCACACGCTCACCAAGGAGCAGCAGGACGAGGTCATTGCGCGTACCTTCCACGACAAGTTCTAAAGGGACTCAACTCCCGCAGGATCGCCGGGGCTGTTTGGGCTATCTCCCAAAACGTCCTCGGACATGCAAAGAGGCTCGCTGCGCACTTCGTGCGGCGAGCCTCTTTGCGTCCTGCGGAATGTTTTGGGAGGTAGTCCAAACAGCCCCGGCTGGGGTCCTGTGTAGTCACCCTTTAGGCGGAACTCTCCTAATTATTTGGATGAGTCGTTTACTTACTTGTACTGTTACCGTCTTCCCGCTCTTATTGGGGTATGCTTTGTTCGTATGTAAACGTATGACATGTTGATGGGGGAGGGTGCTATGGCTCGCGAGGGCGCTCGTTCTAAGGATTCGGCTAAGCCTGGCATCAAGGAAGTTGCAGCGGTGGCGGGGGTTTCGCCTACTACGGTATCTCGCGTGCTTAATAATCGCGGCTATATTAGCCAAGAGACCCGCGATAAGGTCCATGCCGCGATGAAGCGCATCAACTATACGCCCAACGATATCGCCCGTGCCATGCTCAACGGTCGCCTGAATCTAATAGGTATGATAGTCCCCTATGTCAGCAGCCCGTTTCATGCCCAAGCGGTCCAAGCCGTTGAGCGTACCCTGGCCGAAAACGGTTTTAAGATGTTGCTGTGCAATAGCGCCAATCGACCTGATCTTGAGCGTTCTTATATCGATATGCTTCGGCGCAATATGGTTGATGGCGTCATCGTCAACTCGCTTAATATCGGTGCCGAGGCGTATGCCGAGATGGGCTTGAGTCTGGTTGGTATCGACTGCGACCTTGGCGAAGCCTCTGTTCAGATTGCGAGCGACAGCTATAGCATCGGCGAACTTGCCACGCGTCGCCTGTTCGATGACGGATGTTCACGCATCCTGTGCCTGCGCAGCAATAGCCGCATGCGCATGCCCGCCAATAAGCGTACCGATGCCTACCTCGATGTTGTTGAGCAGGCCGGTTTGCCCGCGCTTGTCCGTGAGGTTGAGTTCGTTAAGCCCGACGACGAAAAGAGCGCGGTCGTTGCGAAGATCCTCGATGAGAACCCCGATATTGACGGCATCTTTGCGGGAGACGACACGATGGCGGCTATCTGTCTTAACGTGATGAAGCAGCGCGGCTTGAGCGCTCCGGGCGATATTAAGGTCGTGGGCGCGGATGGTGCCCGCCGCACTATGACGTTTATGCCTGACTTAACAACCGTACGCCAAGATATCGATCGCATCGGAGAGCTCGCGGCGCAATCCATCATTGCTCTTATTAACGGCGAAAAGCCCGAATCGAATATCAAGCTCCCCGTTGAACTCATTGAGGGTAAAACCGCGTAGTTCATCCCGTGCCAAAAGAATTCCTCAAACACCTCTGATGACCGTTCGCCGGCATATGTCAACCGTTTGCCGACGACTGGAACTGCGAAAAGACGTATTGGTGTGAAAACGTTTGACATATGAAAACGATTGACATATCTTGCAGTTGTACCGAGTTAGTATCTCGTGAGAAAGGAAGTCTCGGATGCACAAGGTGTATTACCAGCCTGAGGGAATTTGGGTAGGCGACATCATGCCGTACGGCGAGGACGGCACGTTCTATCTCTATCATCAGCGTGACACGCGAAACCCCGGACCTTTCGGAGAGCCGTTCGGCTGGGCACTCGCGACAACCAAGGACTTCGTCAATTACAAAGACTTTGGCGAGAGCCTTGAGCGTGGCGGCGACGAGGAAGTCGACCAGTATGTTTATGCCGGCACGGTGTTTAAGGTGGGCGACAAGTACCATGCGCTCTACACTGGTTGCAATCGCGATAAGGTCAAGGCACGCTTGATGAAGCAGGTTCTTCTTCACGCAACGAGTGACGACGCCGTCAAGTGGGAGAAGAACATCGCCGAGACGCTGCTTCCGCCCCAGGAGGGTTACGATGACCGCAACTGGCGCGATCCCTTTGTGCTTTGGGATGAGGAGAACGAAGAGTACATGCTCATCCTCGGCACGCGTGTGGGCGAGGACAAGCGTCTGATGACCGGTCGTCTGGTCAAGTTCACCTCCAAGGACCTGGATACCTGGGAGTTCCAGGGCGACTGGTGGAATCCGGGCCTGTACACCATGTTCGAGATGCCTGATCTCTTTAAGATGGGCGACTGGTGGTATCTGGTGTTCTCCGAGTACAGTGATGGCAACAAGACCCGTTACCGCATGTCTCGCTCTATCAACGGTCCTTGGATCACTCCTGCGGACGATTCCTTCGATGGCCGCGCGTACTATGCCGCGCGTACCGCATTTGATGGCGAGCGCCGCGTTCTCTTTGGTTGGGTTCCTACGCGTGACGAGGGCGGCGACCCCAGCTCTTACCTGTGGGGTGGCACCTTTATGCCCCTCGAGATCGTTCAGCGTGCCGACGGAACGCTCGGCACCAAGCTTCCTGACAGCATGCTTGGCGCCTTTGGCGAGGCTAAGGCAGTCGAGGCCTTTGAGCTCTCCTGCGAGTCGGGCAAGGTCGAGCAGGTGCTCGCCGCGGATGCCGGTTCCACCTATATGCTCGATGCCGACATCGAGCTCGCCGGTGACGCTGCCGGCTTCTCGGTGAAGCTTGCCGAGGACGCCGAGTCCGGTCTTGCCTATGAGTTCCGCGCCAACCTGCGTGAGGGCAAGCTCGAGTTTACGGCGGCCCCCCAGTATCCGTGGTTCCAGGTCAACAACATGGGCCTCGAGCGTCCGTTGTTCTTTAAGGGCGAGGGCACTCATCATGTGCGCCTGGTCGTTGACGACGATATCGCGACCATCTTTGTCGATGATGTTGCGCTTAACGCGCGCTTCTGCAATAAGCAGGGCCAGGGTGTGGCACTGACGGTCACCGACGGTACGCTCAAGTGCGCAAATGCAACGATCGCGTCTCTGTAATGGCATCAAAACGTTTTATGATTTCGTAAGGGAATGGAGAGGAACATGGACTACAAAGTAGTGTCTCAGCAAGTCGTCGATAACGTCGGCGGTCTGGAGAACATCGAGGGCGCCACGCATTGCGTTACGCGTCTGCGTCTGGTGCTCAAGGATACGAGCAAGTACAACAAGGCCGAGCTCGAGAACATCGATGGCGTCAAGGGCGTGCTGTACAACAGCGGCCAGCTCATGATCATCTTCGGTACCGGTACCGTCAACAAGGTCTACGATGAGTTTATGGCTCTGACGGGCGTTAAGGAGATCAGCGCTTCCGAGGTCAAGGGCGCCGAGGCGGACAAGAAGGGCAAGTTCTTCTCGGTCCTCAAGGTATTCTCGGATATCTTTATCCCCATCATTCCCGCTTTCGTCGGCGCTGCTATCATCATCGGCCTTAAGTCGCTGATCGTTGCCAACGGCCTCTTTGGCATGGAGGGCAGCCTTGCCGATCACAGCGAGTTCCTCAAGAACCTCGCAAGCTTCTTTGCCATTATCGCCACCACGTTTGACTACCTGCCTGTCCTGGTTATGTACAGCGCGGTGAAGCGTTTTGGCGGTAACCCGATTCTGGGCATCCTCGTCGGTATCGTCATGGTTCACCCGAGCCTTATGAACCGCAACACGTTCGTTATGGACCCGACGGGTGCTGAGTACTGGAACTTTGGTCCGCTCTCCATTCCCATGGTTGCTTTCCAGGGTGGCGTGTTCCCTGCAATCCTGACTGCCTGGTTTATGGCCAAGGTCGAAAAGATTGCCCAGAAGTACATCCCCGAGGTCGTTTCGTTCGTCTTTGTCCCGACCGTTACCCTGATTCTTGCTAACGTCGCCCTGTTCACCGTGTTCGGCCCGCTCGGCAACCTGATCGGCGACGTCCTCGCCGGCGTAATCGATATCCTGTACAACAAGATGGGCGTCTTTGGTGCCTTTGTCTTCGCCGCGTTCCTGCAGCCGCTTGTCGTTACCGGTACGCATCAGTTCATCCAGGGTATCGAGGCAAACCTCGTTGCCACGACTGGCTTCAACTACATCCAGGCCATCTGGTCGGTTTCCATCATCGCCCAGGGCGGCGGCGCCATCGGCATGTACCTCATTCACAAGAAGCATTCCAAAGAGCGCAACATCTGCATGTCGTCCTTTATCCCGACGCTGGTCGGTATCTCCGAGCCCGCAATCTTTGCTGCAAACATGCGCTACTCGATCATCCCGTTCATCTGCGCTTGCATCGGTGCAGGCTGCGGCGGTGCCTTCGTGAAGCTCTTTGAGGTGCGCGCCATCGGTCAGGGTCTGACCGGCGTGCTTGGCCTGCTCATCGTCACGCCCGAGACGCTCGTGTGGTATGTGGCTGGCAATCTCATCGCCTTCATCGTGCCGATCGTCTTGATCTTTGCCTACAACAAGGCAAAGGGCGTGCCGACCACCGATGAAGAGGGCGCTGGCGCTGGCTTCGACGTTAGCTTCTAGTTGAGCCGTTCAGCGTAATGTGCGGATAAGTCCATTTGGGGAAGGGCGTTCGGCTCGTGCGAGTCGAGCGTCCTTTCCCATAGACGAGAAAGTCAACGGCGATGTTTAATCAAAAAAATAAGGTGACACGCGCGGACTATGAGCAGTGGCGTGCCGGACAGGATGAGACGGCGGCTCGCATCGCATCCGACCCCGATAGGCTTTTGTTCCATGTGGAGCCTGAGCTTGGCTGGCTCAACGACCCCAATGGTTTGGTTCAGATTGGTGATACGTATCACATCTATCATCAATACGATCCGTTCGATGCTGCGCATGGCGGTCCAGTGCTTTGGAACCATCTGACGACAAAGGATTTTGTGACGTACGAGAATCACGGCCCCGTGCTGTTCCCCGATTCCGATTTGGATTCGAGTGGAGCGTATTCTGGTTCTGCCTTTGTACGTGATGGCAAGATTCACTACTTCTATACCGGCAACGTTAAGCATTTTGACCGTGATGATTACGACTACGTGTTGACGGGCCGTGAGCAAAACCAAATTCATATGGTTGCCGAGAATCCCGACGAATTGGGCGAGAAGCGCATAGCTGTTGGGCCGGTCGATTACCCCGACGATATCGGTACGCACGTGCGCGACCCCAAGATCCTTGAACACGACGGTATCTACTACATGGTTCTCGGCGCTCGTACGAAAGACGATCGCGGGTGCGTGCTTGTCTATACCTCGCGTGATCTAGAGGACTGGGGCTATGCGACGCGCATTGAGCTGGGCGAGAAGTTTGGCTTTATGTGGGAGTGTCCTGATCTGTTTGAGCTCGATGGCGAGCTTATTCTCGTTTGCTGTCCGCAGGGCGTGCCCGCCGATGGCTGGCGTTACCGCAATCCGCATCAGTGCGTGTGGTTCTCCATCGAGGCCGATTGGGGGGCGCCGAGCTTTAAGATCGTCGGCCAGGGCATGCCTCCGATGGTTGATGCCGGTTTTGATTTCTATGCCCCGCAGTCCTTTGAGGACGCTGCGGGTCGGCGTTTGATGATCGGATGGTCGGGTTGCCCCGATGCGACGACAGAAAGCCCGACGGTGGCGCGCGGGTGGCAGTGCGCGCTGACGGTGCCGAGAGAGCTGAGCATGCGCGGCGGCAAGCTCTGCCAGTGGCCGGCGCACGAGATTGAGAGGATGCGCGGCGATTGCGTTCGTGCTGTAGGCGGTGAGACCGTTGAGGAGCCGGGACGCCTGTTTGATGTCGTGGTTTCCTGCGAGGGAGCCAAGATGATCGAGCTCGAAATCCGCAAGGGTGTCTTTGTGCGTTATACGGACGGGATGCTTACCCTCGACATGGGTGACGAAGGCTATGGGCGCGACCAGAGGTCGATCGAGCTCAGCGAGCTTCGCGACCTGCGCGTGCTTTCGGACACTACGATGGTCGAGATTTTTGCAAATGGCGGCGAGGCGGCACTTACGAGCCGTACCTATTCGCCGGCGGTTCCGGCGATGGAGCTGCACGCCGAGGGTGCGGCATCGATGAATTTCTACCGCCTCGTGCATTAACCGTGCGTGGAGCACGATTGGATTTGCTGGACGGAATGTGTCGCAGTTGTCGCGGTCAACTACCGCTTACCGCATATAGCGACCGTTTGCGGAATAAGTAACCCTCCTTAATAAACCGTGTGGAATCCTAGATAAGCACGGAGTTTTCCAGGGAGACGCTGTCCTTTGTTGTGTGCAAGGGGCGGCGTCTCTTTGGCGCTTGGACGCCGTTGTGCAACAGTGCGGCGGCGCGTGCCATGTATTGAAAAGCCAATGTCGAGATGGGTCGTGATAATAATGGGCAAGTACGTAATCGTGGTTGAGTCTGGGTCGGATGTGACGCCGGAGCTCTGCGAGCGCTACGGCATCGTGCGCGTGCCCATGCATGTCACGATTGGTGACGAGACCGTCGAGGACGGCTCGATCGATCCGCTCGAGATTTATTCGCGCTGCAATGAGTTTGGCGTGATGCCCAAGACCAGTGGCTGCGCGCCTGCGGATTTTGCTCACGTGTACGACCGCATTCACGCTGAGCAGCCCGACGCGACTATTTTGCATCTTGCATATTCCGAGGCCACGACCTGTTCGCATCAGTCCTCAAAGATTGCGGCCCAGGGGCGCGACTACGTGTTCTCCATGGACACGCGCTTTGTCTCGGTAGGCCAGTCGCTTGTTGTCGTCGAGACCGCCAAATACATCGAGGCTCACCCCGATGCCACCGTCGACGAGATCTTCGCCTTCGCGAACTCCGTCATGGACCGCGTGCTGTTGGGCTTTGTCCCAACCGATCTCGCCTTCCTTAAGGCCGGCGGTCGTTTGTCCAACGTGGCATTCCTCGGTGCCCATCTGCTCAAGATTAAGCCCTGCATTGAGGTGGCGGGTGGTAAGTTCGTGGCGACCAAGAAGTTCCGCGGTTCTATGCTTAAGTGCGCCCGTGCCTTTATTGACCACATGGTTGCGAAGGGCGAGATCGACTACTCGCATATTGGCCTGGCGTATTCGGTAGGTCTTTCCGAGGAGCTGCGCGACGACATGGAGGTCTATGCGCACGACCTGGGCTTTAAGGACATTACCTGGACTCAGGTCGGCGGCGTCATCTCGAGCCATTGCGGCCCGACCGCCTTCGGCGCGGTGCTTACGCTTAAGGCGTAAGGCCTGGCGTCTATCGATATCTATTGCCTCGGCGGCGAGTGGGTTGTGACAACCTTCCCGCCGCTTTTGTGTGGGGCCAAATAGAACAACCCAATTGACCACTAAACCGTTTCACCATCATGCGTATGGGCTAGAATGGCTCTGGCATTTATGTAACTAAAACCAATGAGAGGCAAGGTAGCGGGAATGGCTGAGATGACGCTCGAGGGTGTGGACGCTCGTCCCGAGGACTCCGCGTTTGCCCTGGGCCGCGTACATTCGATTGAAACGATGGGTACGGTCGACGGACCCGGCATCCGCTTTGTGGTGTTTGTCCAGGGCTGTCCCATGCGCTGCGCGTATTGCCACAATCCCGATACCTGGTCGGTCAACGGCGGCACGATGGTGACCGTCGAACACCTCATGGATGAGTTCCAGAGTAACCATGAGTTTTACCGCAGCGGCGGCATTACCGTTTCGGGCGGCGAGCCGCTCCTGCAGCCCGAGTTTTTGGCCGACCTGTTTCGTGCAATGCACAACAACCCCGATGGCCGTGTACATACCTGCCTAGATAGCTGTGGCTATGCATTTGACCCCAACCACCCCGAGAAGTTCGATGCCGTGCTCAACGAGACCGACATGGTACTGCTCGATATTAAGCATGCCGACCCGGTCGAGCATAAAAAGCTGACCGGTTGCGATCCCGCACGCATTCTGGCGTTTGGTGATGAGCTTGCGCGTCGCAAGATTAAGGTCGTTATCCGCCACGTGGTGGTGCCGGGCATTACCGACACGGTGGAGGAGTGCGAGAACCTCGGTCGCCTCATCGCTCCATGGCACAACGTGGTGGGCCTGGAAATGCTGCCGTATCACACGATGGGTGTCGTCAAGTACGAGCAACTGGGCATTCCCTATAAGCTCGAGGGCGTGCCCCAGATGGATACCGCTCGCATGCCCGAGCTGCGCAATGCCGTTATGATCGGCATGAAAAAGCGCCGTGCGGAGCTCAAAAACGCTATCGGATAGCATGCCATTTTCGTTCCCCAAGGGCACTCATTGGGGACAGACTTAAATGAGTGCCCCTGGGCACCTAGTTGATTGCTAAAGAGCCCCGTCCTAAAAAGACTGCTCTCTGGGTTGCGGTGAGATGCGCAACAGAATCGTGCCATTTGGATAAATACGCTTGTGGTTTCTTTAAAGACACCTTAAACGCCGCTGAATATCTTTGGAAAGAATTGCCTGCTCGGTATCATGCTGCTCGTATATAAACGGTGGCAGTCAGGAGACCACGTGCGAAACATCGCATCGCGGGACGAGTATGTGCCGCAGCATGGCAGCAGATATAAGACGAAGGGCACGTCTTCGCGTGGCCTTGCCGGCGCTCGCATCCGCGTGAGGAAGATTGCCGCTATTGGGATGCTAACGTCGGCGGTTATTATCCTCGGAATTACCGTTAAAACCTACGCCTCGGAGCGAACGGGGCGCCCAGATGCGTCAACGGTACAGCTGCAAAACGAGAAGGTTTCAAAGTCCAAAGCGTCGGCAGATCAAGCTCTGTCGACGGCAGATCTCAAGACGAGACTTTCGAAGGCGAACTTCAACGATATCCCTTCGGGTGATACCGTTCGGACCTTCTCGTTGGTGGATAACAAGACTCCTGCCTTGGAGGATGAGAGCCTTGCCTCGCTCCAGGATGCCCTGTGTCGGGCGCAGGAACTGGGCGACGTGGGTGTAGTGTTCTACGACCTATCGAGTGGTAGGGGCGTGACGTATAACGCCGATGTTGAGGTGTATGGAGCGAGCAGTTATAAGGCGCTGTATGCACTCTATATTTGCGAGATGTTGGTCGAATCGGGGCAGGTGTCGCTCGATTGGCCTTTAGCCACGTATGGTGGTTACAGCATGGGCTGGCAGACGGTGCGCGACCTTATCGAGAATGCCGTCGTCAACTCAGACAACGATTCGTTTATCGCGTTACGCGCGGCGTTTGACCATGATGGCTATGAGGATTGGATTGCCAATCTGGGCGTTGATGACGAAACGGCACTGAATCCGATGAGTGATTTTCCGACCTACTGCCCGCGCACTTCTGCGAGGTTATGGCGCGAGATGAGCGAGTATCTGAGCATGGATACCGAGACTTCACAGTGGTTGTCGGGCCTTCTGGCATCAACATCGCGCTCGTTTATTTGCGATGACATTGCGGACGAGCAGGTTTTGGTGCGCAACAAGGCAGGCTGGATTAGCGAGGATGGTTACTATTCGACATGCGATGCGGGCCTCATCGACATCGATGGCCGTACCTATGTCATGAGCGTCATGACATCGATGCCATGGAGTGACCGTTCGAGCGAGGTTACGGCCGCGATTGCAAAGGCTCTGTTTGATACGCGAGCTGCACTGGCTTAGCGTGTTCGTTTGGCGAGGTCAAACAAAATGCTGGTACCATACCTTGGTTGAGAATTTCGTATAGGTTTGGGGAATGGTATGGCTACCATCGCGATTATCGGTGCGCTCGAAAAAGAGATCATGCAGATTAAGGAAGAGCTGAGCGACGTTTGCGAGGCACGGGAGGCGGGCTTGACCGTTGTGAGCGGTGAGCTCGACGGCCTGACAGTTGTCGCCACAACGGCGGGCATGGGCACGGTGAACGCCGCCGCTGCAACACAGCACCTCATTAGCAAGTATGCTCCGCAGGCTGTTGTGTTTTCGGGCATTGCGGGCGGTTTGAACCCCAAGCTCCATATCGACGACGTGGTCATTGGCAAACGCCTACGCTATCTGGATACCGATACCGCGCTTATCGCCGAGTCCGCACCGGGGCTCGAGGAGTTTGGCTCGACGCCCGCGCTGGTCGATATTGCCGCCGACGTGCTTGCTGAGCGTGGGTTTGTTGACGCTTCGAAAAATGCAGTCGCTTCGAACGAGGGCACCAAGCAGTTCCTGGTCGGCACGATTGCCACGGGTAACCGCTTTGTGACGGGCGCCACCATGCGCAACGACGCTATCGAGGCGACGCATGCCGATTGTGTCGGCATGGAGGGCGCGGCAATTGCCCATGTCGCAACCAAAAATGGTGTCGATTGCCTGGTGTTGCGCGCTATCAGCGATAATTGTGACGAGGCGTACGATGCAATTTGCGAGCGCGAGTTCGATCTGTTCGAGTACGCGCGTGTCGCAAGTGACATCACGCTCGATATCGTCCGCCGCATTGCCGCTGCGCAATAGCGCGTCTATTTGTAAGAACCTACGACCAAGGAGTGTCCATGGCCGATTCCATTAACTATCAGCTTGCCAAGTTCGTCGCCAGCTACGGCAAGGTTTCGCAGATTCCCGAGTCAACCTGTCCCGAGGTGAGCTTCGTCGGCCGCTCCAACGTGGGCAAGTCGTCGATTATGAACAAACTCTTTGGCCGCAAGAACCTGGTCAAGGTTTCCAGCACGCCGGGCAAGACGAGCAACATCAACTTCTTTGAGGCCGACGACGTGCATTTCGTGGACCTGCCGGGTTACGGTTTCGCCCGTCGTTCCAAGGCCGAGCGCGACCGTTGGGCCGAGCTCATTGGCGATTTCTTTGACTCCGAGCGCAGCTTTAACTTGGTCGTCTCTCTGGTGGATATCCGCCACGACCCCAGCAAGCTCGATCATGACATGATCGACTACCTGCAGGGCAACGAGTTCAACTTTATCGTCTGCCTCACCAAGGCCGACAAGCTCAGCCGCACCCAGCAGGCCCGCCAGGCAGCGGCCATCAAAAAGCAACTCAACGTTCCGGCCGAGAACGTGATCATCACAAGCTCCCAGACCGGCACCGGCATCGACGAACTCAAGCGCCGCATTGCCGAGGCCTGCCTCTAGTAAGGGCTCTTGGCAGGCAATAGTTTGCATCTATCTATATCACCCCAGTGATAGTTATTGGTACACTATCGCTGGGGTGATATTTTTGTTTGGAGGTCGATATGGAGCTTTGGCACGGGTCGGAGGTTGTTGTCGAGCATCCGTCGTTGGATAAATGCAGACAATTCAATGACTATGGGTGTGGGTTTTATTGCACGCCACATGAGGAAATGGCAATGGAGTGGGCATGCCGGACCGAGTCCGATGGTATCGCGAATCGATACGAGCTCGATATGGATGGTCTCGCGGTCTTGGACTTGGAGTCCGGGGAGTTTTCAATTCTCAATTGGCTTGCGATTTTGGCTAACAATAGGGAGTTCAATGTTTCGACACCGCTGGCGCGCGAAGGACTTCGCTATCTGCTGGATAACTGCCTGATTGATATTTCTCCCTATGACGTAATTCGAGGTTATCGCGCCGACGATTCCTACTTTTCGTTTGCAAGACAGTTCGTTAACGGCATGATCTCGCTTAGGCAACTGCAACTCATTATGCGTTTGGGCGATTTGGGCATCCAATACGCTCTTATGAGTGAGCGTGCGTTTTCAGCAATCAGATTCCGCGAATGGAGGCAGGCGTTGGGATCTGAGTATTATCCCAAGCGCTTTAAGCGAGAGCAGAACGCGCGGCGCAAGTACCTGGAAACTGTGAATGGATTCGACTCTGAGGGTGTCTACATTAGGGATTTAATGACAGGGAGGATTGATTTAAATGATCCAAGAGTTAACGGATTGTGGGCCGAGTAGGACATACCCCGTCTACTACCTCGAGGATGCAATGAACAACCTCGGCGACTGCTTCGACTATGCCGTGAACGACTATGGAGCGGAAGGGTCCGAGGTCGCTGAACTCTTTTGCCTGAGCGGCGTAGCCCGTGAGTTTGAGCGTGGCAACGCATGGGTCGTATCGGGAAAATCGGGCGTTGAGCTATTCGCGCTTATCGCCGAAAGGTCGGGCTACCAATCAAGGCCGATGCCAAATCGAACCTACCGATTCGAAAAGACACCGGAATATTGGACAGGCTGGATATTGGCATACCTTCAGTGGCGCCTAGGAGAGTCTTTCGAAGACCTGCTGCATGTCGTTCCGTTTGACGCACTGCGCAGTCTGTACTATCCCTGGCACGAAGCCTCGGAGGAACGCGTGGCTCGCCTCGTCTGCGATATGGCGAAAAAAGCGTCCAGGCAAACCAAACTTGCGTTAGCAAGAAAGAAGCTTAAGAAAACCCAACAAGACCTAGCATACGAATCGGGTGTGTCACTCCGCTCAATCCAAATGTACGAGCAGCGCCAGAGAAACATCAATGAAGCTTCGGTAACAAGCGTAAGAGCCATAGCAAAAGCCCTCCGCTGCAACATCGAAGATCTCCTAGAGCCAGTCTTCGAATACAAAGAAACAAGCGCCGCCTAAAGGGGATTCTGGCCACTGATTGCTCAACTTGTGGTTCACCAAGGGCAATTTGAGCAGCGAAGCCGGCTGTCTCGTTGGAGCGTGCAGGCCTTGTTGATATTTAAATCCGCTTTCATATTGAAATGCCCCGCCAAGCTAAAGTGCTCGGCGGGGCAATTTTCGATTGACGATGCTGCCAGGGGTTGAGTTTTAATATATCGCGAGTAAGAGGCGTCTGAATTTAGTAATCAAAGAAAATTATTCAATTCGAGCGCTTAGCCAGTACTCTCCATTCGAAGCTACGATTGCATACGTAATTCCATTTTTGACAGTTGGCGTATCTACGCAGGCAGCACCAACTTCCTTGGCGTCTGAAAACGAAAGTGTTGGATCGATTGCTTGTATAGTTGCCAATGCTGTCGCCGCGGCATAGTCGGAGTTTTCGAAGTACATGACTATGTTTTTGAAGCAGTTTTCGGATCCAAGATAGCTGAGTAGCACCGGGTTACTCGAGTCCGAAAAGAAGCCTCCAATACCGGCAATCTTTGAACCGTTTTTGATCTGAAGTTCGAGCCCCATGCCGCTATCGTCTAGTTCGTAATCCGCATTCATGCTGCTGCAATTGGGGATATCGGAGAATTCCTCGTTAAGTCGATCAATAAAGCCTTTTGGGGAAATTGAAAACTTTCCGTCGCCAAGAAAAGATGTGATTTCCTTCTCGTTGCGGGTGTCAACGACCTCTCCGCATCTCTCGCATTCTCGTATTTCCTTCGAAGTGGCATCTACGTAGTCGACTTCTTTGGTCCACGAGCCCGGTTGGTGTCCGAGTGGCTCCCCTTTCGTTTCGCCGCAACGCTGACAGGTCTTCGGTGTCGTACAAGTTGCTTCTTCCCATTCGTGCCCGAGAGGTTCTCCCTCGGTTTTGCCGCAACTTTTGCATACACGGGGGCTGGTGCAGGTTGCATTGGCCCATAGCTTGTGGCTACAAAACAATTGAGGAAACAGCATGGGCAAACTGAAGATGATGACAACTGCCACGGCAGCTGCGATTGCCGCTCGTTTTTTATTGCCTAATTTATGAATGGCCCGCGTTAGAAGTGAGTCGTTTTCTTCATTTTTGCGTGCGCCGTCATCTTCGTTTGATGGCGGAATTTCAGAGGAGGAGGTGCCGCTAGCACCATCAGAAAACTGCTCGGCTTTGAAATCCGGCTTCCGCTCGTCGGACTCGCTGAGTGCCTTTTCCTCGTCGGGCTCCTTCATCTCGTCATTCATGTTTATCGAGGCTCCTTCCTAGCTATGAATCTGCGATGGGCATTTTTGATAAGCGGAATGGCTGGTGACATAAATATATCCCAGTTTGGGATATATCAAAATGGAATATAGCGTAAACGGCATGAACGTTGATGCTAACAGGACATGCGGAAAATGCCTTTCCCAGATTCGTCGGGAGCAAGGTATCACTCAGGTTGAACTCGCAAAGAAACTGGGGGTACCTCAATCGTTCATCTCAAAGGTCGAGACCGGGGAACGCAGCCTTAGGGTTTATGAGCAGTTTGTCTATGCGGACGCACTCGGAATTACTGTTGAGACGCTAGTACGTAAACTTGGGGCTGTTTTGAGTAGCGAAGATAATTAGATGACGTCACGTATCGATCATCAATTAGAAATTAAAACAGAGCTATAAGGCGAATGAGATGCTGGGAAGTGCGCCTTTATCAAATAGAAGCCAAAAAATCAGCCCAGCGACTTTCCAGAGCGTAGGTTCCTGTAGCCGCCGCCAGCGAAGTTAACGTAGGGGAGGCCAGGGGCTTTGCCCCCAAATCTTTCCGTATCGTGAAGGGTTCTTTGTCCGCTGCTCCGAAGGAACGCAAGATTAAATCAGCGAATGCGATATCCTGTCGAGGCTGCGCAGGCCCCCTTGGGGCTTCCCCTGAAAACAATCCGCAGATCGAATTGCCCCGTCGCGCGAAGCGCACGACGGGGCAATTCATGATCGAGGACGTTTTCAGGGGAAGCCCCAAGGGGGCCGGTGAGAGCAATGAGGCAGGACGCTACAGGTATTCGATCTGGGCGCCCTCGGTGTCGCACGTTAGAATATGCGTATCACACTTAGGGAACTGCTCACGCAGCTTGACCTGCAGGAACTTTGCCACGATGGTGTCATCAGTCACGGCCATGAGGGTCGAGCCCGAGCCGCTGATCCAGATGGTCTTAGCGCCGCCGTTAAGGCAGGTGTCGCGCACGGCGTTGTAGTCGGGAATCAGACGGCGACGATAGGGTTCTTGAATGCGGTCGTCATTGGCAGCGGCAATCAGGTCCAGGTCACCAGTCTCCAAGCCGCGCGTCATGCCGGCGATGCGGCCCATCTGCCACACAGCGGTGGAGAGTGGAATCTCCTGCGGCACAACCTTGCGTGCCTCGCTCGTATGCACCTCGTAAGGTGGAATCACGGTAATAAAACGCAAGCGATCGCTCACCTCGTAGCGCAGGCACTGGGGGAGCGAATCGGTCGGCGTAAAGGAGCAGACGGCGCCACCCAGGATAGCGGGGGCGACGTTATCGGGATGGCCCTCGACCTCGGTGGCAATGCGGACGAGCTCGGCGCGGTCGACGGTGTGGCCCGTCAACGCGGCGGCTGCCATAATGCCGGCGACGACGCAGGTGGAGCTGGAGCCCAGACCGCGGGCGACGGGAACGTCAGTCTGAATGTCGATGGCGACGGGGAAGGCCGGCTCGCCCCATGCGGCCAGTGCATCCACAAAGCTCACGTAGACTAGGTTGTTCTCGTTTTGGAACTCCTCGGGGCAACCTGTGATGATGAGCTTGTCGGCGCGCTCGAAGGTAAAGTGCGAGTAAAGGCTGACGGCCATGCCGAGGGTGTCGTAGCCGATGCCTAGGTTGGCGCTGGTTGCTGGGACGGTGATCTTGATCATGTGAGTCCTCCTGGCGTGCCTAGCTGTTTAGTTCGCTGCTCGGGCAGTCCTGCGCAAGACGGAAAGCACATTAAGTGCTTTCCTTTGCGTGCGGAACTCGCGACGAACTAAACAGCCAGGCACGCTGTGCGCGTTCGTCATCATCCCCGGGGTTATCTGATGAAAGAAGGTGCGCCGGCTTTCGCCGGCGCTTAATAAGGGGTTTAGTTGGTAGCCATCTTTTTTGCAGCCTGCTCGACGTAGCTTGCCATCTCATCGACGTCGCAGACGTCTTCGAAGCGGACGGGCTTGGACTCGAGCTCGGCGAGTTGGATCGGGGCAACCGTGTTGGTTGCCTGCTCGAGCACGCGCATAGCCTCAAAGTCGTCTTCGGGAACGTCGAGCCCCAGGGCATCGCAGCAGGCGCGCGGGAACTTGTAGGGGCTGGCGGTCGAAAGTAGCACGCGGGCCTTGGCGCCCTCGGCGGGAGCGACCTTTTCAAAGACGTGATAGCCGCAAGCGGTGTGCGGGTCGATTACGTAGCCGTTCGCATCCCAGCAGCTCTTGATGGCAGCACGGACTTCGTCCTCGCTGGCCCAGCCGCAGCCAAAGACGCTCTGAATCTTAGCCAGCAGCTCGGCGGGAACCTCGTAGCGGCCGGTCTGGGCAAGCTGCTCCATAAGGCCGGCAACGAGCTCGCAGTCGCCGTCGGACAGGAAGTACAGCATGCGCTCCAGATTGGAGCTGATGAGGATGTCCATCGACGGCGAGATAGTCGTGAAGAACGGACGGTTGCGGTCGTAGACGCCGGTGGTCAGGAAGTCGGCCAGCACGTTGTTCTTGTCGCTCGCGACGATGAGCTTGGCGACGGGCAGACCCATGCGCTTGGCGTAGTAGCCGGCCAGGATATCGCCAAAGTTACCGGTCGGCACGCAGAACTCCACGGCGTCGCCGGCCTCGATGGCGCCGGCGCGCAGCAGCTGCGCATAGGCGGCAAAGTAGTAGACGACCTGCGGTACCAGGCGACCGACATTGATGGAGTTGGCGCTCGAAAGCACCGTGCCGGCGGCCTCAAGACGCTCGGCAAGCTCCTTATCGGCAAAGATGCGCTTGACGGCACTCTGGGCATCGTCGAAGTTGCCGCGGATGCCGCAGACGGCGACGTTATCGCCCTCCTGTGTGGACATCTGCAGGTTCTGGACGCGACTGACCTTGCCTTCGGGATAAAAGACGGTGATGCCCGTGCCCGGAGCGTCGGCAAAACCGGCGAGTGCGGCCTTGCCGGTGTCGCCCGACGTGGCGGTGACGATCATGATGCGCTCGGCGCTGCCGTCCTTGGCGGAAGTGCGGGCCATCAAGCGGGGGAGCATCTGCAGAGCGACGTCCTTAAAGGCACTCGTGGGGCCGCCAAAGAGCTCCATCACATAGGTCTGAGGGGCGTCAGCGCCCGGCGCAGCGTCGAGGTTGACGAGCGGCGTAACCTCTTCACTCGCGAACGTGCCGCGGTATGCCTCGTCGACACACGCCGAAATTTCTTCGGCCGTGTAATCATTCAGTAACATTCCCAACACATCTTGAGCGATTTCAAAGTACGATTTAGCTGCAAGCGAGCTGATATCGACCTGCTGGGTGCCGAGCTCGTCCGAGACAAACAAACCCCCGTCGGGAGCGATGCCAGTGCGGATTGCCACCTTACTTGAGCACGATAAAGTGCGTCCTCGTGTACTATGATAAGTTCCCATATAACACTGCTCCTCGGATGCCTTGGTCCCAATCGGTGAAACCATGGTATCAGAGCGCGCAAAATAGGTTCGCAGAGGCTTTTTAGAAAGGTAACCTCCAGCCCATGATTAAGATTGCCAAGTTTGGCGGCTCGTCGGTCGCCGACGCCGAACACTTCAAGAAGATCAAGGCCATCGTCGATGCCGACCCGGCTCGCCGTTTTGTGGTGGTTTCCGCCTGCGGTCGCCGTTTTAAGGGTGACACCAAGGTGACCGACCTGCTCTACCTGGTTAACGCGCACGTTAAGTACCACGTGTCGTGCGAGGAGCTGCTCGAGGACATCGGCCAGCGCTACTTTGATATTGCCGACGAGCTGGAGCTCACCTATCCCATCCGCGAGGAGTTCGCGGCTTTTGCCGAGCGCGCCCGCTCGGGCGGTTACTCCACCGAGGAGCTCGTGAGCCGCGGCGAGTACTTCACCGCTCGCCTGATGGCTGAGTATCTGGGCCTACCGTTCCTGGACGCCGCGACGGTTGTGGCGTTCCATCACGACGGTACGCTCAGCATGAATCGCACCTCCGAGCTGGTGCAGGAGTACGGTCAGCAGGGCGGCTTTGTTATGCCCGGTTTCTACGGCGCGACGCGTGAGGGCCAGATCAAGCTGCTCGATCGTGGCGGCGGCGATATCTCGGGCTCGATTTTGGCTAAGTGCCTGGGCGCCGACCTATACGAGAACTGGACCGACGTCTCGGGTTTCTATTCTGCGGATCCGCGTATTGTTCCGGAGGCTCAGCCCATTGCGCGCGTTACCTACGAGGAGCTGCGCGAGCTTTCGTACATGGGCGCAAGCGTCCTGCACGAGGAAGCCGTGTTCCCCGTGCGCGAGGCAGGCATTCCGCTGGTCATCAAGAACACCAATGCGCCGCAGGACCCCGGCACCATCATTAGCGAGACGGCTGATGAAGGCGAGGCGGAGCCCATCATTACCGGCGTGACCGGCAAGCGCGGTTTTGTCGCCATCAACGTCGCCCGCGACCGCACCAAGCCCCGCGTCGGCTTTATGCGCCGTGCGCTTTCGGTGTTCGAGCGCTATGACGTTTCCGTCGAGCACATGCCCACCGGTGTCGACCGCTTTGGCGCCGTGGTGCAGGAGCAGGATGTGCACGATTCGCTGTACTCACTCGTGGGCGACATCCAACAGGAGGTCGAACCGCTCGAGATCGAGGTTGTCGAGGGCTTGGCGCTCATCGCTACCGTCGGCCGCAACCTGCGCGGTCGTGCAGGTATCTCGGGCCATCTGTTTGGCATGCTCGGCCAGGCCGGCGTGAGCGTGCGTATGATTTCGCAGAGCTGTGACGAGATCAACATCATTATCGGTGTCGAGGAGAAGGACTTCGACCTAGCGATTCGGACCATTTACCGTGCCTTCTCCGATGAGAACGGCATTGTGAAGGTCTCCGACCTGGAGGCTCCCGCGCCGGTCGATCCCGCTCTGGCCGCGCTCAAAAAGTAGCGACTGCTCGGTAGATTTTTGGGTCATGTCTCAAAAAACTAAGGCGGGGCGTTTCGTTTCGGTTTCGTTTCGACGGGGCGGGTTTCGTGTCCGCCCCGTTCTTGTATACACTGGCAACAATATTCGGCCTGCTTGGCGTGCGGGCGATAGCCACAACCTTTAAAGGGGGAAGCATGAAACAGTACACGGTTGCTATTTTGGGCGCCACGGGAGCCGTGGGCACCCAGATGCTCGAGTGCCTCAACGAGCAGGAGTTTCCGGTCGGTAAGCTCAAGCTGCTAGCGAGCGCGCGCTCTGCAGGCAAGACCGTTGAGTTCCGCGGCGAGCAGGTTGTGATTGAGGAGGCTTGCCCCGAGGCCTTTGAGGGCTGCGACATCGTACTCGGCGCCGCCGGCGACGATATCGCCAAGGAGCTGCTGCCTGAGGCCGTCAAGCGCGGCGCCGTCGTAGTCGATAACAGCCACGCCTTCCGCATGGATCCCGAGGTGCCGCTGGTCGTGCCCGAGATCAATGCCGACGATATCAAGTGGCATCACGGCCTTATCGCCAACCCCAACTGCGCGACCATTATCGGCCTGGTTCCCACGTGGCCGCTACATCAGCTCGCTGGCGTGAAGCGCATGATCGTCTCGACGTACCAGGCGGCTTCGGGTGCTGGCGCTCCCGGTATGGCCGAGCTCGAGGCTCAGCTGGCCGCCCTGGGCCGTGGCGAGGAGATTCCCGAGCCGCGCGCGTTTGCCGCCCAGCTCGCGAGCAACCTGATTCCGCAGATTGGCGGCGTCAAGGAGGAGGGCTTTACCTCCGAGGAGATGAAGTTGCAAAACGAGGGCCGCAAGATCATGCATCTGCCCGAGCTGCGCGTGAACTGCACCTGTGTGCGCGTGCCCGTGCTGCGCTCGCACTCCGAGAGCATCACGCTTGAGTTCGAGCGCGACATCACGGTGGAAGAGGCCCGTGCCGCGCTGGCTGCCGCTCCGGGTGTCAAGCTAGTTGACGACATGAGCGCCGAGGATGCGCACGACCGCTTCCCCATGCCGATGGACACCTCCGACCAGGACCTGATTTGGGTCGGTCGCGTACGCCGCGACATCTCGAACCCCGAGGCTGCGCGCGGCATCACCTTCTGGTGCTGCGGCGACCAAATCCGTAAGGGCGCGGCAACCAACGCCGTCCAGATCGCTAAGCTGCTCTGCGAGTAAGTTGACCTGTCCGGCGGGGACCGGGCTTAGTTTTCAGAACGTCCTCGACCATGTGTGGCGCCTTGTCCTGCTCCTTCGGAGCCGCGGACAAGGCGCCACACTGGTCTGCGGAGTGTTCTGAAAGCTAAGCCCGGCCCCCGCCTGCGGTGACTCGGCTGCGAGCAGTCTGCGATGGGGCCGTTGTTGGTTGGGGCCGCTGGGCTGATGTGGGGGGCGCGCGGCTGTTGCGGGCCCTGGTCCCGGCGGCGGCCTCGGCGCTTCGCGCCTGCCGCCTTTGGGGACTGTGGGGCGCGGCCGGCAGCTGCGGCGCGTTGCGCCTGCTGCCTGCGGGGACTTTGGGGTCGTGCGGCAGCTGCGGCGCTGCGCGCCTGCTGCCTTGGGTGACTTTGGGGTCGATTGGGGTTGTCTGCACAATTCGCGGTATTATGTTGCGGAGTTTTGAAAGGAGCCGCTGGTGGTCACGACGACGTTTGCTTCGCCTTTGGGCGAAATCTTGCTTGCCGCTGATGGCCGCGGTCTGACGGGACTTTGGTTTGAGGGGCAGGAGCATTTTGGCTCCACGCTTCTCAAAGAAGATCCCGAACATGTTGAAGGCGCCGATGCAGTTTCTGGTGCTGGCGGCATGTCGTCGGTGAGTCCGGCAAATGGTGCGGCGTCTTCGGTGCTTGAGCGTTCCTGGGCTTGGCTGAATGCTTATTTTGCAGGGCAGGAACCTCGGTTTACGCCGCCGTTGCATATGATCGGCACGGCGTTTCAGCGTGAAGTTTGGTACGAGCTGCTTTCTATTCCGCGTGGCGAGGTCGCTACGTATGGCGAGATCGCCCAGCGTGTTGCGGCTCGACATCGTGTACCGGGAAACGAGGCGCCCGTTGTGTCTCCCCGTGCCGTGGGGACTGCGGTTGCACGCAATCCCATTTCGATTATCGTGCCGTGCCATCGCGTGGTTGCCGCCGATGGTTCGCTCAACGGATATGCCGGCGGGCTTGACCGCAAGGAGTGGCTGCTTCGGCTTGAGGGCGCGTACGAGGAATAGTGCCCGAGCTCTTTGCATGATAAAGGTGCCGCGAAAGGGTGAGTTGCTGTTCTATCGTCTCCGGCGTGCGGACAAGCGTTTGACATCTGCGCCTTAAGTTTGGCTAAGCCATATCCTGCGTATTTAAAAACGCGCAGGTTGAGCGGCTAAGGCTGCGCTAAGGCGGTTGACGGTGCGCTATCATCGGCAGTATCGAAACCTGTATAGCCGTGCGCCAAAGGAACAACTATGAAGCTGATGCTTGCCGAGGACGAACCCGGCCTCTCCCGCGCCCTTACCGCGATTCTTCAACATAGCGACTACGAGGTCGATACCGCGCTCGATGGTCTGACGGCGCTCGAGTATCTGCTCGCCAACGACTATGACGCCGCAATTCTGGACATCATGATGCCCGGCATGGACGGTATCGAGGTACTCAAGCGCACACGCGCCGCCGGTAAGCGACTGCCCATCATCATGCTCACGGCAAAAAGCGAGGTGTCCGATAAGGTCGAGGGCCTGGATGCCGGTGCCAACGACTACCTGACCAAGCCGTTCGCCGCCAAGGAGCTGCTCGCACGCATTCGCGCCATGACGCGTGCCGCGACGGCAATTGACGCCACGACGCTCAGCGTGGGCAACGTGCGCCTCGACACGGCATCGTGCACACTCGTGGGCCCTTTGGGCGAGGAGCACCTGGCCAATCGAGAGTTTCAGCTTATGGAGCTCTTTATGCGCAACGCCGGCACGCGCATGCCCACCGAGCGTTTGATGCTCGAAGTTTGGGGTGAGGACGCGCCCGAAGGCGCTAACGTGGTGTGGGTCTATATCTCGTACCTGCGCAAAAAGCTGACGGCGCTTGGTGCCAACGTGGCCATCCGTGCATCGCGCAACCAGGGCTATTCGCTCGAGGTTGTTGAGGAGGGCGAATAGGCGTGAGCGCGAGTGCGTGGTGGAAGCGCACGACGGCAAAGCTCGGCATGGGCGCGGACTCGGGTAATCCGGGGCGCGCCGATGCTGCCAGTGCAATGGGACGTCGCCTGCGTCGTAAGTTCATCCTGGTTGCCATGGGTGCCGTGACCGCCGTGCTTACGCTTATCATCGCCGGCATCAATATCGTCAACTACTCGCATGTCTGCAAGATGGCCGACGCTCGTCTGGACTATATCTTGGCGGGCAAGGACGGCATCGATTGGACGGATGAGCCCAAGACCGATCTCGGCGAGGATGTGGGCGCCGGTAAGACCGCTGCCGGTGACAGGGTGGTCATGCGCACCGGGCACTTCGAAGGTATGACGGCGGAGTCTCCCTTCGACACGCGCTACTTTACGGTGTCGATTGCCGGTGGGCAGGTGACCGATGTCAACACGGCCCGCATTGCCGCGGTGGGTGCCAAGCGTGCTGCACGCATCGCTGCAGGACTATATTCCAAGGGTTGGACCTCGGGCTTTTCTGGTAACTACCGCTATACGGTTACGGTTCAGGGCGACGAGACCACCTATGTGTTTGTGGACTGCTCGCGCGAGCTTGCAAGCTTTCATTCGTTTTTGAGCGCGAGCGTGGCGATTAGTTGCATTGGCTGGCTGGCGGTGTTGGCAATTGTGGCGGGTGCCTCGGGCGCGGTGATTCGGCCGATGGTCGAGAGCTACAGCAAGCAAAAGCGCTTTATTACCGATGCAAGCCACGAGATCAAGACGCCGCTGGCCGTGATTGATGCCGCCAATGAGGTGCAAGAGATCGAGAGCGGCGAGAGCGAGTGGACGCAGAGCATTCACGAACAGGTTGCACGGTTGACGGCGCTCACGGAGCGTCTGGTGTTTTTGGCTCGCATGGACGAGGGTTCGGCGGGCTTTACCATGATATCGATCGATCTTTCGGAGGCAGTGGACAAGGCGGCGTCGCCGTTTGAGTCGGTGGCGGTTTCGCGTGGCAAGCGTCTGTCGACGTCGATTGCGAGTGGCGTGCGGGCCCATGCCGATGCTGCAGCGGTGGCGCAGGTGGTTGAGCTGCTGCTGGATAACGCCACGCGCTATGCGAGTGAGGGCAGTGTAATTGAGTTGAGTCTGCGTGCCGTCTCACGCGGTGCAGGCAAAGGTTCGGCCGAGCTTGTCGTTTCGAACGCCGTGGACGAGCTGCCCGAAGGCGACCTAGATCGATTGTTCGACCGCTTCTATCGTGCGGACGTGTCGCGCAGCTCCAAGACGGGCGGCTCGGGCGTGGGCCTATCCGTGGTGCGTGCCATCGCCGAAGCCCATGGTGGGAGCGCTTCTGTCTGCGGCCACGGCAACCAGATCACCTTCACCGTCCGCCTCTAAAACCTGCCAAAATGAACCTGTCCCTTTTTGGTCGGTGCGAAATGGGTAATACTAAAGAGTTATCCGACCAGATGGGAATTAATCGATGGCCTATATCGAATTCAAAGACGTCATCAAGGCATACGGCGAGGGCGACGCCCGCATTCACGCACTCGACGGCGCGAGTTTTACGGTCGAGCGCGGCGAGCTCGCCATCATTTTGGGTGCTTCAGGCGCCGGTAAAACGACGGCGCTCAACATCTTGGGCGGCATGGACACGGCAACTTCCGGCACCGTGACGGTGGACGGGCGCGACGTGAGCTCCGCTAACGAGGCGCAGCTCGTGGAATACCGCCGCGCCGACGTCGGCTTTGTCTTCCAGTTCTACAATCTGGTCCCCAACCTGACGGCCCTCGAAAACGTTGAGCTCGCAGCTCAGATTTGCCCCGATTCGCTCGATGCCGAACAAACGCTTCGCCAGGTTGGCCTGGGCGAGCGCCTGGGCAACTTTCCGGCACAGCTTTCGGGCGGCGAGCAGCAGCGCGTGTCCATCGCCCGCGCACTGGCAAAGAACCCCAAGCTGCTTCTGTGCGACGAGCCCACGGGCGCGCTCGACTATAAAACCGGCAAGCAGATCTTGCAGCTGCTGCAGGATACCTGCCGCAAGCAGGGCATTACGGTCATCATCATCACGCACAACTCCGCGCTCGCGCCCATGGCCGATCGCCTGATTCGCTTTAAGAGCGGCCGCGTGGAGAGCGAGACGGTCCAGCAAAATCCCGTGCCTATCGAGACGATCGAGTGGTAGCGCCCATGGATCAGGACCGCCAAAACAGCCAACGCCGCGACGCGCAGAACACGGAGCGCGAGCAGGATTTTACGACCTACCGCACTGCCCAAAGCTCAAACGATATGGTGCCGACGGTTTTTCGCCGTGGCATCTACCGCACAATCCGAGGCAGTCTTAAGCGCTTTTTGTCAATCGTGGTCATCACCGCGCTTGGCGTGAGCGTGATGTGCGGCCTTAAGGCGGGTTGCGAGGACCTGTGTGATTCGGTTGATGCCTACTTCGACCAGCAAAATGTCTATGACGTTAACGTGCAGTCGACCTATGGCCTTACGCGCGACGATCTTGCGGCTATCCAAGAGGTCGATGGCGTCGAGACGGCCGAGGGCATTTACACCGAGACCGCCTACACCGCCGTGGGCACAACGCGCGAGCGCGTGGTCGTGCAAAGTCTCTCCAAGGAGAACATCGATCAGCCGGTGCTCGTGAACGGCGATTTGCCCGAGAGCGCCGATGAGGTTGCGGTGACATCGAAGTTCCTGAAGGCTTCGGGCAAAAAGCTCGGCGATACCGTGAGCTTTGCCGCCAATGACGCGAGCTCGTCGAACCAAAGCGCTAAGGACCAGTTTGCCGATGGCGATTACACCATCACGGCCGAGGTTCTCGATCCCACTGATGTGAGCTCCGACTCGACGGTCAACGCCTTCCGTGCCGCCTCGGCGGCGGACTATAAGTTCTATGTGAGCGAGGACGCCGCGACATCTTCTTCCTACTCCGCGGTCCACGTGGTCGTCGAGGGAGCCAAGGATCTCAACTCATATTCGGATGCCTACGCGGCAAAGATCAATGAGGTCAAGGGCAATATAGAGAAGATCCGCGAGGAGCGTGAGAAGGCGCGCGCTCAGGAGCTGACGGTCGACACGCCGACAAGCTTGGATGCGGCCGAGCGTCAGGCCGCCATGCTCTTTGGGATCGAGCAGGACAACATCAATCGCATGGCCGAGGGCAGCGACGAGCGTGCGCAGGCGCAAGCCGACCTGGACCAGCGCCGTGCCGCCGCCGACCAACAGTTTGCCGACGCCCGCGCCGAGCTTTCCGATCTGGGAGAATGCACCTGGTACATCCAGGACCGCGGCAATATCGCAAGCTACTCGAGCGTGGAGAGCGATAGCTCGTCAATTGAAGCCATCGCCACGGTGTTCCCGTTCATCTTCTTTATCGTCGCCGTGCTCATCAGCCTTACCACCGCCACGCGTATGGTCGAGGAGGAGCGCACGCTCATCGGCCTGTATAAGGCGCTCGGCTATTCGCGCGGACGCATCCTGTCCAAATACGTGGACTATGCGCTGTGGGCTTGTCTGATCGGCGGCGTGCTCGGCAACATCATCGGATTTGTGGGCCTGCCGCTGTTCTTGTTTACGGTGTTCGACGACATGTACTCGCTGCCCCAGATGTTGCTTTCGTACGACATCGTGTCCTCGATCGTCTCGGTGGCGCTGTTTGCCGTGGGCGTGGTGGGCGCCACGATTATCGCCTGCCGCCACGAGATGGCCGAGACTCCGGCCTCGCTCATGCGCCCCAAGGCCCCGCGCGCCGGCTCGCGTATCTTGCTCGAGCGCATCGGCTTTATCTGGCGCCGCATGGGCTTTTTGAACAAGGTGGCAGCACGTAACCTGTTTCGCTACAAAAAGCGCGCCTTTATGACCATCTTCGGTATCGCGGGTTGCACCGCGCTTGTGATCTGCGGTATGGGTATTCGCGACACGTCGGTTGCGCTTTCGCCCAAGCAGTATGGGCATATCACGCGCTATGACTTGCTGGCGGTTGCCAATCCCGACGATTTTTCGCAGACGTGCGCGGCATTGGATGAGCGCAGCGCGGCTAAGGATTCTAACGTGACGGTGTCTTCGACGCTGCCGATTATGACCGACAACGTCACCTTTACATTTGGCGGCAAGAGCGAGACCGTGCAGCTGATCGTGGTGCCCGATGACCGCACGAACGACCTGGACGACTACGCGCGTCTCGAGGATGAGTCCAAAGAGCCACTGTCTTTGCGTGACGGAGACGTGTATCTGAGCAAGAGTTCACAGCTGGTTCTTGGGATTCAGCCGGGCGACACGGCGCAGGTCCAGGATTCGTCGCTCAACGTCGCCAAGGTCAAAGTCAGCGACATCTCGCTCAACTATTTGGGCAACACGCTCTATATGACGCAGGGCACCTATGAGCGCGCGTTCGGCCGAAGCGCGCGTCTTAACGGCATCTTTGTGCTGCTTAAGGGCTCGTCGGCCGACCAGATTGCGTTTAGCAAGAATCTTAAGAGTGACGGTTGGCTCACCATCTCGAGCACGGCCGAACATTGGCAGAACTACGAGGCGAACTTCACTATCATCAATTCCGTCGTGGTGCTCGTGACCTTTATGGCGGCGTGCCTGTCGTTTGTGGTGGTGTTTACGTTGTCCAACACGAATATCTCCGAGCGCGAGCGCGAGCTGGCGACCATCAAGGTGCTGGGCTTCCGCCGTGGCGAGGTACACCATTACGTCAACAAGGAGACGTTGATCCTCACGGCGATTGGCACCGCACTGGGCGTGCCGCTGGGTGGCCTGCTTGCCGAGAGCTTTACGTACATCCTGCAGATGCCGTCGCTGTACTTTGACGTCGAAGTCGAGCCGCTGAGCTACGTGCTTGCCGTGGTGCTTTCCTTCGGCTTTACGTTTATCGTCAACCTCGCCACCAACCGTACCCTCAATAAGATCGACATGGTCGGCGCCCTCAAGAGCGCCGAGTAACCTGCCAAAAAGGGACAGGTTTATTTTGGCAGGTTTTATCGGGGCAAACGCCGGACAACCATTAGGTGGTCCGGCGTTTGCCCCGTTTTGCTGGGGATGTTTGTCGTTCGGTGCTCTTACTGGCCAATCCAGTGTTGCGCATAGCTCTTAATGTCCTCGGTAAAACCGTCAAGGTCGTCGAGGGCGATCACGCTGTCGATAAGCAAATTGGCTATCTCGCGGTGCATTGTGCTGCGGCGAATGTCGTTTGCAATTACACCTGAGGACAGCTTGTCTCTATTGAGGCGCTCTTCTAGTGCCCAAAATCTACTGGACGCTTCACTGTCGCCGTTCAGCATCTCAACGTACTGGCCGATGAGCTTTTCCATATAACGTTCTTGCCATTGAGGAAGCATTTTCTTAAACAGCTTCCAGTCGCTTTCGGCTACGTCCCGCATATGTCCTCCGCTCGTCAAACGGGCTTTCCATTTGCCTTTCATTCTATTTGGTTTTCGCTCGCAAGCGTGGATGAGAGGCTCTCTTTAGCCTTCGAGATTGGGCTTGAATGGGCCGTATGCCACAAAATGGGCCTATCTACTACGTTTAATTGGATACCCTCAACCATGCCGGGAAAACGAAAAATAAAACCGACGCTCCTATAAGTTGTCAAGAGGCAGTTTGCGGGAGCGTTCTCTCCAA
>CABQJU010000029.1:0-26949 GCA_902464575.1 uncultured Collinsella sp.
TTGTCGCAGCCCCGACCCGCGGTCACGAGCGGGGGCTCCTGTCGTTTCCGTGCCCTCGGATTGGGTCATAGTGTCTGTCTTCCCTTACTCCGGCGCGCTCGGCTTTATCAACCTGCTGGGCTGCTGGGCCAACGAGGTCTTTTTTATGATCTCGGGGTACTTCCTTATCCCTTCGGCAGTTCGCGCCCTCCAAAACGGGTCATCCGCACCGGACCTCGCTCGTAAATCGCTTGCGCGGTTAAAGAAGATCGTCTTGCCCACGCTCTTTTATTGCGCTGCCTGCCTGCTTATCTCGATGTACGTCTATCCCCTGCCCGAAATCTCGCTACACGAGATTGGCTGGCTTACGCTGGGCATCGAGTTTATCTGGGTCTACGCCGCCTCCGTATTGCTCGTCCCAGTGATTGCGTTGATACGACAGCGAATCGGCAGCATAAGGGCCCCGTTTGTCGTAGCACTCCTCGTGCTCGCAACATTTGGAATCAACTGCTACATCGCGGCGACGGTAAACGGAGCTGCCGGTGTCGTTTTGTGGCGCAAGCTCATGAGCGCCGTTACCTACCTGGTCGCGTTTATTGCAGCTGGAGAAATGCGGTTTGTCCTCGAATACCTCGGCAACGCATCCGGCTCTCAGAAATCCAAGATCGTGCTTATCGGACTTATTGCCGCCACCGTCACGCTCGAGCTCCTGCTATCGACAAACAGCCAGTACGACGCGCTCTGGAAGCTCTCCTACAAGTCAACTTCCGTCATATCCTTCATCTTAGCCGTTGCATCCGTTGCCGCCGCAGCGCTCCATCAGCCACGCCACGAAGTCCCAACTGCAGACAAGACAATCGTGACTCTCGCCGCAGGAACGCTCGCTTTCTACGCCGTACAGTCGTTCACCTGCAACGTCTGGCGACCCATCTTCGACAAAGCGATCTACACCATGGCGACAGGCATCCAAACGGGAGAGCCCCGTCCAGCCGCCGCCATTTTGCTCGGAATCCTTATGAGCCTTTGCCTCGCGCTTTCCCTGCTCCTCGTGGATATCGTGCGCAGGGCCGTAGTCGCGACCATCAAGGCCCACATGAAAGGCTAAGCGACCTTCTGACTCCTCAGACCACGAAGCGCGCTTACACCAGAAGCAAATAAAATCGCAAAGACAATCGCCCAGTTCTTGCAGCCAAATACCGGAATATGAACGATTGCATGGTCATGCATAACAACGAAATAACCCAGAACAACCACCAGAGGCAGCGCCATGAGCAGTGACTGGATCAACATCTTGCGACGACGACCACCTTGCGCTCCGCCCCGTATCGAGCAAACGAGCACGGCAATCCAAATCGCCAATACGGCAGCAAACGAAACAAGACAAACAACGTTCGAGATCATCGCATAACCAGCAGTTGAGCAAATGGCGAACAGCTGCGGGCTCATGCTATAAAACTCCTTCAAAATCTGAGGCCAGTCAGCCTGGGGCAACAGTGACGAAGTCCCATGCGCAGACCAAAGGCCCATCTCGCCCAGAACGTTCGAAAAGACCTCGTTCCAGCCCAGCACAAACGCCGCGACAACCCATTTCATCGCCCAGGTAAACACAAACGAAAGCCCAAACCCAAAGAGCGCCTGCAGCATCGTGACGACGCAGCGCTTGGGGCGCTCGCCCTCGGGGAGCGCAATGAAGGCGAAAAAGCAATGCAGGGCGACAACAGCGGCAGGAATCGTTAAAAAGTCAAGAAACGAAAACACGGCACCCGTCGCAATCGACCAAAGGACAAGACGGCTTGTAAAAGCCCGTGCGTTCGGAGCCGACCCCAAACGAAGACTCATACAAGACATCATGATGAGCGCAACAAAGAACGAGATGCACAGAAGCAGATCACCGATAAAATTGAAAAACAGATTGGTTGAAAACAACAGGATTACAACGAAACCCAACGTCAATAGCTTTGAAAATCGCTTCCGCAAGGCAACGTAAGCGCAAGCGGATCCGGCAATCGCCAGAGCGGCCGCAGGCACCACGACAACGTCGATACCGCCAATAAACAGGCAGGCATTCGTAAGTAGCTGCCATCCATGCCAATACCGGTAATACTGCTGATGCGTAATCCCGTTGGCTTTCGTAACGTCATCAATCTCGGCAACAGCCATCGTCTTAAACGGAGAACCTTGGTCCTTTTGCCGTGCGACTTCAATGACAAAACGATTGCTATCAAAGCAAACAGGACCAGCTGCAACACGGTGGTCGTAGACATACATGTCAGTCAACAGGGCCGAGGACTCCGAACCCTGCGCATGCGACTCGATAACGGGCCTCGGTAGGCAATTCGCTGCGGTATTGCTCAGGACAAATGCGACCTGAAAAACCAAAAACAGCAACATGACCTTGACGGAAAGGCTATCGGCAAGGGAGGCTAAACGAGTTTTATTCACAGGCCATCCAAACAGAAAGATTGCGTCCACAAGAATCGGCACTTATGTAATACCACAATGCGCGCTTGCAATCTCGCCACGCACACAAGTCAACCAGGCTTGTAGCAAACGTTCTTGGTGATTAGCGGAACATTACCCGCGGGCGCCCGCCTACGCTTACAATAGACGTGTCCCATGGGACACGCTATTTATTCCGCAGGGCCGATATGCTGCCCACGCGAAAGGATATTCTCGTTCATGACTTCCACCCTTCCCGCCCCCATAGACAAGCTCGCCATCGTCGTCGTTACGTACAAGCGCCAGGAACTCCTGGCCAACTTGTTCGACTCCATGACCGAGCTCACGGCAACGCCCTGGCGCATCGTGATTGTCGATAACGAGAATTCGCGCGAGACCGAGGCCATGTGCTCCGCATTCAACGAGCGCCTGGCCAACCTGTGGGGCATCGACACCGAGCAGCCTGACGCGCAGGGCGGCACCGACCGTGTCATCTACGCACCACAGCTCGAAAACGGCGGCGGTGCAGGTGGCTTCTCCGCCGGCACCAAATGCGCCTACGACCTGGGCGCCCAGTGGTTCTGGGTGATGGACGACGACGTGCTCGTCATCCCCGAAGGCATCGAGCGCTTGGCCAAGTGGACCGACCGCTACGATGTTATCCAGGGTTCGCGCCTGGACTTTGACGGCGGCGCCTTCTTTTGGCAGTACCAGCTCATCCTTTCACTTGGCATCCCTAACCCCATCGCTAAGTGGGATCTGGGTCCCGAGGGCTACCGCACCATGAACCAGCTGTGCTTTGAGGGCGGCATGTTCTCGCGCCGCGTGGTCGACAAGATTGGCCTGCCCGATGCGCGCTTCTTTATCTACGGCGACGATGCCTGCTACGGCTACGTGGCCAGCCAACACTTCCCCGCCGCCGTTGTTGCCGACGTGGTGCTCAAGCGCGCCCGCGCCGTCTCTAACTGGGATATCGCCGGCAAGCGCCAGCTCAACTCCACGAGCGACACCAACCGCTACTACATCATGCGCAACCGAGGCTTCCTCGCTCGCTATATGCAGATCTACGGTGACTACCACCCCATGCTGTTCCGCCTGGGCAATGCCGCGACCTTCTGCAAGGAATTCATTCGCCTGGCCGCGGTCGACAAGTGCTTTAAGACCGGCATTCCGGCGCTGCGCCGAGGCATGAAGGACGCCCGCAAGATCATCAAGGATCCCAACTGGAAGCCTATGCCGCCCATGAAGGACACCGAGTAACGGAAGCCGGAAACACCTCGGCGCTTAAAGCCGCTGGCACACCGTAGCCACATGCTGCCCATCAAAACCGAACCCCCAGCGCATGCGACCCACGCCGGGGCGTGGTACACGGATTTCGTCGATGCCGTCGCGCTCTATGTCGAGTAGCGACTGCACGGCCAGCAATTCCAGGCCCAACGCATCCACATCGGGGTCATACATCAAGTTAATCGTTATCAGCGGGCGCTCGTCCAGCATGCCAATCGTGTCTGCTACGTCGAACACAGCACCCGTAGGGAAAACCTGGATGTCCCAGCGACCCGCGCCACACTTTCGCCTCGAGGCAGGATTGGCATAGCCCGGCAAGCCAAAGCAGAGTCCCTGCAAGAGCAGATGATATGGTAGCGGCTTATCTGGGTCGGTCTCACCGATTCCCGCATCCCCCAGGATGCGGCTTAGCGCCCGCCTCACCGTATCCTCGTTCCCACGGCACAGCCCGTCGCGAAACGCATCGACGTCTCGAATGTCTTCGGCAGCGCACTCAAACCACTCAACAATCACTAGACGCAAGGCCTGGCGAAGCTCGTTATTGGGCAATCGCAAAGCACGGAGCCGATCGCCATGCTCTGGCTCCTCAGTCATATCCGTCGTGAGAAAACCGGACAGATACAGCGCTGTCCACATGCCATCGTCAGGCGAGACATCTGGCTCTGCAGTGCCCAAACAAAGCGGGACCTCAGCACACCCATAGGCCTCGAGCAAATCAAACAAGACCGAAAGGCGGTCGAGATTCCACCCGGCAACTACCCTACTCAGGCAATCCGCATACCCATACAGATCGGCGCGCACAGGCGCCGTGCAGCCTCGGTCCAGAAAACCGATCACACGCGCTGGACTCGAGCAACAGGCCCTACCAAACCGATATCCCTCGAGCCATTCACGCGCATCATCAAGGTATTCCTCGCGCCCAGCATGATTCAACAGAGCCCGGACCTCGGCATCCGAAAAGCCGAACCAACGGTCACACCACGTCGAAAGCGGCGTCGTCAGACAATACGAGCAGCCATGCAAAGGAAGCGCCGCTTCGGCAGGGCCGGGACGCTCCCCCATCAGACACGTCAGCCGCAACGAATCGCGCGCAGTGGCAATGGCGTCGAACAGCACGCGATCGAATAGCCCTGCCGGATCGGCGTCGGAAGCGTCCCTCGCGCTCGCACGGCGAGACCACGCCGCATCGTACCCATCAACGAGCAATACAACCTGCTCATCGCAGGCCATCTCCAGCAGCTCAATGAGCACACCGAGCACCGAGTCAACCTCGTCCGCGCTCGCCACGCCACGCGCGACGCGTTCGATGTGACGCACCTTATCTCGAGCTAAATCAGGAGCCTCCAAGAGCGCCAACAAGCGAGCGCACTCGCCCGAAAGGGCATCGCGCACGACGTCGGCAATAGCGGCACCACGCCTCGCAGCGCCAGAAAAGTCCAGCGATATCACCGGATAGCAAGCATACTCATCCCGATAGCGCCCACCGTCTGCATCCCAAATCTGAGCATTGGCAAACAAACGCTGATCAGCGCGACCAACCGCTGGACGCTCCAGAAAAGCCCTGAGCATCGACAAGTTCATGCTTTTGCCAAAACCCTCGGGTCGACAGCACACCACAACGGACGCGTCGCAGTCCAACGCATCGGCAATAAACATGGTCTTGTCGACCAGCGTGCAGCAACCAAGAGCCTCCGCATAGTCGTGCATGCCAATGGGCAAAGCCGCATCGTCGGCACAGCCGATCAAACGCACGCCAAAGCCAGCAGCACAATCAACATTTGCCTGTTCAGACACCAAAACGTTCCCCCTAAATCGCAGCACGATGCCAATTGTAATGACCGCATCGCATGTACCGATGTCGCCGCGCAAACATATCGGGCAACGGTAGTAACAAGAGGTGTGAGGGGGCACAATTAATCGTTGCACAACAAAACGGGGCCCGATACATTCGCACCGGACCCCGTCCCGACTATTTAGTTATCTGGCAACTAAGAGCCTACTCCCCCGAGTCGTCCTCCCCAGAAGCCTTCTTCTGCTGATCGAGCTTATACTTACCACTTACGATAGACGTAGCGCCCAGCGTGGCCAAGCTCGCGCTGGCAAGGCTCGCCATAACGATAAGGTCGCCCGTCTTGGGCATGTTACCGCCCGAAGTCTTAGTCGTTGTAGTGGTGGTTGTAGTGGTCACCGTCTTGGAGTCATTTTGCTCTTGGTTCTGGTTGTCGGTGTTGCCCTTACTGCTGTCCTCGCCCTGCTGCTTTCCGTCCTCGGTCTTGTCCTTGTTCTTGTCCTTCTCCTCAGATTCAGACTTCTTGTCCTCGTCCTTCTTCTGAGCGGACTTGTCGTCCTTCTCATCAGAGCTAGAACCCTTATCGGATTCAACCTTCTCGGAAGCCTTATCCTTGGAGTCGCCCTTTACGGCTTCGGTCTTTTCCGTGGAAGCCTGATCAGAGTTGTCCTTGTTCTGAGTCGAACCATTATTGACGCCAGCCATCAGCGAAGAGCCCAGCGTAGAACCAAGCTGCTCGGAGAAAGAAGGCTTCTTGTCCGGCGAAGCAACGGGAGCGTCCGGCGCCTTATTCGAGTCGTCCTTGGAAGCATCGGAATCAGGGGTTGCGTCAGAGCCGGAGCCGTTGTTAGAGCCGGTGGATGAGTTAGAGGTGTCAGCGTCGGTCGAACCAGAAGCGTCGCCGTCCGTATTGCCGGCAGAGCTTGAAGACGAATCGCCCGCAGCAGAGCCGTTCGAATCGGAGCCGTTCGAGGTAGAGCCGTCGTTGGTAGTGCCACCAGCAGAGCCATTACCGTCAGCATCGGTCGTGGGCGCATCCATCCTGTCATCGTTGACATCGTCACTCGAGCCGTCATTCGAATCAGGTGTCGGCGAGGGCGCCGGCGTAGGCTCGGGCTGCACGGGCGTCGCAGCGGCAGCCTCATCCTCGGCGATATAAGCCAAGCAGTCCTTCAGCTCATTCTTATAACGGTTCTTCCAGCCCTCATGATACTGGGGCTGGCTCGAATACTTGGTGGCGACATTGTTGACCACGCTATTGGAGAGCGCCGTCACAAACTCACGGTCAGTCATATCATTAGAAAGATTCGCCCAGCGGAAGAAGTCCCTGCAGCCACCGGTGCCGCACATGTTGGTAATGCTCCACACCATGCCCTTGACGCAATCGGCACGGCCCGAAATATCAATACCAAGGCCGCTCTTGAGCCACGCCTCGGTCACCGCATAGTACGAGTTGTACGCATAGGCATCTTGAAGTGCTGAGAACTCAACAGGGTCGGTGTTGTACGCACCTTGGAAGGCATCCTGAGCGATACGGCCCAACTCGGTGAGCTGGCCGTTCTCGTACATGGCATTGCTCGTGTTGGAAATCTCGCTGCCGCGATCAATCGCATCCTTAAGCATGCAGTATTTTTCAGGGTTGTAGTTGTAGGCTTGCTTCATAAACGGGATGAGCGACCAACGGCGGTCGAACTGGTAATAGCCCAGCGCGTTATAACCGTCGCCATACGAAAAGCCCTGGTTGTAGTTACCATGGCTCTCGTACTTGGTAAAGTACTTCATCTCGGGAGTCACGTTGACAAACGAAACGCCCTGAACCGACCTCAGCACGCCCGAGAAGGATTGCTGGGTGTAAAGGCCCTTATCGATATCGGTGGCATCCGAGGCTACGCCCGGCGTGGGCTCCTCGGCAGCGGCGGGTGCCGGCGCGGAAACGGCGCCAAACGAAAGCGCCAGCGTCAGGCCCGCGACAATCGCGGAATGCTTGGGCTGCATAAGATCCTCCCTGCATTGGTGTAGTTAAAGTTCAGTTTGCAAAGATAAAAATCAGTATTGCAGCTCGCCCGTTGTTACACAACAACCCCTCGGTAAACGGCAACAACCCTCCGCGAAATCTTAAGGAATTGCGCTCAACCTACAGCTTAATGTCAAAGTTGATCTCGGGAACGGCGGCCAAGTCGGCCAGCGTCACACCGTCGACGTACTTTTCGATCACGTCGTCCAGGCCACGCCAGAACTTGACGGTGGAACACAGGTCACTGCGGGTGCAGCTGTTGTCGATGCCGTCACACGCCACCGGAGCCGTGCTGCCCTCGACGGCGCGCAGGATGTCGCCAGCACGCACCTCGGCCGGGTCCTTGGCCATCATGTAGCCGCCGCCCTTGCCGCGCACGCTCTTAAGCAGGCCCGCCTTCATAAGCGGACGAACCAGCTGCTCCAGATACTTTTGCGAGATATGCTCGCGGTCGGCAACCTCGCGCAGGGCAATCTTGCCCTCGGCGTCGCCCAGCGCCGCGATATAGATCATCAGTCGGAGGGCATAGCGGCCCTTAGAAGAAATGAGCATACCTACCCTCCCATCGTTACCGGGACAAAACCAGGCTTGTTTGTCCCAAATCCTATGCACGCGGGGCAAACAAACCTGATTTTATGTCCCTCATCTAAAAAGTCGAGTGGATTAGTCGGGTTTTCCCTTGACTAACGCCGAACCCATAGTAACTTTATTCCGAGAAGATTCCTAGGGTTTAGTACACCTATGAGTACACCATATACAGAGAGGGACAGCATGAGCGCAAATCCGCTGCTTTCCATCGAAGGTCTTACCGCCTCCGTGGACGAGAAGACCATCCTCCACAA
The DNA here is from genome assembly GCA_902464575.1 of uncultured Collinsella sp. Lineage (GTDB taxonomy): Bacteria > Actinomycetota > Coriobacteriia > Coriobacteriales > Coriobacteriaceae > Collinsella. The sequence continues at coordinate 8,351 of CABQJU010000029.1, forward strand.
CGTCAACCTCAACGTCGCCGCCGGCGAGACCCATGTGCTGATGGGACCCAACGGCGCCGGCAAGTCCACCCTCGGCCACCTGGTCATGGGCGACCCCGTCTACACGGTCAACGACGGCCGTATCGTCTTTGACGGCCAGGACATCACCGAGCTCACCACCGACAAGCGTTCGCGCGCCGGCCTGTTCCTGAGCTTCCAGGCCCCGGTCGAGATCCCAGGCGTGCCGCTGTCGAGCTTTTTGCGTGCCAGCATCGCCGGCCGTCCCGGCCTGGAGATGAAGGGCAAGGAATTCCGCCGTCGCGTCAAGGAGCTCGCGGCCGAGCTCAACATGGATACCGCCTACCTCAACCGCGAGTTGGGCGTAGGCTTCTCGGGCGGCGAGAAGAAGAAGGTCGAGATGCTCCAGCTTCTGCTGCTGCAGCCCAAACTCGCCATCCTGGACGAGACCGACTCAGGCCTGGACGTCGACGCCCTGTCCACCGTCAGCCACGGCATGGACGCGTACCGCAAGAGCTGCGACGGCTCCATGCTCATCATCACGCACAACACGCGCATCTTGGAGCACCTGGATGTCGACCGCGTCCACGTTATGGTCAAGGGCCACATCGTGCGCGAGGACGATGCCTCGCTCATCCCCTGGATCGACAAGAATGGTTTTGAGACCTTCGAGCGCGAGGCCGCCGAGCAGCGCGCCCAGGCCGAGGCCGCCGCTGCCGAGCAGCAGGCGTAAAGGGGCGACGCAATGACCAAGAACCGCACCGAGGTCGCGGACATCGACCGCAGCCTCTACGACTTCACCTATGGCGAGGAGGGATTCGAGCGCCTCGACGCCGGCATCACGCCCGACATCGTGCGCGAGATCAGCGCAAAGAAGGACGAGCCGCAGTGGATGCTCGACCTGCGCCTCAAGTCCCTCGAGATCTTCAACCGCTTCCCCGACCCGACGTGGGGTCCCTCCATCGAGGGCCTGGACATGGACAACATCGTCACCTACGTCAAGCCCAACACCGACCAAAAGCACGACTGGGAGTCGGTGCCCGACGACATCAAGAACACCTTTGAGCGCCTGGGTATCCCCGAGGCCGAGCGCAGCTACCTAGCGGGTGTCGGCGCGCAGTACGACTCCGAGCTGGTCTACCACAACATGCAGGACACGGCGTCCAAGATGGGCATCGTCTACTCCGGTATTGAGGAAGCCCTGCATGACCCGCAGTGGGAGCCGCTCATCCACGAGAAGTTTATGACGCTCATCCCGCCCACCGACCACAAGTTTGCGGCCCTGCACGGCGCCGTGTGGTCGGGCGGCTCGTTTGTCTACGTGCCCAAGGGCGCCAAGTTGGACTTCCCGCTGCAGAGCTACTTCCGCCTTAACGCCAAGGGCGCCGGCCAGTTTGAGCACACGCTCATCATCGTCGAGGACGATGCCGACCTGCACTTCATTGAGGGTTGCTCCGCGCCCAAGTACAACGTGGCCAACCTCCACGCCGGCGCCGTCGAGCTCTTTGTGGGCAAGCGTGCGCACCTGCGCTACTCGACCATCGAGAACTGGTCCAAGAACATGTACAACCTCAACACCAAGCGTGCGCGCGTGGACGAGGACGGCGACATCGAGTGGATCAGCGGCTCCTTCGGCAGCCACGTGGGCTACCTCTACCCCATGAGCGTGCTCAACGGCCGCCGCGCCCGCTCGAGCTTTACCGGCATCACCTTTGCCGGCGCCGGTCAAAACCTCGACACCGGCTGCAAGGTCGTGCTCAACGCGCCCGAGACCTCGGCAACGGTCGAGACCAAGGGCATCTCCAAGAGTGGCGGCATCCAGACGTTCCGCAGCTCCATCGTGGCCACGCCCAAGGCCGAGGGCTCCAAGGCAACCGTGAGCTGCCAGTCGCTCATGCTCGACGACCAGAGCCGCTCCGACACTATTCCGGCCATGGACATCCGCGCCAAGAACGTCGACATCGGCCACGAGGCCACCATCGGACGTATCGGCGACGACAAGGTGTTCTACCTGATGAGCCGCGGTATCCCGGAGGAAGAAGCCCGTACCATGATCGTCAACGGCTTTGCCAACCCGGTCTCCAAGGAGCTACCGCTGGAGTACGCCGTCGAGATGAACAACCTGATCAAGCTCGAGATGGAAGGAGCGATCGGATAATGAATCAGACCACGAACACCGCTGCTACCACGCTCGAGCAGGTCAACGCGATGCCGGCTGCCACTTGGGGCTGGCTGAAGATGAATCAGACCAAGCTCGAGCTCTCTGACGAGCTTGCCGCCGCTCCCACCGAGGCTGTTAAGGTCGAGGGCTTGGACGAGCAGTTCCGAGGCGCTGCCGACGCATTTAACGCCGCCATGGACGCCATGGCCGAGCGCTTCCCCGAGCGCCGCGCCTCCGCCCCCGGCGACGCCGCCGACCGCGCCCGCATCACGCCCGAGACCGAGCTCGACGTGCCCGCCACCTCCGTTTACCAGGCCGGTGCCATTAAGCTGGAGGAGGAGCTCTCCCCCGCTGAGGCCTTCGAAACCGGCATGGGCGAGGCTGCCTACACCTACTTGGCCGACCACGCCACCAAGCGCATCGTCATCGATGTGCCCGCATACAAGCACGCCACGGTTACCGTGCGCGTGAGCGGTGTCGATGCAGCCGCGGCCATCGCCGCCATCGACGTCGTCGCCCGTCCCCAGTCGACGCTCGATCTGCTTATTGCCCTGGACTCTCCCGTTGCCGGCCAAGGCGTCGTGGGATCCGTGCTACGCGTGTGCGCCCACGAGTACGCCACCGTCAACGTGACCTGCACGCAGACGCTCGACGATAGCTGGATCGCGCTCGACGACACCGGCCTGTTCCTGGACGAGGGCGCGCGCGTCAACGTGCAGCACACCGTCCTGGGTGCCGGCGCCAGCGCCACCGGCCTTGCCGGCGACCTGCTGGGCGATACCGCCAAGGTCACCATCGATACTGACTACCTGGGCGCCCGAGAGCAGGTGCGCGACTTTAACTACGAGCTGCGCCACCGCGGTCGCAAGACCGAGTGCGAGATCGACGCCAACGGCGTGCTGACCGGCACGTCCAAGAAGGTCTACCGCGGCACCATCGACCTCGTGCACGGTTGCAAGGGTGCAACCGGCACCGAGCGCGAGACGGTGCTTTTGGCCAACAAGGGCGTCGACAACAAGACCGTTCCCGTCATTCTCTGCGACGAGGACGACGTCGCCGGCAACCACGGAGCCACCATCGGCCACGTCCGCGACGAGCAACTGTTCTACCTCGCCTGCCGCGGCCTTGACCAAAACGCCGTCGAGGACCTGTTCGTCCGCGCCAAGCTGGAGGACGCCGCACTTTCCGCCACCGACGAGCGCACCCGCGCCGCCGTCGTCCGCCTGGGCAACAACCTGATCGATAACTTTGAAGAGGAGCTCGCATGATCGACACCGAGCACGTTAAATGCGATACCTGCACCGCCCCCGAGCCCATGGAGCTCGACGCCAGCGACGAGGCTTCGCGCGGCTGGCCCACTGTGGACATCGAGACCAACCCCTACAAGGGCCAGTTCCCGCTGTTCCAGCAGCACCCCGAGATCGCCTTCCTCGATAGCGCCGCCACCGCGCAGCGCCCTGCCTGTGTGCTCGACGCCGAACGCGACTTCTATCAGCGCATGAACGCCAACCCCCTGCGCGGCCTGTACTCGCTGTCCGTCGAGGCCACCGACGCCATCGCGAAGGTCCGCCAACAGATCGCCGACCTCATCGGCGCCGCCCAGGCCAACGAGGTCGTCTTCACCCGCAACACGAGCGAGTCGCTCAACCTGGTCGCCAAGAGCTTTGCACCCACGGTGCTCGAGCCCGGTGACGAGGTCGTCATCACCATCATGGAGCACCACTCCAACCTAATCCCGTGGCAGCAGGTCTGCCGCGAAACCGGCGCCAAGCTCGTCTACCTCTACCCCACCAAGACCGGTCAACTCACCACCGAGGAGGTTCTGTCCAAGGTGGGCCCCAAGACCAAAATCTTGGCCGTGGGTCAGGTGTCTAACGTGCTGGGCGTCGAGAACCCGGTCAAGAATCTCGGCAAGCTCGTGCACAAGTACGGCGGCTATCTGGTCGTCGACGGCGCGCAGTCGCTGCCGCACATGCCGGTCGATGTGGCCGATCTGGGCGCCGACTTCTTTGCCTTTAGCGCGCACAAGGCCATGGGCCCCATGGGCATCGGCGTGCTGTGGGGCAAAATGGACCTGCTCAACGCCATGCCGCCCATGCTCACCGGCGGCGAGATGATCGACTCGGTCACCGAGCAGGACGCCGTCTGGGCGCCCGTTCCCGAGAAATTCGAGGCCGGCACGCAGGACGCCGCCGGCATCTTCGCCACGGGTGCGGCACTCGACTACCTGGTCAACACGGTGGGTTACGAGAACATCCAGGCCCGCGAGCAGGCACTCGTCCACTACCTGATGGGTGAGCTCATGCAGCTCGACTTTGTCCAGATCATCGGCTCCATCTATTGGGACAACCACCACGGCGTTGTGAGCTTTAACGTCAAGGGCATCCACCCGCACGACGTCGCGAGCATCATGGACATGGACGGCGTCTGCATCCGCGCCGGTCACCACTGCGCGCAGCCGCTGCTTACCTGGCTAGGCGTCGAGAACTTTGCCTGCTGCCGCGCCAGCGTGGCCTTCTACAACGACAAGGCCGACATCGACAAGTTCATCGCCGGCCTGCATCACGTTTGGAGCACGTTCAATGGGTAATCTATACACCTCCACCACGTTTATGGAGCACAACTCGCACCCCGACTATAAGTACGAGATGGATGCCCCCACGCACGAGCACGACGGCATCAACCCCAGCTGTGGCGACGAGCTCACCTTGCAGCTGCGTGTCGAGAAGGGCGTAATCGAGGAGGCCTCCTTTACCGGTCATGGCTGCGCCATCAGCCAGGCCAGCGCCGACATCATGGCCGACCTCATCACCGGCGAGACCGTCGAGGAAGCTCGCCGCCTGGCAGAGCTCTTCCTCGCCATGATCCGCGGCGAGAAGCTCTCCGAGGAGGACCTGGAAGACCTGGACGAAGCCGCCCAGCTCCAGGACATCTCGCACATGCCCGCCCGCGTCAAATGCGCCGAGCTCGCCTGGCGCACCCTCGACGGCATGCTCGAGGGGCAAAATAATCAGTAGTATTTATCCCAAATCTTAAGAATTTCGTTGGCCGAATCGCTTGACTAAGAGCGGTTCGGCCATTTTCTTTTCTGCCTTTATTTCGATCCCTCGACCTGCGCGTCCACCTGAGCATAAGCGCGCACGATACGAGAGACGGTACTTTTGCCAATCCCGGTATACCGCTCAATCTGGCGCACCGTAAAACCGGCATCGTGCAATCCAAGAATGACGATATTGCGCTGCGCCGACGGCGCGGCTTTAACCCCGTGGAGCGGAACCCCGAGGCTCTTCGCCATCTTGCCGGCAAAGGCGTGGCGTTCCCACTCTGTCTCTTTCATATCGCACAGCGCTGGCTCACTGCCCGCGGGCGTCGAAAGCGAATAGGCAATAAAGCCCTCGGCAGAACCAAAAAGCTCAAGCACGCAAGAAGGATCAGAAAATCCCCTCGCGACATCGGCCGCGTCACCGTCGTAAGCGCACAAATGCTCCGCAAAGCTGCTCCAGGGATAACGCTCAATGAGACTGATGCCCACCTCCTGCGGATCGGCGTGTACGGAGCGAATAGCCTCCATCACCTGCCAATCGGTATCGAGCGAACGCCGGTCAAAACGGTTCTGGAACAGATGGCCTGTGCGCCCCGTGCGTTTATTGAACCGCCGCGCGTACGTCAAAAGCAGACGGTGCATCGCCGCGCTCATCCTGTCCTCGTAATCTGCAAGCACCAAATGCACGTGATTGCCCATAAGGCACCAGGCGATAACCGTCACGCCCTCCTCGCGGCAGCACTTGCGCATCAGCTCCAAAAACTCCCACCGGTCGTCATCGCCCTCAAAGATGAGCCGCTTGCCCGTACCGCGGGCACAGACATGGTAAAAGCCGGTAACCGTTCTCCAAACGCGCTGCATGGCGCTCCCTTCGCCGGGATCTGCTTGCCATCCAATACAGCACGATTGAAGCGTGCCATCAAAACATTCACGCAAAACAATACACTCGCGCGGCCAAAGGCAGTAATCAGGCGGCGAACGGCACCGTTGCAACAGGTCAACCCCCGCAATGCTTACAAGAGCTGACCAATAGCTTGCCCAAGACGGACCCCCTCTACGGAAGTTCGCGACCACAGAACATAGAGTTAAACCGTTTCAATTAAAACTTCCGGACTTCTCGCTACGAAAACTGAGCCGTTCGCCGAATATTCCGTGCATTTCGCGGTATTATAGGGGCTGCATGTCATGTCCCTTTCGAAGGGTCGCCCGGCAATCGCCAGCCACGACCCCCAGACGGGACGCCAACACGATAGAGAGGAGAGGCATGCAGTACTCACAGGAAGTGGAGAACATGTGCCCCGTTGCCAAGGGTGCATACCACGGCCCCGCACCCATCCCCGAGGAGGGCAAGTGGGTCCAGGCTAAGGAGATTTCCGACATCTCCGGTCTTACGCACGGTGTGGGTTGGTGCGCACCTCAGCAGGGCGCCTGCAAGCTCACGCTGAACGTCAAGGACGGCATCATCGAGGAGGCCCTCGTTGAGACCATCGGCTGCTCGGGCATGACCCACTCTGCCGCCATGGCTTCCGAGATCCTTCCCGGCAAGACCATCCTCGAGGCCCTCAACACCGACCTCGTCTGCGACGCCATCAACGTTGCTATGCGCGAGATCTTCCTGCAGATCGTTTACGGCCGCAGCCAGACCGCGTTCTCCGAGGGCGGCCTGCCCGTGGGCGCCTCCCTCGACGACCTCGGCAAGGGCCTTCGCTCTCAGGTCGGTACCATGTTCGGCACCAAGGCCAAGGGCGCTCGTTACCTCGAGCTCGCTCAGGGCTACGTCACCCGCATGGCTCTCAACGACAAGAACGAGATCATCGCGTTCGAGTTCCTGAACCTCGGCAAGTTCACCGACGCCGTCAAGGCCGGCAAGACCCCCGAGGAGGCCATCGCTGGCGCTATGGGCCACTATGGTCAGTGGGAGAACGCTGCCAAGTACATCGACCCGCGCACCGACGAGGAGACTCACTCCGTCGCCAGCGTGTTCCCGGTTCACGAGTAGAAAGGGAGGGAAATAACTATGACTGTTACGTTCGAAGGTTACGAGCGCCGCGCTGACAAGATCAACAAGTGCCTCGCCGACAACGGCATCGCCTCCCTCGAGGAAGCTCTGCAGATCTGCACCGACAAGGGCTTCAACCCGCGTGAGATCGTCAACAACACCCAGTCCATCGCCTTCCAGAACGCCGAGTGGGCCTACACCCTCGGCTGCGCTCTCGCTGTCAAGCGTGGCGCCAAGACCGCTTCTGAGGCTGCCGCCATCATCGGCGAGGGCATCCAGGCCTTCACCGTTCCCGGCTCCGTCGCCGAGGACCGCAAGGTCGGTCTGGGCCACGGCAACCTGGGCGCTATGCTGCTCTCCGACGACACCGAGTGCTTCGCCTTCCTGGCCGGCCACGAGTCCTTCGCTGCCGCTGAGGGCGCTATCGGCCTGGCTCTGAACGCCAACAAGGCTCGCAAGAAGCCGCTGCGCGTCATCCTCAACGGTCTGGGCAAGGACGCTGCTCAGATCATCGCCCGCATCAACGGCTTCACCTACGTGAAGACCCAGTTCGACTACTACACGGGCGAGCTCAAGGTCGTCGAGACCATCCCCTACTCCGATGGTCCCCGCGCTGCCGTTAACTGCTACGGCTCCGACGACGTCCGCGAGGGCGTTGCCATCATGTGGCACGAGAACGTCGACATCTCGATCACCGGTAACTCCACCAACCCCACGCGCTTCCAGCACCCCGTCGCTGGCACCTACAAGAAGGAGCGCCTCGAGGCTGGCAAGAAGTACTTCTCCGTCGCTTCTGGTGGCGGCACTGGCCGTACCCTGCACCCGGACAACATGGGCGCCGGCCCTGCCTCTTACGGCATGACCGACACCATGGGCCGCATGCACTCCGACGCCCAGTTCGCCGGTTCTTCCTCCGTGCCTGCGCACGTCGACATGATGGGTCTCATCGGCATGGGCAACAACCCCATGGTCGGTGCCACCGTCGCCTGCGCTGTCGCCGTCGAGGAGGCCCTCAAGGCCTAATCGCGCCCGCGCGATGCTCATATAGTTGAGCTTTAGAGCCGCTACCCACCCGGGTAGCGGCTCTTTTTGTTTGCGCTGTCGCAGGGTAGCTAATGCCGATATATCAGTTGGGGCGAAATACGAGATGTGATGAGACGGAGCGCCAGAGCGTCCATGACGCCCACCTGCCATATGTGCCCTTTACCGATTTGCCGAGTCTTTGCGGCCCCATTGCCGATCACCCGTGCGACAATGCGCCGGACGAGAAAGGAATCCGATGGAATCGACTGACGTACTGGTAATTGGATCTGGCATTGCGGGCCTTTGCGCCGCCATCGAAGCGGCACGCACGGGTGCAACCGTCACTGTGGCAAGCGCCGGAAAGACTATGAGTGGATCGAGCTTCTTCCCCGGAACCTGGGGCCTGGGGCTTATCGGACCCGTTAACGAAGACGACGAACAAGACCTCATCGATACCATCCAGACCGTTGGTGGCGGCGTCGCCGACCCCGAGCTTGTCCAGACGTTTGTCCACAGCATTCCCCAAGCAATTGAATGGCTCGAGCAAGACCTAGGCGTTGAGCTCCAGCGTCCGCAAAGCGCTGAGAGCGCCCAGCAAAAGCAATTTATCCCCTGTTTTGACCACAAGACGCGCATGTGGCGCGGCCTCACCCGTAAGCCCCTTGAGGACGCTCTGACGACCCGGATCGAGTCGCTCGGCATTCGCCTGCTCCCCCGCCATGAGCTTATCGACCTTGTTGAAGATACGGACGGAAAGATTGTCGGCGCCACGCTCTACGACCGGACAAACGAGCGTCTCGTGCCTATGGCAGTCAAGGCCACTATCATCGCTGCAGGCGGCACGGGTGGCCTGTTCGAGCGCAGCCTCACTTCCGCCGACGTGCTCAGCTCATCACAGGCTATCGCGCTGGCGCACGGTGCGTCCCTTACTAATATAGAGTTCATGCAGATGATGCCCGGCTTTATAGAGCCCAAGCGAAACCTTGTTTTTAACGAGAAGACCTGGCGCTACGTACATGTAGACCAGCCGGTCGATATCGCCGACGATAAGCTCGACGATCTGCTCGAGCAACGCTCCGGATATGGTCCCTTCACTTCGCGTCTGGATTCTCGCGCTATCGACCTAGCCATCGACCAAGCGGGAGCCGAAGGCCTGGCGCTCCACTACGACTTCCCCCGCGAGGACGTCCCCGAGTTTGTGCAGACCTTTGCCACCTGGCTACAAGACGAGCACGGCATCGCGCCGACCGACGAGATGCGCGTGGCGATGTATGCCCACGCCGCTAACGGCGGCATCAAGATCGATAAGACCGCGCAAACGGGCGTTGAGGGCCTCTACGCTTGCGGCGAGGCGACAGGCGGCATGCACGGCGCCGACCGCATCGGCGGCTTGTCGAGTGCCAATGGCATCGTATTCGGGCGCATCGCGGGCGCATCGGCAGCTCGAGCAGCGCTGGACGCTCCCGAGGCGGCCGCTCCGATGGATATCGCCCTCCCTCAGTATGGCATTGCCACAACAGATGCCGAACGCCTGACACACAGCCTTAAGCACACGATGAGCACCTATTGCATGATCAACAGGACCGAAGCAGGTCTATCCAAGGCCCTGCAACAGCTTGAAAGCCTGAAAGACGAGGCAACGGCGCTGAGCAAGCCGCATGCCAATGACAACGAGATCGCAGCCCTCGCCCGCCTGCAATCGCAGAATCAGCTGGCAACGGAGATGGTCAAAGCCATGCACAAGCGGACCGAAAGTCTCGGATCGCACTGCCGAGCGAATTAAACTGGACACCTATCTAAAGCAAAACACAACTAATCGATATCTATGGGCCCCGTGAACTCGAAGTGGCACGGGGCCCATTCGTGTCCGCACGGCAGCGTATCCTAATTCTGAATACAGAGCGGGCAAAGCCCGCATAGACAATAGGCCAGCGAGGAGGAGATATGGACAGTAGAGATATCGAGAAGTGGCGTGTCAAACTTGATAGCTATGCCAATGTGGAAGACGGCGTTGAGTATTGGCTCGCACGCGATTTAATGGAACCCATGGGGTACACTCGATGGGAGAACTTTGCCGAAGTTGTTAAGAGGGCAAAAGTCTCGTGCGAAACAAACAAAACTCCAGTTGATTCCCATTTTCGTGACACCACGAAAATGGTAACTGCCGGTGTCGCCGCTCGTGCGGTTAAAGAATACAAACTTACGCGCTATGCATGCTATTTAATCGCCCAGAACGGAGATTCAAACAAGCAAGAAATCGCGCTCGCACAGGCGTACTTCGCCGTGCAGACGCGCCGCCAAGAGCTCATAGAGCAGCGCTTCGCAGAGATTCAGCGCTTGCAGGCGCGCCACTCGCTATCTGATTCAGAGAAACAGCTCTCGGGTATTGCGTTCAAACGCGGCGTGGACTCCAAAGGATTCGCGATCATCAAGTCGAAGGGCGATGAAGCGTTATTCGGCGGCAGAAGCACGGCGGAAATGAAGCAACAGCTCGGCGTATCCAAGAGCTCGGCATTGGCGGACAGGCTAGCCGATGTTCTCATCAAAGCAAAGGACCTTACGAACTCGATGACGGCCTTCAACGCCGAGGAACACGACCTGTACGGTCTGGACCAGATCAAGCAAGAGCACGTCGAGAACAACACAAGCGTGCGTGGCAGCCTCATCGACCGCGGAATTGTACCCGAGAACCTGCCGCCTGCCGAGGATACAAAAAAGCTCGAGCGTCGCGTGAAGGCAGACGAGAAGAAACTCAAGGAAGGTACTGACGGTTTTACCGATCCCCAGGGTAGACTCGATCTGTGAAAGCGGCCGCGCCCTTTCGGGTTCGACCACATGCGAGGTTAACAAAAAGCGACCAGCCTAAGCCAGCCGCTTTAACATGCTTTGGTGGGCCGTCAGGGGGTCAGCCTGCTGTGCAGGCGGCCGCTGCGGCGCTTCGCGCCTTGCGCGCTGCGCTGGCAAATGCTCGCGCATTTCCTCAGCTCCGCGCCCTTTCGGGTTCGACCTCATGAAAGGTCAACAAAAAAGACGGCCAACTTTCGCTGACCGTCTTAACAATCTTTGGTGGGCCGTCAGGGGATCGAACCCTGGACCTTGGGATTAAGAGTCCCCTGCTCTACCAACTGAGCTAACGACCCAAAGCTAAAGTCCGTTGTGGCGGACTTTAGAGGAGATATCGTGTGGTGGGCCGTCAGGGGGTCGAACCCTGGACCTTGGGATTAAGAGTCCCCTGCTCTACCAACTGAGCTAACGACCCGATATCAACACGAAGCAAGAACTGGGGTGGGTAAAGGGACTCGAACCCTCGACCTACGGGACCACAACCCGTCGCTCTAGCCAACTGAGCTACACCCACCGTGTCCTGTGCGCTTCGCGCTCGACTATTATTGCAAGGAACGCCACGCGATGCAAGCCCCAATTTTCAAGAATTTTGAAAAGAGTTTTTCGAGACCATTTCGAGCAATTCCCACCGGTTTCATAGGAGTAAACTTGCCCCACTGCAAATGCTCGAAAGGACAAGCATGAAAGAACTCTCCAACCGTACGGCAACGTTTACCGATTCGGTCATCCGCCGCATGACGCGCATCTCCAATAAGTATGGCGCCGTCAACCTGTCGCAGGGCTTCCCCGACTTCGATCCCCCGGCGCAGCTGCTCAACAGCCTGAGCGCCATCGCCAGCGACCCCAAGCCGCTCTATCACCAGTACTCCATCACCTGGGGCTCCCAGGCCATGCGTGAGGCGCTTGCCGCCAAGCAGGAGCACTTTATGGGCATGCCGATCAACCCCAACGAGAACATCGTGGTCACCTGCGGCTCCACCGAGGCCATGATGGCCGCCATGATGACGGTCACAAACCCCGGCGACAAGGTCGTCATCTTCTCGCCATTCTACGAGAACTACGGCGCCGACACGATCCTCTCGGGTGCCGAGCCCATCTACGTGCCGCTTAACCCACCTGCGTTCGACTTTGACCGCGAGACACTCGAGGCGGCCTTCCGCGACAACGATCCCAAGGCCATCGTCCTGTGCAACCCGTCCAACCCCTGCGGCAAGGTCTTTACGCGCGAGGAGCTCACCTTAATCGCCGACCTCTGCAAAAAGCACGACGCCTACTGCATTACCGACGAGGTATACGAGCACATCGTCTACGCGCCCCACGAGCACGTCTATATGGCCACGCTGCCCGGCATGTTCGATCGAACCATCAGCTGCAGTTCGCTGTCTAAGACGTACTCCATCACCGGCTGGCGTCTGGGCTACACCATCGCCCCGGCCCAGATCACCGAGCGCATTAAAAAGGTCCACGACTTCCTCACCGTGGGTGCTGCCGCTCCCCTGCAGGAAGCTGTCGTCACCGCCCTCAAATTCGACGACAGCTATTACCAGGAGGTCCTCGACCTCTACACCGCCAAGCGCGACCTATTCTGTCAGGGGCTCGATAGCATCGGTCTTGAGCACAACGTGCCGCAGGGCGCCTACTACGTGATGATGGATATCTCGGAGTTTGGCTATGACAGCGACCTCGACTTCTGTGAGGATTTGGCCTCCAAGGTGGGCGTGGGCGCCGTTCCGGGCTCGAGCTTCTTCCGCGAGCCCGTCAACCATCTGATTCGTTTCCACTTTGCCAAGCGAGACGAGACGCTCAACGCTGCGCTTGAGAACCTCAAGTCGCTACGTGATAAAATCAACCCGCGCGGGTAAGTACGGCCCGGCACTAAATGCATCCCGAGGCCGGCCACATCCTGGTCACGCGCGACCCGCGCGACACCATTGGCGAGCACAGCGGCTGCCCCTTCCACGACAACTGCCTCGAGGGCCTCATCGCCGGTCCCGGCGTCAAAAAGCGCTGGGGTGGCAAGAGCGCCGGAGAGATGGCCGATGACCCGGAGGCCATGGACCTGCTCGCCGGCTATCTGGCGCAGGCGCTCATGACCTACATCCTGTGCTACGCACCGCAGAAGATCGTCATCGGTGGCGGCGTGGCCGACCACACCCCCATCGTGCCGCTCGCGCGCAAGAAGTGCGCCGAGATGCTCAACGGCTACATCGTCACGCCCGAGATGGCCGACATTGATAGCTATATCGTCAACAACAGCCTCGAGGGCAAACAGGGCATTATGGGCTGCTTGGCCCTGGGCGCTCAGGCGCTTCAGTAGCAGACGCACCCACAGGGCGTGGCGCGCCCGGCAAATCCGACCTACGGAACGACGCCACCACGCCTCATATAAGCCCTCAAATAAAAAAGGCCGCCTAGGACCAAACAATACGTCCTAGGCGGCTTTTTTGGCGCGCATCAGCGGCCGTAAGAGATATCGGAGCACAACGCCCGTTGCCGCTCCACAGCAGTCGATCATCACATCGGTGATCATGCCGGCGCGTCCCGGCACAAAGAGCTGAATCGTCTCGTCGATCGAAGGAATCAGCAGCAGGAACACCGCCGTGGGCAGCAGCACGTCAAAGGTGCGCCGCCCCTCATAATCAAAGGCATGCGTTGCCAGGATGCCGAGCACCATATACTCGGTAAAATGCGCGCACTTGCGAACAACAAAGTTGGTCACCCATGCATATGGAAGTCCCACGCCGTGCAGGAAATCGCGGATAGCTTCCATGACCGTTAGGCTCAGCGAGCCCGACCCCGAGCCGGGAACCAGCGAATTGCCCCAGATCAAGAGCGCCATCAGGCAGGTCACGACCGCCCATTTTCGATTGATCTTAACCATGCAGAAGTTATGCCTCCGCGCGGAGTGGCGCGAAGCTGGCGGTACCGCCCTCGATAACGCTCAGATAGGCACGGCCCGTACGCTTGGCGGTAGAGGACTGCAGGCGCTCGATCTCTTCCTCGAGGATCTGATTGACGCGCTCGTGACGACGATTTTCCATAATGCCGGCGGCAATAGCCTCGGCTCGCTCGATGCCCTCGCGCGAGATACGGGCGGTATCCTCGGGGAACACAGCGCTGTGACGGCCGACATAGGCGGGGGCAGCAGGCTGAGGGGCAGTGACGGGAGCGGGGGCTGCAACAGGAGCAGGCTCGTCAATCTCATCCAGAATCGCGGTGGCGGCGGCCCACATGTCCTCGTGGCCTGAGTAATCGGCCATGGGGACATCAACCTCGAGCGAAGCGTCCGGAAGGTCGCCGGTGTCGATGCGATCTTGGGCATCAATCGATGCGGTGATGGCTGCAGGCTCATCGAGGTCATCGAGATCGATGTCCGCGACACCGGAGATGATAGGCATGCTGGCGAGGTTTGCGTTGTACGGCGCAGCCTCAGCCGCCTGCTGCTGGGCAGGAGCGCCCCAAAGCGAGCTTTCGGCGGCGCGGCGGGCGGCAACGGCCTCCTCGTCCGCGGTCATGGCTTCATCAACGTACGAATTATCGGCAGAAGCGTTCGCGTCCGCCGAGGTAGCGCTGTAGGCGTTATTGGCTGCCGCGTTGGCGACGAGTGCCACGAAAGCCGCCGTGCTGCCCGCAGGGGCGGCCTGGGAGCCAGACACGGCGCGTGCCGCGGCGGCGATGTCGTCGCGATTGAAGGAGCCGGACTGCCCGCCGTTGGTGAGCTCGTCGATGGCGACTTGATAGACGTCGCGCGAGTGTGCAGGGTCGCAGCTCACCGGCGAATCGTCGTCGAGCATACTGTCGATCATGGACCAAGCCTCGGCCTCGTCCATAGCATCTGCGGCTCGAGCGATGGTAGGGACACCATCATCGGCATGACGGCGCTGGAACGCACCAGTCAGGCCGGAAAGGAATGCCGAGGTAGACTGCTCCGACTGAGCCTGAGAAGCAGAAGTCGCAGCGTAAGGAGTCGCATCCTGCTGCTGAGCTGGAATCGAGGCGGTCTTGAACTCGCTTTGATGCTGATTGAGATTGGCGGCACCGCCCATGGCATCGGGCTGGAACAGACGCTCTTCACGCTGCGCACGATACTCGGAGATACCCAGCGAGGCGGCATAGATGCCCACGCCCGCCACCGCGCCCACGGCGAAGGGAACCGCACCCGCCACGACCGTCTCGTTCACAGACGAAAACGGCAGCGTCGCGGCATACATAACCACGGGAGCGGCAAGGCCGATCCCGCACGAAAGTCCGGCAAGGACTGCTCGTTGTGTTGCATCAGAAGAAGCCATGAGCTCTCCCCATCTTCCAGCACCCAAATCGCATCATTCAGTTGGCTGCGCGAGAGAAGATGAAGCGGGGCTATGCCCCAAAGCAACGGTATATGGTTCGTTTCATCTGCGTTATCCGTCGCGAAGCTTAAAAGCTATTATGCGAAACCGCCCTGTCGATTGCAAGCGACGATGTCGGATTGAAACGGGAAACCTGCTGCTTGCCAGTCTTATGGTCAAAAATAAGCGCGGAGCGGCGATATAGAAAAGGGCCGAGGCTCAAAGCCCCGACCCTTTATTGCATTGATGACTATCGCTGCGTGTGGATGACAACCTAGAACGTCTGCTCGTAGTCGCTGTGCTTTTTGGCCGAACGCACCAGGAACTCCTGGTTGGTGTTGGTGCCCTTAAGACCCTTGATAAACGACGCAGCTGCGCGCTCGGTGTTGTTCATGCCGGCAAGAATGCGACGCAGGCCAAAGACAAACGGACGCATCTGCTCGTCAACCAACAGGTCCTCGGTACGCGTACCGGAGGCAACGGGGTCGATAGCCGGGAAGATGCGGCGGTCGGCCAGGTCGCGGTCGAGCTTGAGCTCCATGTTGCCGGTGCCCTTGAACTCCTCAAAGATGACCTCGTCCATCTTGGAGCCGGTGTCGATGAGGGCAGAGGCCAGGATGGTGAGCGAGCCACCGTTCTCGATATTGCGGGCTGCGCCCAGGAAGCGCTTGGGCGGATACAGTGCCGCCGAATCGACGCCGCCCGAAAGGATGCGGCCTGAGGCGGGCGCCGCCAAGTTGTAGGCGCGGGCAAGACGCGTGATGGAGTCGAGCACCACCACGACATCGCCGCCCAGCTCCACGATGCGCTTGGCGCGCTCGATGACGAGCTCTGCCACACGAGTGTGGTTGTCGGCGGGCATATCGAAGGTCGACGCCACAACCTCGCCCTTGATGGAACGCTGCATATCGGTAACCTCTTCGGGGCGCTCGTCGACGAGCAGGCAGATGAGGTGCACCTCGGGGTTGTTAATCGAGATAGACTGGCAGATCTTCTTGAGGATTGTGGTCTTGCCGGCCTTGGGCGGGGACACGATCAAGCCACGCTGACCCTTGCCGATCGGCGACACGATGTCGATGGCGCGACCGGTAATGGAGTCCTTGCCATGCTCCATGCGCAGCGGCTCGTTGGGATAGACCGGGGTGAGGTCACCGAACTTGGGGCGGTTGCGAATCTGCTCGGGGTCTAGACCGTTGACGGTCGTGATTTTGGCGAGGCCGGCGCGCTTGTCGCCGCCGCGCGAAGGACGAAGCGAGCCCTCGATGACGTCGCCCGTGCGCAGACGCGCGGAGCGGATGAGGTAGGCGGGCACGAAGGCGTCGTCGTTGGACTTCATGTAGCCATGGGCATGGATGATACCGGAGCTGTCCGGACGAATCTGCAGGATGCCCTTGATGTCGCGGAAGCCCTCGGCCTTCGCGGCGGTGACGTAGATCTCCTCGACGAGCTCGGCTTTCTTCTTGCCGGTCGTCTCAATCTCGAACTCCTTGGCCTTCTCGCGCAGCTCGGCGACCTTCATGGCCGCGAGCTCCTCGCGCGAAAGCGTGGGCTCGGTGGGAGCGGCATTACGCTCCTTGTTGCGCTGTTTACGATCGCGCTGACGGTTGCGGCGGTCGTTGTTGCGCTCGTCCTTGCGCTCATTGCGCTCGTCGTTGCGCTTGTGCTGGCGACGGTTGGGGCGAGCGCCGTCTTCGGCCTCGGCGGGCGCGGCGCCATCGGTTGCGGCGGCATCGGCGTTAGCCGCAGTATCATCGCTGGCCTCGGCCTTGGAATCGCCCTGCAGCTCGGCCTCGGCCTGCTGCTCGGACGCCTTGGCCTTAGCGGACTTCTTACGACCGCGCTTGGGCTTCTCAGACGCAGGCTGTTCGACGTCCTGGGGCTCGGCGGCGTCAGTCGATGCATCGGCGGTCGTCTCGGCGGAATCCTCGGACGCAACCTTCTTGGCAGCCTTAGCCTTGGACGTGTGCTTAGCAGCAGTGCGACGGCTGCGACCGGGACGGAGGTCGGCGGGCTCGACATCGGCGGGAGCGGCCTCGGAAGTCGTAGCATCCTGGACGGGCGCGTCGGCGGCGGTTGCAGACTCGGCGGTCGCCGCAGCATCCCGAGCGGCTGCAGCTGCGGCTGCGGCCTTCTCTGCCTCGACGAAGGCCTTGGGCTTGCGACCGCGACGGTGCGGGCGCAAAGCCGGATCGACAACGGGAACTTCGCTGGCCTCGACAGGCGCAGCGAGCTCAACAGGCGATGTGCCCTCCCCTGCCGCGGAACGGACCGAAGCCTCAGTGAGCTCGGGGGTTACCTGATCGACAACCTGCTCGGCCTTAGCAGCCGTGCGACGGCGTGTGCGCGGTACCGGCTTCTCGGTCGGCTGGTCGGCGACAGGGGTCTCGGTGGCGGCAGGCGTCTCGGGCACAGATGGAGCTGCAAGCTCGGTCAGAGCCGCGGCCTCGCGCTCGGCAGCACGACGGCGGGCGCGCACCACCTGAGCCTCGCTAATCTGCGCCAACGCACGTGCCTGCGCGACCTCATCGGAAATCGGCGCCGAGAAGTCAGCTGCAACGGTGCGCTTGGCGCGCGTCGTGCGCGTGGTACGGCGCTTGGGTTTGGTGACCTCCTCGCCGTCAGCGACAGGCTTGGCCGCGCGGCGCGTGCGCTTGGGCTTTGCCGGAACAGCCTCCTCACCAGTTGCAGGCACGGCCTTCTCAGCCGTTGCAGCCTTAGGCGTCTCAGGAGCCGAGGTTTGCGCGGGCGCCGCGACCTGGTCCGACGCAACCGGTGCAGCGGGAGTGGCTTGCGTCGTCGTTATTTCGTTTTCTTGCTGTTGATCAGACACAGTGTTTGCTCAACTTTCTTTTCAAGCCCTGTGATCACATGCTCCCTGCATAAACCTTCAGGGCGGCTAAACAGTCTAGCTCCGTCAAATACCGACGGACATCATTGATCTGTATCGAGATATTTGCGTCATATACGCAGCGTTAGTGTAACACAACCGCCGTCACCTGCAACTTAGTCATTGGGGACGTTCTTAAACGACTATTCAAAAGGGACACTCTTTGGTTTACCGCCCACAAATCTGACTGCCTCCGCCAAAACTATGGCGGTTTACTACGATGAATCGCTCAACCGTGACCACTCCGAAACTTGTTGAACTAAAACCGACGCTCCTATAAGTTGTCAAGAGGCAGTTTGCGGGAGCGTTCTCTCCAA
>CABQJU010000030.1:0-26582 GCA_902464575.1 uncultured Collinsella sp.
AAAGATCAAGTCGTCCTCGCAGACGCTCAAGCAGGAATACCTCGATACATACGAGAGATGAATGTGGGGGAGTGTTCGGATGAAGTTGATATTTAAGGTCCAGCTCATGTCGTGCCGAAAAGACCGTGAACCTTTTGTGGGACACGCGGCGCCGTGGTACCATAGCCGAGTTTGTTGTCTTGGTCGGAAACCAAGACGCCTTATGCGCTGATCGGTAACCAGCGCCTGACCAATAAGGAGTCCTACCATGAAGCAGGGTATCCATCCCCAGTATGTCGAGTGCACGGTGACGTGCTCCTGCGGCAACACCTTCAAGACGCACGCTACCGTGTCCGAGATGAAGGTCGAGCTTTGCAACGAGTGCCACCCGTTCTACACCGGCCAGCAGAAGTTCGTCGACACCGGTGGACGCGTCCAGCGCTTCGCCGACAAGTTCGGTGGCGCCGCTGCCGCCCAGCTCAAGAAGGCTGAGGAGGCCAAGGCCGCCAAGGCCGCCAAGGCTGCTGAGGCCGAGGCCGCTCGCAAGGCCGCCGCTGAGGCTAAGGCTGCCGAGAAGGCTAAGCGTGCCGCTAAGTTCGCCGAGGAGGCTGCTAAGCAGGCCGCCGAGGCTCCCGCAGAGGCTCCCGTCGAGGAGGCCGCTGCCGAGGCCGAGACCACCGAGGCTGCTGAGTAAATAGCTCGCTGAGCAAACGCTCGCATTCATGGCTAAAGGGCCGCGTATCCATTTGGGTGCGCGGCCCTTTTCCTTTATTGGTACAAACGAACCTGTCTCCATGGCACCAGATTGGTACGAAGGGGACGGATTGGTTTGCGCCAAATGGCAGAGAGACAGCGTTTTCCCAGATAAAAGCTGCCAAATTAAACCAGCCCCTTTTTGGCAGGTTGGTCATAGTTATTACGTGGCGGTCGAGGTCGACCGTATAGGCCGCGCCTTGTTTGGCTAAAGTACAATCATCTGTGTTTAACTCGCCCGCAGCTGCACGGCGTGGGCGATGGCCAAAAAGGAAAACCACATGGGATTCATGTCAAAGCTGCTGTCCTTTGGATCCGATAAGGACCTTAAGCGCTACTACAAGATCGTCGACCAGATCAACGGTCTTGAGCCCCAGTTTGAGAAGATGACCGAGGAGGAACTCCGCGGCCAGACCGATAAGTTCCGCGAGCGTTACGCCAACGGCGAGTCGCTCGACGACATGCTCCCCGAGGCCTTTGCCACCGTGCGTGAGGCTTCCAAGCGCACCATGGGTATGCGCCACTTTGACGTGCAGCTCATTGGCGCCATGGCACTGCACGAGGGCCACATCGCCGAGATGAAGACCGGCGAAGGTAAGACCCTCGTCTCCACGTTGGCCGGCTATCTCAACGCTATTGCCGGCAAGGGCGTGCACGTCGTTACTGTCAATGATTACCTTGCCAAGCGCGACTCCGAGTGGATGGGCCGCATCTATAAGTACCTGGGCATGACCGTCGGTCTGCTCCAGAACAACATGCCGCTCGAGCTCAAGCGCCCGGCCTACCAGGCCGACGTCACCTATGGCACCAACTCCGAGTTCGGCTTTGATTACCTGCGCGACAACATGGTTACCCGTCCCGAGCAGCGCGTGCAGCGCGGCCACAACTACGCCATCGTCGACGAGGTTGACTCCATCCTGATCGATGAGGCCCGCACCCCGCTGATCATCTCGGGCGCTGGCACCAAGTCCGCCAGTACCTACAAGGACTTCGCGCGTGCCGTGCGTGGCCTTGAGCGCGGCGAGGACGTGTCGCACGATATGCTTACCGCCACCGAGGATGTTGAACCCACGGGCGACTACGTCATGGACGAGGCCAAGCACACCATCGCCGCCACCGAGCGCGGTCTTAAGAAGATCGAGCGCCGCCTGGGTATCGATGACATCTATGCCGATCTCTCAGGCCAGCTGGTCAACCACCTGCAGCAGGCGCTGAAGGCCCAGTACATGTTCCACCGCGACAAGCAGTACGTGGTCACCAACGGCGAGGTCAAGATCGTCGACGAGTTCACCGGCCGCATTATGGAAGGCCGCCGTTACTCCGAGGGCCTGCACCAGGCCATCGAGGCCAAAGAGGGCGTGCTCGTACGCGAGGAGAACCAGACGCTGGCCACTATCACCTTGCAGAACTACTTCCGTCTGTATGACAAGCTCTCCGGCATGACCGGCACGGCACTCACCGAGGATGCCGAGTTCCGCGAGATCTACAAGCTGCCCGTCGAGGTCATCCCCTCCAACAAACCCGTTCAGCGTGTTGACCACGAGGACCTGGTGTACCGTACCATTCAGGCCAAGTACAACGCCGTCGCCGACGATGTCGAGCAGCGTCACGCCAAAGGTCAGCCGGTCCTGGTGGGCACCGTTTCCATCGAGAGCTCCGAGAAGCTGTCTGCCGCCCTTACCAAGCGCGGCATCGCACACGAGGTCCTCAACGCCAAGCACCATGAACGCGAGGCCCACATCGTGGCCCAGGCAGGACGCTACGGCGCCGTGACCATTGCCACCAACATGGCCGGTCGTGGTACCGACATCCTGCTGGGCGGCAACCCCGACGAGCTGGTGCGCGAGCGCCTTGAGTACGAGGGCCTGACCATGGAGGACGTGACGCCCGAGCAGCTTGAGCAGTTTAACGCCGAGGCCAAGGAGACCTGCAAGGCCGAGCGCGAGCGCGTGCTTGCCGCCGGCGGCCTGACCGTTATCGGCACCGAGCGCCATGAGTCCCGTCGTATCGACAACCAGCTGCGCGGCCGCTCCGGCCGTCAGGGCGATCCGGGCGAGACCCAGTTCTACCTGTCGCTCGAGGACGACCTCATGCGCCTGTTCGGTGGCGACAAGATGGACCGCGTCTCCAAGATGATGGTCACGGCCGACATGGGCGACGATATGCCCATCCAGCACAAGATCATCTCCAAGGCCGTCGAGAGCGCCCAGCACAAGGTCGAGAGCATCAACTTCTCCATGCGCAAGAGCGTCCTTGAGTACGACGACGTCATGAACAAGCAGCGTCAGGTCATCTACGCCGAGCGCAATAAGATTCTGGACGGCAAGGACCTGACCGACCACATCACCGAGGTCATGCACGATACCGTGTACCGCTGCGTGCAGGAGTTCTGCACTAAGGACAGTCACGATGGCGAGCGCGACCTGGAGGGCCTGCGCAAGTGGGTTGTGGAGCTCACCGGCCACATCGACACGCCGAAGTTCCCCGACGAGGATTATGAGGCCCTGGCTGCCGATGTCCTGGCTTACGTAGAGAAGTGCTACAACATGAAGGCCGAGCGCTTGGGCGAGGACCTGATGCGCGAGCTCAACACCCAGGTCATGCTGCGCGTCATCGATACCCGCTGGATGAACTACCTGCAGGAGATGGACTACCTTAAGACCGGCATCGGCCTGCGCGGCTTTGGCCAGCGCGACCCGCTGGTTGAGTACAAGACCGAGGCCTACGGCGCGTTCCAGATACTCGTCGATACCATGTATGAGGATTACCTGCGCACGGTTCTGCGCATCGAGATCAAGGCTGCCCCGCGTGCCGTGGAGCACAAGGAGGAGCCCGCGCTCGAGGGCGCGCGCTTCTCCGGTCCTGCCGAGGTCGATGGTGATAACGGCGACTCGGTGCTGCGCAAGCAGGCGCAGGTGCAGGCCCGCACGGCTGTCCAAGGCGGACCGGCTGCCGTCAACAACGGTGGCAAGGTGACCACTTATCGCAAGTCCGAGAGCGACGATCCGTACGTCAACGTGGGCCGCAACGACCCGTGCCCCTGCGGTAGCGGCAAGAAGTTTAAGTACTGCCACGGCAGGAATCGTTAATGGCTGAGGCTTTAGAGATAACGCCCGCCGAGCTGGACGCGTTCGCGGACCGGCTCGGCGAGGTCGAGTCGTATCTCCACCTGGACGAGAAGCGTACCCGTGTGACCGAGCTCGAGGCCAAAAGTGTTGCCCCTGGCTTTTGGGATGACGCCGACGCCGCCCGTGCCACCATGGAGGAGATCGCGCGTACCAAGGAAGATATCGCTGCCGTGGACACCGCGCGCGGCGAGCTTTCCGATGCCCGCGCCGCGCTGGAGCTTGCCGAGGAGATGGGGGATGACCCCGACGCCGTCGCCCTTCGCGAGGAGGCTACAGCCACGGCTGAGCGCCTGGCCCGTGCCATCGATGAGCTTGAGCTTTCGAGCTGGTTTACCGGTGAGTTCGATCACGGCGATGCCATTGTGACCATCAAGCCCGGACAGGGTGGTCTGGAGGCCCAGGACTGGACCTTCATGCTCTTTAAGATGTACATGAAGTACTGCCAGCGTCGCGGCTGGAAGGTCACCATCAACGACTGTCCCGCGGCCGAGGTCATCGGCATCGACCGCGCGACCTTTACCGTCGAGGGCAAGGACGCATTTGGCATGCTGCGCGCCGAGGCCGGCGTCCACCGCTTGGTTCGCATTAGCCCCACCGACGACAAGAAGCGCCGCCAGACCACGTTTGCCGGTGTCGAGGTCATTCCCGTGCTACCCGATGATATCGACATCGAAATCAGTCCCGATGACATCCGCGTGGACGTGTACCACGCGAGCGGCCCGGGCGGTCAGGGCGTCAACACCACCGACTCCGCCGTGCGCGTGACGCATTTCCCCAGCGGCATTGTGGTCACCTGCCAAAACGAGCGCAGCCAGATCCAGAACAAGGCCGCGTGCATGCAGATCCTCAAGGCTCGTCTGTACGAGATTGAGCTCGAGAAGCGCGCCGAGGCCCTGGATGAGATTCGCGGACCCAAGACCACGATTGGTTTTGGCAACCAGATTCGCAGCTACGTGCTCTACCCGTACCAGATGGTCAAGGACCTACGCACGGGCGTGGAGACCAGCAATGTCGAGGCCGTTCTTGACGATGGCGACCTGGACCCGTTTGTTATTGGCTACCATCGCTGGGCCACCGGCAACGCTGACGCGGAGACCCCGTCTGCTTAAACCGCCCGGTTTATGTGGAAATGGATTAAAACCCTCCGAGCAGTGTGGTTTTGTATCCAGAGCAAACCCTGCGCAGGGGTGGTTTTTGTCCGGCGAATCGGTAGAATCGAATACAAGAAGAAGTTCAAAGCGCATCCGATGGGGTGCGCTTTTTGAGGGAGGCAGCATGGCATATCGTCTGGACATCAAGCGCATTCTTTCGATGAACTTTTTTCACGACCTGCCCCAGATTATGTTGGGGTGCGCTCTGGCCGCTATTGCGACCGACCTGTTTTTGATTCCCAACGGCCTTGCTGCCGGTGGCGTTACGGGCCTTGCCACCATTATCCAGGCGGTCGGTGCATCGCGCGGCCTATCGCTTCCCGTCGGTATTCAGACGATCGTGATGAACGCCTTGCTGTTGCTGGTCGTTATGCGCGAAGGTGGCATGTTCTACGTGGTGCAGACCGCGACGGGCTTTGTGCTGCTGGGCTTCTTTACCGATCTGTTCGCCCCGTTTGTAGCGCCTCTGGCGGATGCGGACCTGATGCTTCCCGCTATGTGGGGCGGCATTATTACGGGCATCGGTTACGGCATGGTGTTGCGCGCCGGCGCCAACACCGGCGGCTCGGACACGATTGGCCAAATCATCTCGCGTAACACCTCGCTGCCGGTGGGCTCGACCGTCATGGCGATCGATGTTGCCGTATGCGTGCTGTCGGCTCCGGTCTTTTCAATCGAAAACGCACTATATGCAGGCCTTTCGATGGTCATTAGCGGCTACGTGATCGATGCCGTGGTCGATGGTGGCAACAAGCGCCGTATGGTACTCATCATCTCGGACAAGTTCCCTGATATCGCTGCCGATATCATGTATGGCCTGGGTCGTGGTTGTACCAAGTTTAAGGCGACTGGCATGTATTCGGGTGCCGAGAAGCCGGTGATTATGGTCATCGTGAGCCGTCGAGAGCTCAATACCCTCAAGACGATCGTGCGCGAGCGCGATCCTCACGCCATCGTGACGGTCGCTGACGTTACGGAAGCCTTCGGCGAGGGATTCAAGGACATTAGCGCGTAGGGTCGATCGCGTTCCATCCAAAAGACGTTCACATTGATAAACCGTTTCATCAGCGGTTCTGCCTGCTAAATTGTTCAAATAATGATAAAAACTCTGGTAAAGCCATCAGTTTCCAGCATAATGAATGACGTACGTGCATTGCGGCTGTGTTGGGATTACCTTCGGTGCCGTGCGCATTTTGTCTAATGAGGATGAAAGGAAGGCACAATGAGCGACGAAGAGCTCAAAAAGGTTGCCAACGAGGTAAGGAAGGGCATCGTCACCGGCGTGTACGCTGCCAAGTCCGGCCATCCGGGCGGTTCGCTCGGCGCTGCCGACATCATGACCTATCTGTACTTTGAGGAAATGAACGTCGACCCTGCCGACCCCCGCAAGGCCGACCGCGATCGCTTCGTGCTTTCCAAGGGTCACTGCGCGCCTGGTCTGTACGCCGTGCTCGCCGAGCGCGGATTCTTCCCCAAGGAGGATCTCGAGACGCTGCGCCACATCGGCAGTCACCTGCAGGGCCATCCCAACATGAACGACACTCCGGGCGTCGATATGTCCACCGGTTCGCTCGGCCAGGGCATCTCCGCCGCCGTGGGCATGGCGGTTGCCGCCAAGCACTGGGGCGATACTTACCGCACGTACGCCCTGCTGGGCGATGGCGAGAGCGAGGAGGGCCAGGTCTGGGAGGCCGCCATGTTTGCCGGCAACCAGCAGCTCGACAACCTCTGCGTGATCGTCGACCATAACGGCCTGCAGATCGATGGCCCCGTCGAGGAGGTCAACGACCCCATGCCGCTCGCCGACAAGTTCCGCGCCTTCAAGTTCCATGTGGTGGAGCTCGCCGACGGCAACGACTTCGACCAGATCCGCGCCGCCTTTGCCGAGGCCCGCGCCACCAAGGGTCAGCCGACCGCCATTATCGCTGAGACCACGAAGGGCAAGGGCGTCTCCTTTATGGAGAACCAGGTGGGTTGGCACGGTAAGGCCCCCAACGATGAACAGTTTGAGCAGGCCATGGCAGAGCTCACGGCCGCCGGAGAGGAGCTCTAGGATGGCAGACGTCAAGAAAATCGCCACGCGCGTAAGCTACGGCGAGGCCCTCGTCGAGCTCGCCAACGAGCACGATGACTTTGTGGTCCTCGACGCCGACCTGGCCGCCGCCACGCAGACCGGCAAGTTTAAGGCCGCCTGCCCCGACCGCTTCTTCGATGTGGGCATCGCCGAGAGCAACCTGATGGGTGTTGCCGCCGGTATCGCAACCACCGGCCGCGTCGCCTTCGCGAGCAGCTTTGCCATGTTTGCCGCCGGCCGCGCCTTTGAGCAGGTCCGCAACTCCATCGGCTATCCGCACCTTAACGTTAAGATCGGTGCCACGCACGCCGGTATCTCGGTGGGCGAGGATGGCGCCACGCACCAGTGCTGCGAGGATATCGCCCTCATGCGCGTCATCCCCGGCATGACCGTGATCGTTCCCGCCGACGACATCGAGGCCCGTGCCGTGACGCGCGCCGCCTACGAGTGCGACGGCCCCGTGTACATGCGCTTCGCCCGTCTGGCCTCGCCGGTTATCAACGACCCCGAGACCTACAAGTTCGAGGTGGGCAAGGGCATCGTCATGCGCGAGGGCACCGACGTCACCATCATCGCCTGCGGCCTGATGGTCGGCGAGGCGCTCGAGGCTGCTGAGCAGCTTGCTGCCGAGGGCATCGATGCCGAGGTCATCAACATGCACACCATCAAGCCCATCGACGCCGACCTGATCGTCAAGAGCGCCACCAAGACCGGCCACGTCGTGACCGTCGAGGAGCACTCCGTGATCGGTGGCCTGGGCAGCGCCGTTGCCGACGTCCTGTGCGAGCAGTGCCCGACGCCGCTCAAGAAGATCGGTGTCAACGACACCTTCGGCGAGTCCGGCCCGGGTGCCGAGCTCCTGCACAAGTACGGCCTGGACGCCGCCAACATCGTGGCGACCACCAAGGAGTTCTTGGCATAAGGCAAGGCGGATCTCAAGGACTGCTTCGCCAGAACTATAAAACTGTTTCGCCAGTACTATGGAAACCCGGCAGGGGCGCTCTCTTGGAGAGCGCCCCTGTTTCAGTTGCGGTGAAATAAGGACTGTTTTGCCAGCTTAAAGGCTCAATCAGTCCCTATTTCACCGCAACTTCTAAAGAGGTCGTATCAAGCAGGATTTCTATTGGGATAAGGGCCCATCCCAGCCAAGTGCAATTCAGCCCCCAAGCATAGCGCTGCTGCAACCAAGTAAAACGCGGCGACCCCTTAGTTACCGCAGGCCGGACACGGGGTCACTTTCCAAATCTTTCCGCAGGACAGAGGAGCCCCCGCCGCACGTAGTGCGCAGCGGGGGCTCCGACATGTCCGAGGACGATTTGGAAAGTGACCCCGTGTCCGGCCGGAGGGATCCAAACACGGCCATGCTTCTTATGTGCAGCAAAGCTAATGCTGCTAAAATACAAAGCGCTCATGTAGTTTAAACGCACGACGATAAGGAGCACCAGTGGGTAACCACTTCCGTACCTCCGGTGCGGGCGATGATGCCCCCAAGACGCAGGCAGGCGTCCAGGGCAGTCGTTTCGCCACTCCGGATTCAGAGGGCCAGCCTGTTGCTCAGGCCCCCGCTCAGCCGGCAGATCAGGCACAGCCGGCATCCGATCCCTTTGCCTACAATCCAACCAGCGATGTCGCGCTTTCCGGCACGGCGGGTTTTGAGCCCGTTCAGGCCGTGACCGCTCGCGTGGAGCAGCCTCAGGCTGGTGCCGCCACGCCGCAGCCTACCATGGCCGGCATTCCCGACCCCTTGGCCCCTGCGACGCCGGCTCCTCAGCCTGCGCAGTCCGGTCTCTTTGCCGCTATTCCCGACCCCACGCAGCCTGCTGCCCCGGTGGTCGAGAGCGATCAGGCAGCCGAGGTCGCAAGCCTCGATAACGCGCTCAACAACCCCGATTTTACGTCGGTGTTTGCGCCCATCGATCCGCAGGCCAGCCGCAAGAAGATGGCCAAGCAGGCCGGTGTCGAGCCCGTCATCCTTATGGAGCATGTCACCAAGATCTATCCGGCACAGCCCAACAAGCCTGCACTCGACGACATCAACATCGAGATCTATCCTGGTGAGTTCGTCTTCCTGGTCGGTCACTCCGGCTCGGGTAAGACCACGCTGCTGTCGACGCTCAACCGCGACGTCAAGCCGACGAGCGGCCGCATCCTGGTTGCCGGTCAGGACCTCATGAAGATCAAGAACCGCAAGGTTCCGTTCCTGCGCCGCCAGATTGGCGCCGTGTTCCAGGACTTTAAGCTTCTGCCGCAAAAGACCGCCTACGAAAACGTGGCGTTTGCCCTGCAGTGCATCGGCAAGCCCAAGGGCGTCATTCGCAGCCAGGTGCCCGAGGTGCTGCGCCTGGTCGGTCTGGCCGATCAGATGGACTCGCTGCCCGACCAGCTTTCCGGTGGCGAGCAGCAGCGCGTTGCCGTCGCCCGTGCTATGGTCAACCGTCCGCCGCTGCTGATCTGCGACGAGCCCACGGGCAACCTCGACCCGGCGATCTCGCTGGGCATCATGAAGCTGCTTGAGCGTATTAACCGCACCGGCACCACCGTGATCGTCGCCACGCACGACCGCGAGATGGTCGATAGCATGCACCGTCGCGTGATCGCCCTCGAGGGCGGCCACGTCATCCGCGACCAGGAGAGGGGAGGTTACGGCAACTATGGCACCAACTAACGTGGGCTACTCCTTCAAAGAGGCAATCAGCCACTTCTTCCGTAACTGGACTACCTCGCTCGGCGCCGTCATCACGATCTTCCTTTCGCTGTTTATCATCGGCCTGTTCATCATGGGCTCTGCGATGCTGAACTCCGTGATCGGCACCGTCGAGGATCAGGTTGTCATCAACGCGTTCATTAGCGATGACGCCGATCAGGCCGATGTTCAGGCTTTTGAGGCCGAGCTTAAGACGTGGAATAACGTCAAGTCCGTGACCTATAAGGACAAGGACGACGCGCTGGCCGAGTATACGAGCAAGATGTCGGGCAACGCCGACGCCACCATGAGCGCGCTCGATGGCCAGAACCCGCTGCCGGCTTCCTTCGCTATTGAGATGGACGATCCGTCCAAGGTCGAGAGCACGGCCAAAAAGCTCAAGAAGGATGCCGATTTCCAGAAGATCGCGGATGACGGCGACGTCAACGCGAGCGTGCTGTACGGCCAGGAGGAAGTGAGCCGCCTGTTCCAGGTGACCAACTACATCCGCATCGCCGCCGTGGTGCTCGTTGGTCTTCTGACCTTTATCGCATTCATCTTCATCAACAACACGATTCGCCTGTCCATCACGGCGCGTCGTCGTGAGATTGCGATTATGCGTCTGGTCGGCGCCAGCAACGGCTTCATTCGTGGCCCGTTTATCACCGAGGGCGTGCTGCAGGCCATTTTGGGCTCGCTGCTTTCCATCGGCGTTCTGGAGCTGCTGCGCAATCTGATGATTCCGCGTCTGCAGGAGAGCATCGGCTGGATGTCGTTTGCCCTGCCGATGCAGTACTACCTGGTGACCTATGCTGCGCTGATTCTGGTCGGTGTGATTATCGGTCTCTTTGGTTCTGCCATCGCCATGCGCCGCTACCTGCGCGTGTAGGCATGCTTGGAATTCATCCCTTCCAACGGGTCGTCTCTTATGGGGCGGCCCGTTTTTTGATCCCTAGGGGACGGCAGGAAAGCGAATCATTTGGGTAGACTCTTTGGAGTTCGCAATCGATAGTTAGGAGGCGCCATGGGGCGCAATAACAAGCATAAGCGTGGAGCTCGCAATCAGCGCGGGCCGGTGCGCAGCGAACGCCGTCCGAGCCTGACCGGGCGCGTGCAGCTCCATGAGCATAGCGCCTACGTTGTAACCGAAAACGGCGATTACAAGGTCATGGGCCGCGGTAAGCGCGAGATCATGGATGGCGATACCGTTGCCGTGAGCATTAAGAACAGCCCGCACGGTGAGCGGCGCGCCGTGATCGAAAGCGTGGTTGAGCGTGCAGCCATAAGCGTGGTGGGCACGTACCAGACCGCCGGTCCGCTCGGTGTGATCGAGCCGCTCGATTCGCGTCTGAAGGCCGACTTCTTCATTCTGCCCGAGGATACCTCGGCGGATCGTCTGGGTGTCCACCCGGGTGATGCTGTTGTCGCGCGCATTTTGACCTACCCGACGCGCCTGGAATCGGGTACCGTGACGATCGAGCGCCGCATTGGCGGAGATGACGCGCCCGATTTGGGCGTTCAATATGTGATGGCGCGTTACGGCTATACCGATAGCTATCCCGAGGCCGCGCTGGACGAGGCCGAGGGGCTTTCGCTCGATGTGTCCGCGGCGCTTAAGGACCCGCTCCGCCGCGATCTGCGCGACCGCTTTGTCATCACGATCGACCCAGTCGACGCGCGCGACTTTGACGACGCCATTTCGCTGGAGCGCACGCCCGAGGGTGGCTACAAGCTGGGTGTGCATATCGCCGACGTTTCACACTATGTGGCTTGGGACGGGCATATCGATCTTGAGGCTCGCCATCGTACGACATCGGTGTATCTGGCCGATCGCGTGCTTCCCATGCTGCCCGAACGCCTGTCCTGTGACCTGTGCTCGCTTCGCCCTGACGAGGACCGTC
Organism: uncultured Collinsella sp.; assembly: GCA_902464575.1. Classification (GTDB taxonomy): domain Bacteria; phylum Actinomycetota; class Coriobacteriia; order Coriobacteriales; family Coriobacteriaceae; genus Collinsella. The sequence goes on from CABQJU010000030.1 coordinate 11,670, forward strand.
TTGCGTTTACCGTTGACATTGAGCTCGATGCACAGGGTCGCGTGCGGCATTACGATCCGTACCCCAGCGTGATTCGCTCGCGTGTGCGTATGGACTATGACGGCGCCGAGGCGCTGCTGGTGCGTGCCGGCGCGGTTGAGTATTCGGTGCTGGAGGGTGCGGCCGAGGATGTTGCGGCTGCCGAGACCTCGCGCGAGGAAGCGCTTGAGCGCGGTCTTGCGTGCGAGGAGGTCGCCCGCGGCTACAACGTCGACCTCTGCGATTTCCTTGTCGCCGCCAACGAACTCGCCGAACTTCGCCGTCGTATCCGTCGCGCCCGCGGCTCGGTCGATTTTGACACGGCCGAGATTCGTGCTCTATTGGATGAGGACGGAGTGCCCGTGCAGATTGTGGCGCGTGAGCGTTCGTGTGCCACGTCGCTTATCGAGGAAGCCATGCTGCTCGCCAACGAGTGCGTTGCAGAGTGGCTGGCAGACCGTGATATCGAGGCCTGCTATCGCGTGCATGAGGATCCGAGCCCCGATAGCCTGCACGGTGCTGCCGTTGCGTTGGCGCAGCTAGGCATCATCGACGATCGCCGTGCTGCCGGTATTGCCCTGGGGAGCCCCGATGAGCTGCAGGCTGCAGTTGATGCTGCCGCCGGTTCGGCCAACGCACCGCTCGTTAACACGCTGCTTCTGCGCAGCATGCAGCGCGCGCTGTACAAGCCGCGCAACGAGGGCCACTTTGCGCTCGCCGCGCCGTGCTACTGTCACTTTACGAGTCCCATCCGTCGCTACCCCGATCTGGTGGTGCACCGCGTGCTCAAACTGCAGTTGGCCTATGAGCAGCTCGGCGGCAAGGACGCCTTGGTCCGTACGCCGTGGCTGATCGGCAAGGGGCGCGAGTCGCTGCCGCGCATTCTGCCGCAGATCTGCCGCGCATGTAGCGATGCCGAGCGCGCGGCAGATGCCGCCAGCCATGCGACGCAAAAGATCAAGATTGCCCAGTACTATGAGGATCGCCTGGGCGAGCGCTATGCCGGAACCGTCTCGTGGGTTAGCAGCATGGGCCTCTTTGTGCGCTTGGACCTGACGCAGGTCGAAGGCTTGGTTTCGATTAAGAGCCTGGGCAACGAGTGGTTCGAGTTCGACGAGGACGCGCTTACTCTGACGGGCGCCGACACAGGCACCCGTTACGAGCTGGGGCAGCGCGTGATTATCGAGGTCTCACGTGTCAATACCACGCGTGGGCACTTGGACTTCAAGCTTATCCATTAGCCAAATCCCGACTCATGGTGGAGGAGCGGAGGGCGGCCTTTCGGGACCGCCCTCCGCATTTGAATTGTGGCCACCTTACCGTCTGCCTGGCTGCCCGCTTGCCTGCTATTTGGGAGGTAAAACCTACCAAAATAAACCTGTCCCTTTTTGGCAGGTTTACAAGAAAGCGGGGATGAGATGGCGACGGTGTACGGTTATGCGCGGGTGAGTTCGCGCGATCAAAATCTTAATCGGCAGCTGGATGCGCTGGGCGCCTATGGTGTGGGCTCGGCGAATATTTATGCCGACCATGCGAGCGGCAAGGACTTCGATCGGCCGCATTATCGCGAGCTGCTACACGTCCTGGGAGACGGGGACGTGCTGGTGGTGCTTTCTATCGACCGACTTGGCCGTAATTACTCCGAGATTCTTGAGGAATGGCGACGCATTACCAAGGAGCTCGGGGTTGCCATTGTGGTGTTGGACATGCCATTGCTTGACACGCGCGCCAGGGCCAGCGGCGCGCCGGATGTGACCAACGCCCTGATTGCCGATATTGTGCTGCAACTGCTGAGCTACGTGGCGCAGGTGGAGCGCGAGAATATCCATCGGCGCCAGGCGGAGGGAATTGCAGCGGCGCGGGCGCGAGGGGTCCGTTTCGGTCGACCTCGCAAGCCGTGCCCTCCTCAGTTTGAGCTGGTGCGCGATAGCTATGAGGCGGGCGATATTACCCGCAGCCAGGCAGCAAAGTGCCTGGGCGTGTGCGTGGGGACGTTCGATCGCTGGATGCGCGAGGCGGGGTAGGGGTTTGCGTCGCTTTGTCGCTTCCTGTTGCGATTCAAATTTTGATACGGTGACGATGTCATTTGGGGCTACACTCGCTCATATTTAAAAAGACGGAGGTTGGCCTTTGGCGCACATGAAGATAATAATCGGGTGGACCGCGATCGCTCTGTTCGCCGCAACGCTGGCGGGCATCTGGGTGCTGACGGAGCAAAACGCAGTGCAGACGTCGTTGCTGAGCGAGTCCACCGCGCGCGTGGTGGAGGGTCAGGCTGCGAGCGTTCAGGCTGTCGATGCCACGGGTGAAGCTCAGGCGGAGAACGGAATGACTGGGGGCACCGATTCGGCTGCCTCGAATGTCCGGTCTGGCCGACTTGCTTCCATTCGCATGTGGGTGGGCACAAACGTCCGTCGCGTTGCCCATACCGTAGAGTTTTTCTTCGTCGGATTATTCGCCTCGGTGGTCGTGGTTTGCTTTTCCAGACGTCCGTGGAGCGTATGCTCCCGTTGCGTGCCCGTATTGCTCTTTTGCGCCGCCTGCTCCGTTGGCGATCAGGTACATAAGATCTTTGTTCCCGGCAGGCATTTCGACGTTATCGATTTAGGATTCGATGCTGCGGGCTATGTCACCGCCATGCTGTTGGTATTGCTGGCAGCGGCGTTGGTGCGCCATGCGACTCGGCCGATCGGCGCCCATGCGAGGCGCTAGCCTTAAGACGAGACATCGCGACTGCCTATGCTTCGACATTGACTACAATAACGGCTGCAATCGCGAGTGGTCGTCGATGTGCAGTTTTCCAGACACCTGTTTTCTCTAAGAAAGGAAATCCCATGGCGGTATTGTTTGTTGAATATCCCAAGTGCTCGACCTGTAAGAAGGCCAAGGCATGGCTGGACGAACACGGGGTAGAGTATATCGACCGCGATATCGTTTTGGACAATCCCACGGCTGATGAGCTTGCGACCTGGATTGCTCGTTCGGGACTGCCGGTGCGGCGCTTCTTTAATTCGTCGGGCATGAAATATCGAGAGCTGGGCCTGAAGGCGCGTCTAGATGCGGGCATGGCGGATCGGGAGTGCTACGAGCTGCTGGCGACCGACGGCATGCTGGTCAAGCGTCCGCTGTTGGTGGGCGACGACTTTGCGATTCCCGGCTTTAGGGAAGCAGCTTGGACCGAGGCGCTGCTGTAGCGGCTGCGGAAAGTGCGACCCGTTTTGAGCGCTCGGGGTGGGACGTGTTTTCCATCGGAGGGCTCGCTCGGCTCAATCCTTGAGCTGTGCCCATTCGTGCGGATCGTAGACCTTTACGTGCTTGTTGGGCTTGCCGCTCCAGTACTCCTCGTCCATAAAGGGCAGATATGCCTGAACACCGGGGCAGATAAAGGGAATCCGCTGCTGTTGCAGTCGCTCGCGTTGGCGCAGCTCCAGGTGCGCCTCGGATATGACAGTCGGCATACCGGACAGCTCGACGAGGCTTGCCTGGATTCGCTTAAGGTCGGGGAGTCCCGCGTGCCATGACATCCGCATGATCAAAAAGGATGCACGGCGGTATTTTGCCTGCATCACCGTGATGGCGGGGCGCAGAGTGGGATGGATTTTGTCCCGTTCGGGCCAAAGGTCAGCAGTGATCTCGAGGCCCAGGGTCTCCCATAGGTAATCAAGCTCTTCGTCCATGGCGCCTCGATATCTACGTGATCATTGATACTTCGATTGTGTTGCCTGGTGCTATCGTTTTCGCGGTAGAATCTGCCAACGGTTGACGGCTACCGCTCGCGGCGTTTTGCCCTTCGTGTGCAGCGGTCGACTTCACAGGTCCTTCACGTGTTGGCCGTATTTGACTGAATTTCAAAAAAGTCAAAATTGGGGCTTGCGTCACGGCCGGACTTCACGTATATTTCTTTCTTGCGCAAAGGCACAGCCGAGCGCAGCGATGCAGTCATTGGGATGTCGTCTAATGGCAGGACAGCGGATTCTGGTTCCGTCAATGGGGGTTCGACTCCCTCCATCCCAGCCATTGCATTTGCTACATATGGCCCGTTCGTCTAGCGGTTTAGGACGCCGCCCTCTCAAGGCGGAGATCACCAGTTCGAATCTGGTACGGGCTACCAAAATTGAACGCCCGGGCCTCGTAAGAGACCCGGGTTTTGTGTATTGACCGATATTTAAGGCGCGCGTTGAGTCTGCCGCCCGGACCGAGGAGTTGTCATGGACCTGCCTATCAGCTTGGAAGACATCACGTATGCCGAGAACTATCTGGCGCAGGGCGACCTGGCTACGGCGACGCCGCTGCTTGAGCGTCTGGTGGAGCTCGCCGAGGAGTATATCGACGCTGAGTGCAAGACGGAGGAGAAGCGCCAGTACTTTAGCTTCGACAGCAAGTTTGAGCGCCTGGCCTATCGCCGCGTGGAGAAGGATCCGCGCGAGCTGGTGCAGGTCGAGGTTCCCTTTGACCGCCTGTACTCCGACATGGCGTTTGCCTACATTCGCCAGCAGGATTATGTGAGTGCTCGGAATGCCCTGATGCAGGCCGTGCGTTGGGATCCCATGAACTGCAACTATCGCTTGGACTTGGCCGAGCTGTTCCGCGCGCTCGAGGACAAGCAGGAGTGGGCATCGCTCTCGTTCTCGGTGCTGGAGCGCGCGAGCGACGGTAAGTGCGCCGCACGCGCCTACACCAACTTGGGTCAGTACTTCTTGGAGCCCGAGACCGAGAACATTTCGGCTGCCGTGGGCTGCGCACGTCTGGCGCTGCGCCTGGCGCCCAATGATGCGCATACGACGCGCCTGCTCAACAAGATCCATACCACCTATCCGGATGCCGCGGACGAGAGTGACGACCATGTGATGGGTGAGCTCGCCCTGCAGGGCGTGCCGACCTCGCCTTCGGCCGAGATCGCCATCTGCCTGATCATGTGCGCGACCGATGCTGCAAGCGACGGCGACAAGCAGGAGGCTACGCGTCTGACGGTCCGTGCCCGCGACCTGGTGGGCGAGAAGGCATGCGCGGCGATTATCAAGCTGGTGCGCGAGAGCGATGCCGAGCTCAATGCCGAGCGCAGGGCAAAGCGCGAGGCTGCGGGCTCAAACGCCGATGGCGCCAAGGAGGCCGGCGATGCCCAGTAAGCGCGAGCGCAAGCTCATTTCCAAGAATCGCTCGGCACATCACGAGTACTTTATCGATGAGACGTTTGAGTGCGGTATTGAGCTGAGCGGTACCGAGGTCAAGTCGATTCGCGAGCGCGCGTGCCAGATTACCGATACCTTTGCACTGATTCGTGGCGGGGAGTGCTGGCTCGTCGGCCTGCATATCCACCCTTATAGCCATGGTGGCGTGTGGAATCGCGATCCCGATCGTCGGCGCCGTCTGCTGCTGCACCGCAAGGAGATCGACTTTCTTGACGGCAAACTTCGCAACCGTGGTTATGCGCTGGTTCCGTTGGAGCTCTACTTTAATACCGACGGTCGCGTAAAACTGCTGCTGGGCCTGGGTCGCGGCAAGAAGCTCTACGACAAGCGCGAGGACATGGCCAAGCGTGATGTCCAACGCGAGATCGACCGTGCCCTCAAGGAACGCAACCGCTGACCGTCCTTCATAAGTTGCGGTGGAATACGGACTGTTTTGCCTGTTTGAGGGGCTATTCAGTCCCTATTTCACCGCAACTGCGGGTGTCTTATCTTTCTTACTGTTCTGACACATATGTTTCAAAGGCGGCGTCCGTTTTGGGCGCTGCCTTTTTTGTGGGTACATACATCCATGAGGTTCCAACCCGAGTTAGGGGAGTGATCGTTATGGACAAAACTGCGTTCTTTACCATGCCGAGCGGCCTGTACGTGGTGAGCTCCGCTGCAGACGGGCTGCGCGCCGGCTGCGTCATCAACACGGCGGTGCAGGTGACATCCGCCCCGCCGCGCATCTCGATTGCCGTGAACAAGAACAACGTCACCTCGGGCGTCATCGCTTCGGCCAAAGCGTTCGCGCTGACCGTGATCGATCAGACCGCCGACATGCTCTACATCGGTAACTTTGGGTTCCGCACCAGCAGCGATTATGACAAGTTTGCCAAATACGAGACCCGCGAGACGGCTCTGGGCATGCCCTATGTGCCCGAGCACGCGGCGGCCCTGTTTAGCTGCCGTTTGATCGACACTGTGGATGTGGGCACGCATCTACTGTTTATCGGCGAGGTCGAGGATGCCGAGCGCCTGAGCGACGAGACGCCGCTCACCTACGATTACTACCATAAGGTCCTGAAGGGCAAGACGCCTCCGAAGGCGTCCTCGTATCAAGGCTAGAAATGTTTTAAAAAAACTTGCATTATATTATTGAGAATCTATACTAATAGATGAAGTACATCACCAGTCGCGTTCGAGAGGAGAACATCATGACTGAGGAGAAGAAGACGTATAAGTTCGTGTGCATCGTTTGTGGTTACGAGGTTGAGGTCGACACGCCCGAGCTGCCCGAGGATTACGTGTGCCCGGTGTGCGGCGTCGGTCCCGATCAGTTTGAGCTCGTCGAGGAGTAGCTCGTCGGCACGCGGCTCACGGCAACACATAGCTCTGTCCAAGGGTCCCGGTCGGATATCCCGGCCGGGACCCTTTTCCTCCGTCCCCAAGGGATCACGGTTGCTGTTGGCCGATCCTGTCTGTTGTGAGTCCGGCCGACCTTTTGTCTTAATCTGTAACGTCTAACGGTGGAAATTGGGTCCACTTGTTACAGATTGAGACAAACGGAGCTGTCCCTCGGAATGATCTCGATCTGTAACATCTAGACATCAAAAGCGGGTCTAGATGTTACAGATCGAGACGTTTGCCTGGGTAGGTGCCCCGCCCCATTACATCCCTGTCAACAACACGACATCGAGAATCGTCACGATGGCACCGATCCCTACAAGCAGCGCGTTGAGTGGACGCGAGTTGGCGTATTTGCCCATGACGCGGCGTGAGCTGGTGAGCCGTATGAGCACAAAGACCGTAATCGGCAGCTGAAGCGACAGCAGTGCCTGACTCCAGATGAGACCTTCAAAAGGATTTGGGACGACTAGGCACGCCGTCACTGCGCCGACGAAACAGGCCGCCACCCCAATCGATGAGTGTCGGTCGTGGATGTCGTATTCCTCGTCGAACATGCCCGCGGTGATGGTGCCCGCCGCCATGCCCGCCGTCACGCTGCTCGATAGTCCCGCGAACAGCAGCGCTACCGCAAAGATAGTTGAGCTTGCCGGGCCCAAGATGGGGGAGAGCGTGGCCGCTGCGACGGCGAGGTCGTCTACGATAATGCCGTGCGCAAAGAAGGTCGTTGCGGCCAGGATGACCATGGCCGAGTTGATTGCCCAGCCCACGCCCATCGAAAAGAGCGTGTCGAAGAGCTCGTAGCGCAGACGTTCTTCGATAACCTGCTCGCCTTGGCCTTCGAAGTGCATAGATTGGATGACCTCGGAGTGCAGAAAAAGGTTGTGTGGCATAACGACCGCACCCAGGACACTCACGATAATCGCGGCAGAGCCAGTGGGCATACTGGGCGTGATCCAGCTTGCGGCGGCTTGCGGCCAGTCGACCTTGACTAGTGCAAGCTCGGCCAAAAACGAGAGTCCTACCACGCCTACGAAGGCGATGATCCAGCGTTCGGCATGCTTGTAGGAGTTCGTCATGAGCATCGCCATCGATACTGCCGCCACGATGACGCAGCCCGCACGCACGGGCAGCCCAAAGAGCATTTGAAGGGCAATCGCGCCGCCCAGGACCTCGGCCATGGCGGTGGCGATGGTCGCGAGATAGGCACTGGCGAGCACCGTGCGCCCGACGAAGCGGGGGAGGTAACGTGTCGTGGCCTCGGCAAGGCAGGCGCCCGTGGCGATACCCAGGTGCGCCGCGTTGTGCTGCAGCACGATGAGCATAATCGTGGACAGCGTGACGATCCACAGCAGCGCGTAGCCAAACTGCGAGCCCGCGGCCATATTGGAGGCCCAGTTGCCCGGGTCGATAAAGCCGACGGTCACGAGCAGCCCGGGGCCGATATGCCGCGCAATGTCTAGGCCTCCGTGACCACCGGTGCGTCGGGAGCCAAAATGATGTTTGAGATGGTTGAGCATGGTGCGCTCCTGCGTGTCGTTTGTTTGACGCCGCAAAGGATACCTGTTTTAGGCTAAAAAGTTAACCAAGACTAACAAAATTGTTGTATTTGGATAGGCTGGTGAAAGGGGATTGCCGAAATGTCTTGATCTGTAACAACTAGGGATGGAAATTGGGTCTTACTGTTACAGATTGAGATGTTTGAAGAGGTGAGTTTGCAGGCCGAACTTGGGGCCTATGTTGTCGCCCTTGAGGTCGGCGGTGTCCACTCGTAGGGCGTGCGTTACGCGATTGTTTCGAAACGGGCGGGAAACACAACGGACCGGTGATGCTTCTAGTATGCCTAGTCAACTGACTGTCTAACACCTAGGGGAGGATCGCGATGCAGGCAGATTCCGCTCAGCAGCAGGGCCTTTATCGCCCCGAATTCGACCACGATGCATGTGGCATCGGCGCGCTTGCCGATATCAACGGTGAGCGCCATCACCAGATTCTGGACGATGCACTGTCCATTCTGGTTAACTTGGAGCACCGCGGTGGTACGGGACTCGAGAAGAACACCGGCGACGGCGCTGGCATCCTGTTCCAGGTTCCGCATCACTTTTTCCGTAAAGAGGCTCAAAAGTGCGGTCAGATTCTGCCGGCAGAGGGCGACTATGGCGTGGCCATGCTGTTCTTCCCGCAGGACGACAAGGGAGTAGAGGACGCCCGTCGCGTGTTTGAGGAGGGCTGCGCCGAGGCCGGCGTGCCGCTGCTCTTTTGGCGCGAGGTGCCCGTCGACCCGCACGACCTGGGCGAGACGGCCCGCGCCTGCATGCCCACTATCCTGCAGGCCTTCCTGGGCCGTCCGGACGACACGCCCGCCGGCGATGCCTTCGAGCGCCGCCTGTACGTGTGCCGCCGCACCATCGAGAAGAAGGCCGACGCTGAGTTCGCCTTGCGCGACAAGATTTTCTACGTCTGTTCCATGAGTTCGCGCACCATCGTGTACAAGGGCATGCTCGTCGCCACGCAGATGCGCCGCTTCTTCATCGACCTCAACGACGCCGCCGTCAAGACGGCCGTGGCGCTCGTTCACTCGCGCTACTCCACCAACACCACGCCCAGCTGGGAGCGCGCACACCCCAACCGCTTTATCATCCACAACGGCGAGATCAACACCCTCAAGGGCAACGTCAACTGGATCCGTGCCCGCGAACCCAACCTGTACAGCCCCGTGCTGCAGCACGATCTTGAGCGCGTGATGCCCATCATCAACCGTGAGGGCTCCGATTCCGCGATTCTGGACAACGTGCTCGAGTTCCTGGTCATGAACGGTCGTCCGCTCACGCGCGCCGCATCCATGCTGCTGCCCGAGCCGTGGGACCACAACGACAGCCTGAGCGAGGAGCGCCGCGCCTACGACGCCTACCAGTCCATGCTCATGGAGCCGTGGGACGGTCCTGCCGCCATTGCCTTTACCGACGGCCGCACCCTGGGTGCCACCCTCGACCGTAACGGTCTGCGCCCGGCTCGCTACTACGTGACGCGTGACGGCCGCTTTATGCTGGCGAGCGAGGTGGGCACCATCGAGGTGCGTCCCGAGAACATCCTGACGAGCGGCTGCCTGGGACCGGGCCAGATGCTCGAGGTCGACTTTGCCCGCGGCCGCGTGATCTACAACGACGAGCTGCGCGCCCGTTACGCCAAGGAAAAGCCCTATCGCGATTGGATCGCCGAGGAGACGCTGACCGTCGACGCGCTCGACAAGCCCGCCGCGGTAACGCCGGCCGAGGACGCCGAGGTGCCCGCCGCCGTGCGCATGGCCAAGCTCGGCTATCACTGGGACGATGTCGATGAGGTCGTGCGCCCCATGGCCCAGCAGGGCAAGGCCCCGCTCGCTTCGATGGGCATCGATGCGCCGCTGGCCTGCCTGTCCAAGAAGACGCGCTCGTTCTTTGACTACTTCTATCAGTTGTTCGCCCAGGTCACGAACCCGCCGATCGACGCCCTGCGCGAGCATATGGTGACTTCGACCACGCTCTACCTGGGCAACCACGGCAACCTGCTCGAGGACTCCCGTACGGCCTGCCAGCTGGTGCGCCTGGAGCGCCCGCTGCTCAACGAGGAAGAGTTCGACCGCATCTGCGCCATCGACCGCGTGGGCTTTAAGACTCGTCGCTTCCGTGCCGTGTACCGCCGCGATGCGGGCGAGGGCGCGCTGCAGGCCGCGCTCAAGCAGCTTGCCGAGGACGTTGAGGCCGCGGTCCGCGATGGCGTGAACATCGTGGTGCTGAGCGACCGCGCTGCCGCGGGCGAAGTGCCCGTGCCGTCGCTGCTCGCCGTGGGCTGCGTCCATAACCACCTGATCCGCGCCGGCGTGCGCACCTTTGCCGACATCGTGGTGGAGTGCGGCGACGCCGTGTCCCCGCACGACTTCGCGGCGCTGGTGGGCTACTCCGCGAGCGGCATCTATCCGTACAACGCGCATGCGTGCATCCGCGATCTGGCGGCACACGGCGACCTGGACGTGACGGCCGAGCAGGGCATCGACAACTACAACAAGGCAGCGACCGCAGGCATCGTCTCCATCATGTCCAAGATGGGCATCTCTACGGTGCAGAGCTACCACTCCGCGCAGATCTTCGAGGCCGTGGGCTTTACCACCGAGTTCGTCAACGAGTACTTTGCCGGCACGGTGAGCCGCGTGGGCGGCATGGGTGTCGAGGACGTCGAGCGCGAGCAGAACGAGCGCTACGACGCCGCGCTCGCCATCCTTAAGAGCCCCGCGCCTGAGCAGCTGCCTACGCTGGGTCTGACCAAGTGGCGTCCGCTCGGCGGCGAGGATCACCTTATCGACCCGCAGACCGTCTACCTGCTGCAGACCGCCTGCCGCGAGGACAGCTACGACACCTTTAAGGAGTACAGCGCCCGCCTGCACCGCACCGGCCGCGCCGTGCGCCTGCGCGACCTGCTGGACTTTGACGACAGCGGCCGCACCCCGGTGTCGATCGACGAGGTCGAGCCCGCGCTCAACATCGTCCGCCGCTTTAACACCGGAGCCATGTCGTACGGCTCCATCAGCAAAGAGGCGCACGAGTGCATGGCCATCGCCATGAATCGCCTGCACGGCCGCTCCAACTCCGGCGAGGGCGGCGAGGACCCTCGCCGCGAGACCCCGCTGGCCAACGGCGACTCCAAGAACTCCGCGATCAAGCAGGTGGCAAGCGCGCGCTTTGGCGTGACGAGTCGTTACCTGTGCAGCGCCTTCGAGATCCAGATCAAGATGGCCCAGGGCGCCAAGCCCGGCGAGGGTGGTCACCTGCCCGGCAAGAAGGTCTACCCCTGGATCGCCGAGGTCCGTCAGTCCACGCCCGGCATCGGCCTGATCTCGCCTCCGCCGCACCACGACATCTACTCCATCGAGGACCTGGCCGAGCTGATCTTTGACCTTAAGAACGCCAACCCCGGCGCGCGCGTGTCGGTCAAGCTGGTCAGCGAGGCCGGCGTCGGCACCATCGCCACCGGTGTGGCCAAGGGTGCTGCCGACAAGATCTTGATCAGCGGCCACAACGGCGGTTCCGGCGCCGCTGCGCGCGATTCCATCTGGCACGCCGGTCTGCCGTTGGAGCTCGGTCTTGCCGAGGCCCAGCAGACGCTGCTGCAAAACGGCCTGCGCTCGCGCGTGGTGCTCGAGGCCGACGGCAAGCTCATGGACGGTACCGACGTCGCCGTCGCCTGCCTGCTGGGTGCCGAGGAGTTTGGCTTTGCGACCATGCCGCTCATCTCCATGGGCTGCCTCATGCAGCGCGACTGTCAGCAGGACACCTGCCCGGCCGGCATCGCCACGCAGAACTGCCGCCTGCGTCGCGGCTTCCGCGGCAAGTCCGAGCACGTCGAGCACTTTATGCTCTTTGTGGCCGAGCAGCTGCGCGAGGTCATGGCGAGCCTGGGCTTCCGCACCGTCGACGAGATGGTCGGCCATCCCGAGTGCCTGCGCCAGATCGAGGTCCCGGGCAACCGCAAGGCCAACCTGCTCGATCTGTCGCCCGTGCTGGCAAGCGCGACCTGTGAGTTTGGTGCCCACATCCCGGGCGCCGACGGCCGTCACTTCCTGCCCCAGATGGCTGCGGACAGCGAGCTCGACAAGACGCTCGACTCCACGCTGTTTGTGCCCTATACGGCCGATGCCCGTGCGCACCTGCGCCCGATTCGCTTCCGCGCCGATATCGCCAACGTCAACCGCTGCGTGGGCACCATCCTGGGCAACGCGGTGACCAAGGCGCATCCCGAGGGCCTGCCCGCCGGTTCCATCACCATCGATTGCGATGGCTCGGCCGGTCAGAGCTTTGGCGCGTTCCTGCCGCGCGGTGTGACGCTCAACGTGTGCGGCGACGCCAACGACTACTTTGGCAAGGGCCTTTCGGGCGGCGAGGTCTCCGTGCGCCCCAACCCGCGTGCGACCTACAAGTTCGACGAGAACATCATCGTGGGCAACGTGGCGTTCTTTGGCGCCACGAGCGGCCGTGGCTTCATTAACGGCCTGGCCGGCCAGCGCTTTGGCGTTCGCAACTCCGGCGCCACCGTGGTGGTCGAGGGCTGCGGCAACCATGGCTGCGAGTACATGACGGGCGGCCTGGCGCTCATTTTGGGCGAGGTCGGGCAGAACTTCGCCGCCGGCATGACAGGCGGTGTGGCCTATGTCTATGACCAGTACGGCACGCTCGATGCCCGTGTGAACCACGAGAGCGTTGAGCTCAAGGCTCCGACGGCCGACGAGCTGGCGCAGATCCGCAAGCTTATCCAGGAGCACGTGGACGCGACGCAGAGCCCGCGCGGCATTAAGCTGCTCTACAGCTTTGACTCGATGAGCAAGCATTTTGTGAAGGTCATCCCGACCGAGTACGAGCGCGTGCTGGCGATTGTCGCCGCCGCCGAGGGCGCGGGCAAGACGCATGCGCAGGCCGAGGGGCTGGCGTTTGACATCGTGACCGGTCGCGCCGACGCTGCTGATGTTGATCGCTTTGATGTTGCGGGTGGCGCTGTGGCTGGTGCTGCGACCGCCGCTGCCAGCTCTGTTGCTTCGACCAAGAAGGAGGCGTAAGTGCCATGGGTAAGCCCGGTGCTTTTCTTGATATCGATCGCGTGGCCCACGAGCTTCGCCCTGTGGAGGAGCGCAGCCGCGATTTCGATCCGCTGTACGTGGAGCTCGACGATGACGCACGACGTGCTCAGGCGAGCCGCTGCATGATGTGCGGCGTGGCGTTTTGCCAGATGGGCGCGAGCTTTGGCAAGGCGCGTCCGAGCGGCTGCCCGCTGCACAACCTGATTCCCGAGTGGAATGAGCTGGTGTATCGCGGCCGCTGGGACGAGGCGGCCGAGCGTCTGTCGCTCACCTCACCCATGCCCGAGTTCACGAGCCGCGTGTGCCCGGCGCTGTGCGAGGCCGCGTGCAACTTGGGCTCGGTCGACGGCCAGCCCACGACGATTCACGACAACGAGCGTGCGATCAGCGACCACGAGTGGGCCAACGGCGGCCCGCGCCGCTTTGAGCCAGCGGGGGAGGGCGCGCCCACGGTTGCCGTGGTGGGCTCCGGCCCTGCTGGCCTGGTAGCCGCGTGGGAGCTCGCCCGCCGCGGCGCCCGCGTGACGGTGTTTGAGCGCGACGACCGTCCGGGCGGCCTGCTCATGTACGGCATCCCCAACATGAAGCTCGAGAAGTCCGTGGTCGAGCGCCGCGTGGCACTCATGCGTGAGCTGGGCATTGTCTTTGAGCTGAACGCCGACGTAAGCGATCCCAAGGTTGCCGCCAAGCTCGACGACTTTGATGCCGTCGTGGTGGCTGCCGGCGCCCGTGCTCCGCGTGGCCTTTCGGCTGCGAACATTGACGCTCCGGGCGTGGTGTACGCTGTGGACTATCTGACGGCCTCGACCGTCTCGGTGCTCGACGGCGGCGAGCCTGCCATTGACGCGCGTGGTTTGGATGTCGTGGTCATTGGCGGCGGTGATACCGGCAACGACTGCGTGGGTACCGCGGTGCGCCAGGGTGCGCGCAGCGTGCGCCAGTTTGAGTTCTTGCCGGCGGCGCCCGATAAGCGCGCGGCGAGCAACCCCTGGCCGCAGTGGCCCAACGTGAAGAAGACCGACTACGGCCAGCAGGAGGCCATCGTTGCCATGGGTGGCGAGATGCGTGCCTGGGGCGTGGATACGCTCGAGGTGCTGCTGGACAAGAAGGGCGCGGCTGCTGGTCTGCGCGTGGTCGACCTGGACTGGTCGGCGGGGAAGCCGGAGCGCATCGCGGGCTCCGAGCACGAGGTGCCGGCGCAGCTGGTGCTCATCGCATGCGGCTTTACGGGTCCCGAGCATGGCGTGTTCGATGCGGTGAGCGTGCCTGTTGCTACCGCTGGTCGTCCGCTGCCGGTGATGGCTGCCGAGGGCTCGCACCTCGCGGCTCGCACGGAGGGTGTCGCCGCGGATGCCGCGCCGGTGTATGTGGCGGGTGATGCCCGCAACGGCAGCTCGCTCGTTGTGAATGCCATGGCCGATGCCCTGGCCTGCGCAGCCGAAGTCGCCGAGGCGTTGGAGCTGTAAAGTAGTCATTTAAGAACGTCCCCAACGACTAGTCATTTTTTTTGTCTAGTCGTTGGGGACACTCTTCGCGGGGCGCCTGTTCGTTTGTCGACGTACAAGTGTTCATTCGTCGACGTTTGCGACTGTGCTACTCTGCTCTTTCTGTGGTGGCTGCGGGCATCTGGCTCAAAAGGGCGGGTTGGCTGTCTATGTCTACCTGCACTGATAATTGTTCTCGGGGGAAGCGGGCACTGCGGGGCGCGGCAACGGC
>CABQJU010000031.1:0-24572 GCA_902464575.1 uncultured Collinsella sp.
ACGGAGAGCACATTAAGTGCTCTCCGGCTCGTGCGGAACTCGCGATCGACCTTATGCCCCGCCCTCGGGACTAAGGATACATGGTAGAGGTGCGTGTGCTCCAAAATTCATTGGCTGGTGACCTATTCCATGTCCCAGGTAGGCTCATCTTCACCACCTTTAAATAAAAAAGAAGTACCGGTTGGGGCCGGTACTTCTTTTGGTGCGTTGTTATTTGGCTGTAGCTTTTCGAGTTAGCTTACAGGCCGCAGGCTGCTTTGAGTTCTTCGACTCGGTCGGTTTTCTCCCAGGTGAAGTCGGGGTCTTCGCGGCCGAAGTGACCGTAGGCTGCCGTCTTTTCGTAGATGGGGCGACGCAGGTCTAGGTCGCGGATGATTGCACCCGGGCGCAGGTCGAAGGTCTTCTCTACGGCCTCAACGATCGTGTCCTCGGCAACCTTGGCGGTTCCGAAGGTGTCGACCATGATTGAGAGGGGCTTGGAAACGCCGATGGCGTAGGCAAGCTCGACCTCGCAGCGGTCGGCCAGACCGGCGGCGACCACGTTCTTGGCGACCCAGCGCGCGGCATACGCGGCGGAGCGGTCAACCTTGGTGCAGTCCTTTCCGCTAAAGGCACCGCCGCCGTGACGGCCGTAGCCGCCGTAGGTGTCGACGATGATCTTGCGGCCGGTGAGGCCCGTGTCGCCCATGGGGCCGCCCACGACAAAGCGACCGGTGGGGTTCACGTAGATGTCCGCGTTGTCCCACGGCATGTTCTCGGCGGCCATGACCGGGGTGATGACGTGCTCGATGAGGTCGGCCTTGATCTTGCCCATGTCCTCGATCTCGGCGGCGTGCTGCGTGGAGATGACGATGGTCGTGACCTCGACGGGCTTGCCTTCCTCGTAGCGCACGGTGACCTGGGTCTTGCCGTCGGGACGCAGATAGGCGAGGGTACCGTCGTGACGCACGGCGGCCAGGCGCTCGGCCAGGCGGCTTGCCAGGTAGTGTGGCATGGGCATGAGGGTCTTGGTCTCGTTGGAGGCATAACCGAACATCATGCCCTGGTCGCCGGCACCGATCAGGTCGATCGGGTCGGTGGTAGCGCCGGTCTGGGTCTCGAAGGACTCGTCAACGCCCTGGGCGATATCGGGCGACTGCTCGTGGATGAGGCTCATAACGCCGCAGGTATCGCAGTCAAAACCGAACTTGGCACGGTTGTAGCCAATGCGGCGGATAACGCCGCGGGCGATTTCCTGTACGTCGACATAGGCCTGGGTGCGAATTTCGCCGGCGACGATGACGGTGCCGGTGGTCACGAGGGTCTCGCAAGCGCAGCGGACGTTCTCCACGTTGGCAGGCACGCCGTTGGGGGCGATGTAGCCCTGCTCCTGTAGCTCTATTTCTTTGGCGAGGATTGCGTCGAGGACGGCGTCGCTGATCTGGTCAGCGATCTTATCGGGATGACCTTCGGTCACCGACTCCGACGTAAAAACAAAGGACCCGTGTTGGGGCGGGATGGAACGAAGTTCTTCTGACATGATTGTCCTTTCAAAAAACGTGTCCCGGCGACCGTTACCATTCCGCCGGGCTCTCTATGCAAAGGCACATCATAGCGCGTAAATCAAACATTCACACCCTTTCCGCACCTACTCATTGGGGACAGTCTTAAATGACCAGCCTTACCTAAGTGCCGACAGGTTGCCCAAAGAATGGTCATTTAAGACTATCCCCAATGAGTATCCCCAATGAGTGGGTCGATGCCCTTTGTGCGGAGGTTGCTCTGATGCTTTATACTGATGCGGTTAGACATCCATCCTGCAATCGAGGAGATATCCATGGCATCAGACGTTCGCGTCCGCTTTGCACCCTCACCGACGGGCAAGCTGCACATTGGCGGCGCCCGCACCGCTATCTATAACTGGGCTTTCGCCCGTGCTAACGGCGGCACGTTCATCCTGCGCATCGACGACACCGACCCCACCCGCTCCACCGACGAGAACACGCAGATCATCCTGCGCGCCATGCGTTGGCTGGGCCTGGACTGGGACGAGGGTCCCGAGGTGGGCGGCGATTTTGGCCCCTACGCCCAGACCGAGCGCTTGGACCTGTACAAGCAGGCCGCCCAGAAGCTTTGGGACGAGGGCAAGGCCTATCCCTGCTTCTGCACCAAGGAGCAGCTCGACGCCGACCGCAAGGCCGCGCAGGAGCGCAAGGACCCCTTCCAGGGCTATCAGCGCCGTTGCCGCGATCTTGATCCCGAGGAGGCCCGCCGTCGCATCGAGGCCGGCGAGTCCTACGTCCTGCGCATCAAGGTGCCCGAGGACCGCGGCGACGTTGTCATCCACGACGCCGTCCACGGCGAGGTGACCTTCGACGCCAAGGAGCTCGACGACTTTGTCATCTTCCGCTCCGATGGCACGCCCACGTACAACTTCGCGACCGTCGTCGACGACGCCATGATGAAGATCACCCACGTCATCCGCGGCGACGACCATCTGTCCAACACCCCGCGCCAGGTCATGGTCTACGAGGCCCTCGGCGCTCCCGTGCCCACGTTCGCTCACATCTCCATGATCCTGGGCGCCGACGGCAAAAAGCTCTCCAAGCGCCACGGCGCCACCTCGGTGGAGGAGTACCGCGACGCCGGCTACCTGTCCGACGCCTTTGTCAACTATCTGGCGCTGCTCGGCTGGTCGCTCGACGGCGAGACCACGATCATCCCGCGCGATGTTCTGGCCAGCAAGTTCTCGCTCGATCGCATCTCCAAGAACCCAGCGACCTTCGATCCTAAGAAGCTCGACTGGGTCAACGCTGAGTACATCAACGGTATGTCCGATGCTCAGTTTGCCGACGAGATCATGGTCCCCGAGCTGCACGAGGCGGGTCTCATCGAGGGCAACGTCGAGTACGGCGAGGACTGGATCGACGCGCTTGCCGCTATCGTCAAGCCGCGCACTAAGATGCCGACCGACGCCGTGACCGTCGCCGCTCCCATCTTTGCCACGGCCGAGACGCTCGAGTATGACGAGAAGTCCGTTAACAAGGGCCTAGCCAAGGAAGGCATGGGTGCCATCCTGGACGTCGCCAAGGCCGCGCTCGAGGGTGTCACCGAGTGGACCGCCGCGAACATCGACGCCGCGCTTGAGCCGCTGCCCGAGCAGATGGACCTTAAGAAGCGCGTGGTGTTCCAGGCCGTGCGCGTCGCCGTCTGCGGCAACATGGTGAGCCCTCCACTGGGCGAGACCATGGCGCTCGTCGGCCGCGACGACTGCCTGGCGCGCATCGACCGCGCCCGCACGATGGCGCTGTAGCAGCCGTGTAAACGCATGTATCCGAGCCCCGCTCACCACGAGTGGGGCTCTTGTTTCTCAAGACGTATGGGATGGGAGGTACAGAGACCATGGCCGAGCAACTTTCGCTGTTTGGTTCGCCGGAACCTAAGCAAGCTCCCGTGAAGCATGCCCGCACGGCCGAGCAGGCCAAGCCCGAGCCTGCGCCGGAGCCCATTGTCGCCTATGCGAGCGTGGTCCTCGACATTCCTACCCGTGCGCTGTCCGAGCCGTTTGCCTACGGCATTCCACAGTCCCTTGCCAACGAGGCCCGGATCGGGTCTACGGTCCTGGTCCACTTTGGCAACCGTGCTGCCGCGGGCTATATCGTCGATATTGTGTCTGAGCTGGGCGACCTGCAAGGCAACATCACCCTCGATCCCGCGCGCATAAAGCCCGTCGAAGCCATACTCAGCAAACCGCTCTTTACCGCCGAGGCTGCTCGCATCGCGCGCTGGATGAGCCGCGAGTACGTCGCGACCCTTTCCGAGTGCCTGCGCCTGTTTTTGCCTCCGGGTGGCAGCCCGCGTGTCGTAAAGGGCGATGACGGGGCGTGGACGGTCGAGCGTCCCGCCGTCAAGCCTATCCAAAACCGCTGGGTGATGCTTACGCCCGAGGGCTTTGACTATACGCCGCCCAAGACCGCAGTTCGCCAGCGTCAGCTCATCGAGGCGCTCCAGTGCGGACCGGTCACGACGCGTGACCTCAACCTGCTCTACAACAGCATGTCGGCGACCATCAAGGCGCTCGAAAAACGCGGCGTCGTGGTGGTGGAGGAGCGCCGTGCCTGGCGCGGTTGCAGCGAGCAGACTACGCTGTCCTCGGCAAGCGGTAAAGCGCCGGTCGCACTTACGAACGGCCAGCAGCAGGCGCTCGCGCAGATTGAGCGCGCTCGCCTGGATGCGCACGGCGACGTAGTCCTTGTCGACGGCGTCACCGGATCCGGTAAAACCGAGGTCTACCTCTCCGCTATCGAGCGCGTGCTCGAGGCCGGCCGTTCAGCGTGCGTGCTTGTGCCCGAGATCTCGCTGACGGCCCAAACCGTCGGGCGCTTCCGTTCGCGCTTTGGCGAGACGGTTGCTGTGTTCCATTCGCGCCTTTCGGCCGGTGAGCGCCTAGACCAGTGGGATATGGTCGCCAGCGGTGCCGCACGCGTGGTCGTGGGCGCCCGCTCGGCGCTCTTTTGCCCGCTCAGCGACCTGGGCCTCATCATCATCGACGAGGAGCACGAGACCAGCTACAAGCAGGGTTCCAGCCCGCGCTACCATGCGCGCGAGGTGGCGGCCGAGATGGCGCGTCGCTATCGCTGCCCGCTCGTGTTGGGCTCGGCTACGCCTTCTGCCGAGGCCCTCGACCGCTGCCGCCGTGGCACGTTCAACGGTGTCACTTGGACACGCGTCGAGATGCCCGAGCGCCCGGGACACGCCGTGCTGCCCGAGGTTCGCATTGCCGACCTGCGCCGCGAGTTCTCGCACGGCAGCCGCTCCATGTTCTCAATACCGCTGATGGAAGGCTTGGAACGCGTGGTCGAACGTCGCGAGAAGGCCGTGCTGCTGCACAACCGCCGCGGTTTTGCGCCGTTTTTGATGTGCCGCGAGTGCGGCTGCGTCCCCACCTGCAACCACTGTTCCACCGCGCTCACGTATCACGAGCGCACGCATTCGTTGCAGTGCCATACCTGCGGTTCGTCCTGGCGCGTGCAGCCCTATCCGGCACCCACGAGCCGTTGCCCCAAATGCGGCAGTCGCTACCTGGCAAAAATGGGCCTAGGCACGCAGCAGATCGAGGACGCCTTGCGCCGGATGCTGCCCGAGGATGTCGCCATTATTCGCATGGACGCCGATTCCACGCGTGGCAAGGACGCGCACAAGAAGTTGCTTGAACAGTTCGATGCCGCCGATTGCGCGGTGCTGCTGGGCACCCAGATGATCGCCAAGGGCCTCGACTTTCCCGAGGTTACCCTTGTGGGCGTGGTTAATGCCGACTTTGCATTAAAGCTACCCGATTTTAGAGCGGGGGAGCGCGCTTACGATTTGCTGGAGCAGGTCGCCGGCCGTGCCGGGCGCGGCGATCGCCCTGGCGAGGTCATTATCCAGACCTATCTGCCCGAGGACCCGGTCATTCGCGCCGTTGCCGAGCATGATCGCTCGATCTTTACCGACTACGACTTGGACCAGCGTCGCGAAGCGCTGTATCCGCCGTTTGTGCGCCTGGTTAACATTTTGGTGTGGTCGGCGAATCGTGACGAGGCGCAGGATTACATTGGGCGTATCGCAAAGTTGCTCAAGCGCTGCTGGCACGCCGCCGCGCCTGATTTTTTGCGGGTGGGGAGCGCTGTGCCGCAGGTGCTGGGCCCGGCTTCGTGTGTAATCGAGAGAGCCAAGGACCGTTATCGCTTCCACCTGCTTGTGAAGTCGCCCGTGGGGTACCATGTCTCTGACGATATCGACGCCTGCCTCAAAGAGGTGGGCTCCGTGCGCGGCGTGAGCGTGAGCGTTGACGTCGACGCCTATGATTTGATGTAACAACCCGAAAGGATGGCCATGGAAGCCAACGGAATCGTACTTTCGCCCGACCCTCGTCTGCGTCAGGAGTGCGCCGTCATCGAGGAGATCACCCCGGCAATCGAGGCGCTTGCCGAGAAGATGAAGAAGATGATGTTCGAGAACGGTGGCTGCGGCCTGGCTGCTCCGCAGATCGGCGAGCTCATCCAGCTCGTCACCATCGACTGCGACTACACCGACAAGAACGACTACGATCCGTACGTGCTCATCAACCCTGTCATTGTTGAGCAGAGCGACCATCTGGTGCCGTTTAGCGAGGGCTGCCTGTCCATTCCCGGCATTAGCTGCGAGATCGAGCGTCCCGACCATGTCGTCGTCGAGGCGTACGACCTGGATGCCAACCTGATTCGCTACGAGGCCTCGGGCGACCTGTTCTGCGTGTGCCTGCAGCACGAGATCGATCATCTGCACGGCAATACCATGTTTGAGCGACTCAAGCCCATGCAGAGGATCAAGGCCGTCAAGGAGTACCAGGACGCCCTGGCCCGCGGCGCTCGACCGGGCGAGACTGAATAGGTTAATTGTCCGTCCCTGGGATGGGCCCACACATATCATCCCGTGCTCAAACATTCTCGCTTTGCTGCGAAACTGCGCGCGGGACGATATGTGTGGGCCCATCCCAGGGACTACGTTGACGCTGCTTGTCTCGCCCGGGTGCCGTCGGGCCAGGGAGGGGCGTCTTCGCTGATAGGTGCTTTATTGGGAGGGCTGCTTTTATGCGGCTCTTTCTTTGTTTTTGGGTATATTTGTTCTTGTTGAATTGTTATTGCGGATGGGCTTGGTAATTGGCTTTCCGCTGTTATTTGTAGCCGTCTCGGCTTTGGTTGAGGGGAGACGTCCTTTATGCGTATTGTGTTTATGGGTACGCCTGATTTTGCTGTGCCTTCGCTGACTTCGCTTGTTGAGGCTGGGAATGAGATTGCGCTTGCCATTACTCGTCCTGATGCTGTTCGTGGGCGTGGTAAGAAGCTTGAGCCGTCTCCTGTTAAGGCCAAGGCGCTCGAGCTTGGCCTGCCGGTTGTTGAGGCTAATCGTATGACGCCTGAGGTAGTTGATACTCTCCAGGCTGCGCGGGCTGATATTTTCTGTGTGGCCGCGTACGGTTGCATTTTGCCTGATGAAGTGCTGCATATGGCGCCGCTTGGTATTGTGAATGTTCATGCGTCCTTGCTGCCTCGTTGGCGTGGGGCTGCTCCTATTCAGCGTGCCATTCTTGCTGGTGACGAGGTTGCTGGCGTTTCTATTATGCGTATTGGACATGGCGTTGATACCGGCGCTTATTGTGCCCAGGCGTCTACGTCGGTTGCCGGTAAGCATGCCGAGGCGCTGACCATGGAGCTTGGTGAGCTTGGCGGCAAACTGCTTGCCGATACTCTTCCCTCGCTTGCCGATGGCTCGGCTGTTTGGACTGAGCAGGATGAGTCGCTCGTCACTCATGCTGCCAAGATTTCCAAGCAGGAGATGCGCCTGGATCCGCAAATGGCGGCGCTTGATTGCGTGCGTCATGTGCTGGCCTCGTCCGATACCGCACCTGCTCGTTGCGTGATTGCCGGCAAGACCGTGCGCGTGCTCGATGCTGCGCCGGCTGATGTGTCGCTTGGCGAGGGTCAGGTTCTCGTTAAGGCCAAGCGTGTTTACCTTGGTCTTTCCGATGGCACGGTTGAGTTGCTCGAGGTTAAGCCCGATGGCAAGCGTGCTATGGCCGCTTCTGCTTGGGCTGCTGGGCTGCAAGGCGCCAATCTTTCGTGGGGTGTTCTGTCATGAGCAAGCTTTCTCCCGCGCGCAAGCTTGCGCTCGATGTGTTGATGGAGGCCGACCTTCGCGGCATGTATGCGCGCGACGTGTTGTCTTCCCGTGCTTCCGCCAAGGCCATTGACCAGCGTGATTCCGCGTTTGCCGCTCGCTTGGCGCTCGGTGTTGCCGCGACGCAGGGCATTTTGGACGAGCTGCTCGATCAGTTCCTCGATAAGCCCAAAAAGGTCGCGCCGCGCGTTCGCATGGCGCTTCGCATCTCGGCCTTCGAGATGCTCTACCTGCATACCCCGGGTCGCGTTGCCGTGAGTCAGGGTGTTGAGCTGGTTCGTAGCGGTGCTAAGTCTGCCGCGGGCCTGGCTAACGCGGTGCTGCACAAGGTCGCGGACAACGTTGAGGGCTTTGCCACGGCATCTGACGTGGATGAGTCCGAGCGTCGTTTGGTTCGCCTGTCTCGTTTGATGGGTCTTCCTCGCTGGCTGTGCGCTCGTATTATGGCCTCGTTCGATACGCCCGAGGGCGCGCTCAACTTTGCCGGCAATCTGGCGCCCGCGCCGCTCGCTCTGCACGAAAATGCCTTTGCAACCAAACCTGATCCGTACATTTCGCAGCTTGTTGCGCCTGTGTTCCCGGGTTGCCATGCGCCGGTCGATGCGCAGGCCACGGTTGCGTCGGGTGTGTTTGAGCGCGCGGCTGCCGTGGCCTCGGACCTTAATGCCCAGCTCATCGCTACCGTGGCGACCCGTCCCGGGCGTTGCCTGGAGATTGGCGCCGGTCGTGGCACCAAGACCTATGTGATGATGTGCCAGGCCAAGCGTGCCGGCTACGACCGCCAGCATACTGCACTCGATTTGCACGACCGCAAGTGCGACCAGAATCTCGCGCGCCTGCATAAAGCGGGTATTACGGGTGTTCGCACGGTCTCGGGCGATGCGTGCGAGCTCGATGTGGTCCTCACGTCGTTCGATGCGATGCTTGGTAAACCCGTTCTTTTCGATACGGTGTTTATTGATGCCCCATGCTCGGGCACCGGAACTATGCGTCGTCATCCCGAGATTCCGTGGCGCCTGACCGAGAAGGACGTTACGACTGAGCTGCCCAAGCTGCAGCTCACGATGCTCAAAGAGGCCGCCGCGCGCGTGGCTGCCGGCGGTGAGCTTATCTATGCCACCTGCTCGGTCTTTGATGAAGAGAACACGCAAGTTGTCGATGCGTTTTTGGCTTCGCCAGAGGGCGCAGGCTTTAACCTGGCACCCCTCTCCGAGGCACAGATTCTGCAACTCCCCGAGTTCGATCAGGCCAAGAAGCTCGTATCTGTACGCCAGAACGATCGGGGCCTCTTCCAAAGCGTGCCGGTAAACGCCGACTCCTACGACGGCCACTTCTGCGCCAGGCTGGTCCGCAAGTAACGATTAAGTTGCGGTGAAATAGGGATTGAATATCGGCTTCTACCCGCCAAACAGTCCTAATTTCACCGCAACTCACAAGGAAACCTGGGTAGCTTGATTAGCTACCCATAGAGCAAAGAAATAGCCCCGCGATCGGTGTTGATCGCGGGGCTGCGTTGTTCCTAGTGGTTATGCGGGCAGTTGGCGCAGCAGCCGCTTGTGGCGCTGGTGCTGGAGCCGCCGCTTCGCTGGTCGGTGTTGTAGAAACCGCTGCCCTCAAATTTAATGCCGCTGGCTGAGAACGTCTTGGCCGCCGGGGCACCGCAGCTGGGGCACACGACCTCGGGAGTCTCGGACATGGGATGCTCAACCTCAAATACGTTGCCGCAGCTCGAGCACTTGTAATCGTAGCGCGCCATAATACTTCCTTTTCAGCACAAAGCGGGCAGATTACTCTGCCCGCAAAAATTCAAACATTTGTAACTGTACCCTATATCGGGGGTTTTATCACGCTTCGCCCCAGAATCTATGGTTGTTGCGCAGGAGCTGTGCGGTTTTGTTCTCGGCGGCTGCAATGTCCGCCTCGTCAGCCTGCCAGGTCCAGTTGCCCGTGGCCACGCCCGGAACAT
Source organism: uncultured Collinsella sp. (assembly GCA_902464575.1). Classification (GTDB taxonomy): domain Bacteria; phylum Actinomycetota; class Coriobacteriia; order Coriobacteriales; family Coriobacteriaceae; genus Collinsella. The sequence continues at coordinate 9,644 of CABQJU010000031.1, forward strand.
TCATGCGCGCGTCGTCGCCAAGCCCCAGGACATCCTGCAGCGGCATCATCACCAGGGGAGCGTCGCTTGCCAGCGCGTCGCTCATCAGCTTTGCCGCCACCTCAACACCGCTCGGTTCATCGCCGCCCGCAAAGGAACGCGTGCACCAACCGGCCAGCGTCGACGTATCGTGCGTCGAGGTGTACAGAATCTTGCCGGGCGTGGGGTGCACACCGCAACGAACGTCGTAGTCGCTAAACTCCAGCACGTCCATGCCGGGGAAACCGCAGGTCGAAGCCATGGCGCGAACACCGGGCGTCAGGTAGCCCAGGTCCTCGGCGATAAAGTTGAGCGGCCCCAGCTCGTCATAGGCGGTCTGGAACAGGTCCTTGCCCGGGCCCGCCAGCCAGCGGCCCTCGGCGCAAGCCTTGCCCGCGGGAATGCTGAAATAGCTGTGGAAGCCCAGGAAGTGATCCAGGCGCACGCGGTCGTAGAGCGAGAACGCACGACGCAGGCGATCCATCCACCAGCTATAGCCGTTCTGCTTCATGTGGTCCCAGCGGAACGTCGGGTTGCCCCACACCTGGCCCTCGGGTGCAAAGTTGTCGGGCGGCGCACCGGAAAGCTCAATCGCCTTGCCGGTATCGGACAGCCAGAAGTTCTCGGGCTCGCTCCACGCATCCGCCGAATCGTCGGACACGTACATAGGAATATCGCCGATAACCTCGATGCCCTTCTTGTGCGCATAGTTCATGAGCTCGCACCAAGCCAGGTCAAAGCGGTGCTGCATGTACGCCTGAAGCTCGGCCTCGTTGTGGAAGCGCTTGTCGTCGATCAGATGCTCGTTGTAGCGCGCGACATCTGCCGGCCAATCATGGCGCGACTCGCCCTCAAAGTACTTCTTAACGGCCATGTAGACGCAGTATTTCTCGAGCCAATCGGCATTGCGATGTTTAAAGGCGGTGTACAGCGGATCGGCATCCTCGCCTCCGCGGGCCTTCCAGGTCTCAAAGTCGGCTGCCAGCTCCTCGTGGCTCTCGGGAAGGAGGTCGATATTGCCTGCAAAGGCCGAAGGACCGGCGTAAGGGGAGCGGAAGAAGTCCGTGGGGTTGACGGGGAGAACCTGCCAGTAGCGCATGCCCATGGCGGCCAGATGGTCGATAAAGCGACGCGTGGGCGCGCCGATCGTACCGGGCTTGCCGTCGTCGGTCGGCACTGATGTGATATGGCATACAACACCCGCACCGTGATCGAGCGGCTCCTGCAGGCGCTGCTCGGCGTGGTGATAGATGATCGACGACCCCAGCGGGTACAGGTCTAGCGTGACCGTACCGTTGTGGATCTCGCACTCGTGACCGCTAATCACATCGCTCGCACATTCGCCGAGCGCCGGAATGGTCACGCGATGAGAATTGCGCAGGCTGCGGTTGATGATGACGGTCGCGGACTCGCCATCCTTGCCCATGCGGTTGTATGCTAGCACCTCATCATTGAGCGCGAAGGCCTTGATTTCACCGTCGATCATAAATGGCAGCGCGCGGCGCACGGCCGAGGCATTCTTGACGATCGCGAACGTATCGAAGTCGTGCAGGTCTTCCTTGGTTGGCATGGTGCGGCGATTGCCCGGATCGGTGAGTCCCTCCAAGCCGTACTCGTCACCGTAATAGAGTGAGGGAACGCCCGGGAACGTCATCTGCATGAGCGTCGCGAGCCAAAAACGACTCTTGGCCAGGCCCATGGAGTTCTCGTCCAGGCGCCACTTGCTGCGCTCGCTCTCGGGCAGCTGCGACTCGTCGGGGCCGCCGCCGAGCACCGAGATGATGCGCGGACGGTCGTGACTCGAGAGCAGATTGAGCGCGCAGGACAGGGCTTCGCGTGGATAGTTCTCACGCAGGGTCTCAATATCCTCGGCTGCCTGGTAGGCGTTCTTGTAGCCCATCAAAAAGCCGATGACCATGTCGCGGAAGGGGTAGTCCATGGCGGAGTCGAGCTCAGAGCCCTGCAGGTAGCGGCGCAAATGGCCATAGCTGATCTTGTTGGAGGCGTCTTCCCAGACCTCGCCGAGCAGCAGCGCGTCGGGCTTCTCGGCGAGCACGGCTTTTTTGATCTCGGCCAGGAAGTCGTCGGAAAGCTCGTCTGCCACGTCCAGACGCCAGCCATGGGCGCCAGCGCGCAGCCACTTACGAATGACTCCGTCCTTGCCCAGAAGCTTTTCACGGACAAGCTCGGAATTCTCGTTGATGGCTGGCATGTTGCCCACGCCCCACCAACAGTCATACGATCCGTCCTCATGGAAGTAAAACGCATCGCGCCACGGCGAATCCTCGCTCTGCCACGCGCCCACACCGGGGTAGTTGCCGTAGCGGTTGAAGTAGATCGAATCGTCGCCCGTGTGGTTGAACACACCGTCCAGAATGATGGAAATGCCCAGCTTCTCGGCCGCCTCGCACAGCTCGGTAAAGTCCTGCTCGGTGCCCAGAATCGGATCGATCTTGGTGTAATCGGCGGTGTCGTAGCGGTGGTTGCTCGCGGCTTCAAAAATGGGGTTGAGGTAGATGGCTGTAAAGCCCAGCTCGGCGATGCGAGGCAGGTCTTCCTGGATGCCCTTGAGCGAGCCGCCGTAGAAGTCCCAAGTCTTGATGGAGCCGTCCTCGGCGCGCTCGTACACAGGCGGCTCGTTCCAGTCCTCGACCATGCGGCGCTGAATGCCCTTACGCGGTTTTTCGACCTCGGCCAGCGTGCGCTCGCGCCAGTGCTCGTCGCGGGCATAACGATCGGGGAAGATCTGGTAGACCATACCGCGCTCGTACCACTCGGGTCGAACTTCGCGGTGCTTGTAGACGGTGACCTGGAATGACGGCACCTCGGCGTAATCGTAGGTTACGCCTTCGCCGCCGGTGCGGCCCTGTGGTGCGCCCAAGCGGACCTCGGGCTGGCCCTCAATATTGCATATAAAGCTGTACCAGATAAGACAGGGCTCGGTGCACTCAAGCTCTACGGTAAATATGCCGTCGCCCTCGTGCGTCATGGGATACCGAGACTCACCGATCTCATCGACCCAGGTGCGGAGCGTAAGCATTGCCTGCGCGGGATCGGCATCCTCCAGAATCACGGAGAGCGAAAGGGTAGTTCCTGTGGTCACAGCGCCAAACGGAGTGCGAAACTGCGGCAGACGGCTGTTGTGTATCAATCTCATAGTACGGTCCAGTTCAATAGAATCATGGCATGCTGGCCATGGGCTTTACGCACAGGATGTAAGTATATCTGTTGTACACAGGCTGTATAAACAACATCCGTTTACCATCGGCGAACGGTTGTCCTAGAAAATCGTTTTACCAACTATCTACAGAGAGGGGGCGCCCGGTTGGAGCGCTCCTTGCATAGGGTTTGATTAGGTTTTGGATCGTCTGTGGGCTAGCGGCGCTTGCGGGTGGCCGTTGCCTTGCGGACGGACGTCTTCTTGGACGGGGCCTTTTTCTCTGCCGGAGCGGCGGGGGAGATCGGAGTCTCCTTGGCGGGCTCGGGCTTGGCCGTAGCCTTCGGTGCGGCCTTGACCTCAGCGGCCTTCGGCGCCGGCTTGGTCTTTACCTCGGCCTTGGGCTCCTCTTTGGCAGCAGCGGGTTTAGTCTCTGCCTTGGGAGTCGTGGTCTTTGCCGTGGTCTTCTTGGCCGTCGTCGTGCGCTTTCGCGTGGTGGTCTTGGTGGCGGGCTTGGCCTCGACGGTTGCCTCCGCCTTGGACTCAGCGGGCGTCTCCTCGACTTTGGCGGCTGGCTTTGCGGCTGCCTTGGTCGTGGCGGCCTTCGCGGTCGTCGACTTGGTTGCCGTGGTCTTCTTGGCGGCCGTTGACTTCTTGGCGGTCGTGGTCTTGGACGCCGTCGACTTCTTGGCAGTGGTCTTGGCCGGTGCCTTTGCCGCAGGCTTGGCCTCAGCGACCTCGGCCTTTACCTCGGGAGCAGCCTCGGCTTCGGCGGCTTTCTTGGCAGTGGCGGTCGTGCGCTTGCGCGTGGTCGTTGCCTTGGCAGCAGTCGTCTTTGCTGCGGCAGCCTTGGTTGTCGTAGCCTTCTTGACCGTCGTCTTGCGGGCCGTAGTCTTCTTAGCTGCGGGCTTTGCAGCGGGCTTGACCTCGGCCTCTGTCTCAGGAGCAACCTCAGCCTTCACCTCAGGCTCGGCCTTTGCGGGCTCAGCCTCAACCGGCTTCTCCTCGGCCTTGGCCTCCTTAGCGGCAGCGGGCTCCCTAATGGTCGCCGCAGGCTCGGCCTCAGCGGCAGCGGGCTCATCGACAGCTGCAACCTCAGTCACAGCCGCCGGGCGCTCAATCTCCGGGTGCATAAAGAAGTACAGGTCCAGATACTTATCGGCCGAGCGCGTCCAGCTAAAGTCCTGGCTCATGGCCTGCGTGACCAGCTGGTTCCATGCGTCGCGGTTATCCCAGAACAGACGCGCCGCGCGGAATACCGCATCGCCCATCTCGTCGCCGTTAAAGTTGCTAAACGAGAAGCCCGTGCCCTCGCCGGTAAACTCGTTGTACGGGATCACGGTGTCCTTCAGGCCGCCGGTCTCGCGCACGATGGGCAGGGTACCGTAGCGCATGGCGATGATCTGCGACAGGCCGCAGGGCTCAAACTTCGAAGGCATTAGGAACATGTCGGCGGCAGCATACATGCGCTGCGACAGCGCCGGATCGAACTCGATGCGTGCGGCCATGGTGCCGGGGTACTTGTCCTGGAAGTAGCGTAGACCGTCCTCGTAGTCGCGGTCGCCGGTGCCCAGCACCGCCACCTGCACGCCGCCGGCCAGGATGCGGTCGAGCGCGTACATGACCAGGTCCATGCCCTTCTGGCGCGTCAGGCGCGTGACCATGACCATAAGCGGACGATCGTCGCGAACCTCGAGCCCCAGCTCCTCCTGCAGCTTGGCCTTGCACACGGCCTTGCCGGAGCGGTCCTCGACGGTGTAGTTGGCGGCAATGCGTTTGTCGGTCGCCGGGTCAAAGCCCGCCACGTCAATGCCGTTCAAAATGCCCTGCAGCGCATAGGAGCGCTCGCGCAGCACACCGTCCAGGCCCTCGCCAAATTCGGGCGTCTGGATCTCGTTGGCATAGGTGGGGCTCACCGTAGTGATGGCGTCGGCATAACGTAGGGCGCCCAGCATGTAGTTGATGCTGCAGGCGTCGCAACGCAGCTGCGAAGCGGCCGCCGGAATGTGCGCCACACCCAGGATGTCCTCCATCACGGTATCGCTAAACTGGCCCTGGAACGCCACGTTGTGAATCGAGAAGACGGTCTTAACGCGGTCATACAGCGGCAGGCCCTGGTAGAACTCGCGCAAAAACACGGGAGCCAGCGCCGTCTGCCAGTCGTTGCAGTGCAGGATGTCGCACTCAAAGCCGGCCGGCAGGTGCTGCAGGCTCTCGGTGATGGCCTTGGAGAAGAACGCAAAACGCTCACCGTCGTCAAAGAAGCCGTACGGATAGTCGCGCGCAAAGTAGCGCTCGTTGTCAACGAACATATAGGTGACGCCGTCGTGCTCGAGCTTCTCCAGCCCGCAGTACTCGTTGCGCCAGCCAAGGCTCACGTAAAAGTCGGCAAAGTGCTCCATCTGCGCCTTGTACTCGTCCTTGATGGTGGCGTACTTGGGCACCATCACGATGACCTCGGCGCCGGCGCGCACAAGCGCCGCTGGCAGCGAGCCCGCCACGTCGCCCAGGCCACCGGTCTTAACAAACGGTGCGCACTCGGCCGAGGCAAACACGATCTGCATCTTTTTGTTGGAATCAGCCATATTGTCTCCCATGTTGCAATTCGAGAATAGCCGCCTGGCGCTAACCGGGCGGCTATTCTACATGTTACGAGCGATGTCGCGGTGCCAACGTTAACGTACGATGGTGGTGTCGGAAGTTAACGGAGCCTTGCCCAGCACCAGGATGTTCTCGGGCGTGCCGCGAAGCTCGGTGTTGGTGGGAACCACGTTGTTCTTGTCCAGAATGGCGTTCTCGACGCGTGCGCCGCTCTTGATGATGCAGCTCTGGTTGATAATCGAGTTGGTCACCGAGGCGCCCTCCTCGACCACGACGCCGCGCGACAGAATCGAGTTGCGCACGGTGCCCTTGATGATGCAACCGGCCGAGATGATCGAGTTGCACGCGTGGCTGCCGGTCGCATAGCGCGAAGGCGGCACGTCGTGAGCCTTGGTCAGGATCGGACGCTCGGGGTCGAAGAGCTGGTCGGCCACGGTCTGGTCGAGCAGGTCCATGCTGCGGCGATACAGCGACTTCTCGCTAAACACGCCCACGACCTCGCCCTTGTACTCGTAGCTGCACACGTCGATGTTGCCAAAGTCGCCCTGGAGTGCCTCGAGCAGGTCCAGATAGTCGGCGGCCTGGTAGTGGTCGATGATCTCGAGCAGCGTCTCGCGGTTGACGATGCAGCAGTCCATAGAGGCGTTGTCGCCGTACACGACGCCGGCGCTCACGCCCGTCAGGCGACCGTTCTCGTTGATCTGCAGCTTAGTCTCGTCATCGACGTTGCGCGTGGCCTTGCAGTACACCACGGTCATCTGGGCACCGGAGTTCTCGTGTGCATCGATGATGGTGTTGAGGTCCATGTTAAAGATGATGTTGGTGCCCATCATCACAACGTAGGGCTTGTCCGAGCGCTGGAACAGCGTCTTGTTGGAGATGATGTCGCGCAGCAGGAAGCGCATGCCGCCCTTGGTGGTGCCATACGCGTTGCCGGGCACCATGAACAGGCCGCCCTTCTTGCGGTCCAGGCCCCAGTCCTTACCCGAGCCCACGTGGTCGATCAGCGAGCGGTAGTTTCCCGGCATGACAACGCCAACGGTCTTAATACCGGCATTCATCATGTTGGACAGCGGGAAGTCGATCAGGCGGTAGCGGCCCAAAAACGGAACGGACGCGATGGGGCGGTCCTTGAGCAGGACGCTGCCGTAGGTCGAAGAGTAGTTAGCGGTGATATAACCGATGGCCTTGCGATTGATCATCGGATCATTCCCCCTTCCCGATAACGACGTCATTTCCAACGACGGCCGTATCCTTGGTGGTATCGACAGAGCCGAGCTTCACGCCCTCTTCGACCGTGGAGTTCTCGCCCAAAATAGCGCGGCAGATGTGCGCACCGCTCTTAACGTGCGCACCCGGCAGCAGCACGGAGTCCTCGACCACAGCGCGCTCCTCGATGATGACATCGGTCGAAAGGATCGAGTGGCGCGCGGTGCCGTAGATCTTGCAGCCGTTGGAGACCAGGCAGTCATCCAGGCGGCCGTCCGGGCCAATGTAGTGCGGCGGACGCGTGGTGATGTTGGACATGATGGGGAAGTGCTTGTCGAACAGATCGAACTCGGGGTTGTTGCCCAGCAGGTCCATCGAGGTCTCGTGGAAGCTGGCAATGGTGCCGACATCCTTCCAAAAGCCGTGGAACTCGTAGCTGTACAGGCGCTTGCCCTCGCTGAGCAGCTTGGGGATGATATCCTTGCCAAAGTCGTGGCTCGAGCGCTGGTCCAGAGCGTCTTCCTCGAGCGCCTCGATCAGCACGTCGGCCGAGAAGATGTAGATGCCCATGGACGCGAGGTTCGAATCGGGCTTATCGGGCTTCTCGGTGAACTTGGTGATGCGCCCGTCCTCGGGGTCGGTGGTCAGGATGCCAAAGCGGCTGGCCTCTTCCCACGGCACGGGCATAACGCTCACCGTGAGGTCGGCGTTGTTCTCAATGTGCGTCTTGAGCATCTTGCGGTAGTCCATGCGATACAGGTGATCGCCCGAAAGAATCAGGACGTACTTGGGGTCGTTGGCCTTGATGTAGTCGAGGTTCTGCGTAATGGCGTCGGCCGTGCCCGCATACCAGGCGCCGCCGGTCTGCGTCTCGTACGGCGGCAGGATCGATACGCCGCCGTCACGGCTGTCCAGATCCCAGGCCTCGCCGGAGCCCACATAGGCATGCAGCAGGTAGGGACGATACTGCGTCAGAACGCCCACCGTGTCGATGCCCGAGTTGGAGCAGTTGGACAGCGAAAAGTCGATAATGCGGAACTTGCCACCAAAGCTAACCGCCGGCTTAGCGATCTTTTGGGTGAGTGCCCCCAATCGGCTGCCCTGTCCTCCTGCGAGGAGCATCGCGATGCATTCTTTCTTACTCATCGATTTCTCCTTCTGTCATCGATGTTCCTAAACCCATTAGCGACGGGCGCGGCGCAACGTCACGCCCGTCGAGTAATGCCGTGCTGGCATAGGGGAGCTCGCGCGCCTTTACGCGTGCCAGATCTCGTCGCGGTACTCGCGAATGGTGCGGTCGCTCGAGAACCAGCCGCTCGAGGCGGTGTTGAGCAGGGCCTTGCGGTTCCAGGTCTCCTGGTCGCCGTAGCTGCCCGTGAGCTTCTCCCACGCATCCACGTAGCTGCGGAAATCGGCCATGACCAGGTCGGGGTCGTTGTTGTTCATGAGCTCGTTGTAGATGCTCTCGAAGTTGCCCGAAAGACCCGCAAAGGTGTTGTCCTTGAGCTCGTCCATCACGCGGCCCAGACGCTCACGGTCGCCGTTGAGGGTATCCCACGCAAAGTAGCTGTTCGATGCCCAGAGCTGCTCGACCTCGGGGGCGGTCAGACCAAAGATGGCCTCGTTCTCGCGGCCGGCCAGGTCGGCGATCTCGATGTTGGCGCCGTCGAGGGTACCCAGCGTAATGGCGCCGTTCATCATGAGCTTCATGTTGGACGTGCCCGAGGCCTCCTTGCCGGCCGTGGAGATCTGCTCCGAGATCTCGGCAGCGGGGTAGATGAGCTGGGCGTTGCTCACGCGGAAGTTGGGGATAAAGCAGACCTTCATGACCTCGTTGACGCGCGGATCGTTGTTGATGACGTCGGCCACGGAGTTAATGAGGCGGATGGTCTCCTTGGCAAAGGTGTAGCTGGAGGCAGCCTTGCCGCTAAAGATGAAGGTCGTCGGCGTCACGTGGAAGTTGGGATCGGCGATGCGACGGTTGTAGATGTCCATCACCTTCATGATGTTCATGAGCTGGCGCTTGTAGGCGTGGAAGCGCTTCACCTGGACATCGAAGACGGTGTTGGGGTCAATGACCAGACCGGTCTCGGCCTTAACGTAGGCGGCCAGGCGCTCCTTGTTGGCGCGCTTGGAGGCACCCACGGCCTTCAGGAACTCGGTGTCGTTCTGGAACTCCTTGAGTTTCTCCAGCTCAAAGGCGTCCTTCAGCCAGCCGTCGCCAATGGCCTCGGTCACGAGCTTGGCGTAGGTGGGGTTGGCCTCGGCAAAGAAGCGACGGTGCGAGATGCCGTTGGTCTTGTTGTTGAACTTTTCGGGCGTCAGGGCATAGAAGTCCTTGAGCACGATGTTCTTGATGATGTCGGAGTGGATCTTGGCCACGCCGTTGACGCTATGGCTGCAGATCACGGACAGGTTGGCCATGCGAATCTCGCCGTCCCACAGGATGGCGGTCTGACGCAGACGCTCCTGCCAGCCCTCCTGCGTGGTGTCGAACGACTCGTGCCAACGACGGCTGATCTCGTCGATGATCTGGTACACGCGGGGGAGGAGCTTGGAGAACATGCCGATGGGCCACTTCTCCAGGGCCTCGGGCAGGATGGTGTGGTTGGTGTAGCTCACGACCTGCGTCACGATGTTCCAGGCGTCATCCCACTCGAGCTTCTTCTCGTCGATGAGGATGCGCATGAGCTCGGGGCCGCACATGGCCGGGTGCGTGTCGTTGGTGTGGATGGCAACAAACTGCGGCAGCAGATCCCAGTTCTCGCCGTGCTCCTTCTCAAAGGTGTCGAGTAGGCTGTAGATGCCGGCCGAGACAAACAGGTACTCCTGCTTCAGGCGCAGCAGACGGCCGTGCTCGCCGGCGTCGTTGGGGTAGAGGATGGCGCTGATGGCTTCGGCCTCGGCGCGCTCGGCGTCGGCCAGGGCATAGTCACCGCGGTTGAAGGCCTCAAGGTCAAAGTGCTCCTCGACCGGCTCGGCAGCCCAGACGCGCAGCTTGTTGACAGTCTCGCCGGCATAGCCCACGACGGGGATGTCATAAGGGACGGCCAGGATGTCCTGCGTGTCCACCGTGCGGTAGAACGTGCGGCCGTTCTCCTCAAAGCCCTCAACATGGCCACCAAACTTAATAGTCACGGCCTTGTCCTGACGGCGGACCTCCCAGGGATACCCGTGGGTGAGCCACTCGTCGGTGGCCTCGACCTGGCTGCCGTTGACGATCTCCTGCTTAAACAGGCCGTAGCGGTAGCGCATGCCGTTGCCGTAGCCGGCGATGCCCTCGGCTGCCATGGAATCCAGGAAGCATGCGGCCAGACGGCCCAGGCCACCGTTGCCCAGCGCCGGATCGGGTTCCTGGTTCTCGATGACGGAAAGGTCGAAGCCCATGTCGTCGAGCGCCTCGGCGACCATGTCGCGCACGCCAAAGTTGAGCAGGTAGTTGTCGAGCAGGCGGCCGATCAAAAACTCGATCGAGAAGTAGTACACGCGCTTCTTGCCCTCGGCGGTGACGCGGGCGTCGCTCTTGGTGGCAACGGTGCGTGCCTTCTCGGCCACGAGCTTGGCCAGGGCGTTAAAGCGGTCCAGGTCGCTGGCAGCCTCGACACTCTTGCCGCTGATGCTCATGACGGCATCGCGATAGAGCTCGGTAAACTCCTGCTTGTTGTCGAAGATCTTATTCATACGTTCCTTTCCCCCGGGGATGTTTCTCCCGGAACGGTTATGTCTTGTATCCTACGCCCTCGTGAGGCGGGTGATTACAGCTGTAACGGCTTTGTTACGCTTTCTTGGCAGGAGCCTTAGCAGCGGCTGCCTTGGCCTTGGGAGCAGCCTTTTTAGTGGCTGCCTTTTTGGCCGTGGTGGACTTGGCCGAAGCCTTGGCAGCGGGCTTGGCAGCCTTCGCCTTGGCCGGAACCTTCTTGGCAGCCGCGGCCTTGGGCTTCACCGAAGACGCACGCTTGCGCGTCGCCTTCTTGGGCTCCTCGACCACGGGCGGCTTATAGCTGCTGGGGCCGCGGCGCTTAAGCACCACGCCTGCTAGGCCGGGCACCTTAATCTCGATAGAGTCCATCTGCCCGTTCCAGGGATAGGGCTCGCTCGAGCAGGTGTAGGGTTCCTCGCCGGCATAGCCGCTGCCGCCAAACTCGGGACGGTCGGAATCGAAGATGACCTCCCAGTCACCCTCGCGCGGCACGCCCACGCGGAAGCTCTCGTAGCTCGCCGGGTCAAAGTTGATCAGGATCACCAGGTCGTCATCAATGTCCTCGCCCTGACGCACAAAGCTCACGATGGACTGCTTGGAGTTGTCCGCGTCGATCCAGGTAAAGCCGTCGTCGGTGTAGCCGCGCTCGTACAGAGCGGGCTCGGCGGTGTACAGGTGGTTGAGCGCCTTGATGAACGCCTGATGATGACGGTGGGTCTCGTACTCCTCGGTCAAGAACCACTGAATGGACTCGTAGTAGCGCCATTCAATAAACTGGCCTATCTCGTTGCCCATAAAGTTGAGCTTGGCACCGGGGTGCGTCATCTGGTAAAAGGCCAGCGTGCGCAGGCCGGCAAACTGGCGCCACCAGTCACCCGGCATGCGGCCAATGAGCGAGCACTTGCCGTGCACGACCTCGTCGTGGCTGAGCGGGCAAATGAAGTTCTCGGTAAAGGCGTACATGATGGAGAACGTGAGCAGGCCGTGGTTGCCGGGGCGCCACGGAAAATCGGTCTGCATGTAGTGCAGGGTGTCGTTCATCCAGCCCATGTCCCACTTGTAGTGGAAGCCCAGACCGCCGTCCTGCGGCGGATAAGTCACGAGCGGCCACGCGGTGGACTCCTCGGCCATCATCATCACGTCAGGGAAGTGGGCCTCCACGGCGCAGTTGACCTGGCGGATAAACGCGCTGGCGTCCAGGTCTTCCTCGGTACCGTACTTGTTGAACTTCTTTTGGCCGGGATCGTCGATGCCAAAGTTGAGGTACAGCATGCTGGACACGCCGTCCATGCGAATGCCGTCCACGTGGAAGTTCTCGAGCCAGTACAGTACGTTGGAAACCAGGAAGGAGCGAACCTCGCCGCGGGCGAAGTCAAACTTGTGCGTGCCCCAGTTGGGGTGAATCTCGTGCTCAAACAGCATATGGCCGTTAAAGGTGGCAAGGCCGTGGGAGTCAGCACAAAAACCGCCGGGCACCCAGTCCATGATCACGCCAATGCCGGCCTCGTGACATGCATCGATAAAGTGCATGAGCTGTTGCGGGTTGCCGTAACGCGACGTGGCGGCATAGTAGCCGGTCGTCTGGTAGCCCCAGGAGCCGTCGAAGGGATGCTCCATGAGCGGCATGACCTCGATATGCGTGTAGCCCATGTCGCGCACGTAGTCCACGAGCTCCACCGACAGGTCGTCGTAGGTGTAAAACTCGCCGCGCTGTGCGGGGAAGGGATCCATGGGGCCGGGGTAGTTGCCGTACTCGTCGGGCTCGCCCTGCGGCGCGTCTCCGTGGCGCTTCCACGAGCCAATATGCACCTCGTAGATGTTAAGCGGCTGCGACATGTGGTTGTGGCCGGCTCGGCGCTTGAGCCACGCGGCGTCGTTCCACTTGTAGCCATCGAGAGTCCACAGCACGCTAGCGGTACCCGGAGGGCACTCGGCCTTAAAGGCGTACGGATCGGCCTTATAGAGCTTCTCGCCCTCGTTGGTCTCGATGAGATATTTATAGAGCTGGCCCTGCTCGGCGCCAGGAATAAAGCCTTCCCAAATAGCGCTCGTATGCACGGGCACCAGCGGGTTGGCTTGTTCATCCCAGTCGTTAAATTCGCCAATGACATGGACGCTCTTTACGTCGGGCGCCCAAACGCAAAAGCGCCAGCCGCGCGTGCGCTGCTGCGTGTCAGGATGCGCGCCCATCTTTTCCCAGCTGCGCTCCCACGTGCCGATGCCAAACAGATAGACATCGTCCTTGGTGAGCTCCGGTGCGTGCGGAGCCGGTTTGCGGGTTGCGGGCTTTTTAGCCGTTGGCTTTAGCTTTGTATCGCTCACGTTTGATCCCATCATGACGCGGCAGCGTGTTGCCTTGGTGACTAGATGCGAAAGGTCCAAGGCTGCACGAATCGAAGGGACGGCGAAGTTTCTGTGATTCGTTCCACCTCGCGTGCTCGGTGGAACTTTCGGCAGAAACTACGATAACACCTGTGCGTTAGTTTTATGGACGAAAGCGGATTTGCGGGGGGCGTTTAATCGGTAAGCGACATGTTTATACCACTGGCAGAATTACCGTGGTAAAACTCTTGACAGTTTTATCAATTTGGGTTTCAAAATTGTCTGTCTGACGTTTGGTAAAACGTTTTTAGCAGGATGTTTACTATTTGATATCGAAAGGTACGTTTATGTCCTATACCGCCGCTCCCAAGGTTGCTTTTATTTTCGATTGCGACGGCACGCTGGTTAATAGCACCCCCGTTTGGGCTTATGCTCAGCCAGAGTTATTGCACCGCCACGGTGTCGACGTGACTGTCGACGATTTTGCCCAATTTGAGCACCTGTCACTGGAGGATGAGTGCCAGGCCTACCACGACACGTGGGGCATTGGCGCGAATAGCGAGGAGCTGTATCGCGAGCTGAGCGAGATTCTGATCGATGGGTACTCCAAGGTGCCTCCACGCGAGGGGCTCCTGGCATTTTTGGAGCAGGCGAAGGCGGCGGGCATTGCCATGTGCGTAGCCACGTCCACGCCGGCCGAGCTGGTGCAGTCCGCGCTCGCTGGTGCCGGCCTCGACGCTTACATGGAGTTTGTTACCACGACGGGCGAGGCGGGACGTTCCAAACAGTTCCCCGATGTGTACGAGCTGGCGCTTCGCCGCCTGGAGGAGCACCATGGGCACAAATTTGAGCGCGCATGGGTGTTTGAGGACGCCGTCTTTGGCTTAAAGAGCTCTGAGGTTGCCGGCTTTAAGCGCGTGGGCATCTATGACCCGCACGGCCGCATGAAGCGCGACGACGTACGCGCCAACTGCGATATCTTTATCGACAGCTATGAGGAGCTTGACCTGGCCCGCGTGCTTTCGTTTGAGGGATAGGCGAGGGCTGTGGCTTGCAAGGTATTAGTGGTCTGCGGCTCGCCTGTGGTTGCGAGCACGGATCTGTTGCGTAGGCTAGCAGGGGAGTGCGACCACGTTGTCGCCGTGGACCGCGGCTTGGATGCCCTACTGGGCGCCGGCCTCGGCTGCGACGTGTATGTGGGGGATGCCGACACGGTGAGTAATGCGGGTCGCGCGCTAGTCGATGCCGCCGAAGCCTTTGAGGTAGAACGCCACGACCCCTACAAGGACTATACCGATCTGGCGCTGGCGCTCGATTCCGTCCGTCGCCGCTGGCCAGGTGCCGAAGTGGTTGCGACCTGCGCCACCGGTGGCCGCCCGGATATGGCGCTTTCCGTACTGGGGCTGCTTGCAGGCTATGAGGATGCCCCTGCCTGGATTGCCGAGGACAAGGTGGTCGCTCGCATCCTCCACGCGGGCGAATCGTGGACTATCGAGGGCTCCGAAGGCAGGACGTTCTCCATCATCGCTATAGCCCCCAAAACCGAGGTAAGCGAACACGGCCTAGAATGGGAACTAGATCACAGCCCCCTGGGCCTGTTGGCCGATACGGGCATTAGCAACGTCGTCAGGTCAACTGCCACGATCCAAGCCCACGCCGGCACCGCCATCGCTTACCTCTACAAGTAAGGTCTATCGCATCAGGGTTTTATCGGGACGGTGGATAGAAATAAGCGCTCGAAGAGTGATTATTTCTGCCCCGTCCCAGGAAAACCCGTAAGTAAGAGATTCAACCCAAAAAAGTCCTTGCATCAAAGAAAGTCTTCCCCTATAGTATCTCCTCGTCACGGGGGCGTAGCTCAGCTGGGAGAGCGCTTGACTGGCAGTCAAGAGGTCAGGGGTTCGATCCCCCTCGTCTCCACC
>CABQJU010000032.1:0-24351 GCA_902464575.1 uncultured Collinsella sp.
AGAGCGCTTGACTGGCAGTCAAGAGGTCAGGGGTTCGATCCCCCTCGTCTCCACCCGAGCATTGAATGAGGCTCCAACGCAAGTTGGGGCCTTTTTTCATATAGGCACACAAGGTCAAAGGCGGCACCATGATCCTCCTGGTCGACAAGATCGAAAAAAGCTTCGGCGCACGCGTCCTCTTTAGCGGCGCGTCCTTCCAGATCAACCCCGGCGAGCGCTTTGCGCTCGTGGGACCCAACGGCGCCGGCAAAACCACCATGCTCAAGATCATCATGGGCATCGACAGCCCAGACGCCGGCCAGGTCCAGTACGCCAAGGACTGCCAGGTAGGCTACCTAGAGCAGGAAACTAATCTGGAGCAAAAGGACACCACCATCCTTGCCGAGGTCATGGCCGCCGCCAAGGAAATCCGCCGCATGGGCGAGCGCGCCAACGAGCTGCAGGCCCAGATCACCGAGCTCTCCGAACAGGGGAAGGACGTCAACGCGCTCCTCAACGAGTACGGCCAGGTCCAGGACCGCTTTGAGCACCTGGGCGGCTACGAGCTCGAGAGCAACGCCCGCAAGATCCTGTCCGGCCTGGGCTTTAAGGTCACTGACTTTGAGCGCCCATGCTCCGAGTTCTCGGGCGGCTGGCAGATGCGCATCGCGCTGGCAAAGCTCTTCCTACGCCACCCCGACCTGCTGCTTCTGGACGAGCCCACTAACCACCTGGACCTCGAGAGCGTCCAGTGGCTGCGCGGCTTTATTGCCAACTACGACGGCGCCGTCCTCATCGTCAGCCACGACCGCGCCTTTATGGACGCCTGCGTCGACCACGTGGCCGCGCTCGAGAACCGCCGCGTGACCACCTACACCGGCAACTACAGCAGCTACCTCAAACAGCGCGAGGACAACCTGGAGCAGATGCGCGCTAAACGCGCCGCGCAGGAGCGCGACATCGCCCACATGCAGGTCTTCGTCGATAAGTTCCGCTACAAGCCCACCAAGGCAGCCCAGGCCCAGGAGCGCATCCGCAAGATCGAGCAGATCAAAAAGGAGCTCGTCATCCTGCCTGAGGGCCACAAGCACATCGACTTTAAGTTCCCCGACCCGCCGCGCTCCGGCGACATGGTCGTGGGCCTCGAGGGCGTGTCCAAGTCCTACGGCGACAAGCACATCTACAGCGACATCGACCTCAAGCTCTACCGCGGCGAGCACGTGGCACTCGTCGGCCCCAACGGCGCCGGCAAGTCCACGCTCATGAAGATCCTCGCCGGCCTGGAGCCGCCCACCACCGGCACCCGGGACCTGGGCACCAACGTAGGCGTAGCCTACTACGCCCAGCACGCGCTCGAAGGCATGACCGAGTCCAACACCGTCCTGCAAGAGATCGACACAGTCACGCCCAAGTGGACCGTGCCGCAGCAGCGCAGCCTGTTGGGCGCCTTCTTGTTTAGCGACAACGACTCCATCGAGAAGCAGGTTCGCGTCCTCTCCGGAGGCGAAAAGGCGCGTCTGGCCCTGGCAAAGATGCTCGTGGCCCCCGAAGCGCTCCTGTGCCTGGACGAGCCCACCAACCACTTGGACATCGACTCGGTGGATATGCTCGAGAACGCCCTGCAAAACTTCCCCGGCACCATCGTGCTGATCAGCCACGACGAGCACCTGGTGCGTGCCGTGGCCAACCGCATCATCGACATTCGCGACGGCAAGGTCACGGTCTACGACGGCGACTACGACTACTACCTCTACAAGCGTGAGGACCTCGCGGCCCGCGCCGCCGCCGAGGCGTCCACGGAGAGCGCGCCGGCCACGACCAAGCCCACCAAGGCCAGCGCTGCCCAGGCCGACACCCCCGTCGCCGCCCCCAAGCCGTCCGAGGGCAAAAAGACCAAGGAGCAAAAGCGCGCCGAGGCCCAGGCCCGTGCCGCGCTCAACAAAAAGCTCAAGGGCGTACGCAACCAGCTTAAGAAGATCGAGACGGAACTCGACAAAAAGCGTGCCCGCTATGACGAGCTTATGGAATTGATGGCAAGCGAAGAGCTTTATGCCGATCAAGACAAGTTCAACGCCGCGCTGGGGGAATATAACGGCCTTAAGCAAGAGCTACCCAAGCTCGAGGACGAATGGCTGGAGCTTTCCACCCAGATCGAAGAGGAGACCGCGCGTGAACTCTCGTAAGGCCGCTGCCGTGGCGATGAGCATCATCGCCATCGCCTGTCGCATCTGCGGCATCTTTATGAGCGCGATGACCGTGCTGCTGTGTTTTAGCGGCCTGACCGCCAAGCTGCAGATCGTGGGCTTTGTCGTTGAGCTTTCGCGCGCGCTGCCGAGCGCCATCGCCGGCTACGGCGTCATCACGTCGCCCTTTGGCGGTGTGTTCCGCTTGGATTACGCCATCGTCGCCGTGATCCTGTTTGTGATCGACTACCTGCTCACGCGCGCCTCGCGTCGCGTCCGCTAGAGGAGCGCCATGTCCAGCAGCTACCTCATGAACCTGCTCGCCAGCGCCGTTGCCGTCATCGTGGGCATCGTGATCCACGAAAGCGCACACGCCGCCGCGGCCTGGGCGCTCGGCGACAAGACGGCCCGTTCGCGCGGCCGCGTGTCACTCAACCCGCTTAACCATATCGACCCGTTTGGCACCATCATCCTGCCGCTGCTCATGCTCGCCGCAGGCGGTCCCGTGTTCGCCTTCGCCAAGCCCGTGCCCGTTTATCTCAACAACCTCAAGCACCCCAAGCGCGACGAGGTCCTGGTGAGCGTAGCCGGCCCCACATCGAACATCGCGCTCGCGTGCCTGGCCGCAGCCCTCATGCACCTGACCTACGGCAACCTCTACACCAGTATGTCCTTTGCCGTAGCGTCGCAAATCATGAACTTTGGCGCTACGTTTATCGTGGTCAACCTATCGCTTGCGTTCTTTAACCTCATTCCGATTCCGCCGCTTGACGGCTCGTCGATCATCGTGCCGTTCCTCAAAGGTAAGGCGCTCGCCAACTACTACCACCTGCAGCAATACGCCATGCCCATACTCATCATCGTGCTGTATCTGCTGCCCATGTGGACCGGCATCGATGTAATCGGCCGCTATTTCGACGTTACCGTGTATCCGCTTGCTGAGCAGCTGCTCAACTTCGCAATCGCCGGCATCTAAGGTAAACTTACAGGTCGACCGTGCAAAACTGTCGCAATATGCACCCAAACCGCGCCGCGAAGGCGCCGTCAAAGGAGGTCGAAGATGTCGTATCGCGTGTCGACGCAGGTCTACAGCGGACCGTTCGACCTGCTGCTGCAGCTGGTAACCCGCCAAAAAGTAGATATTGGCGCCATCTCCATCAGCGAGGTGGCCGAGCAATACCTTGCCGAGGCCGAGCGCATCGAAGCACTGGACCTGGACGTGGCGAGCGATTTTTTGCTGGTCGCGGCAACCCTTTTGGACATCAAGGCTGCCTCTCTGGTGCCGCAGGAGGCCCCACGCAAAGCCGATGAAGACGATGACGAGTTCGACGAAGATCTCGAGGAGCTCAGCGCGCTCGACGGCGACGCCCTGCGCGAGGTCCTGATCCAGCGCCTGATTGCCTACAAGCAGTTTAAGGGCGCGGCTGCGGCCCTCGGTGCCCGCATGCAGGCCGAAAGCCGTATGCATCCGCGTGTGGCCGGTCCCGACCCGGAGTTCCTAGGCCTTATGCCCGACTACCTTGCCGGCATTACCCTGCGCGGTCTCGCCGTCATCTGTGCCGACCTGGACGGCAAGCGCCAGACCTTCTTGCTGGAGGCCGAGCATGTGGCGCCGCATCGCGTACCGCTCGACCTGACCGTGGCCTCAGTCGACCGCTTTACCATGGCGCACCAAACCTGCACCTTCCGCGAGCTGTTGGACGGCGATGCCACCACCGAGCAGCTCGTCGTCACCTTCCTGGCCATGCTGGAGCTCGCCAAGCGCGGCTCGCTCACGCTGAGCCAGGACGAGATCTTTGGAACCATCCGCATCAACCGCGTCGAGGGCGCCGAGGCCTATGTGCCCGGCGAGGGCCCCGAGCTCACCGAATAGGAGCCGCAACCATGTCAACCCTTTCCACGCTAGAGGCAAACAGCCTCAAAGGTGCCCTCGAGGCGCTGCTGCTGGTGTCGAGCGACCCGGTGAGTGCGCCCGCGCTGGCTGGTGCGCTGGATATCGCCCCCGGCGAGTGCGCATCGCTGCTCGCCGAGCTCAAGGTTGAGTACGAGGAGGCCAACCGCGGCTTTCAGCTGCGCGAGGTCGCCGGCGGCTGGCGCCTGTTTACGCACCCCGCCTACCACGACGTGGTCGAGGCCTACGTGTTGAGCTGGGACACGCAAAAGCTGTCGCAGGCGGCACTCGAGACCCTGGCCGTCATCGCCTACCACCAGCCCGTGACGCGCGAGGTGGTCAAGGGCATCCGCGGCGTCAACTCCGACGGCGTCATCGCGTCGCTCGTGGACAAGGGCCTGGTGCGTGAGCTCGGCCGCGACCCCCAGCGCGGTCAGGCCATCATCTACGGCACGACCAACGCCTTCTTGGAAAAGTTCGGTCTGCGCTCCACCCGCGACCTGCCCGACCTGGAGCAGTTTGCCCCCGACGAGCAGTCGCGTCAGTTTATCCGCGAGCGCCTGAGCGGCCGCAGTATTCAGTCCACGCTCGAGGAGCAAGCCGAGGACCTGGACGAAGAGCGCGAACTGCTCGATACCGATGTTGAAGATGTTGAGGCAGTCGGCAGCGAGGAATCCCGAGCCACCGACGACACTGCGGAGGATACGCATGACGAGGACTAACGAAGCAGGGGAGACGCGCGCCATGGGCAACGCAGTACCCGCGACCGATGCCCAGCCCGTCTATCCGCACACCATGCGCCTGCAGCGTTTTTTGGCGCGCGCGGGCGTGGCGAGCCGCCGCGGCTCGGAGGACCTGATGACCGCCGGCCGCGTGACCGTCAACGGCCAGGTCGCGACCGAACTGGGTACCAAGGTCGATGTCGACCGCGATCAAATCGAGGTCGACGGCATGCCCGTCAAGCTCAACCAGGGCGCCGTGTACTTGATGCTCTACAAGCCGACCGGCTACCTCACCACCATGAGCGACCCGCAGGAGCGCCCTTGCGTGGCCGATCTGGTCCCGCGCGACCGCTTTCCGGGGCTCTTCCCGGTGGGCCGCCTGGACCGCGACACCACGGGCCTTTTGCTCTTTACCACCGACGGCGATCTGTCGCAGGACCTGCTGCACCCCAGCAAGCACGTCTACAAGACCTATCAGGCGCTCGTGGACGGCGAACTGTCCGACCGCGATCTCACGCCACTCCGCCGTGGCATCGAGCTCGACGACGGCCTATGCCAGCCGGCAATCTGCCGCGTCATCACCGCACGCGAGGCCGAGGCCGTAGCTCCCCAGGGCGTCAAGCCCGGCACCACCGCCGTGGAGGTCATCATCCGCGAGGGTCGTAAAAACCAGGTCAAGCGCATGCTGAGCAAGATTCACCATCCCGTGATCCGCCTGCACCGCTGCAACTTTGCCGGCCTGGAGCTCAAGGACGTGGCCAAAGGCTCGTGGCGCGAACTCTCCGACCGCGAGGTGCAGATCCTCAAAAGCGGTGGCATCCCTCCCAAGCAGGCCAGCGCCATACGCGGCGGCAAGCCCCAAGACACGCCTGCCAGCCGCACGCGTCACCACGGCAGCCACGGCTCCGCACCCAAGCGCAACACCTACCGCGAGCGCTACACCGGCTAGGCAACCCGCCGCGCCCCAACGCCCGCGAACCATACCAGCACGTCAATCATCGAAAGGAAGCATTGCATGATCGTCGCCATCGACGGCCCCGCCGGTTCCGGCAAGTCCACCATCGCCAAGGAGATCGCCCGCCAGCTGGGCTTTAACAAGCTCGACACGGGCGCCATGTATCGCGCCGTCACATTCGCCGCGCTCGACCGCGGCATCGACCTGGACGACGAGGCGGCCATCGACGCCCTCGCCGAGCAGATCGAGATTCGCTTTACCAACGGCACCGGCGAAGACACGCGCCTGACCATCGACGGTAAGGATGCCTCGGCTGCCATCCGCACCCCGCAGGTCGACGCCAATGTGTCCAAGGTCTCGGCCTACCCGGGCGTGCGCGCCGCCATGCTCATCCACCAGCGTCGTGCCGCCGAGGACCGCGACATCGTCGCCGAGGGTCGAGACATCGGCACCGTCGTGTTCCCCAACGCGCAGGTCAAGGTGTTCCTGACCGCCGACCCGCGTGAGCGTGCCCGCCGCCGCGTGCTGCAGCGCCACCAAAACGATTCCCAGCCGCTCAGCACAGCGCAGCTCGAAGCCGAGGTCGACGAGACCCTCGACGCCCTTAGGCAGCGCGACAAGCTTGACAGCAGCCGCGAGGTCGCCCCGCTCGTGCCCGCCGAGGACGCCGTGCACGTCGACTCCACCGCCCACACCATCGACGAGGTCGTCTCGATAATCGAGGACCTTATCAACCAAAGGAGGTAGCCCATGCGCCTGTTTCAGCAGACGCCCGAGGACTATTACAACGCCCCCTACGCCGAGTTTCCAGCGCTCATCCGCGGCACCGTCGTCGTAGTCATGGCCATCCTTTGGGCCTTCTCCAAGCTCATGTGGCGCTGGAAGGTCGAGGACGCCGATCTTCTGTTTGAGCGCCAGGAAGGCCGCGGCAGCGTGGTCATCTGCAACCACACCTCGATGGCCGAGCTCTTGGCCGTGGAGACGGCGCTGTTCTTTGGGGGCCGCCGCATTCGTCCCATCTTTAAGTCCGAGTTCGCCAAGAGCAAGATTGTGCGCTGGGCCTTTAGCCGCGTTGGCGGCATCCCCGTCGAGCGTGGTACTGCCGATATGAAGTGCCTGCGCGCCGCCCAGCATGCGCTGCAGCGCGGCGAGGACGTCCTGATCTTCCCCGAGGGCACACGCATCCGCTCGCGCGAGATCAAGCCCGAGGTCCACGGCGGCTTTGCGCTCATCGCCCAGATGGGCAAGGCGCCCGTCAACCCGCTCGCCATCTGCGGCTGGTCCGACATCACGCCCGCAGGCAAAAAGCTCATGCGTCCCAAGAAGTGCTGGATCCGCGCCGGCAAGGCCGTCTCGCTTTCCGACGCACCGGCTGGGCTTAAGCGCACGGAGCGCCTGGAATGGTTTGAGTCCGAGGCCATGAACCGCGTCTACGCTATGCGAGACGAGCTGTGCGCCGAGCATCCGGGCAGGTTCTAGCCATGAGCGAGAACGTTACGAACACTGCCGCGACCGCGTCCGACCAGGCAACAGCGACTACCATCGAGATCGCAGCACACGCCGGCACTTGCTACGGCGTACAGCGTGCGCTCGATATGGCGCTGGCCGCCGCGCCGCAGGCAGGGGAGTGCACTCAGGTCCATACCTTGGGTCCGCTCATCCATAACCCCATCGTGGTGCGCGAGCTTGCTGAGGCAGGCGTTGGCCTGGCCGAGACCCTGGACGACGCAGCATCGGGTACCGTAATCATCCGCGCACACGGCGTAGTGCCACAGGTGATCGATGCTGCCCGCAAGCGCGGCCTCAACGTGGTCGACGCCACCTGCCCTTACGTCAAGAAGGTCCACGTGGCCGCAGAGCGGCTGGTACGCGAGGGCTATCGCGTGGTGGTCGTGGGTGAGCCGGGGCATCCCGAGGTCGAGGGCATTCTGGGCCACGCCGGCACTGATGCGCAGGTCGTGAGCTGTGCCGCCGACGCCAGCGCCTTGTCGCTCAAGGGCAAGGTAGGCCTCGTCGTGCAGACCACCCAGACCGCGCAGAACCTCGCCGAGGTCGTGGCAGCTATCACCCCGCGCGTGCAGGAGCTGCGCGTGATCAACACCATCTGCGCCGCCACGAGTGAGCGTCAACAGGCAGCAGCCACACTTGCCAACCGCTGCGACTGCATGGTCGTGGTGGGCGGCAAGAACTCAGGCAACACCCGCCGCCTGGCTCAGATTTGCGCAGACGCCTGCGAGCGCACGTATCACATCGAGGAAGCTTCCGAGCTCCAGGCCGCGTGGTTTACCGACGCTCACCACATCGGCATCACTGCCGGAGCCTCCACCCCACAAGAACACATCGAACGCGCCGTCACGCGCATCAAGGAGCTTTGCCGCTAACCATGGACCAGACCGTACCCGCATACGCCGCCGAGGTGGCCGATTACGGGCGCAGCCGCGACCCCGAGCCGGGTGAGGGCGCGCTCGTTAAGAACGTGCGTCCCGAGTCGCCCGCATGGGATGTGGGTATCGAGCCGGACATGCGCGTGCTCACGGTCAACGGCGAGCAGCTCACCGACATGATCGTATGGCTTTGGGAGGCCGACGATGATACCGTCGACCTCGAGGTTTTCGACCCGCGCGACAACACCGTCACCTCCGTCGAGCTCGACCGCTTCCCGGGCGAGGACTGGGGCCTGGAGTTCGACGGCCCCATCTTTGACGGCATGCGAACATGTGTGAACGCTTGTGTGTTCTGCTTTATGACCATGCTGCCCAAGGGCGGCCGCTCCACGCTCTACATCCGCGACGACGACTATCGTCTGAGCTTTTTACAGGGCAACTTCGTCACGCTGACCAACCTTTCCGACGAGGACGTGCAAAACGTCATCCAACGCAACATGAGCCCTATGAACGTGTCGGTCCATGCCGTGAGCCCCGACGTCCGCCGTCGTATGATGGGCCGCAACGCCCAGCGCGGCATGGACGTACTCGAGGCCATCATGGCCGCCGGCATCGAGATTCACGCGCAGATCGTGTTGTGCCCCGGCATGAACGACGGCGAGGAGCTGGAAAAGACCCTGCGCTTTTGCGAGGAGCACGAGCAAATCACAAGCCTGGGCATTG
Organism: uncultured Collinsella sp.; assembly: GCA_902464575.1. Taxonomy (GTDB): domain Bacteria; phylum Actinomycetota; class Coriobacteriia; order Coriobacteriales; family Coriobacteriaceae; genus Collinsella. The sequence goes on from CABQJU010000032.1 coordinate 8,838, forward strand.
TGCCGCTCGGTTTTACCAAGCATCAGAACCGCTTTAGCTGGTCATACAGCGATAAGCCCGAACTGGCGCGCGAAACCATTGCCATGATCCGTCCCTACCAGGACCGCGCCTTCGAGCGTTTTGGCCGACACACCTTCCAGATGAGCGACGAGTTCTACCTGGACGCCGGCATCGATCCGCCCGAGGCGGACTTTTACGACGGCTATCCGCAGTACTACGACGGTATCGGCATGATCCGCTCATACCTAGACGAGACGGACGATGTGCTTGCCGCCGACGCCGAGCGCCTGTGCCGCGTCCGCGCTGGCATCGCCGAGCGCAGCCAGCACCTGCTGTGCCTCTCGGGCGCCAGCGCACGCGACACCGTGGCACGTTTCGTGGAATCGCCGCAGGGGCTCGCCGGCACCGTCACGGCCATCAAGAATCGCTACTTTGGCGGCAACGTGGACGTGACCGGCCTCATCGTCGCCTGCGACATTCTGGAACAGCTGCCGCAGGACCTCTCGGGGGTTATGCTCTTTGTGCCTAAGCTCATGTTCAACGCTGACGGCATGACGCTTGACGAGTATCATCGTGACGATTTACTCGCAAGCCTTACCAGTCGCGGCGCCGAGGTTCATGTGGTGTCGACCATGCCGCATGAGCTGCTCGATACCCTGGAGCACATCCTTGGCATTGTGCCTGCCGACTCTAACACTTCCACTGACCCTACCCATTAAAGGAGTGCAGATGAAACCTATCGTCGCCGTCGTCGGACGCCCCAACGTGGGAAAGTCCACGCTCGTCAACCGCCTGGCACAGACCTCGGACGCCATCGTCCACGAGTCCCGCGGCGTCACACGTGACCGCTCGTATCACACGGCCGATTGGAACGGCCGCGAGTTCACCATCGTCGACACGGGCGGCATCGAGCCGCTCAAGAGTGATGACGTGTTTGCCACGTCCATTCGCGACCAGGCCCTCGCCGCCGCCGAGGAAGCCGCCGTCATCCTGTTTGTGGTCGACGGCCGCACCGGCGTCACCGAGGAGGACGAGTCGGTCGCCCGCATGCTCAAACGCTGCGACAAGCCGGTCTTTCTGCTGGTGAACAAGCTCGATAACCCCGATCGCGAGAACGACAGCATCTGGGAGTTCTATTCGCTCGGTATCGGCGAGCCCACGCCGCTCTCGGCGCTGCACGGCCACGGCACCGGCGACCTGCTCGACGATATCGTGGCCCTGCTTCCGGAGGAAGAGGACGAGGTCGCCGATGAGTTCCCCGACGCGCTGAACGTCGCCATCATCGGCCGCCCCAATGCCGGTAAGTCGTCGCTGTTCAACCGCATCCTGGGCGCCGACCGCTCCATCGTGTCCAACATTGCCGGCACCACGCGCGACGCCATCGACACGGTCGTCGAGCGCAACGGCAAGCACTACCGCATGGTCGACACTGCGGGTATCCGTAAGAAGAGCACCGTGTACGAGAACATCGAGTACTACTCCATGGTCCGCGGCCTGCGCGCCATCGACCGTGCCGACGTGGCGCTGCTCGTCGTCGACGCCTCCGTGGGCGTTACCGAGCAGGACCAGAAGGTCATGGGCTTGGCCATCGAGCGCGGCTGCGCCATCGTGGTGCTGCTCAACAAGTGGGACCTGCTCGACGACGATCGCAAGCGCGAGGCCTGCATGGAGACCATCGACCGCCGTCTGGGCGTTATGGCTCCCTGGGCCCAGTACCTGCGCATTTCGGCCCTGACCGGCCGCAGCGTCGAGAAGATCTGGGCAATGGTAGACGCCGCCGAAAAGACGCGCTCGCAAAAGATCAGCACCTCGCGCCTCAACACGTTCCTCACCGACCTGCGCGAGTTCGGTCATACCGTGGTGGACGGCAAGCGTCGCCTGCGCATGCACTACGTGACCCAGACGGGCGTCAATCCGCCGACGTTTACGTTCTTCGTCAACCACAGCGACCTGGTCAACGACACCTACCAGCGCTACGTGGAGAACCGTATGCGCTCGACCTTCGACTTTGCCGGCACGCCCATTCGACTCTTCTTTAGGAAGAAGGAGCAAAAGGATGCATAATCCGATTCTTCTGACCGCCATCTGCGCCGTGGTCTCGTTCTTTATCGGAGCGATTCCGTTTGGCCTGATCTTGGGCCGCGTGTTCAACCACACGGACATTCGCAAGGCGGGCTCCGGCAACATCGGCACCACCAACGCGCTGCGCGTGGCCGGCCCCAAGGTGGCCGCGCTCACGCTGCTGCTCGACTGCCTTAAGGGCGCCATCTGCGTCCTTATCGCGCGTCCGCTCATTGCCGACTTGGGCTATGGCTTCCCCGTGAGCATTATGGCCCCCGGCGCCGCCGGCGACTGGATGCTCGGCGTCATCTGCCTGGCAGCGGTGTGGGGCCACATCTTCTCGCCCTACCTCAATTTCCATGGCGGCAAGGGAATCGCAGTTGGTCTGGGCGTCATCCTCGCCTGGTATTGGCCAATTGGCCTGTCGCTGCTGGGCATGTTTATCGTGGCCGTCGCCATCACCAAGTTTGTGTCGGTGGGCTCGCTTGCCGCGGCCATCGGTCTTCCCATCGCTGCTTGCGCGGTCTTTCCGTACAGCAGCCTGGGCCTCAAGTTCTGCATGGCGATAATCGGCATCACCGTGGTGTGGGCCCATCGTGCGAACATCAAAAAGCTCATGACCGGTAAGGAGTCCAAGCTCTCGTTTACCAAGCGCGTCACCGAGCCCGACGATAAGTAGGAGAGAGTCATGAATGTTGCGCTGATTGGCTCCGGCTCCTGGGGAACCGCCGTCGCCGGCCTTGCCGCCGCGCGAGCCGAGCGCGTGACCATGTGGGCCCACAGCGAGCAGACGGCCGCCGGCATCAATGGCGAGCACCGCAACCCGCGCTATCTGGTGGGATACGAGCTGCCCGGCAACGTTGTCGCCGCCACGGACCTGTCGCAGGCGCTCGACGGCGCCGAGGCCATCATCTTTGCCGTTCCTTCGACGCACCTTCGCAGCGTGTGCCACCAGGCCGCGCCCTTTATCGCCGCCGATACCCCGGTGCTCTGCCTCACCAAGGGCATTGAGCCCGAGTCCGGCCTGCTCATGAGCGAGGTCATCGCCAGCGAGATCGGCAACGAGGCACGTGTCGCGGCTCTTTCTGGCCCCAACCATGCCGAGGAAATCTGCCGCGGAGGTCTTTCTGCCGCCGTCATCGCCAGCGAAGATCCACAGATAGGGGAGACCTTTAAGGACCTGCTTCTGTCAACGGCCTTCCGCATCTACCTGTCGCAGGACATGACCGGTGTCGAGGTCTGCGGCGCCATGAAAAACGTAATCGCCATCGTGTGCGGCATCTCCGCCGGCACCGGTGCGGGCGACAACACGCTCGCCCTTATCATGACACGCGGCCTGGCAGAGATCAGCCGTCTGGTGCACGCCCGCGGCGGTCAAGCTATGACCTGCATGGGGCTTGCCGGCATGGGCGACCTCATTGCCACCTGTACCTCGGAGCATTCGCGTAACCGCACCTTTGGCTACGAGTTTGCCCACGGCGTGTCGCTCGACGAGTACCAGACGCGCACGCATATGGTTGTCGAGGGCGCCGTCGCGGCCCGCAGCGTGAGCGAGCTCGCCCGTTCACTGGGCGTAGACATTCCACTCACCTTTGCCGTGGAGCAAACGCTCTACAACGGTGTTACTTTGGATAGGGCGCTCGAGATTCTTACCGATCGCGTCCCTTCTCAAGAGTTCTACGGACTCACCGACTAGCGCAGAAAGGCTTCTACCATGGGTTCCATCAAAATCGCTCCGTCTGTCCTTTCGGCCGACATGGCCAACCTCAAGGGCGAACTCGACAAGATCGCCGGCGCCGACTACGTGCACTTCGACGTTATGGACGGTCACTTTACCGGCAACCTCACCTTTGGCGTTGACATCCTTAAGGCCGTCAAGCGCTCCACCGATGTACCGGTCGACGCGCACCTCATGGTGTCGAACCCCGACGAGACGGTCGATTGGTACGCCGACGCCGGTGCCGACATGATCACCGTGCACTACGAGGCTTCCACGCACCTGCACCGCACGCTCACCCATCTGCAGCAGCGCGGCGTCAAGGCCGGTGTGGTGCTCAACCCCGCCACCCCCGTGTGCGTGCTCGAGAGCATCATCGACGTCGTCGATATGGTGCTGCTGATGAGCGTGAACCCGGGCTTTGGCGGCCAGAGCTTTATCCCGGGCACCATCGCTAAGCTCCACGAGCTCAAAGCCATGTGCGAGCGCCACGGCGTGTCGCCCATGATCGAGGTCGACGGCGGCATCTCTTCCAAGAACATCGCCGAGGTCGTCAAGGCCGGCGCCAACGTGCTCGTAGCCGGCTCTGCCGTATTTAAGTCCGAAGATCCCGCCGCCGAGGTTGCGCTGCTGCAAAAGCTGGGCAACGAGGCCGCACAGGAGGCATAAACCCTTATGACCGCAGGTCAAAACCGCATACCCGTGAATCTTGACTATGCCGCCTCGACGCCCATGCGCGCCGAGGCGCGCCTTGCGCAGCGCGAATACGACGACAGCGAGCTCGCCGGCGTCAACCCCAACTCGCTGCACTCGCTTGGCCGCAAGGCCGCCGCACGCTTGGAAGTCGCTCGTCGCGAGATCGCCCGTAGCTTTGGCGCGCGCGTCCGCCCGTCCGAGATTATCCTTACCAACGGCGGCACCGAGGCCAACCAGCTGGCGCTGCTCGGTCTTGCCGAGGGCGCTCGTCAGCGCGATCGAAAGCGCGATCGTGTAATCGTTTCGGCCATCGAGCACGATTCGATTCTGGACAACCTGCCGCTGCTGCGTGCCGCCGGCTTTACCGTCGACCTGGTGCAGCCCTGCCGCGCGGGCTACATTGAGCCTGCCACGCTTGTCGAGCTGCTCGACGATGACGTGGCGCTCGTGAGCATTATGGTCGCCAACAACGAGACCGGCATTGTGCAGCCCATCCGAGAGCTGGCCGCCGCCGCACATGCTGCCGGCGCCTTGTTTCATACCGATGCCATCCAGGGCTACTTGCATATTCCGCTCGATGTCACCGAGCTGGGCGTCGATGCCATGACCGTTGCCGCGCACAAGATCGGCGGCCCTGTGGCATCCGGAGCGCTTTACCTTAAGAACCGCACGCCGCTGCGCCCGCGCATCTTTGGCGGAGGACAGGAAGCCGGACGACGTGCCGGCACGCAGGACCTGCGCACGCAGCTGGCCTTTGCCGCTGCCGCCCGCACGTTGGCGCCACGCGTGGCCCAGGAGCGTACGACGCTGCAAGCCCTTTCCGACAAGCTCTATGCCACGCTTACGGCTCATCCGCGTATTCATGCCACCATGGGCGACTACGCACAGGCCGATCGTCTGCCGGGTATGGTTTCGATCTACGTCGACGGCATGGACTCCGAGGAGCTCATCGTCAAGCTCGACGCCGCCGGCTTTGAGGTATCGGCAGGATCGGCGTGCTCAAGCGGCAGCATGGATCCCAGCCATGTTTTGAGCGCAATGGGCATCGGTCGTGAGCAGGCATTGGGCGCACTGCGCATTTCCTTTGATGACCGCGTGAATCCCGACGATCTGGACGACTTTGCCCAGACGCTACTCTCGATCGTAGGCGCCGCATGATCGTCGCCGAGCTCGAGCGTGCGCTGCTGGCGCGCTATCCCAAGGCGGACGCCGAGGGCTGGGACCACGTAGGCTTATCCGTTGGCGACCCCGACGACGAGATCCGCGGCGTTGCCTGCGCGCTTGACGCCACCAGGGCCAACGTGCACCGCGCCTTGGCAGCCGGAGCCAACGTGTTGCTCACGCATCATCCCGTCTACATCAAGGCGCCCGAGGCATTTTGCCCGCTCAGCGCGACACGTCCCCAGTGCAGTGCGGCGCTCTACGAGGCGGCCCGTTGTGGGGTGAGCATTATCTCGCTCCACACCAACCTGGACCGCTCGTATGAGGCGCGCGTTCGCCTGAGTGAGTTGCTGGGCGCTGAGCCCATGAGCTCACTGGAGCATGTGGACGACCCCGAGGCCTGCGGCCTGGGAGCCCTTACGACACTCGACGACCCCTGCAGCCTGCGCGACCTTGCCACTCGCGCCGCCACGGCCTTCGGAAGCGACCCCCGCGTGTGGGGCGATGCCGAGCACCCGTGCCGCACCATCGCCATTTTGGGCGGCTCCTTGGGCGACTTTGGAGAGCTCGCCATCGCCGCCGGTGCGGATGTCATCGTGACGGGCGAGGCGGGCTACCACGTAGCGCAAGACCTTGCCTTGCGCGGGCTGCCAGTGGTTTTGCTCGGCCATGACCGCTCCGAGGAGCCGTTCGTTGATATATTGATGAACTCTGCAGTTGACGCCGGGGTCGACCCCCGTCATGTGATTAAAATACTGAACCCTTGCCAATGGTGGACTGTGACAAAAGGAGAGAACTTATGAGCGCCGGCGCTACGCTACTCAAGCTGCAACAGATCGATTTGGAGCTCGCCCGCAACAAGAGCGAACTTGCCAATATGCCGGAGCTCAAGGAGCTCGCTTCCAAGCGTAAGACCTACGTTAAGCTCAAAGCCGAGATGACCAAGCTCTACGCCCAGCGCAAGGACCTGGACATTGAGCTCGACGATCTCAACACCACCGAGATTCAGACCAACAACGCCATTGAGGCTGCCAAGAAGCGCCACGTCGACGGTTCCGACTACCGTGAGGTTCAGGACCTGGAGAATGAACTCGCAACCCTGGCCAAGCGTCTGGACAAGATTGAGCACACCCGCAAGGACGTCGTTGTCGCCCATAAGGAGGCGCTCGACCGCGAGGCCCGCGCACAGGCAATTATCGCCAAGTTCGAGGAGGGCGTGAAGGCCGATACCAAGGCCGCCCGCGCCAAGGCTGCCGACCTGCAGGCTCAGATTGACGCCGCCACTAAGGAACGCACCGCGCTTGCCGCCACGCTGCCGGCCGACGTGCTCACCGACTACGAGCGTCTGCTCAAGCAGTTCCGCGGCCTGGCCGTCGAGACCATCCAGGGCAACATCCCCACAGTCTGCCACACCGCGCTGCAGGCATCGTCCATGAGCGACCTCAACCACGACGGTAGGTCAATTACGCACTGCCCGTACTGCCACCGCCTCCTGGTACTCCCGAGCAAGGAAGCTTAAACGATGACGGCATCCAACAATTCAATGCAACTTGAGGGAAAAACGATCCTGCTGGGCATTACCGGCGGGATCGCCGCCTATAAGTCGTGCAATATCGTGCGCCTGCTGCAAAAGCGCGGCGCGCGCGTCAAGGTCGTTATGAGCGAGCATGCCACGGAGTTCGTGGGGCCGCTTACCTTCCGCGCGCTCACCAACGAGCCCGTTGCCGTGGGCCTATTCGACGATCCCTCCGACCCCATCCACCACATTTCGCTGGCGCAGGAGCCCGATCTGGTGGTCGTGGCGCCCGCGACGGCCAATATCATCGCCAAGATGGCAAACGGTATCGCCGATGACCTCATCTCCACCACGCTGCTTGCGACGCCGCGACCCATCGTGATCGCACCCGCTATGAACAACGGCATGTGGAAGGCGCCGGCGACGCAGGCCAACATGGCCACGCTGCGCGAGCGTGGTGTCCATGTGGTGGGACCCGGCAGCGGCTACCTTGCCTGCGGCGACGTGGACACGGGACGCATGAACGAGCCCGAGGACATCGTCGAGGCCATCTGCGAGGTGCTGAACCCCGTCCCGCAATACCTTGCGGGCAAGCGAATCGTGATCACCGCCGGCCCCACGCACGAGCCGATCGACCCCGTACGCTTCATCGGAAACCGGTCGTCGGGCAAGATGGGCATCGCCCTGGCGGGGGAGGCCGCTCGCCGCGGTGCTGCGGTCACGCTTGTGCTGGGGCCGACATCGCTCGATGTTCCCCACGGCGTGGAGTGCGTGCGCGTGCAGACCGCCGAAGAGATGCTGCAGGCAGCGCTGAGCGCCTTTCAGACGGCTGATGCGGCCATTTGTGCGGCCGCTGTCGCCGACTACACCCCCGCGACCCCTGCCGACCATAAGCTCAAAAAGGCCAACGAGCGCCTGGATCGCATCGAACTGGTCGAGACGGTCGATATTTTGGCCGAGCTCTCGCGCCAAAAGGGAGAGCGGTGCGTGATCGGCTTTGCGGCCGAGACCGATAACGTCGTGGAGTACGCGCAGCGCAAGCTTGCGCGCAAGGGTTGCGATGCCATTATCGCCAACGATGTCTCGCGCGCCGATTCGGGCTTTGGAACCGATACCAACAAGGCCTGGATCGTGAGCAAAGCGGGCACGCAAGAACTTCCCGTGCTAACAAAACCCCAGCTCGCAGATACAATTTTGGACTTGCTTCAAAATTTATAAAAAAGTTCTTGCACAAGGCTAAAGTTTCGGGTTAATATACTCCATGTTGCGAGCGAGAGCAGAGCAACAAACAAAAGCTTCGGGACGTGGCGCAGCTTGGTAGCGCACTTGACTGGGGGTCAAGGGGTCGCTGGTTCGAATCCAGTCGTCCCGACCAGAAGTTTGCAGGTCAGGCACCTAGTGCCTGACCTTTTTTGTTTTAAGCAATTGCTTAATTTTGATTAAGCAACAGGGTGCCAAAAATCTACCTGCGCGATAATCGCTTTTTGCGGTTACTTGCGCGTTTTGCACGCGCTTGAGCCGATTTATTAACGCGACATGAATCTACATACGCGTAGCTGGTATACAGACGAGTACAGGCTGTATTTATCGCGGCGATTTACGCAGATATGGCGACTGTAACGAACTAGTGTGTCGCTGTATTTATTCCAGCAGTTCACTTGATCTGTGGACAAGTGAGCGGTTACAACAAAACGCCAACCAGGATGGACTCCATACGAGGATGCCGCAAAGGTAATGGCGGGGAAGTGCGGCAGGCGCTCTGAGAGCCGCTGTATGCCCCCATTTCTCCTCAACCCGATTACCTGTACAATGAACCTCGAATTGTTTGAGTAATCGCCAAAAGAAAAGCCCTCGCAGGATTGTGAGGGCTTTGCGATGAAAGAGATCAGAAGCAGAAAGCGGGGAGGACATAAAACGAGTCCGTCGCGCTGTAGCTGTAGCAAATACCGCCGCTTTGAACATAGCGAAAGGATGTGGAGCTGCGCGGTCTCACGGAACGAGTCCAGTGGCTATAGCCTGATGCACCGGAATAGTTCGACCTCGTCACGCCCTTGGATTTGTAGCACTCGTACTGGATGCCGTCAGATTGCATATCCCCGTATACTTCGGTTGCCGAGAGCAGAAAAACCTTGTCGGTCGTCGCCGAGGGGGCACCGCCCCCGTTACCGCCAACGTTATCGGTTGTCTTTGTGACGGGTTTCACCTTTGACTGGAGCTCGCTGGGCAGGAGCAACCAGAGGTCACCGCTGTTGAGGCGGGTACGGAGCTCGGACTTATCCCAACCACCGGCATTGGTGTCCGTAGCGTTCATTCTCTGGCTACCCAAGGCAGAGTCGGTCGCCTCGAACGTCAAGCCTGCCATGCCGCTACCATCGGCCAAGTCGTCGTGGTTGATGCCGATGATACGGTACTCGAGCGTCTTGCCATTGGTCAGCTTCATCGAGAACTTGGTGCCGGCATCCATGGCGGCCTTGGCCTTGGCGTAGGCGATAGACGATGTACCGTTCTTGGCAATGTCTTTGGCAACCGCCTCCTGCTCGTCGAGGGTCCAGTCCTTCGCGTCCTTGGCGATGGCCACCTGGACGGCCGCGGAATCGGCGCCTGCGGAGCCGCCACCGGACGCGCCTCCCTCGACGCCGCCGACCGTCCCATTGTTCACCGTGTTGCCGACCAGGTTGGACTGGTTTCGGATGGCTCCGGCCACGCCGGGTCCCGCGAACACGATGACCAGGCCGATGACGGCAATGATCAGGACGTACTCGATAATTGATTGCCCTCGGAAGCGGGTCGTTTCAGAAGCGACCCCCCCCCGAAGGTTAATTGCCGCTGCATGCATATACGGCTCCCTTCATTCGGAGTTTGCAATACGAGCCGAGCGTAGGGCTATTCCAAGTATTTGCAACGGTCTTGCCGCTGCGGCAACGATGACGGCAGGGGAGAAAGTCATGCGCTATTAGCGCGGCTATAACGTCCGCTTCGAATGCCGACCGTATTCATATCGAGGCAGCCATTTCATACCTTCAGAAAGACAACTGAAAGCCGCAAAAAAGCGGGACCCGGCTATAAGCCGAACCCCGCCCAAGAGAAGCCTTTAGAGCCGAGACAGACAACGCGTGTGGACAATCACTCAGCCTCCACCGCCATGCGCACGACCTCTTCCATCGGGTAGCGAGTGCCGCCGTCCCCGTCCAAAGCCTCGTTGTAGGCCTCGATGTCCGCCATGTCCTCAGCCTTCTCGAACGCGGCCCTTCTCACGAACTCGGAAAAGGTCATGCCCGTGGCGTCCGCATGGCCCTGAATCAAGGCCATTTCGCCCTCATCGAACTTGACCGCGATCTCGCGCATCGCCATGGTCGCTCCCGTAAACGCCGTCATCGAAGTGAATCCATTATCCACCCACCGTATACGCCCCGAACTCGAAACACCAAGCAGGATGGACTCTATACGAGGACGCAGCAGAGGTAATGGCGGGGGAGTGCGGCAGGCGCTCTGAGAGCCGCTGTATGACCCCATTTCTCTTCAATCCGACTACCCGTGCCATAAACCTGAAGCCGTTCGTTCGGTCGCCAAAAGAAAGCACGCGCGGGGTAACGCGGGCTTTGCGCTAGACAAGCTAGAAGCACCAGGCGGGGGAGACGCAAAACCAGCCCGGCGCGGAGTTGCTGTCCGACGGATTGCCGCTGCTGTCGACATGGAGGAAGCCCTTCGAGGCGTTCGGAAACACCGAACGCTCCCACCAACCGCTGCCAATGGCAATGGCAATGGCAGAGTTGGGATTATAGTTCTCCGTCACCTTGCCTTTGAAGGCCTCGTACTGGGTGCCCTCGGAGGAAGTCCAGGGATAGGATGCCCAATAGGAGGTGGGGGGCGATCTCAGAGTAGCTGAGCAGGAACAGCTTGTCCGAGGTAGCCGTCACGGCGGCGTTCTTGTTCTCATCACCGCCCCCGACATTGTTCGATAGCTTTTTGACGGCCTTCACCTTGGACTGGAAATCGGAGGGCATCAGATTCCAGATCTTGCCGGAGTTCATTTTCTGACGGAGTTCAGACTTCTCCCAACCGCCGGCGTTGGTGTCAATCGCGTTCATGGGGGACCAAATGCCCGTCGTGGTGGTGAGGAACGTGAGGCCCGCCTTGCCGGATCCGCCTGCAGGGTCATCATGATTGATGCCGATAATGCGGTAAGTCAGCGTCTTGCCATCGGTGAGCTTCATCGAGAACTCGGTGCCGGCATCCATCGCGGCCTTCGCCTTGGCGTAGGCGGGCGACGCCTCGCCCTTGGCGGCGATGTCCTCGGCAACTGCCTTCTGCTCACCGAGGGTCCAGTCCTTCGCGTGTCCTTCGCGTCCTTGGCGAGCGCCGCCTGGACGGTCGCGGAACCCGCGCCGTTACCGCTGCCGGAACCGCTCGGTTCCCAAGTCCCACCTGCTGTCCCGTTTACCAATACTCCCGCCACCGTGTTGAACTGGTTCCTGATTGCCGACGAGACCCAAGGGCCGGCTATCATCACAACCAGGACGATAATCGCGGTGACCAGAACGTACTCGATGGCTCCTTGGCCTCGGAGGCGGGTATTCCTAGGAGATACCCACCCCCCGAAGGTTAATTGCCGCTGCATGCATATGCGACACGCCCTTCGCATGGGGATTGATATTGCATGCAGAGCGTACGTTAAATCGAACCGACTAGCCCGTAACGTGCCGCTGAGGCAACGGCGGCACGGGTGCCCGCGCCACATAAACTGCTTGCCGTTTTGTTTCTTCAGACCTACTGCCACGCCTTCGGGAGGATAACGCCGGGGGCGCAGTGATTGAAGTCACTATGATTGGCATAGGTTGGGACATTCCAATCGGAACAGTCGAGGTTTAGATTTTTGCAATAGCTAAACATGCCGAGCATATCCATAACATCTGAGGTCTTCCACCCTGGTCCAAATTTCACGCTTTTCAGCGAACTGTCGGTGGAAAAAAAGGAGACGTAAATCGCCGGCTTTCCGCGTCGACCATCCGGAGATGTCAATCTCCTCGACCTTGTAAAGGTTTTTGAGCGCCGAGTCGAATTCGACGACCGAGGACGTATCCCAGCTTGAAATACTGAAGGAAGTCGCATTGCCGCAATACGCGAATGCGTGCTGCAGATTTGTGCAGTTCTACATGTCGAACTTTGCCAGATCAAAGCTCTTGCAGTTCTCCATGTACTGAAAGCAAAATGCCAACGAGTGGATTTCTATGCCATCGTCAATGGCCTTTACGGCCACGATATTATTTCTGTTAGGCCACCAGGGGGCAGTCGTCTTGCCGTCGTTTCCCACGGTCGCGGTGGCGTATCCATTTTCGAACCCCGTATACACCGCCGTCACGCGGCGGCTGTTGAGCATGTCACCGACTCTGGGGACCCCGCGGCGCTTGTAGAACATGAGGCTGTGGTCGTCCTCCGAGTACACGGCGAACGCTATCCCGTGAACGGGGTCCACGATGTCGGCGTCGGTCAACGACCCGTTGCCGCCGCCCGTGCCGCCCGACTCCCAGCCCCCCTTTGAGATTCCGTTGCCGAGCGTCCCCGCCACCGTGTTGAACTGGTTTGTGATCGCCGACGAGACCCACGGTCCCGCGATCAGCACCACCAGGACGATGATCGCGATGATCAGTACGTACTCGACTGTCGACTGCCCCTTCGGGCGGCGGGTAAATCTGGGAGATACCCCCCCCCGAAAGGAATTTCCGCTGCATGCATGTGCGGCTCCTCTCGGATTGCTTTGGCTGATGCTGCAGAGGATAGACGCGATTACTAAGGATGAGTCAACAATGCCGCAGCGGCATTCACACTAAGAGGGTAAGGCGTTCGGAGTGACATCCCGTTCCAAAACGTATACTTGATTTAAGGCGGAGTGGAATGTGGGCGCGCAAGGAGATGCGGAATCGATGAGAGCCTCAAAAAAAACTACTGCAGTGTTATCATCTTTCATCCTCTCTATTCTTCCATTTCTGATTCTATGGGCGGCTTGGTCAGTCCTCCCTGATACAATTCCCGCTCATTGGAGTGGGGGTGTGGTTGATCGATGGGGTAATAAGCTTGAATTGCTGGTTGTTCCGCTGTTTTCTCTGATTGGTTCTATTGCAATTTCTGTGTACCTTATTGTTTCCACGCGGCGAAGAGAGTTCGCGGATTTCTCTGCTCGAATGCGACGGGACTTTGTTGCGTGCTATATTTCTAGTCTTCTTTTATCGACAACCTGCTCAGTGATAATTGCCGTTTGGGTTCAGTTGATTCTTACGCAAAGCACTGCGGTTGATGGGGGACTTGGACTATCGATCCTGTATTCCCTTCCCGGGCTATATGTGATCTTGTGCACTTTGCCGCCTTTTTATGCGAGCGGCGAGAGCAAAAAGGCAGAGCGCCTGATAACAGTTCTTATTGGCTGCGCGGAGATTGTTCTTTGTGGAATAGTGCTTGAAGGTTCGGCTGCCTCTTATACGATGATTGGACTGATGATTCTGTTCTGTGCGTTTGAGATTGTGTCACAGGTAAGGGATAGCCGGTCCTTATGAGTTGAATTACGCGCGTGCGGATATAAAGGTTGGCATGTTAAGCTGGTCGTTTTATCGTTCTGGGACATTTGCAGTAGGATGAGTGGGACTAGGCACGCTGCGGTGTGATGGTGACGGTTGAGACTTGTATCGCTGCAAATCCGCTGATGCACATTTTGCTATTGGGCTTGAAGGTGGGACCTACAGGCCTTTGTTTGGGATGTTCCGGTCGTCCAACACGTGTTGCACGGCTTTATATTGTTACGCTCGTTCGGCGCTCCGTTGGAGCATTTCCGGGTTTGTCGGCATCATGACTTGGCCAAGTGACACGCTTGCCGGGACGGTTGTAACGCCGCGCCGGTTCCGTGTGCTCCTTCGTTGTTGGCCTGTCCAGCCGGGGGCGGATTCGGCCTCATGTTGTGGCGCACGGCCTTCAGGGGCTTCCCCCTGGCGAGTTTTGTTCGTCCGTATGGGTAAGGGTCGGGTTGAGCTGACAATCCCGTGTCGGAAGGGGCTTGCACCATGCGCGCGATGACAGAGATTGAGTGTCTGGACGGCCGTGTGACGAAGGTGCCGGAGCTCGCCCTGGGCGATGCGCTCGGCGAGAGCGTCCAGGCGGAGCTCGATTTCGGGTTCGACGACGTGTTGGAGGGCCTTTGGGTTGAGGTGCGCCATCATGAGCCGGATGAGGACTCGAGCGGCGACCCGCGCGGGAGGGGCTGCGCACTGTACGCGGACTGCCGGTACAGCCTGGTCGAACCGTCGGACCTCGACCGTGTCTTCTGCATCCTTTACGAGGGGCAGCCGAGGGTCCAGCCGCGTCGCGGGGGAGCTCGTGAACCTTTCGCGGGCCTGCGCGTTGTCCTGCCTCATGCTCGGATCTCCCTACCCGCCAGGCGCCCTCGAGGCCCTGGCCGCGTGCGCTCGATACCTCTGCGGTCCGGCTTTCACGTCCGACCTCGCCGCCCGCGTCCGCGCGCGGATCTCATCCGGCCTCACGCGCTTGAATATCGAGCTGAGCCCAAACGATGACCCACACCCCATCGGTCTTCATGATGATGCCTCGATGAGCCAGCTCGCCCAGAGCTTTCGATACAGTCGGTTGAGTCGAACAGACTTTTTTTCGAGCTTGTCCTGACGCATGAAAAGACCTTTTGTAAGTTCTTTTCCGTTGGCATCCTTCCTATTAGGCCCTTTGGACGTCTGGAAGGAGCAAATCATGATCAGAATCGCAAGCTGGACGCGATTCTTCGCGACCGCAAATAATGAGTCGTAGGATGGCCTGTTGATTCCACTCAGGATCTCGCTCTTTGCAATCTCATCCTGTCGAACGTCAAGCGCCGCCTCCATCTCGCTAGGCGTCTCGGCCTGATCGGCAACCGATGGAGCGTCCGTGTCTAAAGGCCACGGGAGGCCACGGCCTTTTTGCGGTTTGTAGCTACTTGTACTCATGTTGATTCCTCTGGTGCGAGGCTATCCAACCCAATTGCCGACTGTGCCCATAATATGGTTGATTTCCGATCTCAGCCGAACACATTGAGCGGATAGGCCGTTCCCGCAGTTAGCCGAACGCCCCCGAGGCCCCATTCAGGCCACGGGGCGTCGTTTTCCCAGTTGAAGGAACGGTGGAGATGTGTTTCGATGGGTCCGGTGGCCATGCTCCGCCCGCCGCCCGGCACCTCTTCCCAGACTCAGCCGGACGGTCGGTCCGTCTATTCCATTTTCGCCCTTAGGCTAGGCCAGCGGGGCATCGCCCCTCTCTGCGCGCGCCCTCTCGGCGGGGCCGGCGGGGCCGACCTGTCGGTCTACGACGGGTTCCTGAAGGGGGCGGTCGCC
>CABQJU010000033.1:0-22473 GCA_902464575.1 uncultured Collinsella sp.
GCCGTTGCCGCGCCCCGCAGTGCCCGCTTCCCCCGAGAACAATTATCAGTGCAGGTAGACGGCTTGCGTATTTTCGGAAAACCGGGGGATGGTCGACCCATACGGGTTAAACGTAGTAGATAGGTCATTTTCGTGGCACGGCCCAAAACAGTCTTTTGGGACGGGTGGTATCCTTGGTAGCTCTGTGCTGCAAACGCACCTTTACCGCAAGGAGTTTCATGGATCTTATCGCCCAGCTCGCCCGCGAGCTCAACCTTAAGGCCGCCAACGTCGAGGCGGCCGTCAAGCTCATCGACGAGGGCAACACCATCCCCTTTATCTCGCGCTACCGCAAGGAAGCCACGGGCGGCATGGACGACGTCGCCCTGCGCGCACTCGACGAGCGCCTGTCCTACCTGCGCAATCTTGAGCAGCGTAAAGAGGACGTCGTTCTGCTCATCGACGCCCAGGGCAAACTCACGCCCGAACTCGAGCAGCAGATTCGAGAGGCCACGCAGCTCCAGCGTGTCGAGGACCTCTACAAGCCCTACCGCAAAAAGCGCATGACCCGCGCACAGAAGGCCCGCGAGGCAGGCCTGGAGCCGCTTGCCAACATGATCATCATGCAGGCCTCGGCCAAGGGCAGCGCGCTCGACACCGCCGCGGCCTACGTCAACGAGGAAGCCGGCTTCGACACGCCCGAGAAGGCGCTCGCCGGCGCGGCGGACATCGTGGCTGAGACGGTGGCCGAAGACCCCGAGAACGTCGCCGACCTGCGCGCCTTTACGCAAAACACCGCCGACATCGTCGTCGAGGCCACCGACCCCGCCGAAAAGACTCCCTACGAGCCCTACTACAACTATGATGAGCCGCTGCGCCGTATACCCAACCACCGCGTGCTGGCTATCGACCGCGGCGAGCGCGAGGGCAAGCTCCGCGTGCGCGTGAACGTCGACGGCGCTGCCGCCACAGCGCGCCTCAGCAGCCGTTGGCCCCGACGCCAGGGCGTCTTCGCGCCCATCTTCGATGCCGCCATCGCTGACGGTTACAAGCGCCTCATGGCCCCCTCGCTGGAGCGCGAGGCCCGCGCCAAACTCACCGTTCGCGCTCAGACCGAGGCCATCAACGTCTTTGCCAAGAATCTCGAGGGCCTGCTCTCGGCGCGCCCTGTGCGCGGCGCCCGCGTGCTCGCGCTCGATCCGGGCTACCGCACCGGCTGCAAGGTCGCCGTCATGGACGAGACCGGCAAGCTACTCGACCACGGCGTGGTCTACCCCACCAAGCCGCGCCACGACGTCGCCGGCACCAAGCGCGAGCTCGCCCGCCTCGTCAAAAAGGACGGCGTCAACACCATCGTCATCGGCAACGGCACCGCCAGCCGCGAGACCGAGGAAGTCGTCTCGGAGTTCATTGCCGAGCAGGCGCCTGGGCTGCGATACACCATTGTTAACGAGGCCGGCGCGTCGGTGTACTCCGCCTCCGAGCTCGCGAGCCAGGAGTATCCCGACCTGGACGTCACCGTGCGCGGCGCCATGAGCCTGGGCCGCCGCCTGCAGGACCCACTGGCAGAGCTCGTCAAGATTCCGCCCCAGTCCATCGGCGTGGGCCAGTACCAGCACGACCTTGACCAGGCCGAGCTCTCGCGCACCCTGGGCCACGTGGTGGAGGACGTCGTCAACCGCGTGGGCGTCGACGTCAACACCGCGAGCGCGAGCCTGCTGGGATACGTTTCGGGCATCACGCCGAGCGTGGCCAAGAACATCGTGGCTTTCCGCGAGGAAAACGGCGCCTTCACCGATCGCCGCCAGCTCAAGAAGGTCCCCAAGCTGGGACCCAAGGCATATCTCAACGCTGCAGGCTTTTTGCGAATTAGCGGCGGTAAGAACCCGCTCGACGCAACGAGCGTCCACCCCGAAAGCTACGAGGTGGCCACGTCCGTCTTGGAACGCGCCGGCGTTAAAGCAAGCGAGCTCAGCCGCGGCGGCGTGCCCGACATCGAGCGCCGCCTGGGCAGCATCTCGGCGCTGGCAAGCGACCTGGACTGCGGCACCCTGACGCTCATCGACATTGTCAACGAGCTCAAGAAGCCCGGCCGCGACCCGCGCGACGACGCGCCCGAGGTGGCCTTTAGCCGCTCGGCACTTTCCATCGACGACCTGGAGCCCGGCATGGAACTCAAGGGCACGGTGCGCAACGTCGTCGACTTTGGCGCCTTCGTCGACGTGGGTGTGCACCAGGACGGCCTCGTGCACATCTCCAAGCTGGCCAACCGCTTCGTCAAGCACCCGAGCGACGTGGTGCGCGTCGGCGACACGGTAAAGGTGTGGGTGGAAAAGGTCGATCGCGACCGCAAGAAGATCTCGCTCACCATGGTGCAGGGGAAGTAAACCACCTAAAGCAAGGGTCCCCCCTCTCGCGACGTGCAAAATCGCGAGTATTCTGCAATTTCCGCCGCCCCGAACGCCCCTCAGAGGCAATAAAGTCAAAAACGGCCCCCGTTTTAGCATCATCAGAGCCAAAACGGGGGCTGTTCCGTGCTTCGGTTAACTGGTAAAAGCCTTTACCTTGCTGAATACTCTCAATTTTGCACGGCGCAGGCGGGGGTACCTTTGCCCACGGCAGGATATGGAAGCCAAGCGCCAACTTGCTGGCAAGCTCGTGCCGGCAGCCCCGGCCTTTCCTTTGCCTAGCGCGACCCCCGCGAAGCGCGTGAGCGGTAGGGAAAGGAAAAGCCGGGGCGAACAACCCGCGGCGTAGCCAGTGTTCGCGTTACGGCAGGATATGGAAACCGAGCGCCGCGATATCCTTGGCAAAGCCGCGGACGGTGTCGAGCGAGACCTCGTACGGGTCACGGCCGATGTTCTTGCGCTTGGCCAGGATGCCGTTGGGCACCGTGATGATCTGGCAACCGCAGGCCTCGGCCTGGTAAATGTTGATGAGCTCGCGCGTGGACGCCCACAGGACCTCACAGTTGGGCTTGATGGCGGCCTTCTTGACCGACTCCGTCATAAACGGAATGGGGTCGACGCCGGTGTCGGCGATGCGGCCGGCAAAGAGCGAGATGATGGACGGCGTCTCGGTGTCAACGGCCTCGACCATCTCGTCAACCTGCTTAGGCGTAAAGATGGTGGTGACGTTGACCTTGATGCCGTCGGCCGACAGCTTGCGCACCAGCTCGGCGGTGGACTCGCCCTTGGTGGTCACGCACGGAATCTTGACGTAGACGTTCTCGGCCCAGGTAGCGATCTCGCGCGCCTCGACCTCCATGGTCTCGACGTCATCGGCAAAGACCTCAAACGAGACGGACACATCGGTGATGTGGGTCAGGACCTCCTTGGCAAACGCGCGGTAATCCGTCACGCCGCCCTTCTTCATAAGGGACGGGTTGGTCGTGAAACCCTGAACGTTGCCGTTCTCGTACATGTCGAGCATGCCCTCGAGGTTTGCACCGTCAGCGAACACCTTGATTGCCATCTGCCTGATTCCTTTCGCTTGCACATGGGCGTTAAACTGCTAAACACTTTACCTACGTTTATCAAGGCGTGAGCTGCGGTTTTTTATCTTCTCGGCGAACGGTATAAACACCTCAGTGTTTGGATTGATAAATCGATTGAGCATGCAAAAGCGAAGAGTCGCAGTTTGAGCAAACGTCAGAACGCGGGATTCATTAGATGAGGCCGAAATGCTGCATCGCTGTGACGGTGCCGTCGTGTGCGACATCGTCGGTCACGTAGTCGGCGACCGCCTTGACCTCAGGCATGGCGTTGCCCATGGCGACAGCCGTCTCGACCGCAGCGAGCATGCCCAGGTCGTTGCCGGAATCACCAAAGCCAAAGGTGCGCGCGTTGCCGGTGCGACCCAGGTATTCCAGCGCTCGCGCCACGCCCACGCCCTTGTCGATGCCCTTGGGGCTCAGCTCGCGATTCTGGCCACCGGTGTTGCACAGCTCAAACTCGCGATCGATAAAGCCGTCATCGTTGGCTACGCGAGCCAAACTGGGCACATTGAGGCATACCTTGCCCACGCGCAGACTGCCGTCGACGCGCATTTCCTCGGCGCTGTGCACCACAGAAGTGCCGATCAGAGACGACTGCTCAACGCCCGCGGGTTCCAAGGCAAAAGTAGCCACGTTGGTCTCGAAAAAGGCCTCAATCCCTGCCGCGGCCATACGGCGTGCAAGCTCCTCGACAATGTCCTCGTCAAAGCAGTCCTCGTGTACCACGCGGCCCTCGACCTCGAGTGTCGCTCCCGCCATGGCAACGACACCCGCAGGCTCCAAAGCACGCAGACCATCGACAATCAGCCACAAGGGACGACCCGTGCAGATAAATGCCTGGTGACCCGCATTGCGCAGGCGATGAAACGCCTCGATCACCGCCTGCGAGGGGCGAACCGCCGAAAAGTCCTTGTCGGTCATGTTGTCGGGATCGAACGACGTCAGCGTGCCGTCCACGTCAAAAAAGAGCACGGCAGAATCGGGGCACGCATCAATCATATGGGTTCCTTTCGGGGGCGAGAGTAAACGAAGCATCCATCATATAATGGAGCGACGCAACCAGAGAGGTCACCCATGGAATTTTACGCAAGCTGCCCCGAGGGCTTTGAGTCCGCACTCACCGATGAGCTTAAACGCCTCGGGCTTTCGCATGTTCGCCGGCTGAAGGGCCGCGCCACGTTTGAGGGCGAGCTCGAAGAAGGCTACCGCGCCTGTCTGTGGTCGCGTCTGGCGAGCCGCGTGTTTGCGGTGCTCGGGCGCTTTGAGGCGCAGGACGCCGACGAGCTGTACGATAGCGTTTACGACATCGCCTGGGAGAACATCGTCCGCCCCGGCGCCACCATTGCCATCACCGCCCGCGGCGTGACCGAGCAGCTGCGCAACACGCGTTTCTCGGCCCTGCGCGCCAAAGACGCGCTGTGCGACCGCCTGGCCGAGACCACGGGCCGTCGCGCCGATGTCGATGCCGCCGACCCCGATGTTCACCTACTGCTTTCGCTGCGCCAGCGCCGCGCGAGCATAAGCCTAGACCTTTCGGGCGACCCGCTGTTCAAACGCCTGCCGCCCGCAGCGACCCGCGCCGGCGAGGGCGCGCACGTGCTGCGCCCCGACTACGCCGCCCTGGTGCTGGCGCAGGTCGGCTGGACCGCGCTATGCGAGCGCGAGCTGACGGCCGACGATTACGAAAATGAAGCCCTTCCCACGCTGATCGATGCCTCGTGCGCCGGCGGCGGCCTGCTGCTGGAAGCCGTGAACATTCTGACCGACCGCGCCCCGGGCGCCGCACGCGAGCGCTGGGGCTTTGAGGGCTGGCAGCTGCACAACGCCGCTCTGTGGGAGCAGCTGCTTGCCGAGGCGCGCGAGCGCGAGGCGGCAGCGCGCGAACGCCAGGCGCGCATCGTGGCCGCAGACATCGACCCCGCCGCTCGCAAGACCGCCGAGCGCATGGTCAAGAGCGCTGGCTACAAGCGTTTTGTCGACTTTTGCGCCGCCAAGCCCGCCACCGTGCTGGACCATGCGGGCGCCGTCGCCGGTGCCGCCGTGGTCGCAGACACCACCGAGACCCCGCTTTCGCTCATGCACGACGCCATGACGCTGGTCGGCGAGCTGCGCCGCGCGCCCGAGCTTTCCGCGGCGCCGGTCGCTGCGCTCACCCGCGATGGCCTTATGGCCCGCGCGCTCCATGCCGAGCCCGCGCGCTCCATCGCCGTCATGCCCAATAACGAGGAGGCGGCTCTTGAGGTTTGGCACTCGCTCGACCACGCCGCCGCGGCATTCGAGGCTGCGACCAGCATAAACGCCGAGGAACAGTCCACGGACGTCGAAGACGAAGCCGCCGCTTCCTCCATGCCCGAACCTGCCGCCACGCTCGACTTGGGCGACGGCAAGCCGCTGCCCGTGCTCATCCCCGGGTCCGAGCAGTTCGCCAACCGCCTGCGCAAGAACGCGCGCCTGCGCCGCAAGTGGGCCAAGCGCGAGGGCGTAAGCTGCTACCGCGTCTACGATGCCGACCTGCCCGACTACTCCGCCGCCATCGACCTGTACGAGGGTTGCCCGCAGACGCCGGGCCGCTGGCTCGTCATCGCCGAATACGCCGCGCCCAAGACCATCGACCCCGCGCTAGCCCAGGCCCGCATGCTCGACATTCTGGCCATCGCGCCGCGCATCCTTGATGTTCCGGCCGAGCATGTGCACGCCAAGGCCCGCATGCGTTCGCGCGGCGGCTCGCAGTACGGCAAGCAGGGCGCCGGCAAGGGCGGCTCGGGCGAGCGCGCCAATATCGCACGCCGTCGTCTGCCACTCATCGAAGAGGGCGGCCTTACCTTTGCCGTCAACTTTGACGACTATCTGGATGTGGGCATCTTCCTGGATCACCGCGTCACCCGCAACCTAGTGCGCGAGCACGCCAAGCAGGCGCGCCGCTTCCTCAACCTGTTTGCCTACACTGGCACTGCCACCTGCTACGCGGCCGATGGCGGCGTCGAGGAGACCGTGACGGTCGACCTTTCCAACACCTACCTGGACTGGGCCGAGCGCAATATGCGCCAGAACGGCTTTGTTGGTCCGCAGCATCATTTTGTGCGCGACGACGTGCTCGCCTGGATTCGCGACCAGCGCCAGACGCGCAACCGCTGGGACCTGATCTTTGTCGACCCGCCCACGTTTTCGAACTCGTCCAAGATGGGCCGCCGCACCTGGGATGTCCAGCGCGACCATGTTGAGCTTTTGGCCGGCGTATCGCGCCTGCTCGCACAGGGCGGCCACGCCATCTTTAGCTGCAACCTGCGCGGCTTCCGCCCCGAGGCGCGCAAGCTCGCGCGCGCGGGCGTGGTGCTGGAGGACATTACGGCACAGACCATCCCCGAGGACTTCGCGCGCAACCAGAAGGTGCACCACTGCTATATCGTGCGCCGCCTGCCCATCGAGGACGCCATGGCCGAGGTCGGCTTTAGCGCCGAGGAAATTGCCGAGCGCGTCGAGGAGCTGCGTAACCCCGAGGCCCGTAAGCCTCGCGCGGCAGTGCCCGCGCACGTGCAGACCGGCAACGGCAAGTCCAACTTTGCTGGCAAGCCCTCCCCCGCCGGCAAGTCCAAAAAGAAGAAGTTCTACGCCAGCAAGCCCAAGGGCAAATAACAAAGTTGCGGTGGAATACGGACTGTTTTGCCTGGAATTAGGCAAATTTAGACCGTATTTCACCGCAACTCATATTGGGATGGCGGATGCCGACCTATCCCTGGATGACCAATCGGTAACCAATACCCACGTGCGTCTGGATATAGCGCGGATGCGCGGGGTCGGACTCGATCTTCTTGCGCAGCGTGCCCATAAAGACGCGCAGGCTCGCCAGGTCGCTCTTAGTTGCCGTGCCCCAAATCTCGTGCAGGATAAACTGGTGCGTCAGTACCTTGTCGGCGTTATGCGCCAGCAGGCACAGGAGCTTATACTCGATCGGCGTCAGATGCAGTTCCTCGCCATCCATCGTGGCGATGCCGGCATCAAAATCGATATGCAGCTCACCGGTATCGAACGAGCCCTCGGAGACAACGCCGCCCGTCTGCGCATACGAAAGGCGCCTGAGCGTCGTGCGAATGCGCGCGAGCAGTTCCTCGACCGAAAACGGCTTGGTCAGGTAGTCGTCGGCACCGGCATCGAGCGCGCGGATTTTGTCCGCGTCCTCGCTGCGCGCCGAGACCACGATAATCGGCATGCCCGACCATGCGCGCACCGACTCCACCACCTTGACGCCGTCCATATCGGGCAGGCCCAGATCGAGCAGCACAATGCTCGGCGTCTGCGACGAGGCGGCGGCGATAGCGGCATGGGCGGTCTCCACAGCCATATGGCGCAAGCCGTGCGCCTCGAGCGCGGCAACAATAAGATTGCGGACGGCGGGGTCGTCCTCAACGACCAAGATGAGCGGTTTTACGGCAGAGTTCGGCACAGCGCTACTCCTTATCAAACGAAACGTCGGCGGCAGGAAGCTCAATCGTAAAGACCGAGCCGTGCGGGTCCGCCGCGGCAACCTCTATGCTACCGCCATGTGCCAACGCAATGGAACGGCAGAGCGAAAGACCCAGGCCAACGCTGCGGTGGCTGTCGGCCAGACCATGGTTGGCGGTATAGAACGACTCAAAGATCCGCTCGCGATCCTCGGGTGCGATGCCCGGACCATCATCGGCCACCGAGCACGCCACGCGTCCATCGTCGACGCTAATCGAAATCACGATATGCGAACCCGCGGGCGTATAGGTGATGGCGTTGTTCACCAGATTGACCACCAGCTGCACCATCAGGCGCGCATCGACGTTGACGAGCGCCGGCTCATCGCACGCCACCACCTTAAGGTCGTGCTCGCGCACGGCCGGATTTACGTGGCGCAGCGCCTCCTCGACGATATCGTCCATGAGCTCGAGCGTGGTCGACAGGCGCATACCGCCACCCTCGAGCTTGGTGATGGCGAGCAGATTCTCGACGGTGGCGTTGAGCCACAGCGCATCCGAGCGAATGGATAGAAGCAGGCCGCGGCGCGTCTGGGCATCGAGCACCGCGGTGCCGGTCGAGCCCTGGTCGAGCAGCACATCGGCATTACCCGAAATACTGGTGAGCGGCGTGCGCAGGTCGTGCGAGATGGAGCGCAGCAGGTTGGCGCGCAGCTGTTCGTTTTTGGCAAGCACCGCCGCCTCCTCGCGGGCCTCCATGGCGCGGGCGCGATCGAGCGCCAGCTCGCCTTCGCTCACGATGGCATCGGCAAGTGTCCGCTCCTCATGCGTCAGCACGTCGGGCTCGGCAACGATAGCCAGCACGCCCACCACCGAGGCGGGGTCGCCCGAGCGCGCGAAGCCGTCGCCTGTGCGAACCGTCAGGTAGATGCCATAAAACGCCGAGCCGCCATAGGTGGCATCGAGCGGCGTTCCCACATAGGCGGACGCCGAGAGCCGCGGCGGCATCTGCGGCGCCAGTTCGTGCACCGGTGCGGCATCGCCCACGGCCGTGTATGTCGCACGCGGCAGCAGGTCATCGCCCTCGGCGTCGGCGCTGTACCACACGACCGGGCAGCCCGAAAGACGTGCCAGCTGCGTGGCCATGGCGTGAACGATCCGATGCTGATCGGCGCACCGCTGCAGCATGCGGTTGGTCTCGAGCACCATATGCGTGCGGCGGTCGCTGGCGGCAGCCTGTGCCAAGGCGCGGCGCAGGGCCAACGCAATCGAGCTCGACACAAGCGAGACCACGAACATGATGAAGAACATGCCGGGATAGCCGCGGTCGATAAGCGACAGCGAGTAGCGCGGGTCGACAAACAAGAAGTTGTAGAGCGCCACGGCGGCAGCCGAGCTCAGCAAGCAATACAGGCGACTCCAGGTAAAGAATGCGCACAGCTGAACGGCGAACACATAGACGATCATGATGCTCGGCGCGAGACCCGGATGGTCGAGCAGCGCGCCCACAATCGTCGCCGCGACCAGCAGCCCCACCGATACGCAGGCGTCATACAGAGGAGTGCGGCGCGTCAGCGTTGTGCGCCGCCACCAAAAGCTATCGGCAATATCGCCGTCCGTACGGACGTCCATCAGCGTCCCGCCCCTCTCTCAAAACAAAAACCACCACAAAGGGGACAGGCACCTTTGTGGTGGTTTCCCTTGTGGTGGTTCCAAGTGTATAGCCTTTGCAACCGGCGGTCGCTAGACAAACAGCACGTGCGCGAGCAGGGCACACACGCACACCGCTCCAAATACCAGTGCCACGATCGAAATTACGCGATCGGCCATATCCATGTTGGCACGGTTCGTAAGGAACCGATCTTCGGCGGCGTCGGCGCGTGCCTCACGTACCAGCTCGGCAACCACCTCGCGGCCATCAAGCATCTTTGCATCCATGTTTGCCTCCCCGGTCTCAATCTTGTCCATCGAAAACCAACTCCGTGCAACCCGTCGGCGCCTACGGCCGCTCGTTGGGGGCCAGGCGCTGCATCTTGTTCACGGCCTTGAACTTGGTGAACAGCGGCACGTACTCAAAGCTCACGTTGGAGTTCTCCAGGCCGTACCAACGCGCGGGCGTGCCGGCGGCGCGGCGAATGATGTACTTGAGCGTGATGGCCGTACGCTCGCTGGGCTCCACATCGCTTTCGGGCGCCAGAAGCTTACGGATCAGGACGAACTTGAACGTGCCGATGTTACCCGGATCCTTGTAGACCGAGTAGTCATGCGTCTGCGGCGGCAGCTCGCCGGTGGCAGCCAGGTCCTGAACAACCTGACGCAGGTAGGCATTGACGCGCTGGTTGATCTTGTAGCCCAGGTACAGGTGCACGCGGAACACGTAGTCGGTGCCGAACGTCTCGACCGAATAGGCAAAGGTGTGCGGTTCGTCCATGGTCTCGACATTCACGAACCACCAGGCGCGGGCACGCTTGGGATGCTTGTCCAAGATCGAATAGACGATATCGCGGTCGATGTAGTCGGTATGGGTGTCCTTGGTCAGGTACACGACGTTGTCACTCATGCGCTCGTAACGGTCGTCGTCGCGCAGGCGCTTGAGCTGCGGCAGGTAGCTGCGCAGCGGCAGCAGCGTAAACTGGCGCTGCTCGACCGCCGTGCCGTTGTACCAGCACACCATAATGCCCATGATGAGTGCAGCCATGAGGATGGTGAAATAGCCGCCGTGGAAGAACTTGGTGAGCGAGCTCACGAAGAAGAAGCCTTCGAGCAAAAGGAAGAAGGCCGCGAAGATCCACGGAGCAACCTTGAGCTTGCGCTCCTCGTGCAGGTAGAAGAAGAGCAGTAGCGTGGTGCACATCATAGTCAGCGTAATGGCAAGGCCGTAGGCGGCTTCCATATGCGCCGAGTTCTGGAACAGCAGCACCACGATGACGCAGCCCACAAGCATGACGTTGTTGACCATGGGGATGTAGAGCTGGCCTTTGGTCTCGGCAGGGTAGAAGACCTGCATGTGCGGCATGAGGTCCAGACGGCTGGCCTCGGACACCAGCGAAAACGCGCCGGTGATGAGCGCCTGCGAGGCAATGATGGCCGCGACGGTGGAAAGGCCAACGGCAAACGGGCGCAGGCCCGGGGCGAGCATCTGGTAGAACGGGTTGAGGTCGGCAATGCCCATGAGCTCGGGGTTGGCAGCGTTGTTCATAAGCCAAGCGCCCTGGCCCATATAGGAAAGCAGCAGGCAGCACTTAACGAACGGCCAGGTAGCGTAGATATTGCCGCGGCCGACGTGGCCCATGTCGGAGTAGAGCGCCTCGGCACCGGTGGTGGCGAGGAAGCAGCTGCCCAGAATCATGATGCCCGCGTGGTTGTTGGGGCTCAACAAAAAGGCGATGCCGCGGAGCGGGTTGAGGCACAGCAGCACGGCGGGGTGCTGTAAGACAAAGAACAAACCCGTGCCGCCCAGGAATAGGAACCACAGCGTCATGATGGGGCCAAAGGCGTGACCGATCTTGGCCGTACCGATGCGCTGTACCAAGAAGAGCACGATGATGATGGCGAGCGTAATGGCGACGACGCGGCCCTGGTCATCGCCCAGCACGGCATGAACCGCCGGGATAGTGCGCAGGCCCTCGATGGCCGTGGTAACGGTAACGGCCGGCGTCAGGATGCCGTCGGCGAGCAACGCGGCGCCACCCAGCATGGCGGGGATGATAAGCCACTTGCCGCAGCGCCTGACCAGGCTGTACAGGGCAAAGATGCCGCCCTCACCATGGTTATCGGCGCGCAGCGAGATGAGCACATACTTGATGGTGGTCAGCAACGTGACCGTCCACACGACAAGGGAGAGCGCGCCGAGCACGAACTCCTCCGTGACGCTTCCGATGCCGCCGTTGCCGGCAACGAGCGCCTTGGTTACATACATGGGGCTGGTGCCGATATCGCCGTACACCACGCCTAGCGTGACGAGCATCGCCGAGATGCTCACAGGAATCGCAGCGTGCGAGGCTGCCTCCTTGGCCTTTTGTTCCATAAGCCGGTTTCCTCCCAACTTTAATGTTCGAAGGGATTATAGGTAATCGGCCCATGTTTTAATGCACTGTTTTCCCAGCTAGATAAAGATTTATACAGTCTTTAGGCTACCGCGGCGATATGAAGTGTGACAAAGGGACTATCCCCTTGTCACATTCGTCATTTTCCGAGCCAGTTTTTGAACCACCACTCCATGGAGCGGCTCATCTCGGCCATAAAGGGGCTCGTGTGCTTGCGGGTGTAGATATCCACGACGCGCTCCCCCACCTCGCGGGCGTGCGGGCGAAACATCGCATCCATCTCGGCCACCTGCGCATCCATAGTCGCGGCATCCGCACGGCAGTAGCGCTCCTCGTGCACCAGGTTCACCACGGGGTGCGCGATTGCCGGGCGCTCCTTACGGGGCGTGCCGATGATGAGCATCGACAGCGGCATGGTATAGGGCGGCAGATCGAGCAGCGCGGCAACTTCCTCGGCGTTCTCGACGATGTCGCCGATATAGCAGCTCCCCAGCCCCAGGGCCTCGGCGGCAACCACGGCGTTTTGCGCGGCGATCACGGCATCCTGAGCCGCGATGGCAAAGTCGCCCAGACCCGGCGCGCGGCGGGGCGCCTTGCCCGTACGCTCGACAAACTCGGGCCCAAAGCAGCCCACGTGCTCAAACAGATCGATCCACTTGGCATAGTCGACCACAAATATAAGTGCCCAGGGCGCCTTGGCGATCATGGGCTGGTGGTCGCACAGGTCGGCCAGGCGGTCGAGCGTTGCCCGCTCGCGGACGCTCACGATGGAATACATCATCATGGCGCCCGCCGACGGCGCGCGGCTCGCCGCATGCAAGATCGCCGCCCGCTGCTCGTCGGTCACCGCCACGGGACGGTCGTCGTCATCACGCGCGAAGGCACGCGTGGACGAGCGGTGTTCCAAGATGTCCAGCGCCGCGTTGCCCGTAGTCTCGACCGGATAGCCGCCCGCGTCCACGCCCACAGCTCCGCCGCAGTACTCGGTGCCCGTCATACAAACCTGCTCGCCCATAGCTCTATCCTCGCTAATTCTTTAAGAAGCCTTTACGTTTCCGTGTAATTCCCGTCCATTATCGCGCAGGCCGCCACTACATTGCGCCACACCGCCACACGTGCGCGTTAATATGGCTGGTTGTTGTGCGCAGCCACCAATTGCAGCGCATATCTTGGTAACAATCGGGTAAACCTCCGCTTTCGTACGTTTTAGTTTGTGAGGAGTCTCAGCATGTTCGCTGCCGCCATCTCGCTCGTCGGTCTTGCGGCGACCGTCTACCTTGTCTTGCGCGAGGCCAAGGCCATTTGCGCTCAGTCGGGCACCGTTGCCAAAAGCGCTCTTGGGTGGAGCGTCGCCTTCGGCCTGTTCCAGCTCTTTTTGACCATTTGGGGCGCCATTGGCCTCGTCGCCCAAAACGAGCCGCTCGCCTTTGTGATGCTCATCCTGACCAACGCCATCCTCACCGGCTGCGCTTGGGCCAGCATCGCACGCGACCGCATCGCCCCGCGCGTCTTTGCGTTCGCCAAGCCCGACGCCCCCGCCCCCATCGGCAAGCTCGCCCGCCTGCGCGGCGCCTTTGTGGGCAAACCACTCGTCGCCGCCGTCCTGTGCCTGCTGCTCGCCGGCGTCTTTGCGCTGCTGGGCATGGAGGTCTCGTCCAACCACGACTTTACCTGGGTCTACCCCCTGTGCATCCTGCTCGAGTGGGCCATCATCACCGTGCTCATGGTCGGCCTGTTCTTCCTGTTCCAGCGCCACGGCGTAGCTCCCGCGGTCCTGGCCTTTGCCCTCTTTGTCCTGGGCATTGCCGAGTTCTTCGTCATCACGTTTAAATCCATGCCCATCCAGCCGGGCGACCTTTCGGCCATCTCCACCGCCGCCGCGGTCGCCGGCACCGGCTACACCTTCTCGATCTCACTGTTCTGCGTGCTGTCCATGGGCTTTACCGCCATCGCCATGCTGCTGTGTGAGTACGCCGGCCTGGTGGCACCGCACCGTCAGAAGGGCGCCGCCAACGCCAAGCGCATGCTGCTCACCAACCTGCTCGTCGCCGTACTGTGCCTGGGCGGCGTGACCGCGCATGTCACGCTCATCGACTACTACAACACCCTCGGCATCACCGTCTACACCTGGCGCCCGCTCGAGAGCTACTGGCGCGAGGGCTACCTGCCCGCCTTTATTAGTGCAGCGCAGTCCATCAAGCCGCCCAAACCCGCCGACTACTCCGTCGACGATGCCAAGGCCACGCTCAAAAAGTACGCCAAGGCCTACGACAAGTCCGACGCGGCCAAGAGCGACGAGCGCGCCGCCGCAAAGGAGCAGTTCGATAGCGAGAAGCCCACGGTCATCGCCATCATGAACGAGACGTTCTCCGACCTGTCGATCTACCAGAACATGCGCGCCGGCTACGAGGGCCCGCAGTACTTTAAGAGCCTGTCTAACTGCCTCAGCCGCGGCAAGCTCTACGTGAGCGCCTACGGCGGCGGTACCGCCAATACCGAGTTTGAGTTTATGACCGGCAACTCTATGGCCAACCTGGGCTCGGGCGTGTACCCCTACACCATCTACAACATGGAAACGACCGGTAATCTGGCAGAGCAGTTCAAATCGCTCGGCTATTCCACCACGGCCATGCACCCCAACCACGCGACCAACTGGAACCGCGAGAACGTCTACAAGGACTTTGGCTTTGACCAGTTCCTGTCTATCAACGATTTCCAGGGAGCCGACACCCTGCGCGGCATGGTGACCGACCAGGCTACCTACGACAAGATTCTTGAGCTGCTCGACCAGAACGCCGATCCGCAGTTTATCTTCGACGTGACCATGCAGAACCACTCGGGCTACGATACGGGCCTGCTGCCGGTCGACAAGCAGATGCACCTGAACATCGACACGACCGACCTGGACGCCAAGACCGTCGAGGACGGCACGCTATCCGATGTCGACGAGTATGTCTCGTGCATCGAGCAGTCCGACCAGGCGCTGCGCTACTTCCTCAACGCCTTGAGCAAGCTCGACCGCAAGGTGGTCGTGGTGTTCTGGGGCGACCACCAGCCGTTCTTCCCGTCCAAGTTCAATGACAAGTGGTTTACCGGCGAGGACGACGCTACGCATCAGGAGCGTCTGTGGCAGACCGACTACATCATCTGGGCCAACTACGACGTTGCCGGCTGCGACCAGACGAGCGAGGTCGACGACCTGTCCACCAACTACCTGTCCACGCAGCTTATGCAGCTGATCGGCGCACCGCTGACCGACTACCAGAAAGCGCACATGACGCTGCGCGAGTCGCTGCCCGCCATCAACTCGGTCGGCTACGAGGACGCCAGCCTGCGCTGGGCGCTCTCCTCCAACGTCACCGGTGACGATGCCGCCGCCGCAGCCGCCACCAAGGCGCGCGAAGATTACGCCAAGATGCAGTACTACGAGATGTTCCGCGACGGCAAGAACGTGTACACCGAGCACTTCCAGACCGAGGCTAACGAGACCGACCCCAACCTGGCACCGGGTACGACCAAGATCAAGTAGCGAGCCTGTATCCCGGTTCGTCTGCCCGGACGGCGCGGAACGTAAGGTTCCCTGCTCGGACAGTCCTGCGCAAGACGAAGGCCACATTAAGTGGCCTTCTTTGCGTGCGGAACTCGCGATGAACCTTATATGCCTCCGCCTGGACAGACGCCCTGTTGTTGGAGCGCGGCTTGTCATGGGGGTATCCGCAACATATATAAGTTGAAGGCCACGTCTTGTGGCCTTTTTTGCATCCGGAAACCGTGTCCCAGAATTCACGTCCGGAGTGGGATGCAGTTTCCGCTTACGGCCCCGTTGGGAAACTGCATCCCACTCCGATTGCAAATTCCGGGTCGCATTTTCCACCAGAGCCCTCAACCGGAAACCGCATCCCATTCCAAAGGCAAATTCCGGGACACACTTTCCGAAACCCCATCCATCCGGAAAGCCCGTCCCACTCTGAATACATCCAGCGAACGCATGCGAGTGTGTCGTCCAGGACGGTCTCGTCATCGGGGTAATGGAAAATGTCACCCCAAACGCCTGCCACGGTTGCGCCTACAAGTGTCAAGAAAAAAGCCTCGAGAACTTCGAGGCTTTCACATTTGTATTGTTTTGCACGAAGGATCGCGGACGGCGAAGCTACTCGCCCAGCACGGCCTTCTTGGCGGCTGCGGCCATGTTGTCCAGGTCCTCCTTGGTAGGATGGTCCTTTGCGGCAACCCAGTTGTCGAGCAGCATCTTAAATCGGGCGTTGTCGGGATCTTGCTCGAGCATGGCCTCGTAGCGCTGCTTGACCGCGGGACCCATCTTGCCCTGGCACATCGCCCAGCCCGCAAGCTCGGCATCCCCAGCCAAATTGGAGGTCACGCGATCGATAATCTGCTGATAATAGCTCTGGTCGGCGCCAAAACCGCAGGTACCAAAGAGGAAAACGCGCTTGCCGTGCAGAGCGGAGAGCAGCGCGGCAACCGAAGGCGTGCACGCGCCCTTGTCGCACCAAAAACCGACGAGCACCGTGTCGGCCGCGCAGGCGCCCTGCGCCTCGAGCGCAACCTGATCTGCATCCGCATCGTCGCTCAACGCCGCGGCATGGACAAACTCAACGCCCGCAGCCTGCAGAGCGCGCTTGATCGCGCCCGAAACCATCCTGGTATTACCGCTCTTGCTGTTAACCACCAAAGAGCACGTCATAGTCACGTTGCCTCGTTTCCCCCAAAACTAAAGCCACTAATGCAATTTATTAGATGAATATCTTAGTACTAACGTGACAGATGTAAACCACCGTCTGTCGATTGATTAATTTGCCCCACGGGCTTCCTCACTGAGCGAACTGGCTGCGGTAGAGCTCGGCATAGAAGCCGTCTGCCGCCAGCAGCTCGTCGTGCGTGCCGCGCTCGATAATCTGGCCGTCGCGCAAGACCAGAATGCAGTCGGCGTTGCGGATCGTCGACAGGCGGTGCGCCACCACAAAGCTTGTGCGGCCGGCCATAAGCTCGTCGAATGCCGCCTGCACCTGCAGCTCGGTGCGCGTATCGATACTCGAGGTCGCCTCGTCCAGCAGCAGAATCGCCGGGTCGGTGAGCATGACGCGCGCGATGCACAGCAGCTGCTTTTGACCCTGGCTAAACGTGCCGCCGTCCTCGCCGATCACCGTATCGTAGCCGCTTGGCAGCTGCACGATAAACTTGTGCGCGTGCGCACGCTTGGCGGCTTCGATAACCTGTTCGCGCGTGGCATCCGGGCAACCGTAAGCGATGTTTTCCGCCACCGTGCCCTCGAACAGCCACGTATCCTGCAGCACCATGCCAAAGGCGCGGCGCAGGCTTGCGCGCGTGTAGTCACGCGAAGACCTGCCATCGACCATGATGCGTCCGGCATCGATATCGTAAAAGCGCAGCAGCAGGTTGATGAGCGTCGTCTTGCCGCAGCCCGTGGGGCCGACCAGGGCAAAGCGCATGCCGGGCTTAGCCTCGATGCAGATATCCTGCAGCAGTTTGCGGTCGGGCACGTAGCTAAAGTCCACGTGTTCAAAAGTCACCTCACCCTGCGGGGCGGTAAGCTCTACAGCGTCCGACGCGTCGGGCTCCTGCTCGCGCGCATCGAGCAGCGCAAACATGCGGCGCGCCGAGGCGTACGCGGTCTGGATCTGCGTAATGACGTTGGTGACCTCGTTGAACGGCTTGGTGTACTGGTTGGCATAGGACAGGAAGATCTGCACGCCGCCCACCGTAAGCGCCGCGGGCACGCCCGTGATCACGCCCACGCAGCCGATCACAGCGACCACGGCATAGATGATGTTGTTGATAAAGCGCGTGCCGGGGTTGGAGAGCGAACCCATAAACTGCGCGCGCTCGCCCGCGGTGTAGAGCTCGGCATTGAGCGCGTCGAAGCGCTGCTGAGCGTTCGAGCCATAGGCAAAGGCGTCGACAAGCTTTTGCTCGCCCACATACTCCTCGATATGGCCGCCAAGCTGACCCTGAATACGCTGCTGCGCCGTAAAGCTCTTGTTGGAGAGTTTGGCGATGGCGCTAGCCGCAAAGATGGAGAGCGGCGTGACGAGCACCACTACGAGCGTCATGGTCAGGTTAATGGAGAGCATAAACGCAAGCGTGCCAACGATGGTGATAACGCCGGTGAAAAGCTGGGTAAAGCCCTGCAGCAGACCGTCGCCCACCTGGTCGACGTCGTTGACCACGCGGCTCATAAGGTCGCCGTGGGCATGGCTGTCGATAAAGCTGAGCGGCATGCGGCTGAGCTTATCGCTCGCCTCAACGCGCATGTCGCGCACCGTCTCGTAGGACAGGCGGTTAACGCAGTAGCCTTGCAGCCACTGGAAGGCCGCGGCACCTACCACGACGAGCGCGAGTTTGGTAACGAGCGGCAGTAGCGCGTCGAAGTCCACCTGCACGGCAGCAACGATCAGGTCGATGCCCTCGCCGATGAGAATAGGTGTGTAGAGCTGCAGAATCACCGAGACGGCGGCACTCACAAACGACGCCGCAAACGAAATACGGTGCGGACGGACGTAGCCCATCAGGCGGCGGGTCACCGCGCCCACGGGATAGCGCTCAGGGTCGCCGGGCTGGCGCGGACCGTCGCCCAGGTCGTTGAGGTTATCGTTGCCGGACACGTTGGCCGTCATCGTGGCGACCGAACCGGAAGAAGTATACGGATTCATTTAGCAGCCCTCCTTTGCGCAGACGGATGCGGAGGCGGTTGGGGCGGACGCGGGCGCCGCACTCCCCTGCCGGCCCTCGAGCTCCTCGCGGCGCAACTGCGACTGGCAAATCTCGCGGTAGAGCTGGCAGCTTGCGTACAGCTCGTCATGCATGCCCAGGCCTGCGACCGAGCCGTGGTCGAGTACGCAGATCATGTCAGCGTCGCGCACGGTCGAGACGCGCTGGCTTACGATCACCGTCGTGAGCGGCAGCCCGCCCTCGGCGGCACCGCGCACGCTACGCTCGCGGATGGCATGGCGAAGCGCCGCGTCGGTCTTAAAGTCGAGCGCCGAGGCGGAGTCGTCCATGATCAATATCTGAGGCGAACCCACCAAGGCACGCGCGATAGTCAGGCGCTGGCGCTGGCCACCGCTGAAGTTCTTGCCGCCCGCCTCGACCGGGGCGTCGAGCCCCTGCGGCTTGTTGCGCACGAACTCGCTCGCCTGCGCCATATCGAGCGCCGCCCAAAGTTCCTCGTCGGTCGCCGACTCGTCACGCCAGGTCAGGTTGCTGCGGATGGTGCCGCTCACCAGCGACGCTCGCTGCGGAACGGTCGCGACCACGTGGCGCAGCTGGCCGAGCTGCCAGGCACGCACGTCGGAGCCCATCACGCTCACGCTGCCGGTGCTCGCATCGTACAGGCGCGGAATAAGCGAGACGAGTGTGGACTTGCCGCTGCCCGTGCCGCCGATAATGCCGAGCGTTTTGCCCAACGAAAGTTCCAGGGTCACATCGCTCACGGCATTGGCCGCGCCGGCGCCAAACGAGAAGCTCGCATGGTCAAAGCTCAGCGCGGGAGCCGGGGCGTCGACGTCCGTCGCGAGCGCCTGGGGCAGCGCGACCGGCTCGTTGCCCTCGTCAGCGATGCTCGGCACGCAATTGAGCACCTCGTTGATACGCGACGCGCTGGCGCTCGCCTTGGTAAAAACAACGACCAGGTTGGCCACGTAGACGATGGAGGTGAGGGTCTGCGTCATGTAGTTGACAAACGCCATGACCTGGCCCTGCGTGAGCTCGCCCACGTTGACCTGGATGCCGCCCACCCACAGGATGGCGCACACGCCCAGGTTCATCACCAAAAACGTGACGGGGTTGAGAATCGACGAGAGCTTGCCCACCGCGATGGCAGTATTGGCCTGATCATCGGCAGCTTGGGCAAAACGCTCGCGCTCGTGGTTCTCGCGCACGAAGGCGCGAACCACGCGAGCGCCCGAAAGGCCTTCGCGGCAGATTAGCGCGATGCGGTCGAGCTTTCCCTGCAGCTGCTTGTAGTACGGAATACAGCGCGCCATGACAAACCAAAACACCAGGCCGATGGCGGGCGTGCAAATCAAAAAGATAATGCCGAGCTTAAGGTCGATGGCAAGGGCCGCGACCATGGAGCCCACCGCTAGGAAGGGCCAGCGGATGAGCATGCGCACGCCCAGCGCCACAGCGAGCTGCACCTGGTTGACGTCGTTGGTGATACGCGTGATGAGCGACGGCGTGCCAAAACGGTCGAGCTCGGCATAGCTCAGCTTGTTGATATGCTGGTAGAGCGCGCCACGAATGTCGGTGCCCATGCCCTGCGAGGTGAGCGCCGCCATCTTTTGGCAGACGAGCGTAAACGAGATGCCGATCACAGCCATGGCGGCAAGCAGCATACCGTAGTGGATAACGGCGTTCACGTCGTGCGCCCCAATGCCCTTATCGATCATCTGGGCAATCACCAGCGGCGTCAGCAGGTCAAAGATCACTTCGATTAGCTTGCACGCAGGGCCGATCACCATATATCGGCGAAACTTACCACCAAAACGCCTGAGCAGCTCAATCATGTATAGGCGCTCCCTATCATCATCCACATTCAATTCGAACCATGATAGTACCGCCACCCCAAAAGAAGCGTAAACAACTCGTCATTTCTAACGGGATTCAGTTTTCAGGGGAGGGGTATACGCGCACACCCAGCCAGTGTCGGGTCAACTAGCATGGTATATTTACATTAGTGCTACCAAGTTAGTCGCCGACCCTTGAAATGAGGTGCCGAGATGAACGACATTCTCGCAAGAAGAGCAAGACGAGCAACTGCGGGCATCGCCCTTTCCGCGGCACTTGTCGCGGGAATCGCCCCCGTAACGGCGATCGCGGCAGAAACCAGCGCCCCCACCGGTGCAGTTGCCTTGCAGACGGAAGATGCGGCCGCCGCAAAAGAAAAAGCGTATGCAGCCATGCAGGAAGCGCTCAAAACCCTCGAGGCCGCAAAAGACGCCACAAGTCCCGAGAAAATTGCGGAAATCGATGATGACATTGCCGCTTTTCAAGAGATCTACGACATGGTGGTGGCGGAAGCCGCCAAACAGAGGGAACCCCTTCCCGCCATGCAAGCGAACGTCGATGCAGCCCAAGCCAAATACGATGAGGCCCACAACCGGACAAGCGGCCTTCAGGCAGAATTAGATAAGGCACTTGAAGCACTCGGCGGCGAGGAGCCCAGCACAGCTATTAAGGAGCATATTAAGCAGTTGCGCATGGAGATCATGACGGCAGAAAGGCGAGAAGAATCTTGTGAAGATGATCTTCACCGCTACCAACGCCGGCTCGAAAGCCAGGAAAAACAGGTTCAGTATTTCGAAAGTGAGGCAAAGGAAGCTAAAGCCCACATCGACGAGGACATAGCCAAGCAAAATGCGCTCCTCGGCGATTTGGAAAAGGCGCAAGCGGCCTATGACGACGCCTGCAAGGCATACGAAGAGGCAAAGGCCGCGGCAGACAAGGCCACCTCGCCCGAGATAACGAAACCGACCGAGACGACGCCTCCCTCCGGCTCAACGCAACCCGCCGAGGCGACACCGCCCGTTGCCTCACCTGCAACCGGCAAAGACGCCCTACCAAGCTCGACCAAGCAGGCGAACTCGAGCAGCGGCAAGCAAGCAAATACGACCGCCGGCAAGCTCGCGAACACGGGCGACACAGCACCGAGCGCAATAGCACTCGCAGGAATCGCCGCCATGGGACTCGGAATAACCGCCACAGCCACACGCCGCATCAAGAACTCAAAATAGCCGACAGAGCATTCTGCCTTCACCAATCCACAAGCCCAGAGACAAAAAGAGGCTCGTTTCCCCAACCTAGGGAAACGAGCCTCTTTAACTGCAAAAATTCAAGCAACAGCACCGCCGCCTCTTGAACCACATAGCCATCAATGCCCAGACAACACCAGCAAGCCGCATTCCACAAGGGATAGATTTAAATTAGATAAACGCGCCTTTACGGATGATTTTTGGACGACGGGGCCCGGTCGGCGGCGAGGTGTTTGGTAGTCGAGCGATCCCGCAGGCGAAGCCGAGGACCAGCGAGACACCAAATACCTCGCCGCCGGCCGGGCCGTGTCGCGGCACCAAAAAGCGCCCGTGCGCTCGATGGATTCGGATGCCCGACAGAGGCTCCTTATGGCTGCTTCCTTCCGGACCTGACCAGATTCGGAACATGTCGTCATCCGAACCCATCGAACGCGCTAGGCGCTCGGTATATCTTACCTGCTCCCGCCCGCCAGAGCAAGGTAGCTAATTTGGGACGGAGCTTTTTTGACTACTTTTGCAGCCCGATTGCCAGAGCAGCCAATGAGTAGTCAAAATAGTCCGATCCCAAAATGACCGGCTTGGTGCCGCACCACAGAAAGGGCCCATCTACTACGTTTAGGCCGCAGGGGTCAACCATAGCCGGCTTTTTCGAAAATCGGCAAGCTTTCTACCTGCACTGATAATTGTTCTCGGGGGAAGCGGGCACTGCGGGGCGCGGCAACGGC
>CABQJU010000034.1:0-22303 GCA_902464575.1 uncultured Collinsella sp.
ATGCCCTCTCAGCCTTGTGGTTTGCACCGCCGGCACTCCCGCATCGAATCTGTTGTTCCCTATACTAGCGCACCTGCCAATATGGGACAGGTTTATTTTGGCAGGTGGCAACAGGGGCGCTGCATTTTCCCAGATAAAACCTGCCAAGATAAACCTGTCCCTTATTGGCAGGTCGTTACAATAGACGGGATAAAGAATGACCGAGGGGACCTTATGATCAAACTTGTGCTGACCGATATGGACGATACGCTGATTCCTGCTGGACACGATGGCGCCAGCGACTGCGCCATCGAGGGCATTCATGCCATGCAGGCGGCGGGCCTGCATTTTGGCCCGGTTTCGGGTCGCCAGCCGTCCGCGATGAGCTGGATGTTCCGCAATCGCTCCGAGTGCTTCTCGACCGGTGCGTTTTGCAACGGCCAGGTGATGTTTGTCGATGGCGAGGCGGTTGCCTCGCGCGCAACTGATAACGATGCCCTTATGCGCCTGGCCGACTACCTGGAGCAAGAGACCGACGATACCTATTTGAAGGTCTACCGTCTGGGTGATGACTTTTGGGACAACGACGCCTATTGCGTGACAAGCGATCCCGAGCGTGTGCGTCGCGCCATGGAGTCAGGCGGCAACGCGTGGCTCAAGGGCGAAGAGGCTCCCTGTCGCCCTGTCGTTGACGATGCCCCGGTATACAAGGCGAATATCTGGAGTGCCCGTTCGCGCGAGGAGCTCGCCGAGCTGCGCGAGCGTGTTGCCGCCGAGGTGCCGGAGCTCTCGCTCGTGTTTCCCAACAACCGCGTGCGCCTGTTCGACGTTCTTCCGACCGGCTGGGACAAGGGCTGTGCTGCGCTGGAGCTGGCGCGCGCTTTGGGCCTGACGCCCGACGAGGTGGCCGTATTCGGCGATTCCGATAACGATTTGCCCATGATCGATGCCGTTCCCAATTCCGTTGCAGTCGCCAATGCCAACGAGGCCGTCACGGCTGCCGCGCGCTGGCATATCGGCGCTGCGGCAGATGATGCGGTTGCCGGGGCTCTGCATCAGATTGCCGCCTGCGCCGCGACGGGGGAGATGCCGTCGTTTATGCGTCAGATGGACGCGACGGGTTTCGACGTCACGAACGTCTAGGGAGAAAGCCATGAAGCTCCAGCAGCTCAGATATGTCGTCAAAGTTGCCGAATGCGGCAGCATCACCGAGGCCTCGCGCCGGCTCTTTGTGTCGCAGCCTTCGATTACCGCGTCAATTCGCGATCTCGAAAACGAGATGGGTGTACACATCTTTGAGCGCACCAACAAGGGCGTCATTGTGTCCGAGGAAGGCGAGACCTTCTTGGGCTACGCGCGCCAGGTGCTCGACCAGGCCGACCTGCTCGAGGGCAAGTACAAAGGCACGTCCGAGCAGGTGCCGCACTTTAGTGTGAGCTGCCAGCATTATTCCTTTGCCGTTAATGCATTTGTCGATGTGATCCGCGAGTTCGATGCCGCGCGCTACGACTTTACCCTGCGCGAGGAGCAGACCCACGAGATTATCGAGGACGTCGCGCATATGAAAAGCGAGCTCGGCATCCTGTATCTGTCGGAGCACAATCGCGAGGTCATCGAGCGCATGCTGGCGGCCAACGAGCTCGTATTCGAAGGACTCTTCTGCGCTACGCCGCATGTCTTTGTGTGCTCCGACCATCCGCTGGCGGACCACGCCAGCGTGACGCTCGAAGATCTCGAGGACTACCCGTTCCTGTCCTATGAGCAGGGCAGCTATAACTCGTTTTATTATTCCGAGGAACTGACCTCGACCTTTGAGCGTCGCAAGAATATCCGCGTGCGCGACCGTGCGACGTTGTTCAATCTGGCCATGGGCCTTAACGGCTACACGGTTTGTTCGGGCGTGATCAGCCATGAACTTAACGGCCCCGGCATTATCTCCATTCCGCTCGATGTAGACGAGTACATGGAGATCGGCATCATCACGCGCAAGAACACGACACTTACGCGCTACGGGCAGGCCTATATCGAAGCGATTCGTCAGCACATCTAGACTGCTGCGTTCTGCACGGGTCAAATCTCTTTATGGCAGTCCAAACTGATATAGGAAGCATCTATATCAAACTGTTATAAACATATATTTTACGATGTCCATATGAGCGCTCATACTCTGTCCCAGTAAAGCAACCAATGCAAAGGGAGATATCTATGAGCACTTCGATTCAACCGAACGCGCCGTTTCGTGCCGATATCGTCGGCAGTTTTCTTCGTCCGCAGGCTGTAAAGGACGCCCGTGCCGCCTATGTCGCGGGTAAACTCGACGCTTCCGGCCTTAAGGCCGTCGAGGACGAGGCCATCCGCGACTTAGTGGCCAAGCAGAAGGCTGCCGGCCTGCAGGTGATTACCGATGGCGAGTTCCGCCGCAGCTACTGGCACCTCGATTTTATGTGGGGCCTCAACGGCATTGAGCGCCGCGCCTCGCGCACGGGCTACATGTTCCACGATGAGGAGACTACCGCCGACACCGCCGTGGTAACCGGTCCCATTAGCGGCGAGAATCATCCGTTCGTCGAGCACTTCAAATTTATCAAGTCGCTCGAGGGAGAGGGCCAGGTCGCGCGCCAGACCATTCCGGCGCCGATCCAGACGTTCTCCGAAGTCACACTCGACCGCTGCGATGGCCAGCAGGAGAGTCTGCACGCCGTCTACAAGACCGACGAAGAGCTCGTCGATGCCATTGCCGCAGCATACCGCACCGTGATTGCTGACCTGTATGCCGCGGGCTGCCGCAACATCCAGTTTGATGACTGCACCTGGGGCATCTACTGCGATACCGATTTTGTTGCCAAAACCGGCATGAGCCCGGTCGACCTGCAAAAGGTAAGCGAGCTGGGCGTGGCGCTCAACAATGCCGCCATCGAGGGCAAGCCCGACGATCTGGTTATCAACACGCATGTATGCCGCGGCAACTACCACTCCACCTACGCTTTTGAGGGCGGCTACGACCCCATCGCGCCGTACCTGTTTGCGCATGAGGACGTTGACGCGTTCTATCTGGAGTTCGACACGCCCCGCGCCGGTGGTTTTGAGCCGCTCAAGTACGTTGCTCCCGGCAAGAAGGTCGTGCTGGGCTTGGTGACCACCAAAGCGGCAGAGCTCGAGAACGAGGATGTTATCGTCGAGCGCATCCGCGAGGCCGCAAAGTATGTGCCGCTCGAGAACCTGTACCTGTCGCCCCAGTGCGGCTTTGCCAGCTGCGAGATTGGCAATAAGCTGACCGAGGACGAGCAGTGGGC
The DNA here is from genome assembly GCA_902464575.1 of uncultured Collinsella sp. Classification (GTDB taxonomy): domain Bacteria; phylum Actinomycetota; class Coriobacteriia; order Coriobacteriales; family Coriobacteriaceae; genus Collinsella. The sequence goes on from CABQJU010000034.1 coordinate 3,273, forward strand.
AAAGATCGCGCTGGTCAAGCGCATTTCCGAGCGCGTTTGGAAGTAACGCTACCGTTTGCAGGTGACGGCGCGTGCGAGACATGGCGTATCACGTACAATGGTTCGGATCGTATCGTTCGGGCAGGTTATCCGATATGCCTGATCGCCCTTCCATTCGAAAGGACTTCCATGTCCCAGTCTTCGACGCCCGCCGTTACCGATGTCATCTACGATGCATCGTCGCTCGGCCGCCCGCGCATGTTTGTGTTGGGTTTGCAACACATGTTTGCGATGTTCGGAGCCACGGTGCTCGTGCCCGTGCTCACCGGCCTTTCCGTTTCGGCGACGCTTCTGTTCGCCGGCATCGGCACGCTGCTGTTTCATTTTCTATCGCGCGGTAAGGTGCCCGCGTTCCTGGGCTCCTCGTTTGCCTTTATCGCGGGTTATGCCGCCATTGCGCCCAACGGCGAGGCCGAGCTATTGCCTTACGCTTGTCTGGGCGTTGCCTGCGCCGGATTGCTCTATCCGGTGCTCGCGGCGCTCTTCCGTGCGTTTGGTGCCAAGCGCGTCATGCGCTTCTTCCCGCCGGTGGTGACGGGCCCCATCGTCATTTCGATCGGTCTGATCCTGGCAAGCTCCGCTATTGCCAACTGCCAGACCAACTGGCTCGTTGCCGTGGTTGCCGTCGCCGTAATCGTCATCTGCAACATTTGGGGCCGCGGCATGGTCAAGATCGTGCCGATTCTGCTGGGCGTTGTGGTGAGCTATGCCGTTGCGGCGGTGCTGGGCGAGGTTGATTTTTCGGGGGTTGCCGCCGCGCCGTGGGTCGGTCTACCTGTCGTGTGGGACAACACCGTGTTCGCGCTCTTTGGACCGCAGTTCGATAGCAGTCTTGCCACGACGGCCATTATCACCATCATGCCACTGGCCTTTGCGACCATGATTGAGCACATTGGAGATATTTCCGCCATTGGCTCTACCTGCGAACGCAATTACATTGCCGATCCCGGTCTGCACCGTACCCTGCTCGGCGATGGCCTGGCGACTATCTTGGCATCGCTCTTTGGCGCCCCTGCCAATACGACGTATGGTGAGAACACCGGTGTGCTTGCCCTGACGCGCGTGTTCGACCCGCGCGTGATTCGCATTGCCGCCTGCTGTGCCATTGTGCTTTCGTTCTGCCCCAAGTTCGCTGCTGTGATCGCTGCTATGCCGGCATGCGTTATCGGTGGCGTGTCGCTTGTGCTCTACGGCATGATCAGTGCCGTGGGCGTTCGCAACCTTATCGAGAACCAGGTTGATTTCCAGAACAACCGCAACGTGCTGGTGGCGGCTCTGGTGCTCGTGCTTTCGCTCGGCATTGCCTACAGTACCACCGGCGCCATCGTGCTGGAGCTGGGCGGCGTGACGATTTCGCTTTCGGGCCTTGCCGTGGGCTCGCTGGTGGGTATCGTGCTCAACGCGATTCTGCCCGGCAATGATTTTGAGTTCGATGTCTCGGAACTCGAGGAGACTGTCAAGTAGTAGTTGTGTTCAGCTAAATCAAAAAATGGCGCCCATGCGTACGCGTGGGCGCCATTTTTAATGCGTCAGTATCCAGTGTATGGCGTGGGCCATGCGCAGGTCGGTCTGGGCAAAGTGATTGCCGGGGTTGAGTGCCAGCGTTGTTGGGATGCCTCGCTCGATGAGTAGCTCTTCCATTGCGCGCGTGTCGTCGAGCACGTGCCTCATCATGCGGTTGGGCGTCTTGGTTTCCTTTTTACCGAGTGACAGATAGACGGCGTCGGGCGTAGCTGTCATCGTGCGCTCGCGCGCGTAGTCGATAAAGCCGGGGAACCACAGCGACCCCGATGCACTCGCCGCGCGCTCAAAGACATCTGTTTGCCAAAGTGCCCACAGTGCAAAAAGACCCGCCAACGAGTAGCCGGCAACGCCGCGCCAGGTGGGCGGTTGCGGGAGCGATGATTCGGCCTCTGGGATTATCTGCTTCAACAACTCGTCAAGAAAACCAGCGGCCTGTCCACCAAAGGGCTCGGCATCGCGCACGGTTCCGTCGCATCCCCAGGGGCTCAGCTCGCGATTCCAGTTGAGGCTGCCAATGCCGACAAGCGTGAAGGGCGGGCAGTTGAGCTCTCGGCAGCGTTCATAAACCTCCGTGCCGTCGCCCATGACCACGGGAAGATAGATGACTGGTGCGCTTTCGGCATGCTGTGCATGAACGGTTATCTGCTTTTGATGCGCTTCCATGACGGGCTTCTCTCGGCGTTGTGATATCGACGGCCCCCATTGTCGCACGCCGGCTCATGCAGGTTGGGCTAGACCAAAGACAATCTCGTGCATACCCTGCGGACGCATATGGAAAACGCCACCGCCGGAGGGGAGCTCGGCGGTGGCGTTGTTAAACGGTGCTGGGACTCGGGGCCTTCGCGGGAGCTGCCATGTGCGCAGAGGCGTCTAAGAGCGCTTGCGGCTCGCCATGGTGCCTGCGGCGATAGCGGCTGTTCCCGCAAGGACGGTTGCCACGATGGCCGCACTCGAGGTGTCGCCGGTTGCCGCGAGCACGCCGGTAGTCTTGGCTTTCGTGATTGAAGCCGCAACGGCCTTGGTCGGCTTTGAGCCCTCAGGCCTGGGGCTCTGCTTGGACTCCGCGGGCTTGCTTTCTGCGGGCTTGGTCTCGTCGGGCTTGGGGTCTTCCGGCTTGGCTACCTCGGGAGGTGCGATGACCATGCTCTTGGCGACAGCTTCGTTATAGGGGGAGTCGATCACAGCGTCGCCTGTGCCGATGGCTTGGCCTGCCTCGTAGATGCCGTCACGGAGCTTGCGATAGTCAATGACCTTGCCGCCTTCGGGCGTCTGGATGGCGGCGTTCTCAATCTTGATGGTGCCGATTGTCTTGCCGTCAGCGCTCATGGCACGGGCAAAGATTGCCGCTGTATCTCCTTCGGCCGTTACCTTGCTGCGGATGATCGAGATGACTGCGGGTGTGACGCCCTCGCTGGTCTGGGCGATGATGCCGATGTTCTCGCCTTGGGGCTCGGGGCTCGTCTCACCATCTTGGTTTTCGCTGTAGGGGATGGGGCCGTCGCCGTTCTCGACATAGCGGGCTATGGCCTTGACAACGGAGTCGCTGATGTAGATGTGGCCACCCTCCTCGTTGGGTCGATCGTTTCTGGTGGAGAATGCAGCCGAAACCTCGCCTTCCGCAAACGCGTCCACGGTGGAGCCGTTCTTGACGACGATATCGTCTTGGTAGGTGAAGAGGGCAATGGCGTCACCGTATCTGCCTTTACTTGCGCGGACTGTCACGTTTGCATGATCGAGTGTGATGCCCTTGTGGGCATAGACGCCATATTCAACACCGTTTGCGTTGAGGGAGGCGTTTGTGGCTGCGAGGCTGCCCTTGGCCTCGACGGCGGCGTCTTTCTCGGAGCTCGCCTTGACCTGGCTGCCGTCCGAGATATTGATGTTGCCGCCGCTCCAAATGGCCTCACCATCGGCTGAGCTTGCCTCGACTGTGCCGCCACCCTTGATGGTGAGGTTCTTGTCGGTTCCGATACCCTTGTCCTTGGTAGCCCTGGCGGTGACGGCCCCGCTGTCGTCAATCGTGATATTGCCGTTTGCCCTGATGCCATCCGATACGCCCGTGGCGTTGACGTTGCCCGAACCTTTGATAGCGAGATCGCCCTCGGCGTCGATGGCATCAAACCCAGCGCTCGTGGCGTTGACGGATCCGACTCCGTCGATGTTGATATTACCCGTGGAGAGGATAGCGTCCTCAGTAGATGTCACGCTGAGCGTGCTGCCCGCGTCGCCTTGGATATTGAGCTCGGCGTTCTCATTCTTGCCATGAGAAGCCTTGATGCCTTCGATCCAGTCGGCAGTGACGATGTTGTTTCCCGAGTAATTCACGTTGAGCTTGCCTGCGGCCTGGATCTCGCCGCCGTTATAGTTGTTGAGCTTCAAGTCGTCGGCGCCGTCCCACGACCAGGTGCCGGTCTCGTCGCCCGCCGCAGTGCCGGCGTTGTATTTGGTTTCGCCGACCTTGACCCATTCCGCCGCGAGCGAGACGCTCGGCATGAGCAGCGAGCTCACCGTGAGCGCGCACACGGCGCCTACGACGATGCGGCGCGTCACGCGGCGCCAGCTGCCGTGCGCGAGTCCTATGCGACGGCGAACGTCGGGTTCGGCAACATGGGTTCCGGCGGTAGTGTCATTGCGTTTGGGGGTCGTGAACAAGGCTGCCATGGTTGCTCCCGTTCTCATAGGGCCTATACGGCTAGGTTCAGCGTATCTGCTGGATGTTGCCGGCGGTAGTGCCGTTTGGAGGGCAAAATGGCCAAAATGGGGGAGAAATAGGCCGCACGCCGGCGCAGGGACCGACGCTAAAAGAAAAGCGCGGGGCCGCATGGCGACTCCGCGCTTTATTGTTCAGCTTTTGCAGCCTTGCCCTTACGCTACGAAGAAGTAGACGGGGAAGGCAAGGGCTGCGATCCACCCGTCCTGTGCGAAAAAGTGTTTACGAGCGTTTGCGACTCGCCAGGGCGCCTGCGGCGATGGCGGCTGTTCCCGCAAGGGCGGCTGCCACGATGGCTGCGTTCGAGGTGTCGACGGTTGCCGCGAGCTTGCCGACGGTCTTGGCTCCCTTGGCTGCAACTGCAACGGTCTTGGTTGTCTTCGTGCCCTCGGACTTGGAACCCTCGGGCTTGGTCTTGCCGTGCTTTTCCTCGGGCTTGGTCTCCTCGGGAGGCACGATGACCGTGCTCTTGGCGACTGCTTCGTTGTAGGGGGAGTCGATCACGGCGTCGCCCGTGCCGATGGTTTGACCCGCCTCGTAGACGATGCCGTCGCTGAGTTCTTCCTTGTTGCGATAGTCAATGACCTTGCCGCCTTCAGGCGTCTGGATGGTGGCTCCTTCGATTTCGATGGTGCCGATCGCCTTGCCGTCCGCGCTCATGGCAAGGGCGAAGATTGCCGCCGTGTCTCCCTCGGCCGTGACCCTGCTGCGGACGATCGAGATGGTCGCGGGCGTGATGCCCTCGCTGGTCTGCGCGAAGATGCCGATGTTCAGGCCCTCGGACTCAGGGATGATTTCGTCGTTTTGGTCTCCACTGTAGTGGTCGGGGCCGTCGCCGCCGGTCTCGGCATAGCGGACTATGGCCTTGACAACGGAGTCGCTGATGTAGATATGGCCACCCGCTTCGCCGGAGTAGAAATTACTGGTGGAGATTGCAACCGAGAACCTGCCTTCTGCGAGCGCATCCACAGTCGAGCCGTTCTTGATGACGATGTCGTCCTCATCGGTGAAGAGTGCGCTGACTTCCCCGCCATCTGAGCTTGCGCGGATCGTCACGGTCGCGCCATCGAGCGTGATGCCCTTGTAGACATAGATGCCATACCCAACGCCACTTGCGTTGAGGGAAGCGTTCGTGACCGTGAGGCTGTTTTTACCGTCGATGGCGGCGTCTTCCTCGGAGCTTGCCTTGACCTGGCTGCCACCCGAGATCTCGATACTGCCGTCGGCCCAAATCGCATTGTCCTCGATAGAGCTTGCCTCTACCTTGCCGCCGCCCTTTATGATGAGGTTCTCGTTAGCATCGATACCCTGATCCTCGGTGGCCTTGGCGGTGACGATTCCGCTGTTGTCGATCGTGATGTTGCCGTCGGCCCTGATGCCATCCGAATCGCCCGTGGCGTTAACGTTTCCCGAGCCCTTGATGGTGACATCGCCCCCGGCATCGATGGCATCGTGCTCGGTGCTCGTGGCGTTGACAGTGCCAGCGCCGTCGATGTTGATGTTGCCGACGGAAGTGATGGCGTCACGAGAAGATGTCACGTTGAGCGTGCTGGACGCGTCGCCCTGAATATTAAGCTCGGCGTTCTCGTTCGCGCCATCCTTAACCTTGATGCCGCGGCCGTCGTCGTTAGTGACGGTGTTGTTGCCCTCGTAGCTCACGTTGAGCTTGCCCGCTGCCTCGATCGCACCGCCGTTGTAGCCGTTGAGCTTCATATCATCGGCGCCATCCCATGACCAGGTACCGGCGGCGTCTCCCGTGGGGCCCGCGGCCGCTTCGTGGCGGACGCCGCCAACGTCCACCCACTCGGCTGCGAGCGAGATGCTCGGCATGAGCAGCGAGCTTACCGTAAGCGCGCATACGGCGCCTACAACGATGCGGCGCGTCACGCGGCGCCAGCTGCCGTGTGCGAGCAGCGTGCGACGGCGCAGGTCGGGCTCGACAAAATGGGCTCCAGAGGTTTTGTCATTGCGCTTGGGGGTCATGAACAAGGCGGCCATGGTTACTCCCATCCTCATAGGGCCTATGCGGTTATATCCAGCATATCTGCAGGATGTAGCCGTCGGTAGTGCCGTTTGGAGAGCAAAACGTCCAAAACTTGCGAAGCAATACATCGCGTGTCCGTGTGGTGCCTGGCTTTAAAAGCAAAGCGCGGAGCCGCTCGATGCGACTCCGCGCTTTGCTGTTTGGTATTGCGAATCTTGCGCCTACGCTACAAAGAAGTAGACGAGGAAGGCGAGGGCTGCGATCCACATGAGCGGCTTGATCTTGGAGGCCTCGCCCTTAAAGAGCGCGACGATCACGTAGGCGATAAAGCCCAGACCAATGCCGGCAGAGATGGAGTAGGTGAAGGGCACGCCGGCGACAATCATGAACGCCGGGAAGCCCTGCGACACGTCGGACCAGTCGATCTCGGAGGCCTCGCTCATCATGAGGTAGCCGACGTAGACCAGAGCACCGCAGGTGGCGGCGCTGGAAACGATGGTGACGATGGGGGAGAAGAACGCGGCGAGAATGAACAGCACACCGGTGGTGACGGAGGTGAGGCCCGTGCGGCCACCGTCGGCAGCGCCAGAGGTGGACTCGACGAAGGTGGTGATGGAGGAGACGCCCATAAAGCCACCGGCAGCAGCGGCCACGGAGTCGACGACCAGGATGGGACGGATGTCCTCGACATTGCCGTCCTCGGTCAAGAACTCGCCCTGCTTGGCGACGGCCATCGCGGTGCCCATGGTGTCGAAGAAGTCACTCATGAGCAGCGAGAAGGCAACGACGAGCAACATCGGGTCGGTCAGGACCTTCACGATGGCAAGGTTGCCGTCGGCAGTGCTGGCAAACGGGGCGCCGAAGGTCGAGAAGTCGAGCGGTGCGATGAGGCCCTCGGGCGCATGGGTGACGCCCAGCGGGATTCCGGCGATAACGGCGACGATGATGCCGATGAGCAGCGAGCCCGGCACGTTGCGGGAAGCCAGGGCAACCGTCACGACGATGGAGATGATGCCGACGATAAAGGTGGGGGAGGCGATGTCGCCCAGGCCGACGAGCGTACCGGCGCCAGCGGTGATGATGCCGGCGTCGCACAGGCCGATCATGGCGATAAACAGGCCCAGACCCACCGAGATGGCGTGGCGCAGGACCACGGGGATGGCGTCCATGATGGCCTCGCGCAGGCCGCACAGGACGAGCAGCAAGATGACGATACCCTCGAGGAAGATAACGCTCATGGCCACGTGCCAGTCGCCGCCGCACATGGTGGTGGCGATGCCCGCGATCATGGCGTTGATGCCCAGACCCGACGCGCAGGCGAGCGGGCGGTTGGCGAAGATGCCCATGCAGATGGTCATGATGCCGGCGCCCAGGCAGGTGGCGCAGGCGAGCGCTCCCGCATCGATGCCAGCGCCCGAGAGCACTGCGGGGTTGACGGCGATGATGTAGGCCATCGCCAGGAATGTTGTCAGTCCAGCGCGAAGTTCGGTCCCGATTGTGGACTTGCGCTCACTGACGTGAAAAAGTTCGTCCATGCATACCCTTTCCTTGTTCGGCCCCGAGTTTAGGCCGATTGACACGAACTCACTTACTATATCGTCTTTACAACCTTGCTGTTCCTCGCATGTTGATGTTCGGCGCTTTGTAGCAGACGGACGGTATTTTACGCATGAAAATGTGTGGGTACCGTATACTTAAGCGGTTACAACGACCCCTATGGAGGAACGTATGATTAAAGAGCTTTGCCACGACGAGGCTATCCTGTCCCAGCGTTGCGAGGTTGCGACCGTCGAGGACGAGTCGGTTGCTCAGGACCTGATCGATACCATCAAGTCGCTCGACGATGCCGGCTGCCTTGCCGCTAACCAGATTGGCGTTACCAAGAAGGTCTGCGTCTACCTGGACGACGCCGGCGAGCCCCACGTGCTCTACAACCCCCGTCTGGTGTTTGGTCTGGGCGCCAGCAAGATGGAGGAGAGCTGCCTGACGCACGAGGAGGTCACCAAGTCCACGCGCTATATCAAGTGCAAGGTTGCCTTTGACCAGATCGTCGACGGCAAGATGAAGGAGTGCCGCCGCGACTACGCGGGTTTTGAGGCGCAGATGGTCCAGCATATGATCGACCACTGTCTTGGAAAGTTGGTCTAAGGGGACCAAAGCACCGCACTTCGTCTCTTTTGGTCCGGGCGTGACATTGTTGTCATGTCCGGGCTTTTGTGTTTAGCGCCTTTTTGTTTGGTGACAATGAGCTTAGCAAGAACGTAAAGCTAGGAGGCGCTATGTGTACGAGCATTCGATTTACCGATAATTCTGGCCACATGTATCTAGGCCGCAACCTCGACTGGAGCTTTGACTACGGCCAACAGGTTCGCGTGATGCCGCGCGGGTTTCACATCCCGTATTCGTTTATCGACGATGCGTCGGCGGCACACGCGGTAATCGGCATGTGCATCGATTACAAGAACTATCCCATGTTTTTCGACTGTGGTAACGATGCGGGTCTGGCTGTGGCGGGGCTCAACTTTCCCGGCTATGCCGAGTATGCCGAGGGCCCGGTTGATGGAAAGACCAATATCGCGGCCTATGAGTTTCCCCTGTGGGTGGCAGCGACGTTCTCGACGGTCGATGAGGTCGAGGCCGCGCTGCGCGACACGGTGATTGTCGCCAAATCTGCCGGAGAGGGGCTGGGCGTGTCGCTGCTCCATTGGATTATCGGCGACAGCCAGCGCAGCATCGTGGTCGAGATGATGGCTGACGGCCTGCATGTATACGACGATCCGGTCGACACCCTTGCCAACCAGCCGACCTTCCCGTGGCACATGGAAAACCTGCGCACCTATATCACCGCCACAAGCGATTTTCCGCAGACGGCGACATGGCGTGGCGCCGAGCTTAAGCCCTATGGAGCCGGTGCCGGCATGCGCGGCATTCCGGGCGATTGCTATTCGCCGAGCCGTTTTGTAAAGGCGGCGTACCTCAATGCCAATTACCCGCAAAAGGAGAGCGAGACCGAAAACGTCGTTCGCATGTTCCGCTCGCTCGAGGGCGTGGTGATGATCGAGGGAGCGTCCAGGATGGGCGATGGCAAGTTCGAGAAGACTATCTATACCGGATGCTTTAGCGCGCGCACGGGCAATTATTACTACGCGATGTATGGGGATCCGTCGATTCGCTACGTGAGCCTGATGGATGCCGAGGGCGCGAGCCCCGATAGGCTCGTGGTTCCCGAGCCGCGTCGTTCGTAGCTCACTGGTCCGTTGCGACATAAAACGGCCTCGCACCTCCTATGAGATGCGAGGCCGTTGTCGTCAATGGCTGGTGGCGTGTTAGAAGTTGGCGTCGTTGAACTGGGTGCTCTCGAGTCCGTCGAGTTGCTGTTCGGGCGTATCGGCGACGCTCTCGAGCAGCTCGGTGGGATCGACGTTCATGCTCTTGCCGGCCTCGTTGCCGTTGACCAAGTCGTCCGAGAAGATGTCGACCTCCATTTCCTCGGCCTCTTCGATCTGAACCTCGAGCGGCACCTGGGTGCGCACAAGTTTGACGGCCGGGCGCATGCGGGCAAAGAGCGGTACGTACTCAATGATGATGGCCGAGTTCTCGAGACCGTACCAGCGTGCCGGGCTTCCGCAGGCGCGGCGGACGGCGTACTTGATGGCCATGACGCGGTGGTCGTTGCGGTTGATGTCCGTTTCGGGGGCAAGCATCTTGCGCAGCATGCAAAAACGGAAGTCGCCCACGTTGCCGCGCGTCTCGTAGATGGAGTAGGTGTGATGTTGCGGCGGCAGCTCGCCCGATGCCATCAAGTCGCCGACGATCTGACGCAGATAGGCGTTGACGCGCTGGTTGACCTTAAAGCCCAGGTCCAGGCGCACGCGGAACAAAAAGTCCGTGCCAAAGGTCTCGACGGAATACTCGTGCGTATAGGGTTCGTCGGTAACGTGCACGTTGATGAACCAATATGCCTTGGCGCGCTTGGGATGTTTGTCCAGGATGGAATAGAGCACGTCGCGGTCGAGCGTGAGCGGATCGGGGCTGTTGGTGAGGAACACCAGATTGTCGGCGAGCACGGGGTAGGTCTCGTCGTTGCGCAGGCGATTGAGCTGGTCGATGTACTTGGAGACGGGCAGCAGGATCGTCTGCGTGCGCTCGATGGCGGTGCCGCGGCGCCACACGTACATAAGGCCAAACAGCAGCGAGGCCAAGAAGATCATTACGTAGCCGCCGTCAAAGAACATGGTGAGGCACGAGGCGAAGAAGCACAGCTCAATGGCACCGAAGAGCAGGGCGAAGACGCAGGCGCCCAGCTTGTGCTTGAGGATGCCGGCGATATAGCTCGTCAAAAGCGTGGTGGTCATAAGCATGGTCACGGTAATGGCGAGGCCGTAGGCACTCTCCATGCGCTCGGAGTTTTGGAACAGCAGCACGATGAAGATGCAGCCGACCCACATGATGTTGTTGACGAGCGGAATATAGAGCTGGCCCTTGGTGTCGCTGGGGTAGTGGATGCGCAGGTGCGGCATGAGATTGAGACGGGTTGCCTCGGATACCAGCGAGAACGAGCCGGTGATGAGCGCCTGCGAGGCGATGATGGCCGCTACGGCCGAAAGCACGATGGCAAAGGGGCGCAGGGGCTCGGGAAGCATCATGTAGAACGGGTTGACGATATCCATCGCGAGCATCTGGGGGTTGGAGTTATTGGCGAGCAGCCAAGCGCCCTGACCCAGGTAGTTGAGGATAAGGGCCGCCTTAACAAACGGCCAGGATGCATAGATGTTTGCCTTGCCAACGTGGCCCATGTCCGAGTAGAGGGCCTCGGCGCCGGTCGTCGACAGAAAGACAAAGCCGAGCACCATAATGCCCGAGTGGTTGATGGGCGAGAACAGGAACATGATGCCGCGGATGGGGTTGAGCGCACGCAAGATGGACAGGTTGCCGAGCATGTTGAACAGGCCGGCGCCTGCCAGGAACAGGAACCACAGCGTCATGAGCGGGCCGAACAGCTTGCCGATCGACGAGGTACCGGCGCGCTGCATGGCAAACAGGCCGCAGATAATGATGATGGTGATGATGATTACGTTGGTCTGGCCGTCACCCAAAAGCGCGTGGCCCCACTCGATAGTGCGCAAGCCCTCGATGGCCGTGGTAACCGTGACGGCGGGGGTGAGGATGCCGTCGGCGAGCAGCGCCGCGCCGCCGATCATGGCGGGAAGGATCAGCCACGGCGCCACTTTGCGCACCAAGCTAAACAGGGCGAAGATGCCGCCCTCGTTGTGGTTATCGGCCTTCATGGCGATAACCACGTACTTGACCGTGGTCACGAGCGTCATGGTCCAGATGACAAGCGAAAGCGCTCCCAAGATCATGTCTTCGCTGACGGTACCGATGCCGCCGTTGTTGGCGACGATTGATTTCATGGTGTACATGGGGCTCGTGCCGATGTCGCCATAGACGACGCCGAGCGTTACGAGCAGCATGCCAGCGGAGAGGGGGATGGCTCCGTGCCCGCCTTGACCACGCTGGTCTTGGGGGCTTGCCTCCAGTTTGTTGTGTGCCACGTGGACTCCCTTTGACATCCGGTTATCTGTCTAGGACAGATAATCTTTATGCCGTCTTTATACATACAAGAGCAGTTTGGCACATCGGGTTATTTTAGACAATAATCCTCAGCTGGGGATTATTTATCTACGCAGGTAGCATTTCAAAGCAGGGGCTTTTTAAGCACGTACTGTCTGGGCGATGCCAGCCTTGGCGTTTGCGCGTTTGCCGGCGAGTTCGCAAAAAATCGCGCCGCCGATGATAAGCGCGGCGCCCAGCAGGCGGACCGGTGTTATGGCTTCACCCAAAAGGGCGGCCGAGAACACGACCGCCGAAAGCGGCTCGAGGTAGCCGACGACGGCGACGGTCTGGACGGGCAGCTTGGCGACGGCGCTAAAGTAGAGCAGGCAACCAATGCCGGTGTTGACGACGCCGAGCATAGCGACGGCGTGCCAATCAATACTGGCGGCGACGCCGGCGGACAGGAACGAGGGAGCGCCCTGCGTGATGAGCGTGAGGACCAGTGCGGTCACAAAGGCGGCGCTCACCTGGAGCGTGGAGTTCTCGAGGCCTTCGATGTGTGGCGCACCCTTGCTAGCGATGACCATCAGCGCATAGCAAAATGCCGAGGCGATGCCGCAGGCGATACCCGCAATGGGCATATTGCCGCCTAGACCTTGCGCTGCAATGAGAAAAGCACCGCAAGCAACGGCGATAAAGCCGGCGATTTTGCCTCCGGTCAGCTTTTCGCCAAAGATGAGCGGGGAGAGCGCCATGACAATGATGGGGCCGCAGTAGTACAGCAGCGAGGATACGCCGACGCCGATCGTCTGGTAGGCGCGGAACAGAAAAATCCAGCTGGCGCCCAGCGCGGCTCCCGAGAGGAGGAGGGCTGCGGCTTCGCGGGGGCGAGATGGCGCCTGCAACTTATGGCGTTGGGTGATGGCGAGGATGGTGACAAGCGAGAGTGCGCCCAAAAACGTGCGTAGTAGCACGATATCGGAGCTCGGCAGTGCGATGGCAGCGGCGATGATGCCGTTGGAGCCAAACAATAGCAATGCTGCTAAGTACGTAAACAGACCGTTGTTCATGCGCTGACATCCCCTCTATATCCGAGCAACTTCACTATGGGTGAACTGGCTTTAGAAGAAAAGCGAATATAATGCATGGCTGACATGACAAAAGCTCATGCAAGGATGGAGGACTGCCGTGGAAACGAATATTCAAAAGATGCAGGTGCTGCTCGAGACAGTGCGCGCCGGAAGCTTTACGCGCGCCGCCGAGCGCCTGAGCTATTCGCAATCGGGCGTGAGCCGTATGGTGGCCGATCTTGAGGCCGATTGGGGCTTTAAGGTGCTCGACCGCAGTCGCGAGGGCGTGGCTCTTTCTGCTGACGGGCGACAGGTCATGCCGGCTGTCGAGGCGCTCTGCGAGGAATTCGTTCGCTTGCAGCGACGCGTGGATGAAATGCGTGGGCTCATGCGCGGCAAAATCTGCATCGGTACGTTTTCGAGCGTGGCGACCCACGTGCTGCCGCCGGTGATTGCTCGTTTTCGTGCCGATTATCCAGACATTGATTACGAGCTGCTGATGGGCGACTATTCAGAGATTGAACAATGGGTGGCAGAGGGCCGCTGCGATCTGGGCTTTATCCCGCATGAGCCCCGAGAAAATGGCATGACGTCGCGGTCTTTGGTGCGCGACGAGTTGATGGCGGTAGTGCCGGCAGACTCTTTGCTTGCCACTGAAGAGGTCGTCTCTCTTGCCGATTTGGCCAACGAGCAGTTTATTCTGCTGGAACGCGGCACCGATGATGAGATTACGCCGCTGTTTCGTCGGGCGGGGCTGACGGTGCGCTCCAAGCTGTCGACCTGGGATGACTATGCGATTATGGCTATGGTGGAGGATGGCCTGGGCGTGAGCGTTCTTCCTGCGCTCATCTTGCGCCGCTGTCAGTTCGATGTTGCCGTGCGTCCGCTCGAGGGGCATCCCCATCGGCAGATCAATGCGATATATCGCACGGCCGACGTTTCGCTTGCCGCCGCTCGATTCCTTGAATACCTCTAAACGCGTGCACGTCATTGTCCGCTTTGGGCAAATCTCGAAGTTCGGTACGTTTTCTTATGAAATTGAACTTTCGAATGAGGTACGGCGCTATACTGCTTGCTAAATTGAACCTTGGTTCAATTCGTGTTCTATAAATTGAACTTTGCCAGCAAGGAGGTTCCTGTGGCCCAAGAGACGTTTAGTAATCGCCTGCGACAGGCTATGTCCGATCGCGACGTTCGCCAGTCGGACGTAATCCGCGCATCGGAGATGCTCGGCAAAAAACTCGGCAAGAGTCAGATGAGCCAATATGTGAGCGGCAAGACGATTCCGCGGCGCGACGTGGCAGAGCTGCTCGCCCGCATCTTGGAGGTCGATGTTACCTGGCTGCTCGCCGGTGACGCCGATCAGGGCGAGGCATCATCGTCCCGCAACGTTTCCAAGCCCGAACCCCATCCCTCAGCTCAAATTCCAAGGAGCACCACCATGCGTACTTTTTCCAAATCCACCAAACTCGAGAACGTTCTGTATGACGTGCGCGGCCCCGTCGTCGACGAGGCTGCCCGTATGGAGGACGAAGGCGAGCGCATCCTCAAGCTCAATATCGGCAACCCGGCGCCCTTCGGTTTCCGCACGCCCGACGAGGTTATCAAGGACATGCGCCAGCAGCTGCCCGACTGCGAAGGCTATTCCAACTCGCGCGGCCTGTTCTCCGCGCGCAAGGCGATTATGCAGTATTCGCAGATCAAGGGTCTGCCCAACGTTCAGATGGAGCATATCTACACAGGCAACGGCGTGTCCGAGCTCATTCAGCTTTCGATGAACGCGCTGCTCGACAATGGCGACGAGATTCTGATCCCCAGCCCCGACTATCCGCTTTGGACGGCGTGCGCAACACTTGCCGGTGGTCATCCCGTGCACTATCTGTGCGATGAGCAGGCGGATTGGTATCCCGACCTGGAGGATATGGAGTCCAAGATCACGAGCGCGACCAAAGCCCTCGTCATCATCAACCCCAACAACCCCACGGGTTCCGTCTATCCGCGCGAGGTGCTCGAGGGCATCGTCGAGGTTGCACGCAGGCATCAGCTGATGATTTTTGCCGATGAGATCTACGACCGCCTGTGCATGGACGGCTACGAGCACGTCTCGATTGCCTCGCTCGCCCCCGACCTGCCCTGCGTTACCTTTAGTGGCCTTTCCAAGTCGCACATGATTGCGGGCTATCGTATAGGCTGGATGGTGCTTTCGGGCAACCAGCGCTGCATGAGCGACTTCATCATGGGCATCAACATGCTCTCCAACATGCGCCTGTGCTCCAACGTGCCGGCTCAGTCGATCGTTCAGACGGCACTCGGTGGCCATCAGTCCGTTAACGACTACATCCGTCCCGGCGGCCGTGTCTACGAGCAGCGCAACTTTGTGTATGAGGCACTCAGCAAGATTGACGGCATCTCGGTGGTTAAGCCGCGTGCGGCGTTCTACATCTTCCCCAAGATGGATGTTAAGAAGTTCAACATCACCGATGACGAGCAGTTTGCCCTCGACCTGCTGCACGAGAAGAAGATTCTGATCACGCGCGGCGGCGGCTTTAACTGGGCCGAGCCCGATCACTTCCGCATCGTGTACCTGCCGCGCATGGAAGTGCTCAAAGAGTCGCTCGAAGACCTCGCCGACTTCTTCGATCATTACCGCCAAGCGTAGGGGATTAGGTATCTGCCGCCGCAAGAATCGAGGCGTCGCAGGATAGACATACGACAGCGAGCGAGCCGCATTTGCGCCAAGGTGACGTGAAATGAGAGGGCGCTGACCTTCTGGTCGCGCCCTCGAAATTGAACGTCAGATTGGCGTGAATGCGGCTCGCGCAGCGTCAAGTGGTCCGCCGTTCGGTAGAACGGCGGAACTAGATCACGACGCCGTTGCAGTGGTCGATTTCGTGTTGGATGATCTCGGCGGTGTAGCCCGAGAAGTTTTTGATGCGGTGAACGAAGTTCTCGTCCAAATACTCAACCTTAATGCGGCGATAGCGGGTGCAGGGGCGCTCGCCGATCAGCGAGAGGCATCCTTCGCTCGTCTGATAGGCATTGACCTGTTCAAGAATTTGAGGGTTGTACATCAGGAGCGCCCTGTTGCCGTCCTTTACGCAGATGATGCGTTTGCGCACACCGATCATGTTGGCGGCGAGCCCCACGCACTCGTGCTCATGCTCGTGGAGTGTATCCAGGAGGTCCTGCCCGGTCGCGGCATCGTCGGGCCCCGCGTCTTCGGAAGGCAGGCGCAAAAAGAACTCGGATTTCATGATGGGCTTAATCATGGCGGGCTCCTCATGTCTTATGCTTTCGTGGACTTTTAATAATAGCGCGGAAGGAAAGCTGCGCGTCCGCGTTACAATCTTTTGACGTTGGACCATGTTGCCAGATTCGTCGTGTACGGCGTCTGGCGTAAGTCTAGGGCTCATTTTTCGCCCTGGACTGTTCCTCTGGGGCGATGCGACTGTCGTTCCAAGAGGAAGGAAATGCATGGGGAGCAAATCTCAGCAACAAGTTCAAGCAACGCCATCGGCCACTGCGGCGCTTCTCGTCGTTATGTATATTGCAGCCTTTGTTGCCGCGTTTAACGAAAACATCATTAACGTGGCGTTGCACGACATTATGGCAGCCTTTTCGGTGAGTGCCACCACGGCGCAGTGGCTCGTTTCGGGCTACATGATCGTGACGTCGATCTTTACGGCCATCATGGCCTTCCTGTCCGGCCGTTTCTCGACGCGCAAGCTGTTGTTTTTCGCATGCGGATGTATGGTCGCCGGCGAAGTCCTGTGTCTGATCGCTCCGTCGTTTAGCGTTTTGCTACCAAGTCGTATTTTGCAGGCTGCGGGATCGGGCATCTTGTTCCCGCTCATGATGAACGTGGTGCTGTCTTGCGCCCCGCGCGAGAAGCTCGGTCTGTATCTTAGCCTGGGCGGTGCCTGCATTACGCTAGGGCCGGCGTTTGGACCCGTAATCAGCGGTCTTATGTGCACGTTGTTCGGCTGGAGGGCGGTGTTCGTAGTGCCGCTGGTGGGCGGCATTGTGGTCGCTGCGGCGGGCGTTAAGCTTGTTCAGAATGTCGGAGAGCGCTCGAGCACCACGCTTGATATTCTGTCGGTTGTTTTGCTCGCCGCCGGCATTACGGCATTCGTGTATTCCGTAGGCGAGTTCTCGACCAATCCGATTGCCGGCATCGTGGCGCTTTTCGCCGCCATTGTGCTGCTCGGCCTGTTTGCGGCCCGTCAGCTCAAGCTCGAGCATCCGGTGCTTAACGTGCGTCCCATGGCGAGCGTTCGTTTTTGGCCCGCGTGCCTGCTTGTGGTGGTGTCGATGATGACGACGTTCTCGATGAGCGTTTTGTTGCCGCTCTATTTTGAGGGCGCATACGGCATGACCGCACTTATTGCGGGCTTGCTCATTTTGCCGGCGATTGCCTGCAACGCCGTGACCTCGATTGTGGGCGGACGCGTGATGGACGCCCGTGGCGCATGGCCTCTGCTGCCGGTCGGCTTTGCCCTGATTGCCGTGGGGCAGACTGCCATCTCGATGACGGCGGCAAGTATGAACATCGGCGTCGTCGTGGCGCTGACCGTTGTGGTGTATGCCGGAGTCGGTTTGGTGCTGAGCCCCTCGCAAACGGCCGGCTTGGAGACGCTGCCTGCCGCTGAGCATCCCCACGGAACGGCATTGCTTAACACGTGGAACATGATTGCCGCATCGTTTGGCCCATCGCTGTTTATCGGTCTGCTCTCGAGTTCTGCGGCGACTGCCGGCGCGGCTGGCGCTGCGACCGACGTTGCCCAGGCGATTGGATTTGCAACTGCCGTGCGTGTGGCGGCTGTGATTGCCGTGGTCGGGTTCGCGACGTCGCTGGTGTACGCTCGTCGCGAGTCGCACATGTCGCATTAATGTGTGCACATAGATTCTGCAGCTAGATTGGATGGCAACACCATAAACTAATGGACGTTTTGCCGAGAGGCATGAATGTTTAAAGCGCAAAGAGTGCGCGACGGGCCCCGCGAATGGGGCGATGATGCCCGAGAGGGCTAAGAAGGAGTCTCATGTCCGAGAACGAAGAGATCATGAACGAGACCGAGAACGAGACCATGGCTGCCGAGGTTGAGGCAGTCGAGACCGTGGAGACCGAAGCTGCCGAGGTTGAGGCTGCTGACGAGGTTTCCGCCGAGGAGGAGGCCGAGGTTGTCGAGGCCGCCGTTGATTACGATGACGAAGAGTTGATGGACAAGATGCAGAAGGCCGCCCGCCTGCTGCGTAGCCGTCGCTTTGCTATTTCCAAGGAGGAGGAGGCCAAGGCCGAGCGCATGGCGAACATCGAACGCGCCATCAAGCTTCTTGACCTCAAGCCCAAGATGGAGCAGAAGGAAATGTCCGACCTGCTGGGCATGCGCCTCCGTGAGCTCGATGGCCTGATGGCCGAGGCCGAGGCTGCCGATCTGGTCGGCCGCATCGACGACGCCGAGGGCGATATGCGCAAGATTGTTGTCTTCGCCGCCGAGGATGCCGCTGAGGGCCTGGTCGAGCTTGCCAACAAGAAGGAGAAGCTCCTGCCCGAGCTTTCTTATGAGGAGGCCACCGAGCTGATGGCCGCTCTCGATAAGGTTATCGCTCCGCTCGTCGCCATGGGCCTGGACGAGGACCGCGGTCCTCGCGGCGGCCGTGACGACCGTGGCGGCCGTGGCGGCGACCGTGGCGGTCGCGGCGGCTTTGGCGATCGCGGTGGCCGTGGCGGTGACCGTGGCGGTCGCGGTGGCGATCGCGGCGGCCGTGGCGGCTTTGGTGACCGTGGCGGCGACCGTGGCGGTCGCGGCGGCTTTGGCGGCAACCGTGGTGGCTATGGCGATCGCGGCGGCAACCGTGGTGGCTTCGGCGGTAACCGTGGTAACGACCGCGGCGGTCGCGGTGGCGACCGCGGCGGCCGCAACGGCGGCGGCTTCCGCGGTAACCGTTTTTAGTTACGGCGTTTTACCAAACGCCGTAACGGGCCGACGCTGCGCGGGCCGCATTTGGACAATCTGACGTTCAACTTCAAGGGCGCGACCAGAAGGTCAGCGCCCTTTCGTTTCACGTCACCTTGCCTCAAATGCGACCCGCTCGCTCATATGACCCAATCCGCTGTCAAGAGCCACAATGGCCCCGCCGACCGCTT
>CABQJU010000035.1:0-21477 GCA_902464575.1 uncultured Collinsella sp.
GAAAGCACTTAATGTGCTTTCCGTCTTGCGCAGGACTGTAGAGCAGCAAACTTAACCCGCCCCGGCCCCCGATGGCCCCAGACCGGCGGGATGGACCAGTTCAGATGGGGCTTTGATGCATGGGTGGTCTGTTGGTGGGCAAATGGGTATCATACTGTGGTTACTGCGTCGACTCTATGATGCATGTTTGTACGTTCCCGACGGTCGGTTTGCCAGAAGCGCCCCGTCGGTTGTTTCAGACCCGTTTCGAAGAAAGGAAACAACACTAACCTATGGCAGCTAAAAAATCATCTCCCTTGAAGATCATCCCGCTCGGCGGCCTTGACGGCATCGGCAAGAACATGACGGTCTTCGAGTGCGGCGACGACATGGTGCTCGTCGACGCCGGCCTCATGTTCCCGGATGACTCCCAGCCCGGTATCGACCTGGTGCTTCCCGACTACACCTATGTTTTGGAGAACGAGGAAAAGCTCCGCGGTATCGTCGTCACCCACGGCCACGAGGACCACACCGGTTCGCTTCCGTACCTGCTGCAGGACCTCAACAATAAGGTGCCCATCTTTTCGAGCAAGCTGACGCTTGGCTTTATCGAGGGCAAGCTTTCTGAGTTCCGCATCCGCGCACCCAAGTTCCGCGAGGTCAAGGGCGGCAGCCATGTCAACCTCGGCGGCATCTCGCTCGACTTCTTCTCGATGACGCACTCCATCCCCGGCGCTCTGGGCGTGTTCATCCGCACCAATCAGGGCACCGTTATGCACACGGGTGACTTTAAGCTTGACCAGACGCCCATCGACGGCGTCACGCCCGACTATGCCGCTATCAGCCGCTTTGCCAAGCAGGGCATCGACCTGCTGCTTTCCGACTCTACCAACGCCACGGTTCCCGGCTTTACCAAGTCCGAGGCCGAGGTTGGTCCCAACCTGCTGCACGCCATCAAGAACGCCCCGGGTCGCGTGTTCGTCGCGTCGTTCTCGAGCCACATCCATCGTTTGCAGCAGATCTGCGATGCCGCCCGCAAGTGCGGCCGTAAGGTCGTTGTGACCGGTCGCTCCATGCTCACGAACACCCGCGTGGCGCGCGAGCTCGGTTATCTCAACATCGATGATGCCGATATCATCGATGCCTTCGATATCGATAACCTGCCTGACGACAAGATCGTCGTCATGTGCACTGGTTCGCAGGGCGAGCCGCTGTCGGCTCTGTCCCGCATGGCCAATGGCGAGCACAAGACGCTCTCCATTCACGAGGGCGATACCGTTATCCTCTCGGCAACTCCCGTTCCTGGCAACGAGAAGGCCGTCCAGCAGGTCGTCAACAGCCTGGCCAAGCTCGGCTGCGACGTGTGGGATAAGAACCGCGCTCTCGTCCACGTCTCGGGTCACGGTAGCCAGGAGGAGCTCAAGCTCCTGATGGCCATGGCCAAGCCCACGTACTTTATGCCGGTTCACGGTGAGGCCGTGCATCTGCGCGCCCATGCCCAGCTGGCCCGCAAGATGGGCATCAAGGACGATCATATCTTTATCCTCGATAACGGCGACACGCTCGAGATGCGCGGTGGTATCGTCAAGCGCGGCACGCCCGTCGAGTCCGGCGTCGTCTACGTCGACGGTCTGCGCATCGGCGATACCGACCCCATCGTCTTGCGCGATCGCCAGAAGCTCGCCAACGACGGTATGGTTACCGCTGTTGCCATCGTCTCGCTCAAGCACAAGAAGATCGAGGCCATCGAGTTCTCGGGCCGCGGCGTCTCGTTTGCCATCGACGACCAGTTCTCCGAGGATGCCTCCGCGTCCATCATGAAGACGATCGAGAAGGGCAAGTTCAGCTTTACGAGCAGCGGTTCCGATGCCATTCGCAAGGCCGTGCGCGACTCGCTCTCCAACTTTATCTGGAGCCGTACGCGCACTCGTCCGATGATCATCCCGGTCGTCATGGAGGTTTAGTTTGGCGCGCGGATCTGCACAAAACGCCAAAGGCAATAAGGCCAACAACCAACCGGCATCTGCTAAGGGTGCCGGTTCCCATCTGCGTGCCAATAAGGGCCACGAGTCCGAGTTCGATGATTTCGAGCCCTTGGTCGAGCCCTCGGCCAACCGCGATATCGCCGGCGTGGTCATTGCCGTTTTGGCGATTGCGTCCTTTATTGCCGTGATTTCGCCGGCGACTGCGCCCGTTACGGCTGCGGTTGCCGGTTTCTACCACTTGGGCTTTGGTCTGGGCGCCTACGTGCTGCCGATCGTCATTTTGCTGTTTGCCGCCACGCTCTTTTTAGGCGAGGACTCGCCGCTCAACGCGCGCTCTGTTGCGGGCGGCGCCGTGGTCTTTATCGCCGTCGTCTCCATTCTTTCGTTGATGGTGCCAGGTACGAGCGACTCGTGCGACCTTATGTTCACGCCGCAAAATCTGTCCGCCTCGGGTGGCTACATTGGTGCGTTTATTGCGAGTGCGCTGCAGAATGCCCTGGGTAAGCCTATCGCGATGGTGGTCCTGTTGGGCCTTGTCGTCGTGGGCCTGGTCATCATCGGCTTTTCGGTGGGCGGCGTTTTGCGCTCTGCTCGCGACCGTGCGGCCGATTTTGCCGAGCGCCGTCGTGCCAATGTTAACGCGAGTCCGTGGGGTGACGATGAGGCCCTGTCGGTGCCCGGCGTTGCCCGTCCTCACCTGAGCATTCTTCGGCAAAAGGGCTCCGATGCTGCCGTGACCACGGTCATGGGCAACGATGTGGACCCGGTTTTGGACGATGACGACGAGGACGAGGATCCGTTTGTCGACGTGTCCGATGCCGTGGAAGTTGAGCGCGCTAAGACGACGCTGTTGCCGCGCCGCCATGCCAAGAAGGGCAAGGCTGCGCCCAAACTCAACACGAGTGAGCCCGACCCGTCTTGGTCCGAGAGCGAGATTGAGCTCACCGAGGGCGATGACGAGGACGACGAGGCTCCGATTGAGACCGCAAAGACAACTTTGCTGCCGCGTCGCCATGCAAAGCGCGACCAGGTAACCGGTCAGCTTTCGATGGAAGAAGACCCCGATAAGATCGACGAGTCCGAGCCGCCGTTTGCCGTGAATCCTGTCTCGGCAGCACCTCAGATCCCCGACTTCTTGAAGCATCCCAAGGTTGCCGATGCGCCTGCCTTGAGTGCTGTCGAATCGGCTGCGGCTAGCGATGGGGGAGCGGACGGCGGCGCCGCAGATAACGAGGGCGAAGAAGAGGACGGCCTCAAACTTCCGCCACTTGAGATTCTGCATGCCAACCCGCAGTCGGCTTCCTCCGCGTCTTCTGACAAGGAGCTGGAACAGACTGCCGAGTCGCTTCAGTCCACCTTGCTGGAGTTTGGTCGTAGTGCCCGCGTGGTCGGCTGGATCGCCGGCCCCACGGTGACGACCTTTAAGCTGCAACCTGGCGAGGGCGAGCGCGTGAGCAAGATTTCGAGCCTCGAGGACGATATCGCGCTATCGCTTGCTGCCCAGTCGGTGCGTATCTTTGCCCCGATCCCCGGCACCTCGCTTGTGGGTATCGAGATCCCCAATCGCAAGCGCCAGAACGTCAACCTGGGCGACGTGCTTCCCTATGTGAAGGGCGGTCCGCTCGAGCTCGCCATCGGTCGAGATGCCGAGGGTACGCCGGTCGTCGCCGACCTTGCCAAGATGCCCCACCTGCTGATCGCCGGTACCACGGGTTCCGGTAAGTCGGTCATGATCAACTCCATCATCACGACCTTGCTCATGCGCGTCCTTCCCGAGGACGTTCGCCTGATCATGGTCGACCCCAAGCGCGTCGAGCTTGCGGGCTATAACGGTCTGCCGCATCTTTATGTGCCTGTAGTGACCGAGCCCAAGCAGGCCGCGAGCGCTCTGCAATGGGCCGTGTCCGAGATGGAGCGTCGCCTGAAGGTCTTCGAGCGTCTCAACGTGCGTAAGATCTCGACCTACAACGAAAAGCAGGCCGCCGGCGAGTTTGAGCATTACGATAACCCGCCGCAAAAGATGCCCTACCTGGTCATCATCATCGACGAGCTCTCGGACCTGATGATGGTCGCCGGTAAGGATGTCGAGGCCTCGATCGTGCGTATTGCACAGCTGGGCCGTGCCGCCGGTATTCATCTTATTGTGGCCACCCAGCGCCCCAGCTCCAACGTGGTGACGGGCCTCATCAAGGCCAACATCACCAACCGCATCGCCTTTAACGTCGCCACGGGCATCGACTCGCGCGTCATCATCGACCAGATGGGTGCCGAAAAGCTCACCGGTTTGGGCGACATGCTGTTCTCTAAGGTCGACTGGGGCAAGCCTCGCCGTATCCAGGGCTGCTTTGTCTCGGATGACGAAATCAACGAGATTGTCGAGTTCGTCAAGTCGCAGAGCGAGCCCGACTACCACGAGGAGATCCTGTCTGCCGTGGCGCCCGCTTCCATGTCCATGGCGGGTGGCGGCGGCATTGTCCGCACCGGAGTCGCCGAGCCGCAAGACGATGATCCTCTCATTTGGGAAGCCGCCCATATTGTGGTGGAATCGCAGCTTGGCTCCACATCTGGCCTGCAACGCCGTCTGAAGGTTGGCTATGCACGTGCCGGGCGTATTATGGACATGCTGGAAGAAAAGGGTGTCGTCGGACCGCCCGACGGTTCCAAGCCGCGCGAGGTCCTGTTGGACGAGGAGGGGCTTGCCGCGCTGGAATCTGTCGACGCCGAGATGGCACGTGAAGATCGTGAGTTTGGAGGATTCTGATGGCTGCACGCTTTGGTGACATGCTGCTCGAGCAGCGTCGCCGAATGGGCCTTTCCATTCAGCAGGTCGCCAACACCATCAAAATCAGGCCGCAGATCATCGAGTTTTTCGAGACCGGTAACTTTGCTTCGATGCCGCCGCGCGGCTATGCGCAGGGCATGATTTCGAGCTATGCTCGCTTTTTGGGCCTCAATCCGCGCGAGGTCGTCAATGCCTACTTTGACGACCTGATGGCATACGAACGCGAGACGTCGCAGCAGGGCGGTCGTTTTCAGGACGCCGCCGGCTACGTCAATTCGCGTTCCTCGGTCGATAACGGGCGCTTCCTGATGGTTCAGGGCGGTCGCTCTACTCGTTATGGCAAGCGTCCTCAGCAGGCCGGCTATATTACCGAGACGGGTTCGGGCGAGGAGATTCGCTCTCAACGTGATCGGTTCCGTAGCACGCCGATGCCCGAAGACCGTGCGCTTCCCGCTGCCCGCGGGGTGGCACGTGACCCTCGCGCTGGATACGGCGATGGCGGCTATGCCGATCGCGGCTACCGTGGTGTTTCCTCGGGTCGCTCTCGCGGCGGCTATGCGGATGCCGATACCACGCAGGTAACGCCGCGTCTTCGCTCGCAGTCGCAGCCCTATGGGCAGCGCTCATCTGCTCCTCGTTCGGGCCAGCGCAGCTATCAGGGTCGTGGCGATCTCGCTCCGCGCTCGGGGCAGCGTAGCCTTCAGGGTCAGGGAAGCTATCGTGGTCGTTCCGATAACAGTCGCGGTCGATTGCCCCAAAACAGCGGTCGTGGCGGTTCCAATCGTGGGCGCGGCGGGTCGCGTGCTCCGCAGAATAACGGACTTGATCCGCGTATCGTCTACGCCGGTATCGGTGTCGTCGTCCTGCTGCTGATTGTGCTCATCGTGGTGCTTCTGCGCGGTTGCGGTTCTGCAGCGCCCGAGTCGACGCCAGAGACGCCTGCGGTAACCAAGACAACGACTAAGAAGTCTTCCAAGAAGACCGAAACTGTCGACGAGGATGAGGATACCGATGAGGCGACGGACGAGTCGACCGATTCGGATGCCACTAAGACGGCTGCCAAGAAGGATGAAAACGAGATCACAAAGGTTAAGGTCTCTGTCGCCAAGGGCAAGACCGCTTGGATTGAGGTCAAGGTCGACGGCAAGTCGGTCTATGGCGCCCAGGCAACCGGGCCCTTTGAGCAGGAGTACACGCCCGAGTCCTCGATCGAGATCACCACGTCCAAGCCTTCCGACGTCACCGTTACCAAGAACGGCGAAAAGGTCCGCTACGACACCAAGACGTCGGGCGTGGCACGCGTGACCATCACCGTTCCCAAGAAGGAGACGACTGACTCCGAGAATGGCGAAAGTACTGATGGTGCCGATTCCACCGATGGTGCCGACAGCACCGACGGCACCGATGCCCAGTCCACTGATGGCACCGATACCGCTGCCGATGGTCAAGCGGCAACCGATTCTACCGACTATTCGTACGACAGCTACTAAGCCGCTCGTAAGCGAAAGGATGAACCATGGCTAAAGATTCCAGCTTCGACGTTGTGTCCGAGGTCAACATGCAGGAGGTCGACAACGCCTTCCAGCAGACCACGCGCGAGATTTCCCAGCGCTATGACCTTAAGGATTCCGGTGCCACGATCGAACTCTCGAAGGGCGACAAGCTCTTTACGATCAACGCCCCGGCCGACTTTGTCTCCAAGCAGATCATCGACGTGCTGAGCTCCAAGCTCATCAAGCGCGGCATCGATCTTAAGGCTGTTTCCTGGGATGCCCCGCAGGCTGCCTCCGGCGGCACCGTGCGTGTGCTCGGCCACATCGTCGAGGGCATCGACCAGGCGACTGCCAAGAAGATCAACAAGGACATTAAGGATCAAAAGCTCAAGGTCAAGGTAACGATTGAGGCCGATAAGCTGCGCGTTTCCTCTGCTTCGAAGGATGCTCTGCAGACCGTGATCCAGTTCCTGCGCGATCAGGACTACGGCCAGCCGCTGCAGTTTACCAACTACCGTTAATTCATTCGAAAGGACCGCTCTCCAACATGGATACACCGTTGGGTTCCGTACTCTACATCACCCTCGGGTGCGCAAAGAACGAGGTCGACACCGACCGCATGCGTTCTCTGCTGACCGCTGCGGGCTACGAGGAGGCATTCGACCCGCAGAATGCCGATATCGCCATCGTCAATACGTGTTCGTTCCTTGCCTCCGCAACGTCCGAGAGCATCGAGACCACGCTCGAGCTTGCTAACGAGGTGCAGGACGGCGTCCGTTCCTGTCCCATCGTCATGTGCGGTTGCGTGCCTTCGCGTTACGGTGAAGACCTGCCCAATGAGTTGCCCGAGGTCGCGGCCTTTGTGAAGGCCGACGAGGAAGACGGCATTGTTGCCGTCATCGACGGCGTATTGGGCGTCGAGCGCGAGATTGCTGCCTATATTCCGCAGGTCAAGCGTACCGTCGAGGGCGCTGTCGCCTACGTCAAGATTTCCGATGGCTGCAACCGCTTCTGCAGCTTCTGCATGATTCCCTACATCCGCGGTCGTTATCACTCGCGCAATGCCGAGAGCATTATTTCCGAGGTGCGCGACTTGGTTGCCGGCGGTGTGCGCGAGATCGTGCTGATCGGCCAGGACACGGGTATTTGGGGCACCGACTTTGCCGACGAGGACGTCGCCGAGGGCTCGCCGCGCAATCTGGCGCAGCTGCTGCGTGCCGTCGCCGAGGCCGTGCGTCCGCAGAACGTCTGGGTCCGCGTTCTCTACCTGCAGCCCGAGGGCATGACTGACGAGCTTATCGAGATGATTCGTGATACGCCCGAGGTGCTGCCCTATATCGATATCCCCGTGCAGCACTGCGACGCACGCATCCTTAAGGCCATGCGTCGCTCCGGTTCGCGCCAGGAGCTCGAGGACCTGTTCCGCGATCTGCGTGAGCGCATCCCCGGCATCGTGATCCGTTCCACGGCCATGGTCGGCTTCCCGACCGAGACCGACGACGAGTTCCGCGACCTTATCGACTTTATGGACACCGTCGGCTTTGACTACACGAGCGTCTTTGCCTACTCGCAGGAGGAGGGTAGCCTGGCAGCCAAGATGGAGGGCCAGGTCGACGAAGAGGTCAAGCTCGAGCGCGCCCAGGAGGCCATGGACCTGGCCGAGTCGCTCGGTTTTGCTGCAACTGCCGCACATGTGGGCGAGCGCGCCCAGGTGATCGTCGACGGTATCGAAGAGACCGAGGACGGCGCCGAGCTGATCGGCCATGCCTGGTTCCAGGCGCCCGATTCCGATGGCGCGGTGCATCTGGACGCCAGCGAGGCATCCGTGGGCGATATTCTGACCGTCGAGTTTACCGATAGCTTCTGCTATGAGCTTATCGGTCATGTTGTGGAGTAGGAGCGCGTTGTGGCTAACGAGAGTAATAAGGAACTGACGAGTGTCTGGACGCCCGCCAACATCGTGACGTGCGTGCGTATCGTCTTCATCCCGGTGTTCATGATCGTGTCGGCGCTTTCTCACACGAGCGTTGCCGGTACGGATTGGAGCACCTTCGACGGCCCGCTCGCCGCCGCCGCCTTTATTCTGTACGTCATCCTGTCGTGCACCGATAAAGTTGATGGCTACCTGGCTCGTTCGCGCAACGAGATTACCGACTTCGGTAAATTCTTGGACCCCATCGCCGACAAGCTACTCGTGTTCTCGGCCTTGCTGCTGTTCTTGGACTATGGCGCCGTGTCGGTTTGGTCCGTGTTCATCATCTTGTTCCGCGAGCTGTTGGTAAGCGCCCTGCGCATGGTTGCGAGTGCCGCCGGCGTGGTCGTTGCCGCCGATAAGCTTGGCAAGTACAAGACGGCGACCACGATGGTCTCCATCTGCGGTTACCTATGCGTCTTTGCGATGGCCGGCTTGCACCTTGGCCCTCTGGCGCTGACGCTCGGCATCTACTCGGTGTCGCGCTTCCTGTACGCCGTTGCCGTTGTCCTGACCGTTATCTCGGGCGCCCAGTACTTCTGGAACTGCCGCAAGATCGTCTTTTCGGTCTAGGTCCTGGTGGGTATGACGGACTCTTTTGAGCAGATTTCCGCACATAACGAGGAGCTGGCGCGCGATATTGTCGAGCGCGCGAGCGCTCGGGGCGTGACGGTTTCGACGGCTGAGTCGCTGACAGCAGGTATGATCGCCTCGACGATTGCCGATATCCCGGGCGCCTCGGCGGTGCTGCGTGGCGGTGCGGTGACCTACTGCGATGAGATCAAGCATCGCGTTTTAGGTGTTGAGCAGGAGACGCTCGACCGCTATACCGCGGTGTCGCATCAGACCGCGCGCGAGATGGCGGCGGGTTCGCTGGAGCTGTATCAGAGCGATATTGCAGTGAGCGCAACGGGCTATGCCGGCCCCGGCGGCGGCACTGAGGACGATCCGGCTGGCACTTTCTATATTGGCTGGGCGTATCGCGCGGCTGATGGGGAAGTGCCGGTCGTGGACTCTGTGCGCTGCCACTATGAGGGCGACCGTTCGTGTGTTCGTGCCCATGCGGTCGCGGAGGCATTGGGACGCATTGCCCTTGTGCTCAACTCTATGGAATAGACATGTTTTAAGGGGCCTTAGGGCCCCTTAATTGTGGAGATAGGGACCCCTGACGAATTTAGCGTTTGCGCTGTTCATAG
This sequence comes from uncultured Collinsella sp., assembly GCA_902464575.1. Taxonomy (GTDB): domain Bacteria; phylum Actinomycetota; class Coriobacteriia; order Coriobacteriales; family Coriobacteriaceae; genus Collinsella. The sequence goes on from CABQJU010000035.1 coordinate 9,408, forward strand.
GTGTATTCTTGCCTTTCTTGTTCTTATTTGGCCCTTTGTGGTCAAGCATTTGGACAGTGTTTGGTCGGCGTTTGGTTGGGTTTTGGAAAGACTGCCTGCATATGATTGGCCTGAACGGTTGACCACGAACAGCCGTTCGTTTATTATCGATGCAGGTTGTTAAGAGGAGGGCTATTCATGGCCAAGAATTCAGGTCCCGTACGTACCGTTCATGCACCCACGACGGGTAAAGAGCGCGAAGAGATGATCGCCACCACCAAGGCCGAGATCGAGAAGAAGTTCGGTCAAGGCTCCATCATGAGGTATGGTGACGGCGGCCCCGAGCTTGAGGTCGAGGCCATCCCCACGGGCGCTCTGGCGCTCGATGCCGCACTGGGTATCGGCGGTGTGCCGCGCGGCCGTATCGTCGAGATTTACGGTCCTGAGTCCTCCGGTAAGACGACGCTTTCGCTCGAGATCCTGGCCGAGGCCCAGGCTATGGGTGGCGTAGTGGCATTTATCGATGCCGAGCACGCGCTCGATCCCACGTATGCCGCGCGCATCGGCGTGGATATCGACGAGGTGCTCATTTCCCAGCCCGATACGGGCGAGCAGGCGCTTGAGATTGTTGACATGCTCGTGCGTTCCGGCGCCATCGATGCCATCGTCGTCGACTCCGTCGCCGCGCTGACCCCGCGTGCCGAGATCGAGGGAGAAATCGGCGATACTACGGTCGGTCTTCAGGCTCGCCTAATGAGTCAGGCGCTCCGCAAGCTCGCCGGCTCGCTGTCCAAGTCCAACACGACGTGCATCTTCATTAACCAGCTGCGTGAGAAGATCGGCGTCATGTTCGGCAACCCCGAGACTACGACGGGCGGCCGCGCCCTTAAGTTCTTCTCTTCGGTGCGTATCGACATTCGCCGTATCGACAGCATTAAGCTTAAGGACGAGGTTATCGGTAACCGCGTGCGCGCCAAGGTCGTTAAGAACAAGGTGGCAGCTCCGTTCCGTTCTGCTGAGTTCGACATCATGTACGGTACGGGCATCTCTAAGGAGGGCTCAATTCTGGACATGGCTGTCGAGTGCGGCATCTGCAAGAAGATGGGCTCCTGGTTTGCCTATGGCGAGGACAAGCTTGGCAACGGTCGAGAGGCCGCCAAGGCTTTCCTGCGCGAACACCCCGATTGCGCCGACGAGATTGAGCATAAGGTCCGCCTTGCCTGCGGACTTGAGTTTGATGACGATGCTCCGTCCGAGGTCGAGCTGACCGATCAGCCTGCGCCTGAGGAGTTTGACGAGCTTTACGCCATCGATGGTTCCGCCATGCTCGATGATGACGACGAGTAGCGGTTACGCTCATGTCGTATACGGTGACCGAGGCCACGGCCTTCTTTCCCGATAAGAAGGCGGCTTCCTCGTTCTCGAGCGGGTATGCGTCCAAAAAGCCTTGCGCACATATCGATTGTGAGCTTGAGGGCGGTTTTGAGCGGTCCATTTGGATTCCCGTGCGGGTCGCGCGGCTGTATGTCAAAAACCGCCCCGATCTTCCCTGTGATTGGGACAACTTTCGTGAGGCGGTGCAGCTCATCGAGGGTAAATGTGCACTTACCATGGTGACCGAGATGCTATCGCGCCGCGACCATGCGACGGGTGAGGTCCGTGACAAGCTGGCTCGCTACGGCTTTCACCAGCCCGCGATCGATTTCGCCGTCGAGCGCGCCACAGAGTATCACTTTTTAGACGAGAACCGCTTTTGCTCGTACTTTATCGAGGAGCGCAAGCGGCGCGGTTGGGGACAGCGCAAAATCGAGACCGAGCTCAAGCGCCGTCATGTCGTGCTCGATGACATTCCCGGTTATCCCGAGGATTATTTTGCCGTCGAAGACGATTTGGCGCGTGCGTCAGCCCTGCTCGCCAAGCGGCGTGTTCCAGAGACGCGCGGATTCGAAAAACTGGTTCGGTTTTTGATGGGCAAGGGCTTCTCGTATCACATCGCCGCCGATGCCGTTAAGGCACGTCTCGATGCCGAACGCGAGAAATGTGCGGTTTAGGCGTATGCGCTTTGTGGCCCTGCCGTTCACCGCGTTTTAGCCGCCGTGCCGGGGCCATTTATTTGACAGTTGTTGTGGTTCAACGTACGATAAACACTGTCATTTGCTTTGTGATATGTGCTCATCTGTGATGAGTTTGTTTATATGTTTATCTGTATCCGACCCGCATAAGCTGCGCCCATATTACTCAAATGTCGCGAGCCGTTCGTAAGGACGGTTCGCTTTGTTGTGTAACGAATCCATAAAAAGGAGTGAGCATGCCTATCATCGCAGCGCTCGTTGGCATCGTTTTGGGTGCCATCGCCGCCATTGCCTACATGCGCACCGCCAAGCAGGGTAGTCTTCACGAGGCCGACGAAAAGATTCAGTCGGCACACGCGCAGGCTGAGTCCCTGATCGGTGATGCTAAGCGTCAGGCCGAGACCCTCAAAAAAGAGGCTCTGCTCGAGGCTAAAGAGGAGATCATCAAGAACAAGCAGGCCGCCGAGGCCGAGGACAAGCAGCGTAAGAGCGAGATTCGTACGCTCGAGAACCGTGTGATGCAGCGCGAGGAGTCCCTCGATCGCCGAAACGACGCTCTCGACAAGCGTGAGCACCAGCTGTCCAGCCAGGCCGGTCAGGTCGAGAAACGCTCCCGCGAGCTTGAGGAGCTCTGCGCCAAGCAGACCTCCGAGCTCGAGCGTATTGCCGACCTTACGCGCGAGGACGCTCACAAGGAGCTGCTCGACAAGGTCCGCGGCGAGGTTACTCATGAGGCGGCCACCATCATCCGCGAGTCCGAGCAGCAGGTTCGCGCCGAGTGCCACAAGACCGCCCAGGAGATTCTGTCCCTGGCGATTCAGCGCTGCGCTGCCGACCACACAGCCGAGGTCACCGTTACCTCCGTGCACATTCCCTCTGATGACCTCAAGGGCCGTATCATCGGTCGCGAGGGTCGCAACATCCGGACCTTCGAGCAGGTTTCCGGCGTCAACCTCGTGATTGACGACACGCCCGAGACCGTCGTTCTTTCGAGCTTCGACCCGGTCCGTCGTGAGACCGCCCGTGTTGCCCTCGAGAACCTCATCGCCGACGGCCGCATTCACCCCGCCCGCATCGAGGAGATGTATCACAAGGCTGCCGACCTGGTTCAGCAGCGCGTGCGCGAGGCTGGCGAGCAGGCTGCCTTCGATACCGGCATTCACGACCTGCACCCCGAGATCGTCAAGACCCTTGGTGCCCTGCGCTACCGTACCTCGTTTGGTCAGAACGTGCTTCAGCACTCCCTCGAAGTCTCTGACCTGTGCGGCGTGATGGCTTCCGAGCTTGGCCTGGACGTTGTGACCGCCAAGCGCGCCGGCCTGCTGCACGACCTGGGCAAGGCAATTGACCACGACGTCGAGGGTCCGCATGCCGTCATCGGCGCCGAGCTTGCCCGCCGTTATGGCGAGAAGCCCGTTATCGTTCATGCTATCGAGGCTCACCATGCCGATGTCGACCCTAACACGGTGCTCGATGTCCTGGTACAGGCCGCTGATGCTGTCTCTGCTTCTCGCCCCGGTGCCCGTCGCGAGTCTGCCGAGAACTACATCAAGCGTCTCGAGAAGCTCGAGGAGATCGCCAACTCCCATGAAGGCGTCGAGCGTACCTATGCCATGCAGGCTGGTCGCGAGGTACACGTCATGGTTCAGCCGGACAAGATCTCCGATGCCCAGTCCACGGTCCTGGCTCACGATATCGCCCATCAGATCGAGGAAGAGATGGAGTATCCCGGTCAGGTGCGCGTCGTCGTGATTCGCGAGAGCCGCGCTGTCGATATCGCTAAATAACATGAGCGACGCGAACGAGCTCATCTCATTTATCGCGTCGATGTCGGGGGAGGGCAACCTTCGCGTCGAGGAGAACCTTGGCGAGGGGTATGTCCGCCTCCGCGTTTCGGAGGCCGAGCGGCGCCAGGCAAAGCACGACATTCAGCATGTCGAGGATATCGTCATCGAAATGCTCCGTAATGCTCGCGATGCTGGTGCCGACAAGGTCTATCTCGCCACGACCAAGGAAGATGGCGTCCGCACGCTTGTCTTTCTGGATAACGGTTCGGGCGTTCCACAGGATATGCAAGAGCGAATCTTCGATGCCCGCGTTACCTCCAAGCTCGAGAGCATGAAGATGGACCGTTGGGGCGTTCACGGTCGTGGCATGGCATTGTTTTCGATCAAGCAGAACACTGACGAGGCCCGTGTGGTCACGTCTGGTGTCGACCTTGGCTCGGCCTTTAAGGTGAGCGTTGCGGCCGACCGCCTCAATGAGCGTGCCGATCAGTCCAGCTGGCCCCAGGCCGTCAGGGATGAGGACGGACGTTATGTCTGTGCTCGCGGCCCGCATAATATTATTCGCGCTGCTTGTGAGTTTGCGCTCGAGGAGTTGTGTGGTTGCGATGTCTATCTTGGTTCTCCGTCTGAGATTGCCGCGACCCTTTATGCTCAGGCGTCAAGTCGGCTCGATACGTCGCGTCTCCTGTTCATTGATGACGAGAGTGAGCTTCCGGTTGTCGATCGTTTAGGCCTTGCCTCTGATGCCGAGGACTTTATCCGTATCTGTTCGGGTTTGGGTCTTGAGATGTCCGAGCGCACTGCTCATCGCATTTTGGCAGGGCAGATTAAGCCCGTTCGCGGTGTGACCGCGCGTCTGCTGCGCGAGCGTGATTCGTCCTCGCATGCGCCGGCTCCTGTCGATCTTGCGAAGGATCGTCGCGGGCTACGTATTGCCAAGGATGACATGGCACAGTTTTCGCGTGCTGTGGAGCGTGACTTTAATGACCTTGCCGCCCGGTACTATCTCAACCTTTGTGGCGACCCAAAGATTCGTGTTTCGCGTGATCGAATCACTGTGACCTTCGATCTTGCCAAAGAGGAATAGTGCCTTTACCGAGTCCACTCGGTACGATACAGTTATTGCAGTTAAAACGTACTTTTAAACGCAGGAGTTTCTTCATGGATTGCCTGAAGGTATCAAGCAAATCATCGCCCGCGTCCGTTGCCGGCGCCATCGCCGGCATGGTCAAGGATGGTGTACCCGTCAACATCCAGTGTGTCGGCGCTGGTGCTGTCAACCAGGCCATTAAGGCCGTGGCTATCGCGCGCGGTTTTTTGATTCCAACCGGTTTTGATATTTCCTGCGCGCCCGTGTTCTCCGACATCCTCATTAACGGGGAGTCGCGCACGGCCATTCGCCTTTCTATCTACGTTCACCAGATCAATCGAGCTGCTATGGATAACGTCGTCATGGATGATGTTAAGCCTGTGGCATAGCTTCTGCTTGCCTCGATTCGCCCCCCCTCTCCATCGTTAGGACTTATGCACATGGACCAGCGTTCCGTACGCGATATTCTTGCCGGTAAAACCTACTTTATCCGCACCTTTGGCTGCCAGATGAATCAGCACGACTCCGAGCGCGTGAGCGGTCTGCTCGATTCGTATGGTTGCCTCATGGCGCTCGATCCCGAGCATGCCGATATTGTTGTCTTCATGACATGCTGCGTGCGCGAGGCCGCCGATACTCGCCTGTACGGCCAGTGCAATTCCTGTAAAAGCCTGCCGCCTTCGCCTTCGGGCAAGCGTGTGGTTGCCGTTGGTGGTTGCATCGCGCAGCGCGATGGCGAGGGCCTGCTCACCAACGTCGATAACGTCAATGTCATCTTTGGTACGCATTCCATCGCACATGTGGCAGAGCTCATTGCCGAGGCGTTCCTTGATGGCAAGCGTCATATCCGCACCAATGAGCATGAGGATACGGATGCCATGAGCATGCCGTGGCATCGCGAGACCCAGTATCACGCCTGGGTGCCCATTATGACGGGCTGCAATAATTTCTGTACCTATTGCATCGTGCCGTACGTGCGCGGTCGCGAAAAGAGCCGCCCCTTCGAGGAAATTGTCGACGAGGTGACCGGTTTGGTGCGCCAGGGCGTGCGCGAGATTACGCTGCTGGGCCAAAACGTTAACTCATATGGTCGCGATCTGTTTGGCAAGCCGCGTTTTGCCGATCTGCTGCGTGCCGTGGGTGATACGGGTGTGGAGCGCATCTTCTTTACCTCTTCTCATCCTAAGGATCTGCTGCCCGAGACCATCGACGCCATGGCCGAGACGCCCGCCGTCATGCCGCAGCTTCACTTGGCCGTTCAGTCGGGCTCCACGCGTATCCTCAAAGAGATGAATCGCCGTTATACACGCGAGGACTATCTGGGCCTGGTCGATCGCATTCGCAACCGCATGCCCGATATCGCGCTCTCGACCGATATTATCGTTGGCTTCCCGGGCGAGACTGAAGAGGACTTTGAGCAGACGCTCTCACTTGCCGAGACGGTCCGCTATGCTCAGGCCTATACCTTCATCTATTCCAAGCGCGCCGGTACCCCGGCCGCAGAGATTGACGATCCTACGCCGCATGAGGTTATTCTCGAGCGTTTCAACCGCCTGGTTAAGGTTATCGAGACTACGGCACACGAGTATAACCAGGGTGAGCTTCATACTGTGGTGCCGGCGCTCATTGAGGGAACGAGTAAAAAGAACGACGCGGTCCTGCTGGGCAAGAGTCCCAAGAATCAGACCGTGCATGCGCCTATCCCCGAGGGTTACAGCATCGATCAGCTTGTTGGCAAGATCGTTGATGTTGACGTTGACGTTGCCAAGACCTGGTATTTGTCCGGCTCCGTTGTGGGCGAGCCGCGCTAATGGTTTCTCCCAGGGCAGGACTTTCCGCCGTTGCGATCGTCGGTCCGACGGCGGTTGGTAAGAGTGATGTTGCCGACCGTTTGGCAGCTCGTCTTTCGTCCGAAGTGCTGTCGTGCGATGCGATGCAAATCTATCACGGCATGGACATCGGTACCGCAAAGATGGCGCCCGATGAGTGTACGGTGCCGCTGCGTCTCGTCGACATTGTAGAGCCGGGTGTGGCATATTCTGCTGCGCTTTATCAGGCTGACGCTCGCGCGCATGTTGAACGTCTCCTTGGTTCGGGTTGCCTGCCGGTTTTTTGCGGAGGTACGGGGCTGTATCTCAAGGCCGCCCTCGATGAGATGGACTTTCCCTCGGGTGAACTTGAGGACGATCGTCGTATGGGCTATCAGGAGCTTGCCGAGCGTATTGGCGAGGAAGAGCTGCATGCCCTGCTTGCCGAGCGCGACCCAGAATCGGCTGCTGTTATTCATCCCCATAATGTGCGCCGTGTGATTCGTGCGCTCGAGATGCATGATGATGGTATTTCCTATGCACAGCAAAAAAGTCAGTTTAGTGTTCCGCGCGAGCATTATCATGCTCTATGGTTTGGTCTGACGCGTAATCGCGAGGTGCTCTACGAGCGCATTAACCTGCGCGTCGATCTGATGTTTGAGCAGGGTCTTGTCGATGAGGTTCGCGGTCTTATGGACCAGGGGCTGGGAGATGCCCTGACTTCGATGCAGGCAATTGGCTATAAAGAGATCATTGATGCTTTCAATGGCGTGATTTCTATGGATGAGGCTCGCGAACTCATCAAGATGCGTTCGCGTCGCTATGCCAAACGTCAGCTTTCGTGGTTTAAGCGCGATGACCGTATCGTGTGGTTTGATATGGACGAGTTTACGATCGATGAGGTCGTTGAGGACATCCTGCATCGTATTGAGGCTGCCTAATGGCCCGTTTCCCCCTTGTTCCCACGGCACCCGAGCCCGAGCGTGCCATATTAGTTGGTGTTGAGTGGCGCGACAATGCATGGCCGCTCGATCGCTCGCTTGATGAGCTGGAGCGTCTTACCCACACGGCTGGTGCCCAGTGCGTGGCACGCTTGTCACAGCGTTTGGTAAAGCCGTATCCTAAATCGTTTATCGGTTCCGGTAAGGTTGAAGAGCTGTGCGGCCTGGTGCATCGCATGGATGCCGATGTCGTTATTTTTGACGACGACCTGACGCCCTCGCAGCAATCCTATTTGGAGAAAGCCGTGGGCGAGCCGGTAAAGATTATCGATCGTACGGCACTGATCTTGGATATTTTTGGCCTGCATGCTCAGACGCGTGAGGGACGCCTACAGGTACAGCTGGCACAGCTTCAATATCTGTTGCCTCGTCTGCGTGGCATGTGGAGCCATCTCGCCAAGGAACAGACGCGCGGCGGCATCGGCTCACGCTTTGGTCAGGGCGAAAGTCAGCTCGAGGTCGACCGTCGCCTCATTCGTAATAAGATCGCTGCGCTTCGTCGTGAGCTCAAGCAGGTTGAACAGCGTCGCGATGTTCAATCCAAGAGCCGCATTGAGTCACCGGCGTTTCGCGTCGCGTTAGCCGGTTATACCAATGCGGGTAAATCGTCGTTGCTCAATCGTCTGACCGGATCTACGGTGCTTTCGCAGGACAAGCTGTTTGCTACGCTCGACCCGACGACGCGTTCGTATCGCCTGCCCGGCGGTCGTGGCATGACGATTACCGATACTGTTGGCTTTATTCAAAAGCTACCGCATGGTCTCGTTGATGCCTTTAAGTCCACGCTGTCTGAGGTTCTTGGTGCCGATCTGATCCTTAAAGTTGTGGATGCCTCTGACGAGGACTACGAGCGCCAGCTCGAGGCAGTCGATCGCGTTCTTGACGAGATCGGTGCCGGCGAGCGTTTGACGCTTACGGTGTTCAATAAAATCGATCTTCTCGATAGCGTTGATCGATTGAGTTTCCGTCGTCGCTATCCCGAGGCCGTGCTGTTCTCGGCCCAGACGGGCGAGGGACTCGACGATCTCGTCGACCGTATTGCTCGCGAGGCGGCTGCCACCGATGTGTTGCTCTCCGCTGAAATCCCGTATCGCGAGGGCGCCCTCATCACGCTGGTGCATGAACAGGGAACCCTTTTGCACGAGGAATATCTTGAGGGCGGCGTTCGTATTGTTGCGAAGCTGCCGGCTCGTATCGCGCCGCGGCTCAAGCGTTATCGCACCGAGTAGACGAGCTCCAAAAAGCCCAGAATAATGGGCTGATGCAGTAGATAAAAGGGGAGTGCGTGACGTCCAAGGCTGGCGAGCTCCGGGATGGGATTGGCGTAGGCCCAGCTAGGGACGGTCTTATCGATTCCCTTCGCTATGTGTGCGGCGAAGTATCCTGCAAGATACATAAAGAAAAACGGGATGATGGGGTAGTAATCACCTGAGACAAACCCAGGGCTCGGAAATCCCAGCCACGCCAGGTAGGGGACAGGGTAGATCGTTTTGGGGATGCTCCAGGTGAGGGCAAACAACAAAAGGCATAGGGACATGCCCCATCTCGCCGATATCTTCTTAAGGACGGGATCGGTCAACGCCACGATGCCGGTACATGCGGCCATGCAGTAGATGATGCGCAAAATTAACAGAATCGTCAACTGAGACAAGTGTTGTTGCCAACCAGACGACGAGTGCTGCTAAGGCGTATTTGGCGGCACGTTTGATATTGTTGCGCGAAAGGGTGCACATCCAACCCGCGATAAACAAAATACCCAGCTGATGCTGGCGCGCCAGATGTCTTGAAAGACAGTCTGGGTAAACCAGGGCATATCCCAGTCGTACAGGTAGGCAAGATCGTAGCAAGCGTGAAAACCTGCCATTGAAATCATCGTAAGCCCGCGGACGGTATCAAAGATGGTGATGCGTTTTTGCATTACGAGAACCGGCGCATCAAGCCGACGACTTTGCCCAAGATAACGGGATTCGTTGCATAGATAGGCTCCATGGTGTCATTCTCAGGCTGCAGGCGTACGCGTCCCTGCTCCTTGTAGAACGTCTTGACGGTCGCTGAACCATCAATCATAGCCACGACAATTTCGCCGTTCATGGCACTCTTTTGTTCACGGACGATGATGTAATCGCCATTGAAGATACCGACATTGATCATTGAGCTCCCATGCACCTCAAGGATAAAGGAACCCTGATCAGTGGCGATTTCGGTCGGGATAGTAAATGTGTCTTCGATATTCTGCTCGGCCAGAATGGGAATCCCAGCCGCGACGCGACCAACGAGCGGTAGTGAGACCGTTCCGCGAGGTGCGGTGGTCTCGTCAGATTTAGAAATTGAGACAGAGGAACCGTCCTCGTTAAAGAGTTCCAGAGCGCGCGGTTTGGTGGCATCGCGCTTGAGTAGCCCGCGCGCCTCCAGGGCAGATAGATGGGCGTGCACGGTGCTGGGGGAGGAAAGGCCCACGGCAGAAGCCATCTCGCGCACGCTGGGCGGATAACCCTTCTCCTGCTGATATTCCTTGATGAAGTCGTAAATTTGCTGCTGACGCTTGGTAATTTTGCGAGCCATCAGGGCATCCTCTCTACCCATGTCAAACAAATGTTCGAATTTTGCTTGACAGGAACAACTGTTCGAAGATAATAATAACCGAACATTCGTTCTCGCGCTAGACATTTTTGTCCGCGCGGCTTGATAAAACTGTTCTCAGCAAAACACGCGAGAGGAGAACATGATGAACGCAACGAATATGGTCCAGGGAAACCTCGCCCTTAAGCTCGAGACGTCTGCAGAATACACTTTTACGGTTGTTCAGGGTGGCTGCTCCGGCTTTCAGCCTTTGACCGTAAAGCCTGCTCGCAATCAGCAGGCTGTAGCCGCGCCGGGCCGCGTTGCCCTGAAGGTTCCGACGATTGTCGCCGTTGCCGTTGCGCTTACGCTCTTCTTTGTCCTCGCTACGTCGGTCTTTAGCGCTCGTCACGCCGCGTATGCCGAGTCCGTTTCCAACGTTACCTATGAGACCATCCGCGTTCAGTCTGGTGATTCTCTTTGGTCGCTTGCCGAGGAATATCCAATCGAAGGCCTTTCCACGCAAGAGACTTCCGACATGATCCGTAACGTCAATCATCTGGAGCATGGTTCGCTCGCCGCCGGTGCGCATCTTAAGGTTCCTGCTCGTTCGTAATCATTATCGCGCTGCGCATGGTACCCTTGTTATCGTTTAAGAGGAGGTACCATGCGCTGTCCCAAATGCGGCAAGGCACATACCCGCGTCGTTGATTCCCGTATGCAGGAGTCAAATAACACCATTAAGCGTCGCCGCGAATGTTGCTCGTGTAACTATCGCTTTACAACGTTCGAACGATGCGAAGACCCAATCGAGGTCATTAAGTCGGACGGAACCAAGCAGCGGTTCGATCGCAATAAGCTGCTCGTCGGCTTGATGCGCGCCACTATCAAGCGCGATATCGACACTAAGAAGCTCAATGAGATTATCGATGACATCGAGGTCGAGCTGCGCTCTCGCACGCTGACGGCCGTTACGTCCCATGAGTTGGGTGACATGGTACTCAAGCGCTTGGCCAAGATCGACAAGGTGGCGTACATCCGCTTTGCCTCGGTCTACCGCGATTTCAAAGACGTCGATGAGTTTCTGCAAGAGCTCGACAAGCTAAGGTGATTCCATGTCCAACATTACCGTCAACATAAAGCGTCTCGACCCCACCGTCGAGCTTCCCAAATACGCCCATCCCACCGATGCCGGCTTGGATTTGCGCTCCAACGAGGACTGCATTCTGAAGCCCTTCGAACGCCGTCTGGTCTCTACTGGGCTGGCCATCGCCCTGCCCGATGGCTACGCCGGCTTCGTCCAGCCCCGAAGCGGTTTGGCCATCAAGCAGGGCCTGTCTATAGTCAATACGCCGGGCCTCATCGACGCCCACTACCGAGGAGAACTCAAGGTTATCCTCATCAACCTGGATCCCTCCAACAACATCCAAATCAACAAAGGCGACCGCATAGCCCAACTCGTCATCCAAGAAGTCCCCACGGTCAACCTCATAGAAGTAGAAGAACTAGACGAAACCGACCGAGGCAACGGAGGCTTCGGCTCCAGCGGCGTCGCCTAGGGGCGCTCGTATCCCTCCCGCCCGGGGCTTACCTATATCATTCCATGCTCAAACATTCTCGCGTCGCTTCGCTCGCTGCGAAACTGCGCGTGGAACGATATAGGTAAGCCCCGGGCGGGCGGCTACTCGCTTGAAACAATATTTACTTTTCTAGTAAGCCGATGCGACAAAGGGGCTGTCCCTTTGTCGCATCGGCTTACTGTATTTATATTTTC
>CABQJU010000036.1:0-19112 GCA_902464575.1 uncultured Collinsella sp.
GAAAGCACTTAATGTGCTTTCCGTCTTGCGCAGGACTGTAGAGCAGCAAACTTAACCCCCGCCCTCAGCCCCGGAAGCCCTCCCGGATGGCCCCAAAAAATTTTTCAAAAAAGTTGTTGCGCGCCGGACAGACTTCTGTGTATACTAATCCCCGCAGCGCACGCGAGCGGAAACAAACGCGAACGTCTGCCTGGGGAGTTAGCTCAGTTTGGTTAGAGCGCCGGCCTGTCACGTCGGAGGTCGCGGGTTCGAGCCCCGTACTTCCCGCCAACGCAATTAAAGCCACGTCTTCGGACGTGGCTTTTTGCGTTTGATGCACTTTGTTTCGATAGAACGATCGCCCTGGTGCATCTTCGCCCAGAATCCCCGCGCCTTCGGGAACGCAAGTAAAATCTAATAAGTATATCTGTCTGAACAACAGCTTTGTTGCGCAACACCTGTTCTACGAGACAGGGGGTTAGGTTATACTAAATTGCACTGTGCGCCGCATCTGATGCATTTCGCTCCAAGCGCGGCACTCAGTGGATATCCGATTTACCATTTGGATGTCCTGGCGGTCATTTAGCGTCTCGACACAAGCTCGGCCCCGGAGCTCGTTCGAGCTGTTCGTATTCCTTGAAAGGGGAAAAATGGACATATCGAGGAAGACTGATTACGCCCTTCGTATGCTGGCGATGCTTGCCGAGGATCCGGAGTGCTTACTTTCTGTTCGCACCGCTGCCGAAGAGGTCAATGTTCCGTATTCGTTTGCCCGCTCGATTCAGCACGGTTTGGTCCAGGCCGGTATTGTGGAGAGCCTGCGTGGCGTCCACGGTGGCATGCGTCTCAAGGTCAGTCCGGACGACGTCACTATCCGCCAGGTCGTCGAGGCCGTTCAGGGTCCTATGGTTATGAACGATTGCACCGCGCCCGATGGTGACTGTGCGCGCATGGGCGCGTGCTGCTATCATCCCCTGTGGGCCGGAGCCCAGGCGTTGATGCGCGACTACCTCGATTCCGTTTCGCTCGGCGACATCGTCGCTCACCGCCAGTTCCCAGCCGTCGATCCCAAGTTCGCCGACCGCGAAGCGTTTCCCGAGTACGCCACCTGCGCGTGCGCTTACCGGGAGGAATAGCGCCGCATAAGGAGCATAGCCATGATTCAGGACCCCTTTCGTTCGATGATTCGTTCGGAAGGGGTCCTGCGTTATCGCGACCTTCCGTGGCGCCGTACACGCGATCCGTACATCATTTGGCTTTCTGAGGTTATGTTGCAGCAAACACAGGTGCCGCGCGTGGAGACGCGTATGCCGGCGTGGCTCGATCGCTTTCCGACTGTTCAGGCGCTCGCTCAGGCTGTCCCTTCCGATGTCTTGGATGCGTGGCAGGGGATGGGCTATAATCGCCGCGCCTTGGCGCTTCACAGGGCTGCACAGTGCGTTGTAGAGGACTGGGATGGGGAGTTTCCGCGCGAGACGCGTGACTTGGTCGCTCTGCCCGGCATTGGCCCGGCAACGGCGCAGGGCATCCGTTCGTTTGCGTTTGATCTTCCGGGCGTGTATTTGGAGACCAATGTGCGCACGGTCTTTTTGCATCATTTCTTTCCCGATGTGCCGGCCGTTCCCGATCGCGAACTGGTGCCGCTGATCCAAGCTGCCTGTCCGGCGGCCCCCGGTGCGGCGGCGGACGAGATCGCGCCCTTTGCCGCGCCTCAAGACGATGCCGACACGCCGCGCGCGTGGTATTACGCATTGCTGGATTACGGCGCGTATCTTAAAAAGACGCTGCCCAATCCGTCCAGGCGGTCGGCGGGCTATAGTCGTCAGTCCAAGTTTGAGGGCTCGCGCCGCCAAAAGCGCGCGCATATCGTGCGTATGTTGTTGGCAGCGCGCGATGGGCAGCCGGCGGGGATTACGCTTGCTGATGCCGTGGTGGGCGTTAACGAGATGGAAGCGGCAGCCGGTCGCGGGCCGGTCGAGTGCGACTTGATCGCGGGCATTCTAGCTGACCTGGAGCGCGAGGGCTTTTGCCGAGCCGAGGACGATCGTTGGTTGAGTGTGTAGCCCGCTCAAATCTGAAGAACGGGATTGTAAGGTTTAAATTCGCGGCTTGAGGGCATCCTAAAGACAAGGTCGCTCAAAGCCTATGGGCGGCACGTGTTGAAGGGAAGTACACCTATGGATTTTGAGAATTCCCAAACCAAGAAGAACCTCGAGACCGCTTTTGCCGGTGAGTCCCAGGCACACACCAAGTATCGCTACTACGCATCTAAGGCCAAGAAGGATGGCTACGTTCAGATCTCGAATATCTTTGCCGAGACGGCGGGCAACGAGTCCGAGCACGCCAAGCTGTGGTTTAAGTATCTGCACGACGGCGCCGTTCCGGGCACTCTGGACAACCTGCGCGACGCCGCCGCGGGCGAGAACTACGAGTGGACCACGATGTACGACGAGTTCGCCAAGACCGCCGAGGAGGAGGGCTTTGCCGAGATCGCCGAGAAGTTCCGTGGCGTCGCCGCCGTCGAGAAGGCCCACGAGGAGCGCTACAACAAACTCGTCGAGCGCATCGAGTCGGGCGAGGTGTTTGAGCGTGAGGGCGTAAAGGTGTGGAAGTGCCTGAACTGCGGGCACCTGCACGTTGGTGCTGAGGCGCCCGAGGTGTGCCCGGTGTGTAACCACCCCAAGGCGTACTTTGAGGAGCAGGTGGTGAACTACTAGCGCTTGGCGCTGGCATGAGCTGGGCCGGGAGGGCGGGATTACCTTCCCTCCCCGCTCACGGCTCCGCAGGGTCGCGTTGAGGGAAGGTAATCCCGCCCTCCCGGCCCGCTTTGGGTCGTCGCGTGCTCGCTACAGAAAAGCTGATTAGAAGTTTGTGTGCCGCCCCTTTTGGGCGGCACGTTTTGTATAGGGATTGGGTTGCGGCCATTTGGTTGACGGGGCTTGCTCCGGGTTGGGGCGGCGCCGTTGTTTAGGGGGTACACTGGGTAGCGACTTTTAGTTTATCTACTACCTGATGGGGTGTTTTTTATGGGCAAGAAGTCTCGAGCTCGGGTTGCTGCGGCGGGAACTCGCAAGGATCCTGGTCATCGGGTTGCCGAGGGTAAAAAGGCCGATCGTGCCGAGAAGGACAAGAAAGTCGGCGCGCATGCTCATCCTGAGTGGGCGCCTCATTTGAATTCGGCTAGTGAGGATTTGACTGCCAAGTTGTTTACTCTGGTCGAGGTAATTTTGGGCGTGGTGCCCCTTGTGGTTATCGGTTTATTCTTGGCTTCGAAGGACGCCACGAGTGTCGATAAACTCACCGAGGTCTTTTCGCAGGACCCCTCGATGGTGGTCTCGTTTATTTCTGCGTGCTTGCAGCCGTTTGTGGCGTACATGCTGTATATGGTCTACCGCAAATACTGCGAGGGTGATGCGGGCTTTGCCGCCGGTAACCTGATCGGTCTTTTGTGCTCCGAGATCCTACTGCTCAATATCCCGGGCGTCATCGGTATGGGCATCTTGCTGTGGCGTGTTTGGCGCAACGTCGCCCCGCACTTTGAGAGCTGGTTGTTTGAACGCCGTGCAATGGGCGTGCTGGCAGACATCGCGGGCTCGCTCGTGATTCTAGCCTTGGCGTTTATGTGCGCCACCGCCGCCCGAGGTCTCGCAGGCATGTAGTCTGTCCTCACCGACCACGGAGCGCAGGGCGGGGAAACCTTTCCCTCTCGCTCACGGCTTCGCAGGGTCGCGCGAGGCAAAGGTTTCCCGCCCTGCGCTCCGGCGTTGAGTCGTCGCGTGCTCGTTACAGAAAAGCTGATAATAAGTTTGTGTGCCGCCCTTTGGGGCGGCACTTTTTGTGTGGGGTCCCGGTCTCCACAATTTTCGTCAAGCTTTTGGTTAGATTTTGGTCAGTTGGCGTAAGGGTGGAAGGCCAAAAGATTGCTGGCGAAAAAAGCTCAGAGAAAGTGCTGGTAGGGGAGTTGTTGAGCTTTTCGACAGCTTTTGAGCAAAAGAAACTTTGTGGCTATTGCCGGCGATTGCGTTGTCGCGGTCATGGCGGTGCGGGATGCTGGTCGTAAGCGTCGAACGCTCCGATTTTGGAGGCCAACATGGACCTGTTTCTTGAGACCCCACAGCAACAAGCCGAGCGTATGCTGCGGCAGCAGCGGCGGCTTATAGAGATGCAAATGCAAGGGGTTGCCAACCAGGCGCCCGTGCAAAACGTCGTGCCCGCTGCTGTACCTGCAGCCGTGCCCGGGTGCGAATCGGCACCAGAGGCCTATTCCGTACAGCAAGATTCATATGCGCAGGAGCTCGCGTTCGACAAGCGTCGTGCGCGTCGTCGCCGCGTGGGCCAGCGCCTGCGCACATTGGCGATGATCGTGCTCATTCCGCTAGGACTTGCGGCAATCTTCTTGGCCTCATATGCCCTCACGTGCATTCTCAACGGTGCCTCGCCCAATGAGGTGCTCCAGCATCTAGCGGCCCTGGGCCAGCGCCTAGGCGATGTCGTAGCAACCATTCGCGCCGGCTGGGAGAGTTAGCGTTTGTCACGTTAGGACTTCTGGGGTGTAGGGATTATCGCCATGAGTAGAATCCTCGCATCCTGGGAATCCTGTCATGCGACTGAATAGTATTATTGATGATGAATAATAATAGAAAATGCCATGTTAAGGTACTTAACGACATCCTTGGAGGATCTGGCGTCGTCGCCTTCGGAGCGGAGTTATCAAGAGATGGTCTGTGCATACAGGCAATACAAAAAGGAGGTGCTCGGTTGAATCTGACCTTTGAGGGATTCTTAAAAGGCTATTGCCGAGAGCTATCCGGACAGCAGTCGCTCAGTTTTAGAAAACTGGTTAAGCAAGCGACGACGGTTGCGCCGCGCGTGGCGGAGCCCCTGTTTTTGCTCGCTTTGGCACAGGGTAAAGCCGAATACGTTCTGGGCTTATCCGAGGGTTCGTGGATGGAAGAGGGTTACCGAGGCGTTTTGTCCTTGTACGCCCAAACGGGTAGCCTGGCATCTCTATGCGCCGAGGACAAACTTCCTAATCGTTATGCCAACGTTTGGCGTGCGTATAGAGCGGTGAAGGAAAAGCCAGTGGCGGACAGAAGAATCAACGCCCTGATGCGAAAAAGAACGTTGGGAGCGCTAGAGGAATCGGGTGTAACGCGCTACGGTCTCTGCCGCGATTTGAATCTGAATAAGGGAAACGTGTACGCATATTTAGCCGGTGATGACTCAAAGGTGAGCAGGGAGACGGCGCGCCGCATTATGGAATATGCGGAGGAGAGGGGCGCCCAAGAAGGGGCCGGGCGCCCGGTGCGTATGGCGGGGTAAGATTGATCGCGGTTTTGATTGGTGCTCGATTGGGTTTGTTGGGCGGAGTTTATGTCTGCTATTGATATTGTGCTTGTTGTGATCGCCTTGGTGGCGGTGGGGGTTGCTGTGGCTTGCGCCCTCCAGCTCAAGAGCCTGCGTGCCGAGTTGCGGGAGCGTGGCGACAGTAGCGCGGAAACGCTGGCAGCACTCGAGCAGGCCAACAACGCGCTCGATGCCCTGAACGTCGCGCTGGCCGAAACTCGCCGCACGGCCAATGCCATCGCGCAGCAGCAGACGACAGATGCGGCCGTGGAGCAGCAACGTTACCTGACCATCGCACGTGAGTTTTCGCAAGCTGGTGACCGGATGGATGACCTGCGCCGCGAGACGGCCCAACAGCTCGGTGCCAACCGCGAGGGTATCGAGCATCGCCTGGACAAGGTGCGCGAAACGGTCGATGCTCAGCTGGGCGCCATCCGCAAAGACAACAACGTGCAGCTCGATCAAATGCGTGCGACGGTGGACGAGAAGCTCTCCCGCACGCTCAACGACCGACTGTCGGCATCGTTTAAGCAGGTGAGCGACCAGCTCGAGGCCGTGTACAAGGGCCTGGGCGACATGCAGTCCATCGCCACCGGCGTGGGCGACCTTAAGCGCGTGCTGGGCAACGTGAAGGCGCGTGGCATTTTGGGCGAGGTGCAGCTGGGTGCAATTCTGGCGGACATCCTTACGCCCGACCAGTATCTGGAAAACGTCGCCACCAAGCCCGGCGCCTCGGAGCGCGTTGAGTTTGCCGTCAAGCTGCCGGTGGACGAGGGCGATCCCGTGCTGCTGCCGATCGACTCCAAATTCCCGGGCGACGCGTACGAGCACTTGCTCGACGCGCAGGAGTCGGGCGATGCGGAGACCGTGGCGGCTGCGCGCAAGACGCTCGACACCATGGTCAAGCGCGAGGCAAAGGATATTTGCGAAAAGTACCTGAGTGTGCCGGCAACGACCAACTTTGGCATCATGTTCGTGCCGTTTGAAGGGCTGTACGCCGAGGTCGTCAGCCGCTCCGGGCTTATCGAGACCCTGGGCCGCGACTATCACGTCAACGTTGCCGGCCCCAGCACCATGGCGGCCATTCTCAACAGCCTGCAGATGAGCTACCAGACGTTTAGGCTGCAAAAACGCACCGACGATGTACTGCGAGTGCTCTCCGCCGTCAAGGCCGAGCTGCCGCGCTATCAAAAGGCGCTGCGCCGCGCCCAGCAGCAGATCGAGACCGCGGGTAAAACGGTCGAGGGCATTATCACCACGCGCACCAACGTCATGGAGCGCAAACTCAAGGATATCGACGCGCTGGAAGACGCCGACCAAGCCGATGAGATCTTGGGACTCACGCCCGCGGGCCTTTCCACAGACCAAGAAGACGAGGACTAATTGCAACAAGGCAGCGGGGCACCGGCGCAAACGCGGGCACCCCGCTGCCTTTCACATCGCGCTTGCCTGAAGTGCGCTTTAGTGTGCAACAATGGCGTTTCGCCCTATCAGACGCGAAAGGAAGCCCATGTCTCAGAGAAACACCAGTCCGCTGAAACGCTCCACCGTGCGCCGCACGCTGCAGCGGTTTTGGGGTGTCACGCGCACGCAGCCGCTGATTGTCTTTCTCTCGGTGTTCTCGTCGGCGGGCTACATCTTTTTGCTGACGTTTGCCAATACCTATGTGATGGCCCTCATTGTCGACCGCGTTCAAGCCGGTCCCGTGGCGGGTGATCAGGTGTTTGAGGTCTTCGGCCCCTATATCCTGGCGCTCGTACTCGTTAACCTGGTGGGCCAAATCCTCTCCAAGCTGCAGGACTACACCGTCTACAAGCTCGAGATTGCGGGCAACTATCACCTGGCGCGCCTGTGCTTCGACACGCTCTCCAATCAATCCATGACATTTCACACCAGCCGCTTTGGCGGATCGCTCGTGAGCCAGACGAGCCGTTTTATGAGCGGCTATACGGGGCTGGTCGACGTGACGGTGTATTCGCTCGTCCCCACCATCACCTCGGTCATCTGCACGGTGGCGGCGCTCGCCCCGGTGGTGCCGACGTTTACCGTGATCCTGGTGTGCATCATGGCCGTCTACATCGCGTTTGTCTGGCTTATGTACAAGCGCATCATGCCGCTTTCGGCCGCGACGTCCGCCGCGCAGAACAAGCTCTCGGGCGTGCTCTCCGACGCGGTCACGAACATCTTGGCCGTCAAGACCTGCGGGCGCGAGGACTTTGAACGTGATCTGTTCGACGCCGCTGATCGTGCCGCGCGTGATGCCGAGACGGTCTCGATGCACGCCATGATGCAGCGCAACTTTACGACCTCGGGTCTTATCGTCATCACCATGGCCGTGGTGAGCGTATTCGTGGCGGGCGGCAACGCGTGGTTTGGCATCTCGGCCGGCTCGCTCGTCATGATCTTTACCTACACCTATAACCTCACCATGCGCCTGAACTACGTAAGCTCCATGATGCAGCGCATCAACCGCGCGCTCGGCGATGCGGCCGAGATGACGCGCGTGCTGGACGAGCCACGTTTGGTGGCAGATGACCCGGACGCCCCCGAGCTCAAAGTGACCGAGGGCGCGATTGATTTTGAGCAGCTGAGCTTTGCGTACCGTGACGCTGCGGCGGGCGAGAGCGTGTTCGATGACCTGACACTTCATGTGGCGGCGGGCCAGCGCGTGGGCCTGGTGGGCAAATCGGGCTCGGGCAAGACGACGCTCACCAAGCTGTTGTTGCGCCTGGACGATGTACAGGGCGGCCGCGTGCTCGTGGACGGCCAGGACGTCTCGCGCTGCACGCAGCAGAGCCTGCGCCGCCAGGTTGCCTACGTGCCGCAGGAGGCGCTGCTGTTCCACCGCTCCATTCGCGAAAACATTGCCTACGGTCGTCCCGACGCCACTGATGAGCAGATTCGCGAGGCCGCGCGCCTGGCCAACGCCCTGGAGTTTATCGACCGCTTGCCTCGTGGCTTTGACACCATGGTGGGCGAGCGCGGCGTTAAGCTTTCGGGCGGCCAACGCCAGCGCGTGGCCATCGCCCGTGCCATCCTGACCGACGCGCCGATTCTGGTGCTCGACGAGGCGACGTCTGCCCTGGACAGCGAGTCCGAGGCACTGGTGCAGGAGGCGCTCGAGAACCTGATGCGCGGCCGCACCTCCATTGTGGTGGCGCATCGCCTGTCCACCGTGGCGGCGCTCGACCGCATCGTGGTGCTGGCGGACGGTGAGATTGTCGAGGACGGCACGCATGCGCATCTTGTCGAGGCGGGCGGCGAATACGCAAGCCTGTGGAGCCGCCAGACCGGCGCATTTTTGGAGGCGTAAAGACCCCGTACGTGGGACAATCGTGCCCATAGGTTTGTTATGCCGCTGAGCCGAGGAGTCGTTATGCCACGCGAGACCAATGCCGCCAAACGCGAGCGCGCCGTTGAGGTGTGCGAGCGCCTTAACCGTCGCTATGGCCCGGTCGAGTGCTTTTTGGACCACGAGAATCCCTTTAGGCTGCTCATCGCGGTGCTGCTCTCGGCGCAGACGACCGACGCGCAGGTCAACAAGGTGACGCCGAAGCTGTTTGCCCAGTGGCCCACGCCCGAGGCCATGGCGGGGGCGAGCGTGGCCGATGTGGCCGACACCATTAAGTCACTCGGCTTTTATAAGAGCAAGGCCAAGCATGCCGTGGAGGCCGCGCAGATGATCGTTGCCGATTACGGCGGCGAGGTACCGGCCGACATGAAAGAGCTTGTAAAGCTGCCGGGCGTGGGACGCAAGACGGCGAACATCGTGCTCAACGTGGGGTTTGGCATTGTTGAGGGCATCGCGGTGGATACGCACGTCAACCGCATCGCGCACCGCCTGATGCTGAGTCCCAAGACGCACGCCAAAGAGCCGCTCAAGACCGAGCAGGATCTGCTCAAGATTTTGCCGCACGAGTATTGGGAGTCGGTCAATCACCAGTGGATCACCTTTGGCCGCGAGATTTGCGATGCCCGTAAGCCCAAGTGCGACGAGTGCCCGCTGGCGGATTTGTGCCCCAGCGTGCGCGTAACGGGATAGGGCCCGGCGCGTTTTGCCGGCGTCCGAAGGCTTTGGCCAATGTTGCGCAACACATTTGGGCTGCGAAGGCTCAATATGATGGCGACAGATGCCGTTTGTTGTGAGGGGATGCCCGAGTATGTTTTGCACCAAGTGTGGCTCTGAGATGCCCGACGGAACCGATTTTTGCACGAACTGCGGGGCGCGCATGGGCGCCACTTCTCCGGCGGCCGCGCCCGCCGAGCCCGCGCCGATGCCGGCGGTAGGAATGCCTCCCGTGCAGAAGAGGTCGCATAAGCGAGCGGTGATTATCGGCATATGTGTAGCGGGCGTGCTGGTGGCCGGTGGCGCTGCGCTGGCGCTGACCGGCGTGTTGGGACCGCTTGGGCAGGGTGGCTCATCGCAGATTACGGTGCTTGGGTCCGACGAGGGTTCGGCCGAGCACAAGGACAAGGGAAGCGCCAAGGAGAAGCCTGCCGAAGAGCAAGAAGAGCCGGAAGAGCCCGAGCAGACGGGCAGCAGCGTAAAGGTCGACCTCAATGACCAGGCAACCTATGCCGCCGCGAATCTGTTTCTGTCGAACTTTACGGAGGAACACTTCGATCGGGACTGGTATCAGGCGGGCGGCTTCGATTCGACTGACGGACTTTCTGATGACGAGAAATACAAGCTGGTTAAGTTTATCTGGTGCCATTTTATTGACAACGCGCCGTATCGAATCGAGAAAGGCGACTATGACAACGGTAATAGCCAGCGTGTGGCGACTGATGTGATCAATAGGGAACTCAACCGCTTGACGGGTCTGACGCTTTCCGATGCCGATATGACTTATGACAGAACGCCGGAGGGGCAGGCGATTCCTGATTCGGCCGAAGCACATGGTGGGTACTTGTATCTGAAACAGGAATACGGCCAGGGAAATTACGGCCCATCGTGTGCCATCGTTACGGGCGCGACTGACCTTGGCGACAACATCTACGAGCTCACCTATGAGGTTTACAGTGCTGGCGGTGCGTTACTTCCTTCCGACATCCCCGAGAGCACCTACGGCCTGCCAAAGGACCAGTTCATCGCCGCAATTCAAGCGGATGCATCCAGGGGCCGTACCGAAACTTGCACGGTCCGCGTCGCACAGGGTGACGGCGCCCCGACCTTCACACTGCTTAAAATGGGCGTCTACGATTAGACTCGGCGTATAGCTCACTCTGATAACGCCAGGCGACTCGTCCGTCTGGCGTTTTTGTTGCGGGGCTGGGCATGCGCTTGAGCTGGAGTATTTGTCGCCTCCTGCCGCCTCATGCAAAAATGTGTTGCTAATTTAGAAGCCTATTCAAGCGCGCCGAAGTCGCGGCGTGCTGGCGTAGCATGAGCAAAAAAATCAAGCAATGGAGGGTAACGTGGCAATATCGAAGACGCGAGAGCTCGAAGATTACTTTGAGCGCATCGTGCGCACGCGCGAAGGTGACCTGTCTGGTCGTCGTAAAGGCGACGAATACTTGTCTCAAACCCATGCGCTCTACCACGGAGATCCTGCGCCCTGGGCTTTAACGCCAAAGATATTCGACAAGGATATGACGGCGCTTCTTAAGGAGGCGGCCGAGCGCATGTACGGCATTATGGACAAGGTGACGCGGGCGTTTTGTTCTGATACCTCCGTGCGCGCGTGGTTTCGCATGGATCCGGCTTTTGCTGACCTGTGCGCTATGGATGCCGGCTATGATTGCCAAATTCCCCTTGCGCGTGTTGATATCTTTCTTGACGAGGGCACCGGTTCGTATACGTTTTGCGAGCTCAATACCGACGGCAGTGCCGGAATGGTAGTGACCGATGCGGTCTGTCAGGCAGTGCGAATGACGCCTTCCTTTGAGGAGTTTGCATCAGACCATCCCGGCTTTCGGCAGTACGATTTGTGCGGTAGCTGGATAGATGCATTGTTTGAGACCTATGCAGAGTGGGAGCTGGCCCATCCTCGCCGCACCGAGGATAGTGCACGATCGGACGACGGGGCCCGCGTTGACGAGGGGCTCTATGCGCCGCAATCAAAGATATATCCCGCTTCGGTGGCAATCGTCGACTATTCGGAAAGCATCGACTTGGAAGATGCGGCTCATTTTGTCGACCTTATGAGGCGGCGGGGCGTAGTCGCACGCTTTGCGGATGTGCGCGACCTGCGGATTGGCGAAGACGAGAGCGGTGCTAGACGGCTGTGCGATGCCGCCGGTCCTATTGATTGCGTTTGGCGGCGCGCGGTGACCGGCGAGCTGTGGGATAAGCCGTGCGACGGACGCTCGGCCTTAATCGAGGCGGCTCAAGAAGGGCTCGCGTGCATCGTTGGTGGTTTTAGAACGTGGCCATGTGCGACTAAGACCGTATTTGCGTTTTTGTGGTCTCGGGCCGGGCAGTCCTTGTTGAGCCCGGAGGAGCAAGCGTTTGTACGGGAGCATGTGCCCTATACCGAGATTTTGGACGAAAGCGCCCAGTTGTCGAGATTTGCCGAAAAGGATCGATGGATTGTCAAGCCGTGCGGCGGCTACAACGCGGTTGGCGTTGTTGCCGGCTTGGATGCCACGGAACGGGAATGGTCCCAGGTGCTTGCTCGCGCTGCGGCCGCTGGGGCGATTGTACAGGAGTATGCTCAGCAGTATCAGACTCCCTGCTTGCGCGGAACGCTTGTCAATGGGCCGCATCGAGGAGAGGCACCCAAAGGACTTGTGGATGATCTTGGTTTTGCACCCGCTTCTAATATGGAAGGCCTGTACCTGTATCGCGGCCGTTTTGCGGGCGTGTACACACGCGTCGGTTTTGGCAACACCATAGGTGAGTGGACGAGCCGCTTGAACGTTGCGAGCTTTTTTGAGGAATAGCCGTTTCTTGGGGCGCCTTCCGTGGTTGCGGCGTTCGAAGTGACGGGGAGATTTTGGCGAAGCCGATGAGCCCGGTTCTATCTGGCGTTTTTGTTGCGGGGCTGGGCGTACGCCTGAGCTGGAGTCCTCTTCATGCGCTACCATGACAGGCAACGAATTTGACGTACGACCCGCCGAGCTTGCCCCGGCGGGCTTTTGGCGTTGCGATGCCGGAGGAACAGCATGCTCATTCACCGTATAGCCGCGCAGCTCTACACTGCCGAGGCGCTGCAGACCGTCGAGGCCGGACTCGATGCCGGCGAGGACGTGACGCTGGCCGTGTCGCAGTCGGGCCGCACGCTTATGGCGGCCGCCCAGTTTGCGCGCCGTCCGCGCCCGACGGTCTACATTGTGAGTGGCGAGGATGCGGCCGATCGCGCCGCGCGCAGCCTTGCCGCCTACGTGGGGCTGGCGCACGTGTGCCGTTTTCCCGAGCGCAAGGACTATCCGTGGCGCGAGCAGGCGCCCGACGATGCCGTGGTGGCGCAGCGCTGCGAGGCTCTGGGGCGCATCGTGCGCGGGGACAACTGCATCATGGTTGCCTCGGCCCGCGCGCTGCTGCGCTGCGTGCCGCCGGTCGAGAGCCGCTATTGGGAGTCCACGACCTTTGCGGTGGGCGAGGAGATTCCTTTTGATGAGGTGCCGCAGCGCCTAGTGGGCATGGGCTACACCAATGCCGGCGCCGCCGACGCGCCCGGTCTGTTTCGCGTGCACGGCGACACCGTCGAGGTGTTTCCCGCGCAGGAAAAAGCGCCCGTGCGCATTGAGTTCTTTGGCGACGAGATCGATCGCATACGCCGCATGGTGAGCTCCACGGGGCAGACCATCGGTAACGAGGACAGTATCGAGATCTTCCCCTGCCGTGAGCTGGCGCTTACCGACGAGGCCGTCCACAACATGCATGTGGCGCTCTATCGCGCCAGCCAGGACGACAGCAAGCTGGCCGCATTGCTCGAGATGGTGGATGCGCGCATCGTTACACCCGAGCTCGACCGCTTTTTGCCGGTAATGTACGGCCAGACCGTGAGCCCGCTGGCGCACGTGAGCGGCAAGGCGCTCGTGGTGCTGTCCGAGCCGCGCTCGCTGTTCGACGATTGCCTGCGTGCCTACGAGGATATCGAGGCGCGTGCTGGCGAGGCAGGGATTGACCGGCTGGATGGCCTGTATGTACGTGCCCAGCAGCTCGATTTTGGTGCCCAGCAGCGCCTGAACTACGTGAGCCTGATCCGTGCCGGCGGCGCGGTGACGGCGGAGCTCAAGATTGAGCAGCCGGCCATTGCGGGCTCGGACAATCGCTTTATGACGCGCATTCAGGAAGTCGTGGGCAAGCGCTACGCCTGCGTGTTTGCCATTCCCGACCGCGGTGCGCGCGAGTCGATGGAGCTCACCTTTGGCGACGAGGGCATTACCTTTGAGGAGTCGCTGACCGCGGCGCCCGAAAATGTCGGCGCTATCGGCGACCGCGTGCGCGTGGCAGCGGCGGATTCTGCCGATCGCACCGCCCGCCAGGAGGCCCACGCTTCCATTCGCGAGCGCAAGGCCGATGCGCTCAACGCCCGCTCGCTCGAGGCAGGTGCCGCCCAGGCAGCCGCCGGCGCCGCCGTGCCTACTATCTCGCGCGGACGCGTGACCTTTGTCGATGCCGCTCTGCCGCAGGGCGTGGTGGTGCCCGATGCCAACCTGGCCGTGTTCTCGATCGCCGACCTCAATGCCCGCATGGATGCCAACCGCGCGCGCAGCCGCCGCAAGGTTGACATTACGCAGATCACGTTCCCGTTTAAGCCGGGCGACTACGTGGTGCATGCCACCCACGGCATCGCGCTCTTTAGCGAGATTGCGCGCCAGGAAGTGGGCGGCAAGGAACGCGACTACTTTTTGCTGGAATATGCCGACGGTGACAAGCTCTACGTGCCGTTGGAGCAGGTCGACCGCATCACGCGATACGTCGGTCCTGACGGCGACAAGCCGCGCCTGACCAGGCTCAACACCGCCGACTGGACGCGTGCCACCAACAAGGCGCGCAAGAACGCCAAAAAGCTGGCGTTTGACTTGGTCGATCTGTATACGCGCCGCTCGTCGATTACCGGTATCGCCTGCCCGCCCGACACGCCCGAGCAGATCGAGATGGAGCAGAGCTTCCCTTACGACGAGACGCGCGACCAGCTGGAGGCCATCGCCGACATCAAGGCCGACATGGAGGCGCCCAAGCCCATGGATCGCCTGCTGTGCGGCGACGTGGGTTTCGGCAAGACCGAGGTTGCCCTGCGCGCGGCGTTTAAGTGCGTGGACTCCGGCCGCCAAGTCATGGTGCTCTGCCCCACGACCATTCTGGCCCAGCAGCACTACGAGACGTTCTTTGAGCGCTTTGCCCCGTTTGGCCTCGAGGTCGAAGTGCTCAGCCGCTTCCGCACCCCGGCGCAGCAGAAGCGCGCGCTCAAGGCGTTTGCCGAGGGCACGATTGATGTGCTCATCGGCACGCATCGTCTGCTTTCGGCCGATGTGAACCCCAAGAACCTGGGCCTGGTGATCATTGACGAGGAGCAGCGCTTTGGCGTGCAGCACAAGGAGCAGCTCAAGAACCTGCGCGAGCAGATTGACGTGCTCACGCTTTCGGCAACGCCGATTCCGCGAACCATGCAGATGGCCACGAGCGGCGTGCGCGACATGAGCCTGATCACGACGCCGCCGACCGGGCGCCGCCCCGTAATCGTGCACGTGGGAGAGTACGACCCCGACGTGGTGAGCGCGGCGATTCGCCTGGAGGTGGGTCGCGGCGGTCAGGTGTACTACGTGTCCAACCGCGTCAAGACCATCGACGACGCCGTGGCGCGCGTGCACGAGGCCGCGCCCGAGGCGCGCGTGGGCGTAGCGCACGGCAAGATGAGCCCGCGCGAGGTCGAGGATGTGATGATCGAGTTCGCGACCAAAAAGATCGACGTGCTCATCGCCACGACCATCGTGGAGAGCGGCATCGACAACGCGACCGCCAACACGCTCATCATCGAGGACTCGCAGCGCCTGGGTCTGGCACAGCTCTACCAGCTCAAGGGCCGTGTGGGCCGCTCTGCCACGCAGGCCTACGCGTACTTTATGTTCCCGGGCGAGCTGCCGCTCACCGAGGAGGCGACGGCGCGCCTGACCGCACTTTCCGAGTTCCAGGACCTGGGCAGCGGCATGCGCATCGCCATGCGCGACCTGGAGATTCGCGGTGCCGGCTCGCTTATGGGAGCCGAGCAGCACGGCAACCTGTCGAGCGTGGGCTTTGACCTGTTTACGCAGATGCTGGGCCAGGCCGTGGCTGAGGCGCGCGGCGATGACGACGCCGGCGTGGAGGCGGCGAGCGTGGGTATTAACCTGCCGGCCGACTACTTCTTGTCCGAGGAGTACCTGCCGGCGGTGGATCAGCGCGTGCTCGTGTACCGTAAGCTCGCAGCGGCCGAGGACCTAGAGAGCATCGATGAGGTGCAGGAGGAGACCGAGGCTGCGCATGGCGAGCTGCCGCTGGCGGGACTCAACCTGTTCAATCGCGCACGAATCCGCATTCGCGGCGAGCGCCTGGGGCTCGAGAGCGTCACGCTCAGTGGCGGCCGCATCACGTTTTTGGGCGTTGACGTGCCCAAGAAGGTGGCCTTTGAGCTTAAGACCCGCTATGGCGCGGTGAACTTCCCCAAGAGCCGCAAGCTGTCGGTACCCTACAAGGCAGGCGCCGGTGCGGGCAGCGGCCTGGGTCGCGGTCTCGACGCCAACGACGGCACCGGCCCCGTGGCCGCGGCACTCATGCTGCTGCAACAACTGGGTGCCAGCGACGACGACTAACGGGTCGACGCTGCAAACGCTCCATTTGGGCAATCTGACCCTCACTCGTCGGTCGCGTACGCAAGTACGCTTCCCTCCTCCTTCGGGCCACCTTGCCACAAATGGAACGTTTTCGCTCACTTATGCTCAACCTGTAAGGGTATTTATGGGACAAAGCTATCTTTGCCCCACCACGTTGCGGGTCGACCCTTCGCCCGACCGAAAGGAAAGCATGTTCGGATACATCTATAAGAAAGATGTCGCCATTATCGCGGTTGTCCTGTGCCTTTGTCTGGGCGTGGGCAGTTTCTTCGATTATCAGATCTCGAGCGCGCTGTTCAACGTCGGCAGCATGTACGGCCGCTTTATCGAGGCCGCCGGCGAGCTGCCGTTCGAGCTGACGGCGAGCGTCGCGGGCGTTATGCTCGTACGCGCGGTGCGTCCCGACTCCAGGGGGAGCAAATGGCTCGCCGTGCTGGGCGTTCTGATCAACGTTGGCCTGGCCGGCTACGAGATCGTTTCGTCCCTGCGGGTTAGCGGTAAGCTCATTGCCGTTCAGCTGGTGCTGACGTTTGTGCTGGTCATCGCTGCCAACCTTATCATCTATCGCCTCACGCGCACGACCGAGCCCGATGAGCTCACGCGCTGGGCGTTGATGGTGCTTGCCGTGTGGGTCGCTCAGGCCATTATCCTCAACGTCATTGTTAAGCCGTTGTGGTCGCGCCCGCGCATGCGCGTGATCGAGGTCACGCCGGGGCTCAATTTTCAGCCGTGGTGGGTGATCGGCAATCCCGACAAGTGGACCTATATCGCCGCCGGCGTGATCAAGGACGGGTTCAAGTCGTTTGCGAGCGGACACACGGCGCATGCGGCGATCGGCCTTATGCTCGCCGGGCTTCCCGCGGCAGCTTTTAAGGAAAAACCTTCGCGTCGCCGCGTGATCTTTTGGGCGGCGGCGGCCGTCGCAGCGTTCGTCGCCTTAGGGCGCATCGTGATCGGAGCGCACTTTTTGAGTGACGTGAGCTGCGGTTTTGCCCTGGTACTGGCACTTGAGTGCCTTGCCGCGCGCATTGCCTATCCCAACGGCGTACAATAGCTCCGTTTGAATCATCTGGCCGATACCCGGTAAGAGAGGATTGCCATGCTCGCGTTTAACAACGACTATTCCCACGGCGCACATCCGGCGGTGCTGCAGGCGCTCGTCGACACCAATATGGAGCCGCAGCCCGGCTACGGTACCGATGCGCACACCGAGCGTGCCAAGCAGCTTATCCGCGAGGCCTGTCAGGCCCCCGATGCCGACGTGTTTTTTCTGGTGGGCGGCACGCAGGCCAACGCGACGGTGATCGACATGCTGCTCGCGCCGTACGAGGGCGTCGTTGCTGCCGAGACCGGCCACGTCGCCTGCCACGAGGCGGGCGCCATCGAGTTTGGCGGCCACAAGGTGCTCACCATCCCCGGCTACGAGGGCAAGATGCACGCCGAGGACCTCGAGAACTATATCCAGGTGTTCTACGAAAACGAGAGCTACGAGCACACGGTGTTCCCGGGTGCCGTGTACGTGAGCCTATCGACCGAGTATGGCACGCTGTACTCCAAGGCCGAGCTCGCGGCGATTCACGCAGTGTGCCAGAAGCGCGAGATTCCGCTGTTTGTGGATGGCGCCCGCCTGGCCTATGCGCTGGCAGCCGATGAGTGCGACATCACCCTGCCCGAGCTGGCACAGCTGTGCGACGTGTTCTACATCGGCGGCACCAAGTGCGGCGCGCTTTGCGGCGAGGCCGTGGTGTTTTGCGGCATGCACGCTCCGGCGCATCCCATTCCGCGCATTAAGCAGCACGGCGCGCTGTTGGCCAAGGGCCGCCTGACGGGCGTCCAGTTCGAGGCGCTCTTTACCGACAGCCTGTATTTTGAGATTGGTCGCCAGGCGATCGAAACCGCTCAGGCGCTGCGTCGCGTACTGCACGAGCGCGGTTACCAGTTCTTCTTGGAGACGCCGACCAACCAGCAGTTCGTGATTCTACCCAACGAGGATATGGCCCGCATTCGCGAGCATGCCTCGATCGAGTACTGGGAAAAGTACGACGAGACCCACACGGTGGTGCGCTTTTGCACCAGCTGGGCCACGACGCAGGAGGATATCGACGCGTTGGCGGCTGTCCTGTAGCCTGATGTAATGACGAGGGGCCGCCTTGCGCTGGGTTTGGCGCAAGGCGGCCTTTGTTTTTGAGGGAGAAGGGTTGTATGACCGAGATGTCCGAGCCGACGATTCGCCTGGCGACGCCCGAAGACGCGCCGGCGTTGCTTGCCATCTATGAGCCGTATGTGCGCGAGACGGCGATTACCTGCGAATACGAGGTGCCGAGCGTTGAGGAGTTCGCCGGGCGCATCGAGCGTACGCTCAAGCGCTATCCGTATCTGGTGATGGAGCTGGACGAGCGCCCGGTAGGCTATGCCTATGTGAGTCCGCTCAACAGCCGCGAGGCCTACGACTGGTCGGTCGAGACGTCGATCTATCTGGCACGCGATGTGCGCCATGGCGGGCTGGGTCGCAAGCTGCATGATGCGCTCAAGCAATGTCTGGTCGCGATGGGCATCACCAACATGTGCGCGCTCATCGCCGTGCCGCACGATAAGGACGACGAGTACCTGACGCACAACAGCCAGGATTTCCATGCCCATATGGGGTATCGCCTGGTGGGTGCCTTCGACCGCTGCGCCCAAAAGTTCGGCCGCTGGTACGACATGTGCTGGATGGAGCTGGTCCTGGCCGAGCGCACACCCAATCAACCCAAACCAACCTGGTTCCCCGACCTCCCCAAACCTACCATTTAGGGACAGGTTTATTTTGGCCGCTTTGTAGCGTCAATCCACCGCGAGAAGTATGGATTCACGCGTCTTTTGATGCGGATGGGCTTAATTTGGCTTCGATTTGGGTCCGTTTGGCTTCGATTCGAACTAAGTGAGTAGACTTTTTGGCGCAGGTCGAGCACAAGGCGTATTTGCCTTAGTAAAACCGACGCTCCTATAAGTTGTCAAGAGGCAGTTTGCGGGAGCGTTCTCTCCAA
>CABQJU010000037.1:0-17786 GCA_902464575.1 uncultured Collinsella sp.
ATGCGACAAAGGGGCTGTCCCTTTGTCGCATCGGCTTACTGTATTTATATTTTCCTGTTTTACCTTTGCAGGTTCTAATGGAGGGGATACCGAAGTAGCTGCTAGTAAGTAAACGCAGCCGCTCTGCCGGAGCCGCCCTTATATCGTTCCACGCGCAGTTTCGCAGCGAAGCGAGAATGTTTGAGCATGGAATGATATAAGGGCGGCTCCGGCAGAGCGGCGGACATTCGACTAGCGGATATGCGCGGGCTTTCCTCCCCAGTAGAAGCGGCAGAAGGCTCGTTTACGTTTTTGGGGCTTACCTGCAAGCTCCATGGTGGCGATGGCGATGTCCTCGGCTGCGTGTGGACGGCGCAGGACTTCGCCATTGATGAGCAGTGCCTTGAGCGACTCCGGATGATCGTGGAGATGGCGCAACGTCACGATGAGTTCTCGTGCGGTGGTGACATGCATGCTGGCGCCCATGCCGGTGAGCATCGTGGTGTTTGCCTTTTCCTGGCCATAGGACTTGCCCAGCAGGATCATCGGCAGATGCGCGCACAGGCACTCGGTGACGGTGAGTCCGCCCGATTTGAGAATTGCCAGGTCGCAGCCGTGCATGAGGGCCGCCATGTCGTCCACGTAGTCTAGAACCGTGACGTTTTCGAGCTTCATGGCGTCGAAGAGCGTCTTGAGTCGGGTGGCGTATTCTTTATCCTTGCCCGGTAAAAAGACAAAGTGCATGTCCTCAAAGCTGCGTAAGAAGGGGAGCGTGTGGTCCATCGCGGCGCGGAAACGCACGTATGGTTGGGGTAAACTGGCACCGGCCATCACCAATACGACGGTTTTGTCTATGGGGAGATTGAACTTGCTGAGCTCATCTTCGCGTTTGTAATCTGAATCGAAACCGGCTCGGATGGGGATGCCCGTTATGCGGATCTTTGACTCGGGAACCTTGCGCGGGCGCAGCGTTTCGGCCATAAACTCGTTGGCTACACAGAATAGGTCGGTGTCCTTGTGGGGCCAAAAGCCTTCGACTTCGTAATCGGTCGGCACACAGATGACCGGGTAATCGATACCCGTAATTACGCGGGCGCCCACGGCAACATTGGCTGCTGTGATGTGCGTTGCGACCACGGCTATAGGCCTGCGGCGACGAATATATTCGTTGAAGGCGGGGAACATAATACGCGACCATGCCGTGCCGCCACCCCAGAGAAGATGTCCCGTAAGCGTATATCGCCAGGTCAGGTCGTAAATGGGGCGTGTGGCTCCCGTAAAAGAAGCCGCGGTCTTATTGCCGTCGAATTTAATACGTCCAAAATCAAGGATATCGAGCACTTCAATTTCAATATCCTCAGGGATTCCCTTGGTGCCGCGGATAAGTTCAAATGCTTGTGCAATCGCGTTGGCGGCGGCTTTGTGGCCCGATCCAACCGATGCGTGCACAATGGTTACTAGGGGTTTTTGTGCAGGTGAAACGGTCATTTGCTCCGGTTGGGGAGTGGCTTGCATGGGCAGGGGAGCGCTATTGCTCATCTGCGTTTGATCCATCGATAACTCCCCTTCAGCTTTGTTACGCGATTTATCATTGTAGTGCATGAGTGTCATGTTCACGTAAATTTGGGTATGAGCGCAAAGAACGCCAATCTTTCGACAGGAGGTCTCTTCATGACTACCCATCAGCCGATCGATGTTGCGATTATCGGTGGCGGCCCTGCGGGCTATGCTGCGGCCATTTATGCGGCGCGCTCCAACCTAACGACGACCGTGATTGAACAGGGCATGTCGGGAGGGCAGATCGCCACGACCAATGAAGTCGAGAACTATCCGGGCATTCCGCTCTTGAGTGGCGCCGAACTCGGTGAGCGTTTTCAGCAGCATGCAGAGGGCCTGGGAGCACAGGTTACATGGAGCATGGTTACGGGTATCGATTACGATGCCGATGCAGCGCTGTTTACGGTGCATCACGATTTGGGCGATACGTCGGCCTCGAGCGTTATCGCTTGCATGGGTGCCACGCCGCGATCTGCTGGTTTTGTTGGCGAGGATGCGTATCGCGGTCGCGGCGTTTCGTATTGCGCGACGTGCGACGGCATGTTCTTTCGCGGCAAGCAGGTTTTTGTCATCGGCGGCGGCAATGCTGCCTGCGAGGAAGCTCTGTTCTTGTCAGAAATCGCCAGCAGCGTGACCATCGTTTTGCGCCGCGATCAGTTCCGTGCCCCCGATGGTGTGGTTCAAAAAGTTCTTGCAAAAGATAATATTTCAGTTAGGTACCAAACTAGTATTGTCGAGCTCTCGGGCGAAGCCATGCCAACGACGATTACCTTTAAGGACAATGCATCCGGGGAAACTCACACCGAGTCATTTGTCCCTGGCTCGTTTGGTATCTTTGTCTTTACCGGAACGCAGCCCCATTCCGAGCTCGTTGAGCATCTAGTCGATCTGGCGCCGGACGGCGGTATTGTTACTGATGATTCCATGGCGACCCGCACGCCAGGTCTATTTGCCGCTGGCGACATCCGTTCCAAGCGTTTACGCCAGGTTGTGACTGCCGTTTCTGATGGAGCCATAGCGGCAACGAGCGTATACGCGTTTCTCCGTGGATAAGTACGATAATATATCTTATGTAAGGTTGCTATCTTTAAAACAAAGTGGTTGGACGGTGCATCAATGTGCTGTCCAACCACTTTTACTTGCCGGCTATATGGTATGCAAAACTAGATAACCTAGAATACAATATAGCTAATGAACGGAGGATCCTTATGAACCACGCCAAACGCGTTATCCCGATGTCCGATACATCGGTCAGCATTAAGCCTGAGGATATTCAGCCCACTGTGCTGCCCGATGCATTTATTCAGTCCGATATCGTGCGCAAACTTAATACGTTGAGTCTGCTGCGCTATAACCAGTTGCCCAATGTGACGCTCTACCGCGACCAGGTTATTGAGTATGTTGCGCTGTGGATGGAGCCGCTGTCCATTTGCGTTGAGCAGCCTGTCATTACGCCATCGATGATCAATAACTACGTGAAGGTCGGCCTGGTGCCTGCTCCGGTCAAAAAGCAATATGGCCGCGAGCAGATTGCCCGCCTGATCGCTATCTGCATCTTTAAGCAGGTGCTACCTATTGCTGCGGTGCAGGCACTCTTTAACATTCAGCGTTTGAGCTACGATGCCCCGACGGCCTTTGATTATGTGGTCGATCAGCTCGAGGCATCGATTCGTTCGGCGTTTTCCGTCGAGCAGACGCCGGTTCCCGATACGGCGCATCAGGTAACGCGTGAGTCGCTGCTTGTGCGCAGCGCGGTTTCATCCTTTGTTTCGAAGGCTTACTTGATGAGCTATCTCAAGTTCAACGGGTTTAATAGCTAGCCGACGTATAAAACGGGCGGGACAAAGAGCCATCTGTCGCTTTGTCCCGCCCGTTTTTTTGCGGCTTGGTTGGACTTTATTTGCCCGAAGCTACGCCCATGCCGTAGCCGATGATCAGGCCGTGCATCTCGGCGTAATAGGAATCCAGGCCGTTGCAGGGCATGATGATGGTCTTGGAGCAGGGCCAATGTTCGACTATGCGATCAGTAAGCGCCTGGGCTCCAGCTTCGTTCTCAACGTGATCGATGATGACCTCACCGCCCGTAAAGCCCTCGGCTTCCATAGTGTCGATGATCTTGTTGAGCATCTTCTTTTCGCCACGCGTGTGCCCGACGAGTTCGATTTTACCGGCCTCACTCGCCGTGCCCAAAATGCGGATATTGAGCTTGTTGGCAATGACGCCGGCTGCCTTAGGGATACGTCCGGCTTTGGCGAGGTTTTCGTAATTGCACAAACTGAAGAGGATTTTGCTGTTCTGTTCAAGGCTATCGAAGTATGCGCAAGCATCCTCGAATGAGACATTCGGATTGCTTGCAAGATAGCGGTCGAACAGCAAGAAAATGAGGTCCATTTTGCCGCCAGCTGCGCGTGAATTGACTAGATGAATCTGTCGGTCGGGCTCCTCGGCAAGAACCATATCGCGAGCCGTGGCTGCCGCGTTGTAGCTGCCCGACACGCCCTCAGAGATCGGCATGCAGATGGTCTTGTCTGCCAATTTGAAGAGCTCGGCCCACTCCCCCACGCTGGGACAAGCGCTCGAAGAGGCATTCGTCTCCGCCTGAACAGCGCAGTTGAGCTCATGAACATCGAGCGAAAGGTCATCGACGAATTCACGCTCCCCCACTCGAATTTTGAGGGGAGCAAATGCAAAGGTGGTATGGGGTGCGATCGGTTGCCAATCGCGGAGGTTGCAGCTTGAATCGGAGATAAGTGCCCAGCTCATAGAGGGTCCTTTCTAATCGTTCCCATTCAATTATAGCCATCTTGCAGACCGATTGGACCGCTATCTAGTATTCAAAACTAGATAGCGGACTGCACTAAAGGCAAAAGAATGGACCCCATGACTCAAAGCCACGAGGTCCATATCCGTTTGCTTTATCTGAATACTTAGTAGCGCACGAAAATGTAGTTGTTGTTCATGCCGGCGGCAACGGAGCTGATGATAACACCCGTGTTGTAGTCGGAAGCATGAATCATCTGACCACCACCGATGTAAATGCCGGTGTGGTACGAGTTGACCACAACGTCACCGGGCTGCGGATCGGACACACGCGTCCAGCCCATAAAGGTGCCCGTGGTGCCCAGGCGGCAATAGCGACCAGTGAGGCAATAGCTAACAAAACCAGAGCAGTCGAAACTGTTCGGGCCAATTCCGCCCCAGGAATAGGCGCAACCAAGCTTGCTGTATGCACGCGAGACAACAGAACCGCCATCGACGGACTGGCTCGGAGCAGAAGGCGTCGGAGCCGGGGCAGGCGTGGAGGGCTGCGGTGTCGGAGCAGGTGCCGGCGTAGGAGCCGGAGTGTTGCCGCCCTGGTTGTTGTTATTGCTGGTCTGGCCACCGTTGTTGGTGTTCTCGGTCGCACCGGCAGTCTCGTTGCTCACCGTGGCCTTCTCGGCGGTACTGGCGTTGATGCCGGCCTGCAGCGCGGCGTTGGCCTCGGCCTCAGCGGCAAGCTCAGCCTGCAGCTGTGAATCCAGAGAGTTTACGACGTTCTGTGCTTCAGCCTGCTGGGCGTTAAGCTCGTCGACCTTCTTTTGCGTGGTGGCGACGTTCTTTTCCTGCTCGGCCTGCTTATCGGTGAGCTGCTGTTTGAGCTCCTTGACCTCTTGAATGGTCTGAGCCTGCTTATCGGAAACTTTGCCGTAGTAGAACAGACGGTTGAGCATATCGCTCAGGTCATCGACGCCCGTCAGAACCTGAAGCAGGCTCAGACCGCCGGTTTTGTACTCGCCGGCGACATAGGTCGAGAGCTTGGCCTGACCATCGGCGATCTCCTGCTGCTTTTGCGTGATCTCGCCAGCAGTCTGATCGAGCGCCTGCGTCTGCGTGGCGAGCTCATCGTAAATCTGCTGAGTTTGGGTACCGATCTGCTCGAGCTTCGTACGAGCAGCGGCAAGGTCGGATGCGGTATCGGCGTAGGCAGGAGCCGCGAGGCCCAAGCCCAAAACACAAGCTAGGGTTGCCGTAGCAGCGCAGCGTGCCATGTTTTTGTGCGTGTTTGCTGTGCGCATGTAGCTTCCTTTCCAGTAACTAAGGGTAACGGCTAGTCCACCGTCACCAGGCTAAAGAGCTCCACATCGTCATTAGACGGTGTGGAGCTTCTCGCGCGGGTTGAGAAACGCAAGCTCAAGGATACAACCGTAACCGACAAGCTTTGCGCCCATATCTCGCACCAGTTTACCTGTTGCCTCGACGGTTCCGCCCGTCGCGACCAAGTCGTCCAGAATCAACACGGTATCTTTAGAGCTGATAGCGTCGGCATGGATCTCAATTGAATCGGTGCCGTACTCGAGCTCGTAGCTCTGACTTACGGTCTCGCGCGGTAGCTTGCCAGGTTTACGTGCGGGAACAAAGCCGGCGCCAAGGGCTACAGCCACCGGTACGCCAACCATAAAGCCGCGAGCCTCGGGACCCACGACCTTGGTGATTCCCATGCCGGCAAAGTGCTCGGCGAGGGCATCGGTCATGGCTTTGAGCGCCTCGGGATTGCCAAAGAGCGGCGTGATGTCTTTAAAGATGACTCCGGGCTCGGGATAGTCGGGGATGTCGACGATTTGAGATTCGAAGTCGTACATTGCATGACCTTTCAATGGGTTGCCGGATAAGCGGCAGCTGTTATTTGCCCGCGGTGGCGGTGCCGGATTGCGAAGGGGTGACGACCTTGAGCGGCTTTACGAGGGAATCCTCGTGCGAAGCCGGCGCGCCTATCTCTTCGTTTTTGGCCTTGGTTGACTCGGAGCGAGTGATTTCCTCATCGAGTGCATCGATGTCGGCGTCCTCGACCACGGCGTTGAGCGACTCAAAAACGCGGTTCTTGAGCAGCGCGGTGTGCACGCCCTCCGTCAGGTCGTGAAGCTTCTTAAACGCACGCTCGAGCTTGGCGTCGCGCTCGTCATCGGAGGTGTCCATGCCGAGCATGCTCACGAGCACCTGCTCAAACATCGAGGACTCGCGGTTGGCGGAAGACACGTACTGACGCAGGTTGCGCGGCTCGATATGGAAGCGTGACAGCTCGGAGCAGTAGCGGATGATCGGGAAATCGCGACCATCGACGAGCTCACGATTTTGCGGACTCTTGATGATGCGAATGAGGTCGTTCTCGGCGAGCGAGCGGATAAACGAAATCTCGACGCCCAGCATATCGGGAATGGTCTCGATAGGATGCAGCTTTTGCTTAGTCTCCTTGGGCTCCGTCTTGAGCGGAACATCGGACAGCAAGCCCACCTCGTAAGCGAGCGTTGACAGGTCCGTGGCGTTTTCCAAGCGCTGCTTAATCACGTTGAGTGGCATATAGCGGGTCTTCTGCAGGT
Organism: uncultured Collinsella sp.; assembly: GCA_902464575.1. Lineage (GTDB taxonomy): Bacteria > Actinomycetota > Coriobacteriia > Coriobacteriales > Coriobacteriaceae > Collinsella. The sequence goes on from CABQJU010000037.1 coordinate 6,891, forward strand.
GCAGAATGACCTCCAGGCGATCAACGTCCTCCTTGGAGTACTGACGGTATCCCTTAGGCGTACGATGAGGGGTAATGAGCCCCTCATCCTCTAGAAATCTAATTTTTGAGTTCGAAAGATCGGGGTATGCGCCTCGAAGTAGGTTGACGACTTGGCCGATACTCAGATAGTTGCGTTCGGCCATGCCCTACTCACCGGTTTCGATGCGCTCCGGCGTGCTCTCGTGGTAGATGAGCGTAAACGTACCGATCTGGACGGAAGAACCGTCGTGCAGCGGGGCTGCATTGACGATGGCACCGTCGACCCAGGTGCCATTGAGCGAGCCCAAGTCCTCGATGCGAGCGCCGAGGCCCTCGCGAATAATGCGCGCGTGGCTGCGCGAAACGGTCATGTCATTGAGGAAGATGCCGTTCGCGGGATCGCGGCCAATGGTGGTCACGTCATCCTCGAGCTCAAAAGCGGCACCAGTCTGCGGACCCTTGACGATGGACAGAACGGGGGCGGTGATGCGCACGTTGGCCATGAGGTCGGGAACGGTGACGTCGCTTGAAGGCACGCGGAATACGCAGGTAGCGTCAGCAGTCTTATCATTCTGAGGCATATTGTTAACCATGTTGTCCATGACAACCCCTAACTTATCGCGGACGTGCCGCAAATAATGAACCGTACGTAATCATACCCCAACGAATCAGTCTTCGATTTCAGGGTTCAGAAAGTCGATGTCCTCGTCCTCGGGATGCGTGAGAGCCTGTTTAATGGCCGCTCCGCCCTTAATGGAGTAGATGACAGCGGTGAGCATGGAGAAGATCACGCCGCCGTACACAAAGAAGATGCCGAGGGGCATCGAGCTTCCGTTGAGGCCCGGGAAGGCCGTAAGGGCTGAAGGTAAAAGATGCAGGCCGTCAATAACGGGGAACCCGAGCAGCATGAGCGAGAAGCCGGTCATGAGCAGCGCTGTGGCAATCTTTCCGGGGAAGACAACATCGATGGGGCGACGGTGATAATGGCGCACGATAAGCGTGCCGATGCCCAGATAGATGTCGCGGCCAATAATGAGCACGCAGACCCAGATGGGCAGCTCTCCGCGGACCACCAGCCCCAAGACGCCGGTGAACAGCAGCGCACGGTCGCAAATGGGATCCATGACCTTGCCGAGCCATGAGACCGTCTTAGTCATGCGAGCGATCTGACCGTCCATCCAGTCGGTGGAGGCGGCAACGGCGTAGATAACGATGGCGATGACGCGGTTGTTGTCCGTCACAAACAGGTACAGAAATACCAGGGTGAGGATCAGGCGCGTAAAGGTGATGAAATTGGAGATCGTAAAGATCTTATTCGACGGGTAATCGGAAGTGCCGATAAGCTCCTTTTTGATCTTCTTTTTGATGCCCACAGGACTCCCCCGCTGGTTAACGACAAAACTTTCGATACTATACCCGTTCCGGCGATGTCTATCCAGCGTAAGCATAGAGAGTCCAGACATGTGGAGGGCGCTTTTAGGCGGCGGGGATTTCGCATTCGTGTACATCAGCCTCCAAACATGTCGAAAAATGTCGATTTTGGTGGCTGATGTACACGTTTTGATTCGGTGATTACATCGAGCGGGAACGTTGTTGCTTTAAGCAAAATAATCATGGTGATTAAAACAAAAAAGGTCAGGCACTAGGTGCCTGACCTGCAAACTTCTGGTCGGGACGACTGGATTCGAACCAGCGACCCCTTGACCCCCAGCGAGGTCAGAATGACCCTGACCTGTGCTTATTTTGTTAAAACACGCGCAGATAGCGCAAGTAGCGCATTTCCGCATTTGCATATTTTACCAGCTCAGCGCGGTCTGTCCAGATAGCATATTTTCGGCTTCGAGGAGCGCGGTGCAGCCGATGATTTAATCAACGGGGGTAGGAGCCCCGAATCGTCGCCTCTCCGGGTTCCCGCAGGTGGGCCCGCCTGTTTCTAATCAACTGCGGATTTAGGAGCAGACATGCAGAACGAGAAATGCAGCAATAAAACCTTACGCGTATGCGGAGCCGGCGGCGTGAGGAAGAACAAGGGCAAATGGCAGGCTGTCGTGACGGTGGCCGACGAGATGACCGGGAAGAAGGTCCAGAGGACCAGGAACACCCGCGTGCCCTGCCTGAAGCAGAGCGCGCGGGGAAAGGCGGCGGCGATGCGCGTCCTCGCGGAATTCAGGTCGGAGGTCGAGCTGGAACTCGCCGAGGCCGAGGAGGCGAGGGCCGCTATCGGCGCCGGGCTTCCCGCCGAACAGCGGGATGACTACGCCGCGCTGCCGCTTTCCGAGGCGCTCGAGAAGTTCATCGACTTCTGCCTGGAGATGAACAGGATCACCCCGACGACCCGCGACGACTACCACTACAGCGCCCTGCACATCGAGCGAGACGAGCTGGGTCTGGTCCCCGTGAACGAGGTGACGACCGACGACGTCAACGCGTGGTCGAGGCGCAGGATCGCCCTGGGCACGGCGCCGGACACGCTCAACAAGTCATTCAAGCTCGGCAAGCGGCTCTACGCCGTCCTGCTGAAGCGCAGCAACGACACGATCGGGAGGAACCCGTTCGACGGCGCCCTCGCGCCCAGGGTCATTGCCAGGCCCAGGAACGCGCTGCGCTCCGACCTCGTGCCGAAGCTCAACTCGGTGACCTCGATGATGCCGGACTCGACCTTCAGGCGGGCGGTCGTGCTCGCCCTGCACACCGGGATGCGCATCGGCGAGGTCTGCGGCCTGCGCTGGTGTGACGTCGACTTCGAGTCGGGGCTCATCACGGTCAGGCACTCGGTGGCCTACGTCAAGGACAGGGGCTCCTTCATCAAGGACACCAAGAACCACGACTTGAGGACGATCCCCGTCGACCCGGTGGGCCTGCTCCCCTTCCTGAAAGAGATCCACGAGATCGATTCGCAGAGGCTCCGGGAGGCATCGGCCCTCGGCCTGCGCGACCTCGCGGACAGCTACGTCGTGTCGCGGCCGGACGGCTCCTTCGCCACCACCAGTTACATCCGCAGGGCGTTCAAGACGTTCTCGGAGACCAACGGCCTCATGGGCACCAACGACGAGCTGATCACGTTCCACGGCCTGCGCCACACCTTCGCGAAGCAGTGGATCCGCCACGGCGGCGACATCAAGGCGCTGCAGTCGATCTTCGGGCACAAGGACGCCATGGTCACGCTCAACGTCTACGCCGACATCGAGCCGATGTCCAAGATCCAGAACATGCTGCGCGTGTTGCCGAGCCTGTGGCGAGGCTACCTCGGCCTGAGGGTGGACCCCGGCCCCATGTTCCAGCAGAAGATCCGCGAGGCGATCGAGACGCTCGAGGCGTTCGGCTACGGCATCTCCGAGCCTGACGACCGCAACGTCCTCATCCGCGACGTTCAGACGATAAGCCGCCTCTACCCCACCGAGTACGCGGCAGTGCTGGGGGCCATCCCGACCGAGGCGACCGTGGTCGAGTAGAGGCTGAGACATGCGCTTTCCCAAATCCGTAGCGCAAGTACGGGAATGTGGAATAGCGTTCAGATATATTCTACCCGGTCATCTCGGTGACGCAAATGCGGCACGGGTTTCCGCGAACGCGGATGCCCGTGCCTATCTTTTTATGATTGTGAATACGCCTGCGCGAATGTAGATGAAGCCCCGCGGTTCAGGCCGGGGATTTTCAGCCGCGCCGCCCGATTTCGAAAAAAGGCCTGCAAATGCAGACGGCTTTCGGGGGGCCCGACGGCACCTCTCTCAAAAATGGGAGTATGGCCCGAGGCCGCACCTGTGCCCCAGCTCCGCCACGAGGGCATCGTTGTCGGTCACCGAGACGATGGCGTCGCCGTCGTAGGGCGCCTCGATGTAGACGCGGTCGAGCGAGTTGGCCGTCCCCGCCCAGAGCGTCCTGGTGCGCCGGACGCTCCGCACGCTCCGCACGTGGGCGTAGGGTATCACCGAACGCGTCCCAGCGTACACGACGACGAGGCGGTCGCCGTAGAGCTCGAGGCGGTTGCTGCGGACGGGAAGGGCGGCCAGGGCCACGAGGGCCGGGACGGGCAGCAGCGCGAGCCAGCCCCATAGGAGCGCGGGACTCGAGCTCAGGAAACACGCGATACACGCCGCGGATAAACCGCCCGCCACAATCACCATGGCCGCTATGAACCACGGGTCTGTCCTGCCGGGGAACACCCGCTCCGGCCGCTCGTCCTTCTCACCCATTACGGCCTCCCTCCCGACGCCCTCCCTGGCGGAGCGTGGGGCCGGAGAGTGCCTTGAACCCGTCGCCGACCATCTCGCCCCCCGTTCCGTGGGCCTTCTGTAGTGGTGTGTACCCCCGACTGTTCGACGGATGTCGTACGATTAAAAGTTTGTCTAACCTTTTAAGACGGGTGCAGCAAGATCGAGCAGATTGTCCGTGCGAGAGGCTTCCCGCCGCAGCGCCCGGTCTCGGGTTCGATGCATCGACATCCGTCTCAGGTGGTATCTCCGCTGCGCGGCATTGCAGGGTGCAAAGCCGCGCAGCGGAGATACCACGGAGTACGCCGAGGCTTTGCTCGCGTGGGCTGAAACATATTCCCAATCCGGGAATGCATATATATAAGTGCGATCGTTTTGCCGTAGATGGGAAACCCGTCGGCCGGGCGGGACCGGAGAGCCGGGCGGGACCGGAGGGCCGGGCGGCGAATGCGAAAGGCCGGATGCAGCCGATGCCCTGAATGAGGTCCCAACACATGGGAGGGGCAGGTGAATCCATCTCTTTGGCCGCTCCCGAGGGCATGGATTTCCCAGCCCTCGCCCCCGAGGACATCTTGCAGACGATTCGCAGGTCTCCGAGCGGTAGGTACCTGATGGAGCAGAGGGCCGCGCTGGCGTAGTTGCCGCACTTCGACGATATGGACGATGACGAGCTCCGCCAATTCGCCGCCCAAGTCAGGCCGTGATTTTATAGAATTCAGGGAGGACCGCTGTCACGTTCGCCGTTTAAGAAGGTGCCGCTTTGAAATATCTCGTCGAGGATTTCGATGATCCGGCAGATCCCGTCCAAGACTACGCCGAGGCCAAGCAAATCGTCCGAAAAGTACTCGGCTCCCACCCATCGGTGAGACAAGCTGCCACATGGCCATGGAAGCCTCATTTATTTGCGAAGAACATCGGCTAGCCGCAGGATTGAAATCATCGACCGATAAGTGAGTTCCACCTTTTCGCCCGCAAGCAGTCGTTTCGAGCCAATCTCATCTAGCCCCACAAGCCGAGAAAACAGCGGGCCGCTCATCGTGCCCTCGTCAATTGACTCCCTTATGGTCTTCAAAACGTCCGTATCATGAAGCGATGCCGAGCTGTAGGGGGCAACACGAGCGGAACTCTCAATTAACGACGAGACAAAAGGATGGAGATGCTTTGGACATAGTCCATCAAACACCACATCCCCATTGTCATCCGAGCCGACCAGGCGCCAACTATAATGATCGACCCAGTCGTCTCCGTCATATATGGTGTCCATGAGCAACTTCCCGTCTAGAGGGAGAAATCTATTTGGACATCGGGGCGCAAGACCGCAATCCATATCGGGCCTGCAGCAGCTCCAACCCAACGCACCACATAGGTTCCCTTTCGTACATGTGTATCAATCTGCCCCGAAATGCCGGTGAACGCAATTCCAGACCCGTTTGTCGGATAGCAATCGACGTATTTTTGTTTTCCGCTCACAACCTTGTATAGATATATCGTTCCAGCAAAAGAGAAGGTATCGTGACTATTTTAGATCTATATGGCCAATTCGAGCCCTCACCATGGCAATTGTGGCAGCTGGGTTTCTTTTCATTAAAATTTCACTTTGTTAAATCCCTGCCCCTAAGCATTAAACCCGAAGTCCACCGAGTGGGCGAAAGTAAAAGAGGGTCGAATCCGAAGCAGTTCCCAGACAATTGGCGTCCGGCCAGACACTTCGGTTTGGCCCTTTCTTTCCAGGACTCTATAACAGCAAAGCACCTGCTAGATGGGCTTTTTGTGGGTGGGTAATTGTAACAGCTGATTGAACTGCAACGCGCTGGGGCCAATAGGGCGAGGCAAACTGGCGAGGTGTGTCGTCGCGAGTGCAATCGCCACGGTCGACGACGCGGTCGTCCAGCTGCCGCGGCACGGCGCCACCGCTGTGTGTCTGGCCCTCGGCGCGACAGAAGGAGACACTGTTGTGGCCGATGGGCTAAGACCGTTGCCGACCAAGTGCCGTTAGCGGCCATTGGCACATGTCAGCCAGACTGATTCTGTGGGTATAGGGTGGCATTTCACTAAGGTCGGAAACTCCCGCAACCATTGATTGATTTCGACATGTCCGAAATTCATATTACGTATATGGGTAACAATCATTTATAGGATCCCTCAAGTAACCTTAGTAACCGAACCGGGGCAGAAGGGCCTACAAACAAGCCGCGACTAACAGCTTCTTCCGCATTTCTTTAGGCAAGCGAAAAGAGGGATGGCATGACGGCCAAGAGCTACGTAAAGATCGTTATTGTTGGCTCTGCACTTTGTCTTGCAATGGTGCTATGTGCATCATTTGCGAGGTATAGGTCCGAGCAGTCGTTCATCGATGGCGCTGAAAACGGTTTTGGCATAGACGGGATGTATGTCAACGATGGCGCGACCAGGCCGTCTATGGCGATTCTTGCAGGCGAAGACATGGAATGGCAAATCTGTAATGACGATGGCTCTTGTCTGAGTGGTCGTTTGGCCGCAACGAGCGACCCGAATTCGTTCGATCTTCTCGACAATGATGGATCGGATTGCGGTTCAGTTCACCTGTCGTATGCATCACGAGACGGGATGGACGGCATTCTCTACGTCTCCCACGAGACTGGCGATTTCAAGATGCGCAGGACTAACCGAGTGCCGGCTTTTATCGAGGAGTGAGAACTCCCGGCGGTCTGCCGATCAGGCCGCCGGGGTATCGAACCCCGCATTCATCCGTACACACACGGATGAATGCGGGAAGTGTCCGGATGAAGTTGATAATCAAGGAAACAATGCCGTTCTGCCTGGGACGGCTTTGGCCTGGACTTTAACTACAACATCGCGATCGACACTTATCAGCTCGCGCGACGCGCATGGCCAGATCTCGGACGCTGGTGCATGGAGGACCTTCGAGATTTACTGTACATCCAAAACGACGACGCACACCGCGTGCTCGCCGACTGCGAAGACGAGTTGGCTGTCTACAATGCGATCAGAAACGGCGTGAAGTCCGGAGAGCTTTCTGTCGAACCGCCGCGCCGTCGCGCGAGCCGACCGGGCAACCCGGGCGATCTGGTCCTGGCTCTCCCGATCGTATTCCTACGATATCGCCCCTAGATCACCAATGTGTCAGATAAAGAATGAGGCAATGGCTGTGATCACGCCTACGGCGGACGCAACGACTGCGCCTTTTTTCCTCTCCTTTAGTCCGATGAATAGGGTTGCCGTAAAGTAAAGGGCGGAAATGCAGTCTATGGCAAGCGAAACGAGTTCCTTGGGCGGTTTCAGCAAAAGGTCGCTAGCAAAGAGTGATGCGAGCAGGGTAAAGCCGATTGGGACCAAGTATCTCGAGTGATTTTGCGACAGCATGGCAACCGCCTTTTAGAACATGTAAGTGAAAAGTCGGTACGATGTCATTGCGGTTGCAAACAAGCCGCCGCCAGGACCGGTTGTCACGAGACCGGCGATAACGCATTTTCTCGGTTTCCAGCTCATGACAGGCCCCTCTCTCATGGTGCAACGCATACATTATGAGATATGCACATTATCTCGCTAATTAATTTCAATATCCATCATCCAACTAAAGAATACTGACTCACTGGTTCAGCGACGATGCATTTTTACCCTTGCGTTCCCACTCGCCGCGTCGGCGGTCGGAAGGGTCTCCGTCTCGCATTTAGCGACCTTGCACCCGTATCTGTCGAGCCAGGCGGCAAGCGCATCCCAATCGACGCGCTTCCAGTCGCCGCTCGGCGCGTGCTGCATCACGAGGCCTCCGGCGACCATGAGCGCGTGGACATGCTCTCCTTGCAGGCCAGCAATGATCCCGCCGGTGCATACGATGCTAGGTCGCTGTGCCGGCACTGTGCAAACGTATTGGCCTTTGTACCCCTTTTGGCAACTTTAGCATGACTGTAGGTTAAACCAACCCACAGCCATGAGCACGTTAACGTAGTACTATGCTAATTACACGGATAAGGCAGGGGTATTTTTCTTTGGCGAATAAATTTGTATTTTATGGCAAGGGGAGTGGCGTTAAGGTTTTCATCGCTATATCAGTTGCCGTGTTCGCATTCTCTGCGCTATTTCTAAAAGTGGAGCGTTGCCAAAAAGATAGCGGAGGTGACTATTCACATTTGTGGTTCGTGAGCGGATTGGTGTTGAACGTTGACAGCTCTGGCGATTTTACCATGTCGGTCGAAAGCGAAGATCCATATAACGACGGGTCTGATCGTCTGACCATTCTGGTTGATTCAGAACATACGCGCTATGTAAGCGATAGCCCCGTGAGCGTTGGGTCTAAAGTCAAGGTAGGCTATTTTCTCGATTCCCGAAAGAAAAATACGATTCGCTGCTCTTCTGTGGATGTGTTGGAATAATTTTTGAGTAACTATCAGTAAAAAGCTGCGAGCAAAGGCCGCTCCACGTGGGGCGGCCTTTTTGGTGGATAGACGTTGCGGAGGATGATTGATTGACGTTTTTACTCCGCATGGAAATCGAGTGAGGATTCTGTTCCGCGAGGGGCGTGTTTTGAGGCTCTTGGCGGTACGTAATTCTCGTTCGGCGTCTTGACGGGACAAAACCCTCGGTTGACTTTTTGAAGCGTCCCTAGAATCAGCTGTTACGATAAAAACGGGGGGGGTAACTCCGCGGACACGGCCTAGCGCGCTGCCATCCAGTGCCGATTCTGCCATACTCGCAATTCGGCGAGGATGAGGAGTATGAATTGATCGGGGCTTATAGGACAAAATGTGTGTCCTATAAGCCCCAAGGATGACGATTCCAATACGGATGACGACACCAAAACCGGCATCGACGGTTCCATGGACGATTCGGATTCCAAATAGGCCCTGTTAGTTTATCTACTTCTTTGCCGGTGTCGTATACGAAACCGCTATACCCGCGGCAATTGCCATGAGACAGCTCGCGATGAATCCGAACTCATACTTCAAAACGTTTGTTGCGGTCAGGGCGATAATCAACACGGTCGCAATTTGCAGAATTATCATTATTGCGAAGAGATTGATTCCTTGTTTGGCCGAAGTCGCTGAGTGAGTTTGGCTTTGTTGATTCAGGTTGTAGCTGACAACAAAAGCGACCAGTTCGCTTGATACGGGGCCGACTACATAGAAAAAGATTGCGTCAATGAAGCCTATAGTGTTGTAAGTTGTTTCGCCGGAAAAAACAGTGTATAAAGCATATCCAAATCTTGGCTGATTCATGTATGAGTACGAAAAGACGAAGAGCGTCAATATTGCTACTACCAGAAGTGCATTCAGGACAAATCGTTTGCTTTTCATCGATCGCTCCTTCTGGGTGACTCTTATTTGTAATTCTACAGCATCCATTTGTTTTTCAAAGAATTTGACTGTCCTAAATAACATGCACTTTCGCTGGAGGGTCGCTGTTTGGCGGCCCTCTTTTTTGCACAGGCGCGGTGGGATGGTAATAATCGGGCGGGAGTCAGCCGCTCTGATAGAATCGTCCTTGCTGTCGGCAGCCCTCGTGCCGGGCAGAGCCCTCCATCCGATGGGAGGTGATGCCCATGACCGATTTCACTGAGCTCGTGAAGCTCCTGACTGCTATGGTCTCGCTCCTCACGGCCCTTGTCGTCCTTTCCAAGGCACTCAAGCAGGGTTCGAAGCCCAAAAAGAAAGGCCACCGTCGCTAAGACGATGACCCAACTTCATTAAGCAACGGCTCTGCCCAGCTCTCTACAACTTGGGCTGCCGTCGGCACCATTTTACCCTCCTGACGAGGAATTCGTCCATATTTCAAAAACCAAATTGCGTTTGCTATCGAAGCCTTGATTATCAACTTCATCCGAACACCTCCCACATTCATCCGCACATGTGCGGATGAATGTGGGAACCCGATACCCTGAGGGCCGGACCGGCCGGCACCGGGAGATCGGAGGACGGCCGGTCCGGAAAGAGGAAGAAGGGTTCCGCGGAGGCGGCCCCGAGGGCCTACGGCAGGCTCACCAGGCACGAGCGGGACACGGTCCAGAGGATGCTGGAGCGCAGGGCCTCGTGCAGGGAGATCGCCAGGGAGCTGTGCAGGTCGCCCTCGGCGGTGAGCGCCGAGGTGGCGTCGCACAGGTTCGTGACGGCGCCGAAGTCCAGGCGCGGCGAGCGCGTCGACGGCTCGGCCGACCTGTCGGCGGCCTGCCCGCGCCTGGCGGCGTGGCCGCGCTGCTGCAACGGGTGCGGCCGGTACCGTGCGATCGGCTGCAAGCGCCGCCCGCACGTATTCTGTGTTTCGTCAAGAGGATTTGAGCAAAAAGAGCATCGGAAATTGAGCAGTCGCAGCATCGGAAGCGCGCACGCTTTTTGAGCGGCTAGCCCTCCTGCATGAGGGCATGGCGGACGCGGTAGGACTCGCCGCGGAACTGGACGAGCCTCCCGTGGTGGACGATGCGGTCGATCAGGGCGGCGGCCATCTGGTCGTCCCCGAACACCGCCCACACCTGCTGAACTCCAGGTTCGTGGTGAATACCACCGACTGCCTCTCGTATGCGTCGGCGAGGACCTGGAAGAGCAGCCTCGCCCCGTCCGCGTCGAGCGGGAGGAACCCGAGCTCGTCGATGACGAGCAGGCGGGCCTTGCCGATGATTGCGGCCTCCCGGTCGAGCCTCCCGTCGTCGCGGGCGCGCCTCAGGCGCATCACGA
>CABQJU010000038.1:0-17631 GCA_902464575.1 uncultured Collinsella sp.
TAGACTTCCCGCCGCAACACGCCGCTCAATCTGCTTTGCCTCCGCCGCCGTGCGCGCGTACACGCAACTCATCTGCTGTTCGCATGCTTTAATGTGACTTGCAAGTCTTTGATTCGCCGTCATGTTTCCCATGTCGCCTCCCAACTCTTGGAACGGCGCAAACGTACCAGACGGTTTCATGCGAAGTCTGACCAAATGCTGTCCGGGCGCTGACCAAATACTTGACGGTTTTGGACGTTTTAGGCTGATGGCTTATATCTGCAGGTAGGGTGGTTGTCGAGAGGTCCCCGTCTCCACAATTTGACGCCTCTAAAGCCGTCGATTTCTTTGAAAGAAAATATACTGTGGCTCAAAACTACCTTGTTTGCAACGTGGCCCGTATGCACTCGACGTGTAATGAGGCCGCCGACATGACAGCTACAGAAAAATCGAGCGTGGAAAATCTCCCGTTTTTGGCCCCTTCCTCGGCCAAAAGTGGGAGATTATCCACGCTCGATTTGTAAACGTCCGAAAAGCCACGCTCGTGTGTCCGATAATCCACGCTCGTCACGTCGCGAGCACAGCCACAGTCGCAACCACGGCCGCAGCCTAGTGCTCCTCGCCAGCGCGGGCCAGGTCGTAGGGCGTGGTCTGGTAGACGTAGTAGTTGAGCCAGTTGGTGTAGAACAGCTGAGCCTGGCTGCGCCAGACGTTACGCGGCTCGGCGGTGGGGTCGTCACCTGGGAAGTAATGCGCCGGCACCTGGGGGTTGAGCCCGCGCTTCACGTCGCGCTCGTACTCCAAGCGCAACGTGTCGGTATCGTACTCGGGATGGCCAAAGACAAAGAAGCGGCGGCTGTCGGTCGACTTGACGATGTACAAGCCCACCTCGTCGGACACGGCCACGACCTCAAGCTGCGGCTCGGCCTCCACGTCCTCGCGGCGCACATCGGTGTTGCGCGAATGCACGGCATAGAAACGGTCGTCGAAGCCGCGGACCAGCGGGCTTTGCGGCTTCACCAGATAATGCTCGAACACACCGCTCGCCTTTGCCGGCAGGTCGTACTTCTGGATACCGTAATGATGGTACAGGCCAGCCTGCGCGCCCCAACAAATGTGCAGCGTAGAGTGCACGTGCGTGGTGGACCAATCCATGATCTGGCAGAGCTCGGGCCAGTAGTCGACCTCTTCGAACGGCATCTGCTCCACCGGCGCGCCCGTGATGATCAGGCCGTCGTAGTGGATGTCGCGGATGTCGTCGAACGTGCGGTAGAACGTCTCCAAGTGGCCGGCGCTCACGTGCGTGGCCTCGTGCGTCTTGGTGCGCAGCAGGTCCACCTCCACCTGCAGCGGCGTGTTGGAGAGCTTGCGCATGATCTGCGTCTCGGTGGCAATCTTGGTGGGCATGAGGTTGAGGATGAGCACGCGCAGCGGACGGATGTCCTGGTGCAGCGCGCGGTACTCGGTCATGACAAAGATGTTCTCGCTCTCGAGCTGCGCGGCGGCAGGGAGGGCGTCGGGGATGCGAATGGGCATGGATGCTCCTTACGAGTCAGTTGCAGCTATGGTACAACGACCGGCCCCATCCGCGCGAGCACATCGCCCAGCGATGCCGTCAGCGGCCCAAATCACTCCAAAAGTAGAGATTAAGGCATGTCCAAAAATCTACGGCGCTTTAGCCTAGCAAAGTGGCAGCAGGACGCTACAATGGTTCGACGCGAAAAACTCGGCCGAAAGGATACGTATATGTACCAGACGCGTAAGATCGGTGTGGTCGGCCAGGGCCACGTAGGAGCACATGTCGCCAACAGCCTGCTCATGCAGGGCATTGCCGATGAGCTGTACCTGTGCGATATCAACGAGGCCAAAGTGACGTCCGAGGTCCAGGACCTGCGCGACTCCCTTTCGTTTGTCCCGTACAACACCAAGATCGTCAACTGCTACGACCACTACGAGGAGCTTGCCTGCTGCGACGTCATCGTCAACGCTGCCGGCAAGGTCGCGCTGGCCGCCGGCAACCGCGACGGCGAGCTGTTCTTTACCACCGACGCCGCCCGCACCTTTGCCAAGCGCATCGTCGACGCCGGCTTTGACGGCATCTTCGTAAGCATCTCCAACCCCTGCGACGTCGTGTGCACCGAGCTGTGGCATCTGACCGGCTACGATCCCAAGAAGATCATCGGCTCGGGCTGCGGCCTGGATTCCGCCCGCTTGCGCACCGAGATCTCCAAGAAGGTCGGTGTGAGCCCCAAGTCCATTGACGCCTACATGATCGGCGAGCACGGCTTTAGCCAGCTGGCCGCCTTTAAGGCCGCGACCATCGCCGGCAAGAGCCTCAACGAGCTTCAGGCCGAGAACCCCGACAAGTACGCCTTTGACCACATGGAGGTCGAGGAGCTCGCGCGCAAGGGCGGCTATGTGACCTACCAGGGCAAGCAGTGCACCGAGTACGCCGTCGCCAACTCCGCCGCGCGCGTCTGCGCCGCCGTGCTGCACAACGAGCACGCCGTGCTTTCCGCCTCCACGCTCATGACCGGCCAGTATGGCGAGGAGGGCATCTTCACCTCCCTGCCGTGCGTGATCGGTGCCGAGGGCGTCGAGGAGGTCTACACGCTCGACCTGTCCGAGTACGAGCTCGAGGGCTTCCACAAGAGCTGCCAGCACATCCGCGACAACATCGCCCAGCTCGACTGGTGGGACGCCGAGGCCTACGACGCCAAGTAGTCCGCCGCTTGATGCGACGCCTTGCTCATACGGACGCAATGCAAAGCGGGCCGCGCCGGAAACCCACCGGCACGGCCCGCTTTTTTGACTCACACGACACACTTGCGAATCGAAGGTGAATGCTTTTCCCGTTACCTAGTACTGTTCGATGCCCATGTAGCGACGAACCTCGGGGCTGTGGTCGAACACCTTGCCGCGGGCGGCGCGCAGCTCGCAGCTCATCGCGTAGAAGAAGATCGGCTCCAGGAACGAACGCACGCTGGCGGGCACGTCGCCCACGCCGTACTCAAGCGCGTCGAGCACCATAATCGTATCGGTGTGCGTGTTGAGGAACGCAAGGGCGCGCTCCTCCATGGGGCGGCACTCGCCCGCGCCAAGCTGCACAAAGTAGAACACGCCGGGCTCGGTGGCCTCGAAGGGGCCGTGGAAATACTCGCCGGAGTGGATATAGCAGCAGTGCTGCCACTGCATCTCCATGAGCGAGCAGATGGCCATGGCGTAGGTCTGGCTAAAGTTGGGGCCGGAGCCCAGGATATAGAAGAACTTGTGCTGCTGGCAGAGCTCGGCAAAGCGGGCGCCCAGCTCGGCGTTGACCTTCTCGCGAGCGGCGGGCAGCAGCGCATCCATCTGCTTGAGGCCCTCGTACATGTCGGCGAGTGCCTCGTAGCCTTCCTGCTGGTCAAGCAGCTCGGCGGCGATCAGAGCGCCGATGCCCTGCGGCACCTCGGCCTGCGGCACGCCCTCGCCCCAGGGATAGACCCAGGTAGTCCACTTGCCGTTGTCGATCTTGGAGCCCTCGCAGTCGGTCATGGCAACGACCTCGGCACCGGCGGCCAGCGCCATCTCGCAGCCGTCGACGACCTCCTGCGTGTTGCCGCTGTGGCTGCAGGCAATAACGAGTGACTTCTCACCAAGGCTCTTGGGGGCCATCAGGCAAAACTCGCGTGCCGTGTAGACCGTCGAGGTAAACGTGGTGGCCTCGCGCTTGAGCAGCTCGTTGGCCGGCATCAGGTCGATCATCGAACCACCACAAGCGATCCAAAAGACGTTCTCTATCTTGCCCTTGCGCTCGATGATTTCCTGAACCAGATCATGTGCGTTCATGGTGATGTTCCTCCTTGTTGGGCGGCTTTGAGCGACGACGGCTCGTACCTGCTGTCGTTCTATGTTGTCCTATTTATAACACGCACGGCAACGCCCGTGAAGTCATTTCACCAAAGTTGTTCTATGTTGTTCTATCTGTGGACGTTAGATGTCGAAGACGTAGCGCGAGCCCACGATCTTTTGGCGGCCGAGCAGTAGAGGGCGCCCACCGGCGTCGGTAAAGTAGGCCTCCATATAGAAGAGCGGCTCACCGACCGGCACCTCCAGCAGCGGGGCCGTCTGAGCATCGGCAAGCGCAATCTCCACGGTGCAGGGGTCGGACTTGAGCGGCGCGCGACCCGAATGCTCGGCAACGAGCACAAAGATGGAATTGTCCGTGAGGTCCTTGTCGGCAAGCGTCTGCAGGTAGGGATGGTCGGCGAGCACAAAGGCGTTGTTCTCGAGCATGACAGGGATGCCGTCGGCTGTGCGCACGCGTTCGACCACGATAAGCTCGCAGCCGGGCTCCACGCCAAAGAACGCCGCATCCTCGTGCGTCGCCGCGACCACCGCGCGCGACACCAGACGCGCACCCGGCACCATGTCGTTGGCAGCACAACCCTCAGTAAAGCTCTGGACGTCACCCTTCTGGCGAATCTTGCGCTTGAGCTTGGGAGCGCACACAAAGGTGCCCCTCCCCTGCTGGCGGTTGAGATACCCCGCACGCGACAGCTCCTCGATGGCGCGACGCACGGTGACGCGTCCCACGCCATAGGACTTCGCGAGCTCCATCTCGGAAGGAATGCGCGAGCCGGCAGGGTACACACCGCGCGCGATCTCGCCCTTTAGGTCGTCCATGACCTGCTGGTACAGCGGTACGGCGGACACGTCAGTACGGTCGGTCTTGCTATCGGCTACCATCGTTACGCTCCATCCCGCGCATGCTCGGACTCAAACTCTTCAATTGCCGCCATAAACTGCTCGCCAAAGGCGTCGGCCTTTTTCTCGCCAATGCCGTTGACCTGGATCAGCTCGTCGCGCGTCTGCGGGCGCAGGCGGCACAGGCCGCGCAGGGCCTTGTCGGAAAAGACCATGTACGGCGCCATCTCCAGCTCGGTCGAAATCTCCTTGCGGAGGGCACGCAGGCGCTCGAACAGCTCGGCATCGTCGCCCACGCGCGGGCGCTGATCCAGCTCGGCCTCCTCGCGCAGCAGATCGACGGCGCGGCGGGCGCGGGCCGAGGCCTTGCGCTTGGACGCGCGACGCTTAACGGTAAAGGCAAACGCCTCATCCTCGACCTCGGTGGCACGCGGGCCCAGCCCCACGACCGGGTATTGCCCCTGCGAAGTGGCCAAATAACCGCGGCCGCACAGCTGGCCGATGATGTCCTTGATGCGCCCGACCGATTCACTCGGCAGCTCACCGTAGCCGCGGTCCTCGTCCAGATGCATCTGGCGAATGCGCTCGGTGTTGCCGCCGTGGAGCACATCGGCGATCAGCGACTTGCCAAAGCGCATGGGACGCGTGGCCACATAGCGCACAGCGGCGCGAGCCATATCGGTGACGTCCTCGACCTCGAACTGTGTGAGGCAGTTGCTGCAGTTGCCGCAGCCCTCGGCGTCGTCCGTGGCGGTGGCGCCCGCACCAGCCGCAGCAGCATGCTCGGCCGCGGCCTCATCGCCAAAGTAGCGCAGCATGTATTCGCGCAGACAGCCGGTGGTATTACAGTAGCCCTCCATCTGGCTGAGCAGGCGATAACGGTTCTGGAGCGCCCACGCGCGCTGCTCTTCGTCGAGTGCCTCATCGGCAGCATCGCCGCGGTCGATCAAAAAGCGGCGCATGCGAAAATCGTTGCCGTTCCACAGCAAGTAACAGCTGGCCGGATCGCCATCGCGGCCAGCGCGGCCCGCCTCTTGGTAGTATGCCTCGATGCTCTCGGGCACGTTGTTGTGGATGACGTAGCGCACGTTGGGCTTATCGATGCCCATTCCAAAGGCGTTGGTGGCAACCATCACCTGAATGTCGTCGTCGATAAAGGCACGCTGGCTCTGGCGGCGGGCGTCGTTGCCCATGCCGGCATGGTAGCGGCCAACGCGAATGCCGCTGGGGCCCAGCGCCTCGGCAAGCTCGCCTGCCAGCGCATCGACCGTCTTGCGGGTCGAGCAATACACGATGCCGCTCTCGCTCGAATGCGCGATCACGTAGTCGCGCACCCACGCGGTCTTGGCCTTATCGCCCATCTCCTCGCAACCAAAGTAGAGGTTCTTGCGATCGAAGCCCGTCACTACCGTCGCGGGATTTTGCAGGCCGAGCATCTGCTGAATGTCCGCGCGCACGCGCTCGGTCGCCGTGGCGGTAAACGCCGCCACGATCGGGCGCCGCGGCAGCGAATCGATAAACTCGCGAATCTGCAAGTAAGCGGGACGGAAATCCTGGCCCCACTGGCTCACGCAGTGAGCCTCGTCAATGGCCACGAGCGGAACGCCGATGCCGCCTTCGGCCGCAGCTTCCTGCGCAAAGGCCAGAAAGCGCGGCTCGAGCAGGCGCTCGGGCGCCACATACATAAGCTGATAGCGGCCCTCGCGCGCCCGCTTGAGCACGGTATTTTGCTGAGCAGGCGTAAGGCTGGAGTTGAGATAACTGGGGCGCGCACCCGCCGCGAGCAGCGCGCGGGTCTGGTCCTCCATAAGCGACAGCAACGGGCTCACCACAAAGGTGATGCCGGGCAGCATAAGCGCAGGCACCTGGTAGCAAATGGACTTGCCGGCGCCTGTGGGCATAACGCCGAGCGCATCGCGGCCGGCAAGGATCGCATCCACCATGCGATCCTGTCCCGGGCGAAACGAGGTGTAGCCAAAATAGGCGCCGAGCGTGTCGAGCGCCATCTGCTGCATGCTATCGGTCATGGTTTCCTAACGTCAGAATCATCTGCCGCCGATTATACGCCGCCACGCGGACAGCAGCACACGGCCGCCGCCCAGACTAGTCGTTTAAGAACGCCCCCAACGGCTAAGGAGTGTCCCCAGGTGCCGGCAGAAAAGGAACGTCCCCAAGTGCCGGCCCGGCAACGCCGATGTTTTGGCGCGGACAGCGAAAGCCCGCCAGAGCGAGCAAGGTGCCTTGAAACGAGGCAGCATTGACCTTCTGGTCATGCCGCCGAAGTTGAAAGGCAGATTGCCGCTCTGGCGGGCTTGCAGCGTCGAGCCGTTACGCGGTTTGGTAAAACCGCGTAACTTACATGACCATAACGTAGCGCGATCCCACGTAGTACTGCTTACCCATCAGGACCGGCTCGCCATTGGGGCCCGTGAAGCCGGCACGCAGGTTGAGCAGCGGATCGTGCGGAGCAATGCCCAGCTCGGCCGCCTGCTCGGTATTGGCACGAACGGCCTCGACCGTGCGGTAGTCAACCGAGACAATCGGCGTTCCGCCAACACGCTCGACCTCGGCAAAAATCGACTTGTCCTCAAGATCGGCCGTCAACAGCTCACGGTAGGCGTCAAACGGCACAAAGATGTTCTCCTCAAAGATGGGCTCGCCGTCGGCTGTACGCACGCGCTTAATATGCAGCAGCAGCGCGTCCTTCTGCAGGCCAAAGAACTCCATCTCGTTTTGACGTGCCGGCACAATCTGGCGATCGACCACATGTGCGCCCGCCTTCATGCCATTATCGGCACACAGCGCGGTAAACGTCTGCAGCGTCGAAGCGTGGAACTGGCGGTTGATGTGCGGCGTGGAGACAAAGGTGCCACGGCCCTGCTGCTTAACCAGGTAGCCATCGGAGCACAGCTCCTCGACGGCGCGGCGCACCGTAATGCGGCTCACGTCGTACTGCTCGGCTAGCTCAAGCTCGGACGGAATACGCTCCTTGGGTGCATAAACACCTTTCTCGATCGCATCCTTGATTTCGTCGTAAATCTGCTGGTAAAGCGGTGCATTTTTGGGCGCAGGCATATCTAATCACTCTTATCGAAATATCGAAATAACTAATACGTATATAACGTCTAGTTTCATATTACCTCATAATGATAAAACGATACACCCTCCCTACCAAAAAGCGACAGCTTCATTTTGGTAGGTTTTATCTGGGCAAACGAGAGCCTCTCGAAAGCAACGGGGCTTTCGGGGGGGCTCGTTCGGATGGGTTGCGCAGGACCGGCAAAATGCCAATACCCTACTTGCCGTCGTCCTGCTGCAGACTGTCCTGTTCGCTGAGGCGCGCCTGCCTGCTGGCCATGCGTGCGGGCTTGTCGGGATCGGGAACGGCCGTGGGCATGGGCTCGTCGACATGACCACCCCACCAGCCGCCCACAAAGTTGAGCGTGTGGAACACATTGATCACGGCGCCGGGATCAACGTCGCACACCAGCTTGATAATGTCCTGACTCTCGTAGGTCGAGACAACGGTGTTCAGCAGGTACATCTTTTCGCGGCTATATCCGCCGACGACCTCGGCGCAGCTAATGCCGTGCTGAAAATGGTTTACGTAGGCAGTCATGACCTCGTCTGCCTTACGCGTCGTGATCTGCAGCGTCACGCGATCGTAGCGACGATAGAAACTGTCGATGGTCTTGGTCGAAATAAACTGGAACACGATGGAATACGCCGCCTTGTCCCAGCCAAACATAAAGCCAAAGATCGCCAGGATAAAGCAGTTGAAACCAAAGATGACGCCCCAGATGGTCTTGCCCGTGTGGTTGGAAACCCACAGCGCGATAAAGTCGGTGCCGCCGGTGGATGCGCCGGATTTAAGTGCGATGGCAGCGCCCAGACCCGAGACCACGCCGCCAAAAATGATGAGCATGATCTTGTCGCCCAAAAATGGAGCGAAGTGAAAGACGTTGAGGAACAGCGACGAGAGCACGACCTGCATCATCGAGAAGATGACGAAGCGCTTGCTAATGCCGCTCCAGCATAGGAGCGCCACGGGGATGTTGAGCGCGAGCATACCGAGCGAAATATCGATGTGAACGCCACCCAGCGAGGTAACGCGATCGAGCAGGACCGCAACGCCGGTAAGACCGCTCGGAAGCAGGTCGGCGGGCTGAATGAACGCCTGGATCAGGAATGTCTGGAGAACGGCGGAAATCGTGACCGCCACGGCAGTAATGGCGCGGCGGACGATGGTAAGGCGGCCGAGCACGAGCACGCGGTCCGTGAGCTGATCGATGGCGTTCGCCACGCGGGCTCCTTTCGAAGGCAAATCTGGTTGTGAGGCATGTCGGCGATTGTAGCACGGAGCATGCGGGGGCGCTTCAATTCACCCTCCCTCGACAACCAAAGCGGGACCAGCAACCCCACGACCAAAGGCCCAAATAACAAGTGAGTAGACTTTACGCGACCTGCAGAGCACACCCAAAACCGCCACCCCTGTGACCTGCGGTTTTACTAGAGCAGATGCGCTTTGTGCTCGTCTTGCACCAAAAAGTCTACTCACTTAGTCCGAATCGAAGCCAAACGGATCCAAATAGATGACAAATTAAGCCAATCCGCAGCAAAAGACGCGTGAATCAGTGCTTCTCGCGGCGGATTGACGCTACAAAGCGGCCAAAATGTCGGTCAGATTATCGATAACGGCATCGGCTCGCGATTGATCGAGGTTGACACCCTCGTGCGGACGCAGCGCCAGGACGCGGGCGCCGGAGCGCTTACCAGCCTCGATGCCCAAAGGCGAATCCTCGATAACCAGGCACTCGGCAGGCTCCACCCCCAGTGCCTCCATGGCACGCAGGTAGATCTCGGGGTCGGGCTTAAACGCACTGCACTCGTGACCGCTGATGGTGTAGTCCAGCACGTCGGGGATACCGGCAATCTCCACCAGCTCGTCGATCAACTCGCGATAGGACGAGCTCGCGATGGCACACTTCACGCCGCGCTCGTGCAGTGCGCGCATCACCGGCTCCGTCTGCTCGTTGAGCAGCTCGGCATACGGAACGGGATGGTCCGGGCTATAGACCTGCTTGTACTCCACGCGCAGACGCTCGCGCAGCTCAACATCGTCGGGCACCAGCGCCTCCCAAATGGCCGGCTCGTTAGACCCCGAAAGATCGGGGATCTCGTCAAAGTGGAACCCCTTCTCCTCCATAAACGCCACGCGACGACGGTTGTAGAACCACTCGGTATCGACCAGCACGCCGTCCATGTCAAACAGCACTGCTTTGATCATACGCATCTCCTCCCACCTGCCAAAAAGGGACAGGTTTATTTTGGTGGGTTTTATCTGGGGTTTTGTGGCGCGACGGATACGCCCTCCCCAGAGCAAAAAAGGGGACGGGGCGCAAACCCCATCCCCTCTCAATCAACCCGTAAGGTCTACTTACTTGTGATTAGTAGGAAAGCTTCCACATGTAGCGACGCATGGTCAGCGGGTGCTGACGGGCCTCGGCGATCTGGTTGCCGTACTCGCGCATAACGGCGAGGTGCAGCAGCGGGTTGAAGTAGGTGATGACGCTCGCGGGCACGGCGTCAGCCAGGCCGTAGTCCTTGGAGTCGATCAGAGCGACCTTGGCGCCCATGCGCTCAAGGAAGGTGAGGGCGCGGGCGTCCATCGGACGGGTGGCGCCATCGGACATGAAGAAGACGTAGGGCTTACCCTCGGTGGAAACCTCGAACGGGCCGTGGAAGTACTCGCCGGTGTTGTAGGCGGCGGCGTCGATCCACTGCATCTCGGTGAACAGGAAGGCGGCGTGAGAGTAGGCCATCTTCTCGGAGGCACCGGAAGCCATGAAGTAGATCATCTTGTCGTCCTTGAAGTCCTCAGCGAACTTCTTGGCAAGCTTCGTGCAGTGCTGAGCGGCGTTCTCGCACAGGTCGAAGATGTTGGTGAGGCCGGTGATCATATCCTCGTAGTGATCATAGCCCTCGGTCTGCTGAAGGATCTCGAGAGCAAGAGCGATGGCGTAGCCAGGCTTCTCGGCCTTGGCGGCATAGTTGGCGTGGAAGCCGTGGACGATGACGTGGTCGGCGTCGACGGTCAGAGCGGAGCCAGCCTTGTTGGTGAGGGAGACGACCGGGCAGTTGTGCTTCTTGGCGGTCTTGTTGGCCTCGACGGTCTCGGGCGTGGAGCCACCGAGGGAGCAGGTGATCACGAAGGTGTGCTCGTTGACCCAGGAAGGCGTGTCGTAGTTGAACTCGTTAGCGGTGAAGATCTGAACGTTCAGCTTGTCCGTGTTGTTGGCCAGGAAGTACTTGGCGGGGTAAAGGTCGGACATGGAAGCACCGCAGCCGACGAAGGCGACGCTGTGGATCTCGTGGTTGGACAGGACGTCAGCGACGATCTGCTTAGGGAGGTTAAGGTCGATCTCGTACATCTGACACATTCCTTTCGATTTTTGCGGCGCCACATTGCCGGGCGCTCGCAGGGTTACCGTGGTTTGGACCGAGTCGCCGGCCCGTTGAGGATGCGACAAGGGGACTGTCCCATTGTCGCATTTTGGGAATGGAAGCCTGCCTGGGGTATGGGATGCCAGGCAGGCCCCCGGGGGAAAGCGGTTAGACGCTTGGTCGCGACTAGGCCAGGATGCCGGCCGCGGAGAGGGCGATGCCGCCCACGATGGCGATCACGAGAAGCCAACCGGTGTTGACGTTCTTCTTGATGAGCCAGTACATAAGGCCGGTGAGGCCAAGGGAGATCATCTGGGGCATCATGCCGTCCAGGATGTCCTGGATAACGACGGTGCCCTCAGCGAACTGCAGCGGGGTGGTGGCGCCGATCAGCGTAGCGATCATGCCGCCCACGGACATAAGACCCACGATGCCACAGACATACATGAGCTTTTCCATGAGGTCGCCGCCCTGAAGCTTGCTCAGGTACTCGTGGCCGCCCTGATAGCCCATCTTGGCTGCGAACCAAGTGATCAGCACAGAGGGGACGATGGAGATGAGTATGGCCAGGATCGGGCCCATGATGGAGCCCTGCTGAGCCAGCTGAACGCCCAGGCCAAAGGCGATAACGCGGATGGTGCCCTGGAAGAAGGAGTCACCGATGCCGGAAAGCGGACCCATGAGGGAGGTCTTGACCGCGTTGATCGAATCGGGATCGAAGTTCTCGGGATCCTTGGCGTACTCCTCCTCCATGGAGGCGGAGAGGCCCAGGATGAAAGCGCTCGTCTGCGGGGTGCAGTTGTAGAACGCCATGTGACGGTGGTAAGCCTCTTTCTTAGCAGCGAGCTGCTTGGGGTCGGACTCATCCGGATAGAGGCGATCGAGCGTGGGAACCATGCCGTAGAGGAAGCCCATGTTCATCTGACGCTCGTAGTTCCAAGAGGCCTGGATGGCCCAGGAGCGCCAGAAGAACTGGCTGACCTTCTTGTTCAGGGACACGTCCTTGGTTGCGGTTGCCATAGTGTGTTCCTCCTTAGTCTTCGTCGTCTTCGAGCGGATCGTAGTCGGAATCGACACCGGCGGCTGCATGGGAACCGTTGAACTTGAAGCCCATGAAGACGACAGCCAGGCACACACCGATCAGAGCGACCGCGATGACGGACAGGTTGAGGTAAGCGGCGAGTAGGAAACCGATGAACAGGAACGGAGTCATACCCTTCTTGATCATCATGGTGAGCAGCAGGGCCAAGCCGTAGGCAGTCATGATCTTGGTCGAAACGTTAAGACCAGTGGACAGCCACTCGGGAACCATGTTGACGATGGCCTGAACCAGGTCGGTGCCAACAAAGACGGCGAGGAAGATCGGCAGGAAGTACATGATGGCGTACAGACCGGAGCCGGCGCAGATGTGCATACGGTAGGCGGTCTTGAAGTTACCGTTATCGATCGCGCTATCTGCCACATGGGTGAGGGCGGCGATGATGGAACGGAACACGATGCCGAGGAGCTGACCCAGGACGGCGACCGGGATGGCGATCGTCATGGCGGTCTCGGCGGAAGCATCGGTCAGGCACGCAAAGGCAGCGGCCACGATGCCGCCCAGGACCATATCGGGCGGAACGGCGGCGCCGACCTGCACCAGGCCCATGGACACGAGCTCGACGGCGGCACCGACGGCAAGGCCGGTGGGCACATCGCCCAGCAGCAGACCGACGAGCGTAGCGCCAACGAGGGGCTGCTCGAAGTTAAGACGACCGAGCAGGCGGGAGTCCCACATGCAGAACACGCCGACGAGGCCGACGAGCACCGCACTGATGAACGTATTCATACCCTTCTCCTTTCAGTCAGGCAAAAGCCTGGTTGATTACAGCTTGGCGTCGATGTCGACGCTCTGATACGTAGGGGTCTGCTGGACATAGAGCTTGATGCCCATGTCGAGCAGCTGGTTGACGTCGGCCTTCTGGGTGGCGTCGAGGAAGACGGAGCTGTCCTTGCCGCCGACCTGATCGGCACCGTCGTGGTTGGCGGTGGCGCCCAAGTTGATGGCGTCGAGCTTGTAGCCCTGGCAGAACTGCAGCATCTCGGCCGTGTTGCCAAAGACGAACATGACGCGCTCGCCGAGGGTGTTGAGCTTGTCCATCTTGGCGAGGGCACGCTCGACGGTGAAGACGTTCAGGCGCACGCCCTGGGGCTTGGCCAGCTTAAGAGCGCCCTTCTTGATGTCATCGTTGGCGGCAGCGTTGTCGACGACGATGATGCGCTCGGCCTGAACCTTGGTGGTCCAGGTAAAGACGACCTGGCCGTGCAGCAGACGGTAGTCAAGACGTGCGAGGACGATCTTGGCGGGACCGGAGCTGTGACGGGACGCCTTGGCCTTCTTGGCGGGAGCCGCGGCGGGCTGGGCCGGTGCGTTGGGGTTGGTCAGACCGGTGCGGGCCTCGTTGATAAGGGCCGCGAGCTCGGCGCCCTTGACGGGGACGGGGCTCATAGCGAGCGTCAGTGCCAACGGAATGTTGAAACCGCTGACAACCGTGAACTTCGTGCCGTTCTTGGAAAGCTCGACCATGTTGTTGTTGACCGAGCTGCCGAGCATATCGGTCAGCACATAGACGGTGTCGTCCGCGTTGAACGTGGCGATCATAGCCTCAACCTTATTGGTGATGGGCTCCTTGTCGTCACGAGCAAGCGACACGACGTGGACGTTCGACACGTCGCCGAGAACCATCTCGAGCGTGTCTTTGGCGCCTGCGGCCAGGCCGCCATGAGATGCGAGAATGATCTGATTCATCTTGCCTCCTCCTTTTCGTTATGGTCATTATAACGTCTTATACGTTGCTTATATTGCTAATTAGTATAAAGACCGTTCGCGGGTGAAAATCGACCGTTGACGGGTTTAACGCACTTGAAACGTTGGGGCCGGGTAGGCCGGCGCTGGCTGGATAACCCCAGGTCAGACCCTGCGCGCAATCCTCTATCGCACGAAGTACCAGGGGCTTTCCTGCACGGTGGGTTCCAGCGCGATGCCGGTGCGCTCCTTAAACAGATCCATGTCCTGCGATTTCTCCGTCCACCACGCGTTGGGCTTAAAGGTCATGCTCTCAATGACATGACCGACAAACACACTGTTGCGCAGCTTAGAGAAGTCGGTGTTCATAATCAGGATGGACGCGAGCACCAGCACGATGCCCAGGACTTTGATCGCGCCGGCGGGCTCGGCGTAGACACCAATGCCCAGCAGTACGGTGACGACCGTCTCGAATGACATTACGACGGGAACTTTCGATGTCTCGAGCCCCATGGACAGACCCTGCATATATAAGATGTAGGCCACAGCTGTGGGGATGAGTCCAAAGCCAAGGAACAGCAGCAGCAGCTGTGGCGACATTGCCGCGGCAACATCCGGCCACGGAGCCGCGATAGCCGCCATAACCGCACCGCCAAAAACAAAGCCCCAAAACGTGACAGCCAGCGGGTGGACCGTCTTGGTTGCTATCCGGCTAAACACCGCGAGCGACGCACCACAAAGGCCTGCAATCACGCCCGACGTGACGCCCCAAACCGAAAAATGGAAACCGGAAAGGTCGCCATTGGTCACCGCAAGCACGCAGCCAACGATGTTAAAGATAATGGCAACGAGCTTGTTGGGGGTCACGTCCTCGCGATAAAGCACGCGGCCGAGCACGACGCCAAACACCGGCGAGGTGTAGAGCAGCACCGAGGCCGTAGACATACCCACTTCGCGCATGCACTCGTAATAGCAGGTGTTGGCGGCGGCCAGACCGACGATACCGACAAGCGCGCAGGGGACGAGCTCTTTAGGGCTTGCCTTGAACAGGGCCAGCGGACCCTGAGCCACGGTAGACCCCTCACCCGGACGGCAACCCATAAACATCAGGACCGGCGCCAAGATAAGCGCTCCGACCAACAAGCGAAAGGCAGCCATGCTCTGGGACGAAACGCCCATGGCCGAGATGCCGTTTACAAAGATTCCGATGCTGCCCCACATAAGCGCGGCGACCAGCACCAGCACATAGCCCAGATTGCTTTTCTTCAACGCAGCCTCCTCGGTATTGTTTCCAATATGTTTCACACTACGTTATAGTCGTTATATACATTTTTCAAGACACAAATCGCCGAACGGAAAAATGATCCGCTGGGGACGGAGGAAAACGGATCACTGACTCAGACCAGCCCCTAAGTGATCCGTTTTCCTCCGTCCCCAGCGGATTACTTGGCGGTTGCGGTGAAATAGTTCCTAAATAGAGGCTTCAGGCCCCCAAACAGGAACTATTCCACCGCAACTTATGAGGACATCGAGCTGTTAGGCCGCTCTATCCCCTAGTAGTCCAGCTTCCACATGTAGCGGCGCGTCATGTAGTCCTTGTGGGTGACGGCAGAGAGTGCGCGCATGTACACATTGTTGAGGATCGGGGCAAAGATCAGGTGGTTGAAGTACTCGCTCACGCTGTCCTTGATGTCGTTGAGGCCGAGCTCCTTGGCGTCGAGCTGATAGACGCGCTCGCCACCGTACTGGTTGACGAAGCGGATGCCGCGCTCGTCGTTGCAGCGGCTGCGGCCGACGCTGATGAGCTGGAACAGCGAGGTGCGCTTGTCCAGGATCTCGAAGGGGCCGTGGAAGAAGTCGCAGGTGTTGATGGTGCAAGAGTCGATCTGCAGCATCTCCTGCACGTTGCAGATGCTAAAGACGTAGGCGGCACCAAAGAGCGGGCCCTGGGCCATGACGTTGATGCAGGGCTTGTCGGCGTTCTGCTCGGCCCACTTGGCAGCGAGCGGACGGGTGTACTCGACGGCCTTGCGATAGATGGGGTCGACCAAGTCGAACGCGGCCATAGCGGTCTCGTACTCGGTGTAGCCCTCGGTCTGCTGCGTGAGCTCCATGGCGATCATGGTCACGACGGCGGAGTTGGTGCGGCCCATGCAGGACTCGTCGACGGCCAGGCTGTCGTACTGGATCTTGTAGTCGCAGACCTCGGTGAGGCCGGACTCGTCAACATAGATGGCGATGGTGCTGGCGCCGTGGTCCTTGGCGACCTGGGCGGCGACGATGGTCTCCTTGGTGCCGCGCATGGACACGACCACGGCCAGGGTGTTCTCGTTGACGTAGGCAGGGGTTGCGTGCACGAACTCGTTGCTGGTGTAGCTGGAGCTCACGACCTGCGTGGCCTCGTGCTCCATAAAGTACTGGGCAGGATAGTTGCCGCCGTTGGATCCGCCGGCGCCGATCCACACGACGCGCTTGATGCCGCCCTTGTCTGCCTTGTCAGCCAAAACCTGGGAGACGACATCCTTAACCTGTTCCTGAGTAGTCATCGTGCATCAGCCTTTCTTCTCGTTTGATGCTCTCGATGGCATACAAGTTACATACATGTTCTGGTTATGTCGACTAGTTGTATGCTATATTTGTCTTAGAAATTTTGCTGGTAAGGTTTTCGATTATTCGTTACCAGCTGTTTTGTTCTTGTATTGAATACATGCTTGCTTAGTTAGGCATACAAGTTAGATATAGGTTGGCAATATGAGCGTCTCATCTAAAAAGAAACTAAGCCAATACGAGCGCTTGGCGGGCATGCTGCGCGACCGCATCGCCGCCGGCACCTACGCGCGCGGAGACAAGCTGCCGTCCGAGATGGAACTCATGGACGAATCGGGGCTGTCGCGCAGCACCGTGCGCCATGCCCTTAAGGTGCTCGTTGATGAGGGCCTGGTTCGCACCGAGCGCGGACGTGGTGCCTTTGTGGCCGACACGCCCGCGCTCCACGAGAACAACCTGGTGTTTTCGAGCTATACCAAGCAGGTCGAAGGCCAGGGCATGAAGCCCACCACGCGCACCGTGGACTCGGGCTTTACCAAGGCGGGCGGCAGCATAGCTAAGTTCTTTGATGCCGCCGTGGGCAGCAAGCTCGTCAAACTTGTCCGTCTGCGTTATCTGGACGATGCGCCGCTGTGCCTGGAGACCACCTATCTACCACCGAGCTTTGAGGCACTCATCGATCGCGATATCAACGGTTCGCTCTACGCCACGCTGCGACAGGAGTTCCATCGCGCACCGGCACAGGGGCATAAGACCTTTGAGGTGTGCTACGCCTCGCAAAACGAGGCGTTTTTGCTCAACGTTGAGCGCGGGCAGGCGCTGATCCTAATCACCGACTACGTCTACGACACCGACGGCCGCCCGCTCCACGTCTCCAAGCGCATCCAGCGCACCGACCGCGCCAAATACACCGAGCCCATCGGCTAGCGCACCAAACGAGGCAAACTGTACCTAATGAACGTTTTACCTGCGGTTTTATTAAATCTCAAGCCAGCATGGCACAAATGCCAACATCGCCTGGCAATACGCGCCGTCCAAGCTCAACTGTTCCTGCTCAGAATATCCAGTACCGCAAATCTAAGTGAGTAGACTTTTCGTGACCTGTCGAGCACACCAAAAACTGTCACCTCTGTGACCTGCACTGATAATTGTTCTCGGGGGAAGCGGGCACTGCGGGGCGCGGCAACGGC
>CABQJU010000039.1:0-16273 GCA_902464575.1 uncultured Collinsella sp.
TCGCAAGCGTTGCCGTCGCCTGCCACGAGGCGGGCCATGCCGCCCAGCGTCAAAGTGGTTATGCCATGATGAAGGTACGTACCGCTTTGGTCCCCGTCGTCAACTTTACCCAAAACACCTGGACGATCGTGCTGCTCATGGGCCTGTTCATGAACATCGCGGGGCTCACGACCCTCGCGCTGGTCTTCTTCTCGTTTAGCGTGTTGTTCCAGCTGGTTACGCTGCCGGTCGAGATCGATGCCAGTCGCCGCGCCGTGGCGTATATCGAGCAGTCGGGCATGAGTTCCAAGCAGGTCAACGGCGCCAAGAAGGTACTGACGGCAGCCGCGCTTACCTATGTGGCTGCAGCGCTCACTTCGATCATTCAGTTGCTCTACCTTATGGCTCGCTACAACAGAAACTCCAACCGATAACAAATGGGACAGGCAGGCGCCGTGGGGATTCGTGTCCTCGCGGCGCTGTACTATGTGTTGGACTTAATTTCGCACGGGGCCGGAGCCTCTGTGCTCGATAACGAAAGGAGGCTGCGTGGCAGGCTGGAACCTAACCGGTAATGCCGTTTCCGCCGAGTTCGACGGTTCGGACGAGCAAGAGCGCAAGGAGCTCAGCGTGAGCCAGGCGGTGGAGATCGCCGCCGGTGCGCTCGATGCCATTCCGCAGCTGAGCGTCTTGGGCGAGGTCACGGGTTTTCGTGGTCCTAACGCCCGAAGCGGCCACTGCTATTTCCAGATCAAGGACGATTCGGCCGCCGTTGACTGCATCATTTGGAAGGGTGCCTATCTCAAGCGCACGTTCGATCTGCGCGACGGTATGCAGGTGAGCTTTAAGGGCAGCTTCAATCTCTATAAGGCTACGGGCCGCATGAGCTTTGTCGCTCGCTCGTTTTCGCTGGCGGGGGAGGGTCTGCTGCGTCAACAAGTGGCGCAACTGGCCGAAAAGCTACGCCGTGAGGGTCTGATGGACGAAGCGCGCAAACGCCGCATCCCGGTGTTCTGCTCCCGCGTGGCGGTCGTCACCTCGCTTTCGGGTGCCGTAATCGACGACGTCAAGCGCACATTGCGTCGTCGCAACCCGCTCGTCGAGCTCGTCTGCGTGGGTGCCAAGGTACAAGGCGAGGGTGCGCCGACAGAGCTCATTGAGGGCCTGCGCCG
The DNA here is from genome assembly GCA_902464575.1 of uncultured Collinsella sp. Taxonomy (GTDB): domain Bacteria; phylum Actinomycetota; class Coriobacteriia; order Coriobacteriales; family Coriobacteriaceae; genus Collinsella. The sequence goes on from CABQJU010000039.1 coordinate 1,152, forward strand.
CGCCGCTTCCATTACGCCGGCGCCCGACTGTATTTTGTTGGTGCGCGGCGGCGGCTCCTTTGAGGACCTCATGACCTTTAATGACGAGGAGCTTGCCCGCGCGGTGGCGGCTTGTCCCGTGCCCGTGGTGACCGGCATTGGCCATGAGCCCGATACCTCGATTTGCGACATGGTGAGCGACCGTCGCGCCTCCACGCCTACGGCGGCGGCCGAATCGGTGGCGCCGGCTATGACGGAGTTGGCCGATGTGCTCGAGGCGCGCTATCAACGTCTGGGTGCTGCGATGGCATCGATGATTGGGTCGGCCCAGGTCGACCTGGAGATGCTCGATCAGCGCGGTCGCCGTGCCTGGGATACCTATACGGCTCGCTTGGGCGATGCGCTCGATGCGGCCGCATGCCGCCCGTGCCTCAACGACCCAACGTTTATGGTTGAGCGTCGCGAGTCTGAGCTTGCCCTGACGGCCGATCGTTTGTCCGGCGCCATAACGCGTTCGGTTGGGGCATTCCGCTCCAACTTTGAGCGTCTGCCCGAGCGCTTGATCGCAAGCACCTCAGGACTCGATGGCAAGCGCCATGCGCTCACGCTCGCAAGCTCCCGCCTGGAGCATCAGGGGCGCACGATGCTCAACAAGCCAGCATCCGACCTGGGCCGTGCGGCAGCCTCGCTCGATGCCCTGTCGCCGCTCAAGGTGCTTGCCCGTGGTTATTCCATCGCGTACAGCGATGATGGGGTGGCCACGAGCGCCAAGACCTTTAAGCCCGGTGACGCCATTCGCGTGCGCATGGCAGACGGCAACGTGGCGGCAACGGTCGATACGGTCGAGTAGGCCGCGTTTCATAGCGATAAACCTTTAGGAAAGGAAACAGATATGGCAGAGAAGACCCCGGTCGAGCAGCTTACGTACAAGCAGGCTTCACAGGAGTTGGAGCTCATCATCCGCAGCTTGGAGTCGGGTGATATGGAGCTCGAGGAGTCGCTTGAGAGCTATACCCGCGGCGTCGAGCTCCTCAAGAGCCTGCGTACCCGCTTGTCCGATGCCGAGCAGAAGGTCTCGGTGCTCCTGAAGGACGTCGACGGCAACGACGTGCTCGCCGACGGCGAAGCCGCCAACACCGACGACAACCTTTCGTTCTAACCATCCCGACCAAATATAATTACCTTGGTCTGTGAGAAAGGAACCAACCATGTGTGATTGCATCTTCTGCAAAATTGCCAACCACGAGATCCCCTCGACCGTCGTCTACGAGGATGACCAGGTCATCGCGTTCGACGACCTCAATCCCCAGGCGCCGGTCCACACGCTCGTGATTCCCAAGAAGCACTACAGCGACATCGCCGACAACGTACCGGCCGAGACCATGGGCGCCATGGCCCACGCCATCCAGGAGGTCGCCAAGGCCAAGGGTCTGGAGGACGGTTTCCGCGTCATCTCCAACAAGGGCGTCAACGCCGGTCAGACCGTCATGCACTTCCACATGCACGTCCTCGGCGGCAAGAACCTGGGCGAGAACCTCATCTGAGGGCGCCTCTTCCGTGCAATGAAACGGAAGCTCAGGCACCGATAACTTATATATCAACGCAATAAACCCGAGCGCGAGGGCGTTTGGGTTTATTATTGAAGCGTATGTAACCTGGCGGCGCCACACCGCCTGTTAGTAGGGAGACACATGAACGTTCTGGTCGTCAACGCAGGATCTTCGACCCTTAAGTATCAGGTCATCGATACCAAGTCCCACAAGGTGTCCGCAAAGGGCTCCTGCGAGCGCGTCTGCTTTACCGGCGGTACCTTCACCCATGCTGCCAACGGTTCCAAGAAGGTGACCGAGAACATCGAGTTCCCCGACCATAAGGTCGCCATTGAGGTCGTTCTGAAGGACCTCGAGGCCAACGGCGTCAAGATCGAGGGCATCGGCCATCGCATCGTTCAGGGCGGTTGGTACTTTGGCGACTCCTCCCTCGTCGACGAGGACGTTCTCGCCAAGATTCGCGAGGTCGCCCCGCTCGCGCCGCTGCACAACAACCCCGAGGCCAACGTTATCGAGTACTGCCTCGAGCAGTATCCCGATCTGCCCAACGTCACGGTCTACGACACCGCTTTCCACTTCAACATGCCCGAGGTCGCCAAGACCTACGCCCTTCCCAAGGATGTTTGCGACAAGCTGCACATCCGTAAGTATGGCGCCCACGGCACCAGCTATCGCTACATCTCCAAGAAGGTCGCCGAGATGACCAACGGCGAGGCCCGCAAGGTCGTCGTGTGCCACATTGGCTCCGGCGCTTCCCTGTGCGCCATCGAGGACGGCAAGTGCATGGACACCACCATGGGCTTGACGCCGCTCGACGGTGTCATGATGGGCACCCGCTGCGGCTCCATCGACCCTGCTACCGTGTGCTACCTGCAGCGCGAAGGTGGCTACACCTTCGACGAGGTCGACGAGATGATGAACAAGAAGTCCGGCCTTTTGGCTGTGACCGGCGGCAAGACCAACGACTGCCGCAACGTCGAGGAGCTCGCCGCTGCTGGTGACCCCGAGGCCCAGCTCGCCTTCGATATGTTCGTTTACAAGATTGCCGCCAAGGCTGCCGAGATGGCCACTTCCATGTGCGGCATGGACACCCTGGTCTTTACCGCCGGCATCGGCGAGCACGCTCCGGCTGTCCGCGCCGGCGTGGCCGATCGTCTGGCCTTTATGGGCGTCAAGATGGACCATGCCCGCAACGCTCTGCGTGGCGACGGCGCTTGGTGCCTGTCCGCCAAGGATTCCAAGGTCAAGATCTTCGTCATCCCCACGGATGAGGAGTTCATGATCGCCTCCGACGTCGAGCGCATCGTCAACAGCAAGTAATTGCAAGAGGGGAGGGGCTGGACGACCAAGTGCCGTTCAGCCCCTCTTTTGCGCTCGTTGGGCGATATGCCTGATAGCTATTTATCAAGATGTGATAACTTCTTATTAAAATGCGGTCGCCTTAAGAGGTCTGCGTCGACCGTATTGCACTGCAAAGGAGTCTCATGAACGTACTTGTTGTCAACGCCGGCAGCTCAAGCCTTAAATATCAGCTTCTGGATACCGATACCCGCGAGGTTTTCGCCAAGGGCAACTGCGAGCGTATCGGCTCGGACATGGGTATCTTTGGCCACTCCGAGAACGGTGGCGCCAAGCAGACCGAGGAGGTTCCCTTCCCCGATCATCGCTCTGCTATCGCTCGCGTGCTCGAGGAGCTCGAGAAGACCGACTTTACGATCGATGGCATTGGGCATCGTATCGTTCAGGGCGGCTGGCACTTCGATGATTCCGCAGTTGTTGACGACGAGGTCATGGCTAAGATCCTTGAGGTGGCCCCGCTCGCCCCGCTGCACAATTACGGCGAGGCCGCAGCAATCGAGTATTGCCGCGAGAAGTATCCGGAGCTGCCCAACGTCGCCGTCTTCGATACCTCGTTCCACATGACCATGCCCGAGGTCGCCTACACCTACGCGCTGCCCAAGGACGTGTGCGAGAAGTACCACGTGCGAAAGTACGGTGCCCACGGTACGAGCCACCGCTACGAGTGGATGATGGCAAAGGAGATTCTGGGCTCGTGCTGCCACCGTCTGCTTTCGTGCCATCTGGGCAACGGCGCTTCGCTCGCCGCCATTGAGGACGGCGTTTGCCGCGACACCACGATGGGGCTCACGCCGCTCGACGGCCTGATGATGGGCACCCGTTGTGGTTCCATTGACCCTGCCACCGTGTGCTACCTCCAGCGCGAGGGCGGCTACAGCTACCAGGAAGTCGACGACATGATGAACAAGCAGTCTGGTCTGCTTGCCATCTCGGGCATCTCCAACGACGCCCGCGACATCCGTACACGCGCCTCCGAGGGCGACGAGCGCTGCCTGCTCGCCTTCGATATGTTCGCCTACAAGGCTATGCAGCAGGCCGGTTCCATGATTGCCTCTATGGCGGGCGTGGATACCATCACCTTTACCGCCGGCATCGGCGAGAACGACTGGTCGATCCGTAAGGCCTTCTGCGACTGCTTTGAGTGGCTGGGCGTGCGTATCGACAACAACAAGAACCGTGAGGCCGTGGGCAACGGCCCGCAGGTCATCAGCGCCGCCGGCTCTTCCGTCACGGTCATGGTCATCCCCACAGACGAGGAATACATGATCGCCCACGACGTCGAGCGTCTAACCAAGAACAACTAACGCGCGCATTTGCAAGTAGACGAAAGGTCTCCAGAGCAACAGCTCCGGAGGCCTTTTTACTAGCAGGCGGAAATTCCAGTCCCAAAGTGATCGCCACCAGCAACGCCTGCGCTCCCAACAACGGCACCCATCCGTTCAGATTTTTCAGCCCCAGCTCGTAGTCAAGCCGCCGTCCATTCCAGATGCCCTGAATGCTACGTGGCGGTAGAAGGCCGTACGGGCTAACCCCTGAAAACAATCCGCAGACCAGAAACGCCCCCGTTCGTAGCTCCGGAGGAGCAGAACGGGGGCGTTTCATTGGTCGAGGACGTTTTCAGGGGTTAGCCCGTACGGCCTTCGGGCGAGTGCGTACGCTACTCAGCCATCTGAGCCTGGACGGCGGTGATGGCCACGACACCCACGATGTCGTCGGCAGAGCAGCCGCGCGACAGGTCGTTGACCGGCTTGGCGATGCCCTGCAGGATGGGGCCGTAGGCGTCAGCGCCAGCGAAGCGCTGGACCAGCTTGTAGCCGATGTTGCCAGCCTCGAGGTCGGGGAACACGAGCACGTTGGCCTTACCGGCGACGGAGGAGCCGGGAGCCTTGAGCTGGGCGACGGTGGGGACGATGGCGGCGTCGAGCTGCAGGTCGCCGTCGATGGCGAGCTCGGGAGCCTTCTCCTTGCAGAACTTCACGGCCTCCTGGACCTTCTTGGCGACCTCGCCACCGGCGGAGCCCATGGTGGAGTAGGAGAGCATGGCCACGTGCGGCTCAACGTTGCCCATGAAGGTGGACCAGGAGTGAGCGGAGGCGATGGCGATCTCGGAGAGCTCGTCGGAGGACGGGTTGATGTTGAGGCCGCAGTCGGCGAAGATCAGCGTGCCGTCAGTGCCGAACTGCGGGGTGTCGGTGCACATCACGAAGAAGGCCGAGACCAGCTTGGTGCCCGGGGCGGTCTTGAGGATCTGAAGCGCGGGGCGCAGGGTGTCGGCGGTGGAGTGGCAGGCGCCGGAGACCAGGCCGTCGGCGTCGCCCATCTTGACCATCATGGTGCCAAAGTAGGTGGCGTCCATCACCTGGGCGCGAGCCTGCTCGATGGTAACGCCCTTCTTGGCGCGGAGCTCGGCAAACTTCTGCGCGTACTCCTCGTGCTTCTCGGCGTTGCGCGGGTCGATGACGGTAGCGCCGGGAACGTCGATCTCGTCGGGGTTGCCCAGGATGACGATCTTTGCCAGGCCCTCCTCGATGATCTTGGTGGCCGCGACGATGGTACGCGGATCCTCGCCCTCGGGCAGGACGATGGTCTTAAGGTCGGCCTTGGCGGCAGACTTCATACGGTTTAGGAAATCGCTCATGTTACTCCTTACAAGCGTTTCGCTAAGCTCCAGGCGCCCGGCTGTACACGAATAAACCCGCTGCTAGCGGGTTTACCTTTCAATAATGTACGCCGCGGTGCTTGAGCTTTCCTTGTGTGGCAAGCTCATTATAGGACGCATTAGCGCTATAATCGCTCTGATAAATATGTCTCGACGTATGTTCGAGAAAAAGCCCAGTTAAAAAGCGTGTGGCTTTTGACAAGGAGTATCGATGCAGATTACCTCAGGCCTGCCTGAAGGCTTTAATGCCGGTGCGTACGACATGATCGTTGTCGGCGCCGGTTATGCCGGTGCCGTTTGCGCCCGCCGTCTTGCCGAAACCATCGGCTATCGTGTTGCCGTTTTGGAGCGCCGTAGCCACATTGCGGGCAATGCCTTCGACTGCACTGACGAGGCGGGAATCCTGGTCCACGAGTATGGTCCTCATATCTATCATACCTTTAACGAGCGCGTGCATAACTTCCTGTCGCGCTTCACCAAGTGGACGGACTACCAGCACAAGGTGCTCGCCAACATCAACGGTACCCTTATGCCCGTGCCCTTTAACCATGCGAGCCTTAAGCTTGCCTTTGGCGATGAGCGCGGCGAGGAACTGTACCAAAAGCTCGTGGAGACCTTTGGCAAGGACGTCAAGGTGCCCATTATGGAGCTGCGCAAGAAGAACGACCCGGATCTTGCCGAGGTCGCCGATTATGTCTATGAGAACGTCTTTTTGCATTACACCATGAAGCAGTGGGGCCAGACGCCCGATCAGATCGACCCCTCGATCACCGGCCGCGTTCCCGTCTTTGTGGGCGATGACGATCGCTACTTCCCGCAGGCTCCTTTCCAGGGCATGCCGCAGGACGGCTATACCGCGCTGTTCGAACATATGCTCGATCACGATCTGATCGACGTATTCTGCGACGTGGACGCCCGTGACCTCTTTGAAATCGACGAGACCACCGTCAAGATCGACGGCAAGGTCTATGGTGGCGAGATCGTCTACACCGGTCCACTCGACGAGCTGTTCAACCTCGACCTGGGCGCGCTGCCGTACCGCACGCTCGATATGAAGTTCGAGACGCTCGATATGGACCAGTTCCAGCCTGTGGGCACCGTCAACTACACCACGAGCGAGGACTACACGCGTATCACCGAGTTCAAGAACATGACCGGTCAGGTCTTGCCCGGCAAGACCACCATCATGAAGGAGTACTCCAAAGCCTATACGCCCGGCTCGGGTGAGACGCCGTACTACGCCATTCTTGAGCCCGAGAACCGTGAGCTCTACGAGCGCTATCTTGAGCGCGTCCAGAACCTTACGAACTTCCACCCGGTGGGTCGTCTGGCCGAGTATCGTTACTACGATATGGACGCCGTGACCAATTCCGCCCTCGATCTTTCGGATGAGATTATCGCCTGCCATGCATAAAGTCATAACATTCGGTATTCCCTCGTATAACGCCGCCAAGGACATGGACCATTGCATCACCTCCATCTTGGAGGGGAGCAATTACGCCACCGATATCGAGATTATCGTGGTGGACGATGGCTCCAAGGACGAGACGGCCGCCAAGGCCGACGAGTGGGAGGCCCGTTATCCCGGTATCATCCGCGCGGTGCACCAGGAGAATGGCGGCCACGGCATTGCCGTTCTTTCGGGCCTGCGCGAGGCGCAGGGCACCTACTACAAGGTTGTCGACTCGGACGACTGGCTCGACGGTGCGGCGCTTTCGACCATGCTGTCGATTCTGCGTGGCTTTGAGGAGCGCGACCAGCGCGTCGACCTGTTTATCTCGAACTACGTGTACGAGAAGGTTTACGAGGGCACGCATACCGCTATTGGCTACAAATTTGCCCTGCCGCGCAAAAAGATCTTTTCCTGGGATCAGATCGGTCATTTCCGCCTGGACCAGAACCTACTCATGCACAGCCTGTGCTATCGCACGGATGTGCTGCGCGAGTCCAACCTTCCCATGCCGCCGCACACGTTCTATGTGGACAACATCTACGCCTACGTGCCACTGCCGCGTTGCAAGACCATGTACTACGCCGACATCGACCTCTACCGCTACTTTATCGGCCGCGAAGGTCAGAGCGTCAACGAGGCAACGATGGTCAAGCGTCTGGACCAGCAGTTCCGTGTTACGCGTATCATGATGGAGTCGTACCACCTGTACAGCGATGTTGAGTCGTCGCGCCTGCGTTCGTACATGATGGGCTACTTCACCATGATGATGGCGATCTGCTCGGTGCTTACCAAGCTTTCCGAGGAAGATTGCGCCGACGAGCGCCTAAAGATGCTGTGGAATGATTTGAAGGCCTACGACGAGCGCATGTATCGTCGTGCCCGCTACGGCGTGGTCGGGTTCTTCACCAATCTGCGCGGACGGGCCGGAGACAAAACCACACTCGGCCTATACCGTCTTGCCTCAAAGATCTTCAAATTCAACTAGCTGCCGAGTAATCGCTGCTGATAGGTTGACTGGGCCCCTTGGCCTTTAGTTTGCTACTGCGAACAGTCCTGCTCGCACGGAAAGCACATTAAGTGCTTTCCGGCTCGTGCGGAACTTGTATCAAACTAAAGGCCAAGGGGCCTCTGCTATAAGAATCGATTGTCAGGCTGCCTGAATTTGAAGATCTTCGACGCGCGGTACACAGGGGCCTGGGCTGAAAAGAATCTGGTTGGTAGGTTGCCCGGTGGGGCTTGGTTATGTTTGTCGCGAGTTCCGCACGAGCCGAAGAGCACTTAATGTGCTCTTCGTGCGAGCCAGGACTGTAGAGCAGCAAACATAACCAAGCCCCACCGGGCAACCGGTCAGGTTAGGCTACTTCGCGGCGCCGGGGATGCCGTGGGAGGTTTTGGCGGTTTTGGCTCCGTTTACGATGGCGGTTTCCAAGGCCCTTACGGCGAGCATGCCCAGCAGGTCTAGGGGAACGGCGGCGCTTGCCTGGGCGCCCAGTTTGCCGCTGGCGAGGGTGTAGATGGTGTCGCCGTCGTTGGTGGTGTGCGTGGGACGGATGGCGTGTGCGTAGGCGTCTGCGGCCATCTGGGAGACCTTGGTGGCTTGTGCCTTAGTGAGTTCCACGTTGGTGACGATGCAGCTGATGGTGGTGTTGGTGCGGTCGAGCGGCATCTGCATGGATCCGGCGGCGGCAAAGGCTGCGAGTTCCATGTCGACGATCTGGTCGCTATCGGCTGCGGCGCGCATACCGGCGACCCACTCGCCGGTGAAGGGGTCGACGACGTTGCCGCAGGCGTTGACCGAGACCACGGCGCCCACCTTGACGGGGCCGAGCGCCACGGCAGCAGTTCCAAGGCCGGCCTTCATGCAGGTGGCAGGCCCCATGAGCTTGCCTACAGTGGCGCCGGTGCCGGCGCCCACGTTGCCCTGCTCGAGCGTGGCGGGGGTGTGGTCGAGCGCTTCGCGCACGGCGGCGATGCCGGCCTCAATGTCGGGGCGCACGGTCGGGTCGCCATAGGCGAGGTCGAAGATACAGCTGGAGCACACGATGGGCACCTGCGTGGGGCCGACGGGAAGGCCGATGCCGCGGCTCTCAAGCTCGCGAGCGACGCCGCTTGCAGCCTCGAGGCCAAAGGCCGATCCACCCGAAAGGCAGACGGCGTGGACCTTGTCGACGGTGTTCTCGGGTCGCAGCAGGTCGGTTTCGCGCGATGCTGGAGCACCGCCGCGAACGTCAACGCCGCCGGTGGCGCCCTCGGGTGCCACGATTACGGTGCAACCGGTGCCGGCCTCCTCGTCCGTATAGTTGCCATAGCAAAAGCCATCGACATCGCAGACGTCAATGGCCTCGAGCAGTGTATCCATGTTTAACTCCTATCGGTTTTCCGCCGCGCCTTGTGCCCGGTCGGGATCCGTACGGTACGCCAAAATTGTAGGCGCCGGGGGATACCCAGCGCCAGATGCAATTACGAGAGTTTTTGAATCGCGCGCGCGACGCGGGCGATGGGTAGGCCCACCACGTTATAGAAGTCGCCCGAAATATCGTGCACGAGCATGCGTCCTCCTGTGCCCTGAATGCCGTAGGCGCCGGCCTTGTCCATGGGCTCACCCGAGGCGACGTAGTGCTCGATCTGCTCGTCGGTGAGCTCGTAGAACGTCACGTCGGTCACATCGACAAAGGACAGGCTCTCGGCGGCATGCGGGGCGGCCGTATCGCCTGCCTTAACGATGCAGACGCCGGTTGCGACCTGGTGCGTGCGGCCCGAAAGCTCACGGAGCATGGTGCGCGCCTCGTCCTCGGTTGCCGGCTTGCCCAGAATCTTGCCGTCAAAGGTGACGATGGTGTCGGCCGCGACCGTCAGCTCATTGGGCTCGGCATGCTCGGCGGCAACGGCGGCGGCTTTTGCGCGTGCTAAGCGTTCAACGAGCGTAAGCGGGGCCTCGCCATCAAACGGCGTTTCGTCGATATCGGCAGGAATGATGCGAATGTCATAGCCCGCCTCGCGCATCAAGTCGATGCGGCGCGGTGATTGCGAAGCCAAAATCATAGCTGAATGCCCTCGGCAACCTTCTCGACGGCCTTGTCGCCGGCGAGCGTGCGCAGCAGCTCCAATGCAAAGGGGAGTGACTGTGCCATGCCGCTGGCAGTGATGATGTTGCCGTCTTGCGTGACCTTCTCGCCGGTATAGGCGCCTTCGGGGAAGCTTTTCTCAAAGCCAGGGAAGCACGTGGCATGGCGCCCCTCGAGCAGGTCGAGCTCGCCCAGGATAAACGGGGCGGCGCAGATGGCGGCGACGTGCTTGGTTGCGGCGAACTCGCGGACCACGTCGCAGACGCGCTGATCGGCGCGCAGGTTGGTAGCACCGGGTAGGCCGCCGGGCAGCACGACACAGTCGTATTCGTCAAAGTCGATCTCATCAAAGAGCGCATCGCAGGTCACGGGGATCTGCAGCGAACTTACGACCTCACGCGTGGGCATGATCGAGACGAGCGTGGCACGTACGCCGCCGCGACGCATGACATCGACCATGGTCAAGCATTCAATAGTTTCAAAGCCATCGGCGGCGAGAACGGCAACGCTGGGCATGAGGGTTCCTTTCATAGGCGGCATACAATTAGCCGTCTTATACCCCGAAGACCTCCGCTTGCCACGCTCGATTTCCCAATGATTTTTCTGAGCAATGATTAAGTGGCTAGTTGCGCTTAAGGTGGACGACGGTCTCGCAGTGGAAGGTTTGTGGGAACAGGTCGACTGGCGTGATCTTTACGGGGGAGAAGGTGCCTTCTTCGACAAAGCGTTTGAGATCGCGCGCCAGGGTGGCCGGGTCGCAGCTCACGTAGGCGACATCGCGAGCACTCGTGCTGGCGATAAGGTCGATCGCCTCGGGGGCGAGGCCTGCACGCGGCGGGTCGACCACCAAGACGTCGGCATCCTGGTCGGGGAACTCGCGCACCGCGTCTCCGCCAATGACGTCGACGTTATCGAGCTTGTTGATCTCCAGGTTACGGCGCAGGTCGCGCACGGCGGGGCCGTAGGCCTCGACGGCGGCGACAAAGTCGCAGCGGCGGGCGAGCGGCAGGGTAAAGGTGCCGGCACCGCAGTACAGGTCCACGGCAAGCTCGTCTTCCTGCGGGTCGAGCGCTTCCATGACAAGATCGATCAAAATCTCGGCACCCTTGGTGTTGACCTGGAAAAAAGACGGGGCAGACAAGCGCATCTGACCCTCGGCGATATTCTCGGTCCATGAGCCCTCTCCGGCGAGCATTTCGACCTTGGAGACACGACGGGCCTTCTTTTCGCCCTTGCTCATCACGCGCACGATGCTCGTGGGATGAGCGGCGTCCGCCAGCACGCGGGAGACCTGCGAGCGCGGAAAAGAGCCTGTGGGCGTCCAGAGTGCGACCTCGAGTGCCTTGGTGCGGCGCGATGCGCGAATGCCCACGCGTTCGAGCCCCAAGTCATGGCTGCCGCTTAGATAGTTGAGTGCGCCGACGACCGATTTGAGCGCCTTCGGGAAGCGCTTATCGAACAGCGGGCACGTATCGACGGTCACGATTTTGCTGGGGTCGACACCGTGCATGCCAAGGCGCACGCGACCGTTGACGACGGTCGGTTCGAGCTCGATTTTATTGCGGTAGCCCCAGTCGTCCTTGGTGTGGCAGATGGGCTGTACCAACTCATCGACCTGCTCAGGAGCGAACTTGCCGATGCGCTCGAGCGTGGAGCGCAGGTTTTGCTCCTTGGCGGCGAGCTGTGCCGTGCGTGAGAGATTGCCCCACGAGCAGCCGCCGCAGATGCCCACGAAGGGGCAGGGAGGCTGAATGCGATCGGGGCTTGGCTCCAGAATCTCGGTGGTGCGGGCACGCATGAACGACTTGCCGTCCTGTACGACCTCGGCCTCGACGGTGTCGCCTGCCACGGCGCCCTGCACAAAGACGGCCTTGCCGTTGTCGGCGTGCGCCAGCCCGTCGGCGCCGTAGGTCATCGATTCTATAGTGAGCTTCATATTCCTGCCTGTCATTCGCGTTGTTGTTCGCACCATGGTAGCAGGGAAAAGCGCCCCGCATCCGAGGCTTTCCTCAAATGCGGGGCGCTTCTACAAACTGCTTCTACAAACGACTATTTCGTCTTGCCGGTAATGAGCGTCTTAAGACCCAGGCCGATCAGACCCAGGCCCATGCGCACGCGGCCGGGGCGATGGCGCTCGATGGCCTTGGTCTTGCCAGCGGGCTTATCGCGACGGGCACTCGTCTCGGGTGCGGGCTTGGTGACCTGCGGCTCGGGCCGAGGTGCAGGTGCAGGCTCGGGCTCAATGACGGTCGCCTGGACCTCTTGGACCTTGGGTGCTACCGGCTGCGGCTCGGGCTCGGGGGCAGGTTTCGCCTCAATGACGGGCTCGGGCGCGGCCTCGGCGTTGCGATAGGCACGCTCCAGCAGGGCTTCCTGCGAGTTGAAGGGTTTCTCGCCCTCTGCACGTTCCACGGGAACCCAGGTGCCGTCGCTCGTGAGGCTGCGGGCCTTCACGTTGTCCCGCAGCTGCATACCCATGTACTCGTGTACCAGGGCGCGGCAGGTGGGGTCGAGCACGGGGAAGGCGATCTCCACGCGGTGCTCGGTGTTGCGTGTCATCATGTCTGCCGAGCTCAGATAGATCATGTCCGAGTCCACGCCAAAAGCGTAAACACGGGCGTGCTCCAAAAAGCGTCCGACGATGGAGCGGACATGCACGTTCTCGGTCTTGCCCGGAACACCGGGCTTGAGGCACGAGATGCCGCGGATGATCATGTCCACGCGCACGCCGGCACACGATGCCTCGGCGATCTTGTCGATAACCTCGCGGTCGGTCAGCGAGTTGAGCTTAAAGAACAGGCGGGCGGGCTCGCCGGCAAGGGCGCGCTGGATCTCGCGGTCAAGCCCGCGCATGATGAGCGGTTTCAGTCCGACGGGCGCCACACCCAGGAAGCGGTAGTCGCCGCGCAGGTTGCCCAGCGACAGATTGCGGAAGAACAGGTTGGCGTCCTCGCCGATGCCGGGATGGGCGGTCATGAGCATAAAGTCGCTGTAGAGCTTGGCCGTCTTCTCGTTAAAGTTGCCGGTGCCCAAAAGCGTGAGGCGGGTGAGCGCCATGCCCTCGCGATAGGTGAGCTGGCAGATCTTGGAGTGGCATTTAAAGCCCTCGGAGCCGTAGATGACGGTGCAGCCGGCCTCTTCCAGGCGCTCGGCCCACTCGATGTTGTTCTGCTCGTCAAAGCGCGCGCGGAGCTCCATGAGCACCGTGACCTCTTTGCCGTTCTCGGCGGCATCGATCAGCGACTCGCACAGGCGGCTCTGCTTGGCCACGCGGTAGAGCGTGATGCGCAACGAGATGCACTCGGGGTCATAGGCGGCCTCGTGCACCAGGTCCAAGAACGGGTTCATGGCCTCATAGGGATAAAAGAGCAGCTTGTCGTGCTGCAGCACCTGCTCGCGGATGGAGCGGGTCATGTCGATGGTGGGGTTGGGCTGCGGCTTAAACGGCGTAAAGAGCAGCTCGTTGCGCAGGTGCTCGGGAATCTTGCCCTCAATGCCAAAGACGTAGCCCAGGTCGAGCGGGATATCGCAGGTGAAGACAGAGCGGCGCGAAAGCTCGAGCGCCTTGCGGATGGTCTTGAGCGTTGCCTTCTCGAGCGACCCCGAGACCGCGAGCACTACCGGCTGCAGACGCAGGCGCTTCTTGAGGATGCGCTTCATGTGCTGGCGGTAGTCCTCTTCCTCTTCGACGCCCTCGCCGTCCGGATCGATGTCGGCGTTGCGGGTGACGCGGATCAGCGCACGATCCAGCGGCTTATAGGAGCCAAAGCAGCTGTCCAGGCAGGCGAGGATGACGTCCTCGAGCAAGATGTAGGAGTAGGTGCCGGTGGGCGAGGGGATCTCGACCACGCGGTTCATCGAGGCGGGAATCTCGATAAGGCCCAGCAGGCTCTCCTCGTCGGTGGCGCCGTCCAGACCACAGGCCAGATAGAGCGCGCCATTGCGCAGGTTGGGGAAGGGGTGGCGCGGATCGATGACCAGCGGCGAGATGACCGGCGACACGTAGGCCTGGAAGTAGCGGGTTACAAAGGTGCGCTCCTCGGGCGTAAGCGAATCGATGCGGGCGCGGTGAACGCCCAAGGTGTCGAGCTTGCCCTCGATGCTCTTAAAGATGGACTCCCAACGGGTAAGGAGCCCGGGCATTTCGGCCATGACAGCATCGACCTGTTCGGAGGCGGTCATATTGCTCTTGTTGTCGACAGGTTGTTTTTTGGGCTCTGCCAGATCGGACAGGCCGCCCACGCGCACCATGAGAAACTCGTCGAGGTTGGACTCGAAAATCGACACGAACTTTAGACGCTCGAACAGCGGAACGGTCTCATCGAAGGCTTCGTCAAGCACGCGGTTGTCAAAGCGCAGCCAGCTAAGCTCTCGGTTTTGCGTGTACGAGAAGTCGCGCGGCGGTTTGCGCAGCTTTGCGGCGGCTTGCTTCTTTTCGATTTTGCTCGGCATATGCATCTGTCCGTTCGGTCCCCACAGAGGACGGTAGCCTAACACTTTTCACTATTGTCTCAATTTAGTCGACCGCTGGCACGGACGTATCGCGTGAACGGTATCTTTACCTACTTCTTACGCTGCCAAGGCATGCAACTAACTGTCCAACTCGTTTGGAAACAATCTATATCCATACTCAACTGGTGAGGATGTATGAATAAGAATGATTGCGAGCTGAATATAATCGAATCCAAATTGAATCATGGACAAACGACATATATATGCAGAAAACCGTTTTAGCTATGCAATTCCTAAACATGAAAATATTTGTGCAATCTAGCTTAATTCCTTAGAAAAAAGAACATTTACCTTTGAAAACCTGCTTTAGAGAACCGAAGTGCATCATGGGGGAATCATATGCGATATACCGTTCATCGCACTTTGCTGACCGTTCGGGGGCGAGGTGGAATTGCAGGTGGTTTTTGGATATAACTAGAGCTGTCAGCAAGCAGCGTCCCATACGGAGGGGCGCTGATACATTCGGCCAGTAAGGCCCGAAAGAAAGGTAGGAGGCCATGACGAAAGGTCTGCACGTGCCTTCCGAGATCGGCAAGCTCAGGAAG
>CABQJU010000040.1:0-15710 GCA_902464575.1 uncultured Collinsella sp.
TGGGGAAAGGTGTTGAAAAATGGGGCGGTTCCCCATATTATTAATGACGTCGACAGGCGGGGTGGTTCCCCGTGTACGTGCCATCTGAGTAACCGAGGGGAGGGCGCACATGGGAATGACTGGTGCATACGAGCGCAATCTCGATGCAAAAGGTCGTCTGTCCCTGCCTGCACCCCTTCGCGAGGAACTTGGAGAGCACGTTCGCGTGTTCAAAGCCCTGGATGTCGATGCTCTGTACGTGTTCTCTGCCGAGGCCTTCGATAAGTGGGTCGAAGGACTCTTCGCGGGTCGTGAGGGCCACGAGGGTTTTAACCCGCGTGACATTAACGACCAGAAGCTCATGAGGGCGATCAACAAGCGCACCACGTCGATGGACGTGGACGGCGCCGGTCGTATCGGTCTTTCCGAGTCTCTCCGCAAGCAGGCGAACCTCGACCGCGAGGTCACGGTTGTGGGCAACTACGACCACCTTGAGGTTTGGGATCGCGCCGCGGCCGATGAGGACGATGACGATGAGGCCCTGCTGGACCTCTTCTTCTCGTAAGGGCAAGGCACGGGTAACGGATGGAGCGTGGGATCTTGACACAAGAATATCGGCATGAACCTGTCATGCTCGGCGAAGTGCTTGAGTCGCTGCGGCTAAAGAGCGGCTCCGTTGTCTGCGATTGCACCCTTGGCGGTGCCGGCCATTCGGTAAAGATGGCCGCGCAGGTGGGGGAGACGGGCCTTTTGCTCGGCGTCGATCAGGACGACATGGCCCTCGAGGCCGCTGGCGCCCGTCTGGACCGCGAGGTTCCCGGAGTTCCGCACCAGCTGCTGAAGGGCAACTTCGGCGACTTGGACGAGCTGCTTTGCTCGGCCGAGGTGCCCGGGGTCGATGGCTTCCTGTTCGATTTGGGCGTTTCGTCACCGCAACTCGATATCCCTGGCAGGGGCTTTTCGTATAACGAGGACGCCCCATTGGACATGCGGATGGATCCGGGTAATAACACCTTAAACGCAGCTGAGGTCATCAACACCTATAACGAACACGACCTCGCCCGGATTCTACGCGTCTACGGCGAAGAGAAGTTTGCCTCGCAGATCGCGCGCGAGATCGTGCGCCGCCGCGAGCAAGAACCGATCGAAACCACCGGCCAATTTGTCGAGATCATCAAGGCGGGTATCCCGGCTGCCGCTCGTCGGCATGGCGGACACCCGGCCAAGAAAAGTTTCCAGGCCATTCGCATCGAGGTCAATCACGAGCTCGATGTGCTCGAACGAGGGCTTGATGCCGCCACCAGGTGGCTCAACCCGGGCGGACGTATCTGCGTCATCTCGTATCACTCGCTCGAGGACCGTATCGTAAAGAACCACTTTAAGGAGATGAGCCAGGGGTGCACGTGTCCGCCGGAGATTCCGGTGTGCGTGTGCGGCAACGTGCCGATACTCAAGGTCATCACCCGCAAACCCTTGGTTGCCCAGCCTGATGAGGTTGAGCGCAACCCTCGGGCGAGATCAGCCAAAATCCGCGTGGCGCAGCGTCTGTAGGCGCGACCGCGCGATATTGGACCTCCCGCTCGCACCATAAACGAAGCTTAAACACACTACCAACGTACTCGGGATGGGAGGCGGCATATCATGGGCTACAACACTTCAAGCGCAGCACTCGCCTATGATATGAACGCCATGCCCGCCTATCGTGAGACGCCGCAGGCCCCCGTTGCTCCCCGTGAGCAGCGCACGCCGCGCTTTGATGTCTACACGGGCGCGGGCCGTCAGGCAAACCAGGCGGTAAGCCCGGTTTTCATGAGCGTTCTTAAAACGTTTTGCATCATTGCGGCTATCTTCATGACGATCGGCGTCGCCCGCGTGGCGCTCGCCGGCGTTACGGCCCAGGTGCTCAACAGCAACGCCGAGCTTACCAACACGCTCGAAAAGGCGACCGATGAGAGCTCCGACCTGGAGGTCATGCATTCGGTCTATGGCGCCGACACGCGCATTCGCGACCTTGCGGGCGCTTATGGCATGGTGGAGCCCAGCGAGAGCGTTACACTTGACTTTTCGCAGGATGCAGCCGCGGGCGCCAACGCGACCGCGACCGCTCAGTAGCAAGACGGTAGCTGAGTATGACAAATGACTATCGCCGCGGTTCCGATGGGGGCCGCGGTTCTGGACGTCCCTCGTCGCGGGGACGTTCTGGTTATCAAGGAACGGGTCGGCAATCTTACAACGCCGGGCAGTCCCGTGGCAACGACCCGGCGTCGCGACTTCGCGGCTCGGGCGGCCCTCAAGTGCATAACACCAGGTCGCGCAAGAGTTCGTCGACCGAATGGCTCACAGGCGCGCCTCTGCCTCGCCGCAAAGCCGTCATGGGATTCATTGGGCTTGGCTTGGGCTTGGGCGTCTTTCGCCTTGCCGACTATCAAATTGTCGAAGCCGATAAACTGCGCGAGCGTGCCGATGCGCGCCGCCTGCTTGCGCAGACCCTCTATGCCAAACGTGGCACCGTCTACGACCGCAACGGCAACGTGCTGGCGTCGTCGGTCGAATGTCGCAACATCGCCGTGAACCCGCAGCTTGTCGAGGATGTCGACAAGACGGTGTCGGCGCTGGTCAAGGCAACTGGAATCGATAAAAAGACCTGCCGCAAGCTCGTCGAGTCCGATGGCACCTGGGTGTATATCAAGCGCCAGGTGGACGAAGACGATGCTGCGGCGCTGGAGAAGAAGAATCTGCCCGGCGTGCTTTTTGAGCAGGCCATGAAGCGCGTATATCCATACGGCAATCTGGCATCGCAGGTGCTGGGTGTAGTGAATGTGGACAACGACGGCTTGACGGGTCTCGAAAAGCAATACAACAAGCTTCTGACCGGCACGAACGGTTCTCTCGTACGCGAGCGCGCGAGGGACGGCAGCTATATCGCGGGCGGTGCCTATAAAAAGGTGGCTGCGGTCGACGGCGTTGATATCGTGACGACGCTCGACGTCAATATCCAGCGTGCGGCTGAGGATGCTCTGACAGAGGCTGTCGAGAAGACAAAGGCCAAGAACGGCTCGGCTTTGGTCACCGACCCCACGACCGGTGAAATTCTCGCAGCCTGCTCGTACCCGACCTACGACCAGACCGATCTGGAGAACGCCAAGACCGAGGATATGAACCTGCGCCTGGTCACTGACGCCTACGAGCCCGGCTCGGTCTTTAAGACGCTCGTGGCGGGCGCCGGCTTCGACTTGGGCGTCGTGCGATCGAGTACGTCGTTTGAGGTGCCGGCGAGCATCAAGGTGGGCGACGATACCGTTACCGATGCCGATAAGCGCGACTATGGCATGACCATGGATGTGCGCGAGATGATGCGCCGTTCGTCCAATGTGGGCTTTGTCCTAGTGGGGCGCAAGATCGGTGCCGACGACTTTGCCGCCTATGTGGACAAGTGGGGCATCGGTCACAGCTCGGGTGTCGATTTTCCGGGCGAGAGCCTGGGTATCGTCAAGGAGCGTGACCAGTATGACGGCGCCACGCTGGGCTCGATGAGCTTTGGACAGGCACTGTCCGTCTCGCCAATTGAGATCGCACGTGCCGTGGGCGGCATCGCCAACGGCGGCGTGATGATGACACCGCACTTCTATAAGTCCAGCAAGGGCGACGAGAAGGACTGGGGCGAAGGCGAGCGCGCGATTTCTGAGGATGCCGCATCCCAGGTGACATCGTGCATGCAGACGGTCGTGTCCGAGGGTACGGGCGTTGGCGGCGCGGTTGACGGCTATGACGTGGCGGGTAAGACCGGTACGGCCGAACGTGCCGACGAGAACGGCGGCTACCTCAAGGAGAACTACATGTCGTCCTTTATGGGCTTTGCGCCGGCACAATCGCCCAAAGTGCTGTGCTATATCACGCTCGACGGAACGCCGAGCGGTTCAGATGCCGCTGCGGTGCCGTTCCAGTCCATTATGGCCAACGCGCTCGACGTGCTGGGTATCCCGCACACGAAGTAGGGGGTTACAATCTTTGGGGCGTTGTTTGTTGTCCCATATGAGGGTGTTCACATGCCCTGCACCACGCATGTGCGGCGCTGGGATACAATACGCCGATAGCATTATTAGGTTTACAGGGGAGCTGCAATGATAGAGATCGCCGTCAACAACCTCGCGGCCGCAACAGGGGCCCGAACCGTGACGGGAGAAGCCGATCGGGTATGCCGCGGGTGCGTTATCGACTCGCGCCAGGTCGAGGAAGGGACGATTTTCGTCGCCTTTCCCGGTGAAAACGTCGACGGCAATGATTTTGCTTCCCGTGCCGTCCAGTCGGGTGCCGGCGCCGTCGTGATGACGCGTGAGCCCGAGGCCGAGCTGGTCTCGCTGGCGCAGGACAAGGGGTGCGCCATCCTGCTGACCGATGATCCCGAGGAGTTTCTGCTGCGTTTGGCGCACACGTATCGCCTGGAGCTTGGCTGCCTGGTCGTTGGTATTACCGGTTCCATCGGCAAGACGACGACCAAGGACGTGCTCGCCGCCGTGCTCGCCAAGCGCTATCGTGTCTGGGCCACCAAGGGCAATTTCAATAACCTGATCGGCATGCCGCTCACGGTGCTTTCCGCTCCGGCCGATACCGAGGTCCTGGTGCTCGAGATGGGCATGAACCATTTCCACGAGATCGAGCGCCTGTCCCAGTCCGCCAATCCCAACCTTGCCGTCGTGAGCAAGATTGGTACCTCTCATATCGGCATTTTGGGTAGCCGCGAGAACATCGCCCGCGCTAAGGCCGAGATTGTCCAGGGTATGTGCGCCGCTGGCGACTTCTTGCCGCTGCTGGTTTTGGGCGGCGAGGACGACTTTACGCCGTTCATTCGCGATACGTTCGCCCAGCCTGCTGGTATCGACGTGATGCTGGCCGGCGTCTCGGACGATGATGAGGTCCGTGCCCGCGACATTCGTGTTGATGACGAGGGCCGTCCGGTCTTTACGCTCGATTTTGGCCAGGGTGAGACGATCGATACCATGCTTGCCATCCCCGGCGTGCAGTCCGTTCCTAATGCCGTTAAGGCCGCCGCGGTTGCCTATCGCCTGGGCGTGACGCCCGAGCAGATCGATGCTGCCTTTAGAGGCCTCACGATCACCGGTCACCGCCAGGAGATCAAGCGCGCCAAGAGCGGTGCCCGCGTCATCGACGATTCCTATAACGCCAGTGCCGAATCCATGGCTGCTGGCCTCGATCTGCTGTGCTCGCTTTCGTGCACGGGGTCTCGTATGGCGATCCTGGGCGAGATGGGCGAGATGGGCGATGAGGCTCCTCGCATGCATGAGCTCGTGGGCGCCTATGCCGCCGCCAAGAAGCTCGACATGCTGGCGTGCGTGGGTGGTGAGCTGGCCCAGCTTATGGCCGATGCCGCGCGCATGATGGGCATGGACGAGGACCGCATCCAGGTGTTCTCCGATTATCAGCAGGTGCTCGACCGCATGGGCGGCGCGCTTGAAAAACATGATGTTGTACTGGTCAAGGGTTCCCGCTTTGTTGAGCTCGACCGCTTTGTGGAAGGTGTGTGCTAGCCCATGTTCGGCAATCCCTCGTATCCAACGTATCAGGCTTTTTTGGGGCTTGGCATCGCCGCTGCCATTGCGCTGCTGCTCATGCCGTGGTGGATCAAGCTGCTCAAGGTCGAGGGTATCGGCCAGCAGGTTCGTGCCGACGGCCCCAAGCGTCATTTGGTTAAGCAGGGAACGCCCACCATGGGTGGTGTTGTCATTCTCGTCGCGATCTCGCTGACCTGCCTGCTGATGGGCAAGCTCACCACCGAGCTCGTGCTCGTGCTGCTCGCCACGCTGGCGACCGGCGTGCTGGGCCTGATCGACGACCTGACTTCCGTTACGCATGGGCGCTCGCTCGGTCTGACGCCTCATGCCAAGATGATCGGCCTAACCATTATCTGTGTCACCTTTACGGTACTTGCCGTCAACTGGTGCGGCGTCGCCCCCGAGATTCGTTTTCCCGGCGGCCTGACGATTGACCTCGGTGTTCTTTCGACCACCATCTGCGGCCTTTCGTTCCCGTGGCTCTACATTGTCTTTTGCTGGCTGATGATCGCCGGTCTTTCTAATGCCGTGAACCTGACCGATGGCCTTGACGGTCTTGCTGGTGGCACCTCCATGATTGCCATGCTCGCCATGGCTGCCATGGCGTTTTTGCACGGAGACGTGAACCTGTCCATCTTCTGCACCGCATGTGCCGGTGCCTGCTTGGGCTTTCTGTGGTTCAACTGCTATCCGGCGAGCATCTTTATGGGCGATACCGGCTCGCTTGCCCTGGGCGCCGCGTTTGCCTGCACGTCCATCATGGCCAACACCGAAGTCGTTTCCCTCATCATCGGCGGCCTGTTTATCGTTGAGACCCTGTCGGTCATGATTCAGGTTGTCTATTTCCACTTTACGCACAAGCGCGTCTTCCTTATGGCGCCCATCCATCATCATTTCGAAAAGAAGGGCTGGGCCGAGACCAAGGTCGTCATCCGTTTTTGGATTATCGCTGCGGCCTTTGGTGCCGTTGGCCTTGCTCTGTTCTTCCAGTTGGGATAGTGGTCTTTCATGCCTCTTGCTGATGTCTTTAGCCTGCTCGTTTTGGGTCAGGGCAAATCCGGTCTCGATGTCGCCCGCTGGGCGCTGGCGCATCCCGAGCGCGTGAGCGCCGTTACCGTGTATGGCGGCGGCACCTCTGAGCCCAATGACGCCACGCGTGCGCTCGAGGCTGCTGGTGCGGCGTTTGTCTATGGGACCGAACAGGTCGAGGGCGTCTATGACGTATGCGTGACGTGCCCGGGCATCTCGGAGTTCTCGGGCTTCTTTAAGGCCGGGCGCGAGCATGCCGCCCAGATTATGGGTGAGCCCGAGTTTGCCTATCGCCTGTCACCCGATAACTGGATTGCCATCACGGGCACCAACGGCAAGACGACCACCACGTCGCTGACTGATTATCTGCTCAAGGCTGCCGGCGAGGCCAGTGTAGCTGTCGGCAACATCGGCGAGCCGCCGGTCAACGAGATTGACGGCCGAGCCCATAACGAGTGGTTTGTGGCCGAGCTCTCGAGCTATCAGATTGCTACGACCACCGAGCTCCACCCCCGCGTGGCGGTGCTGCTCAACATCACTCCCGACCACTTGGGCTGGCATAAGAGCCATAAGAACTACGCGCTTGCCAAGATTAAACTGTTTGCCAATATGGTCGATGACGATCTGGTGGTTGTCGACGTCGAAGACGCCGGCATTCACGAGTTCGATGAGTACATTTACACGCCGGGTCGTCGCATCTGCAAGGTTGCCTTTGACGAGCCTGAGGGCGAGGATGCCGCCTTTGTGCGCGATGGCAAGATGATCGTGCGCCTGAAGGGCGTCGAGACCCCGCTCATCGCTACATCCGAGCTCAAGATCTCGGGCCATCACAATGTTATCAATGCCCTGTGCGCTGCCACGGCTGCCCTGGCAGTCGGTGCCGATGTCGATGGCGTCTGCCGCGGTCTGGCCTCGTTCCAGCCGCTCGAGCACCGCGTGGAGCCGTGTGGCGAGATTGACGGCGTGCGCTACGTCAACGATTCCAAGGCGACCAACACCGATGCGGTCGAGAAGGCACTGACGGCATTTCCCGATGACGACGTGATCTTGCTGCTCGGCGGCCACGATAAGGGCACGCCGCTCACGGACTTCGCACGCGTTGTTATGGATAACGTACGCTCGGTCGTCTGCTTTGGCGATGCGCGCGAGCGCTTCACCGCCGCTATGGACGAGGCCGATGTCGATGGCGATGTGGATATCGCCCAGGCGGATGACCTGCGCGATGCCGTGGACGTCGCCCGTTCGCTGTCGAGCCGTGGTGACGTGATCTTACTTTCTCCTGCCTGTTCTTCGTTCGATGAGTTCTCGGGCTATGAGGAGCGCGGCCGCGTGTTTAAGGACTATGTGGCCCAGCTTGCCGCTGCGGCGAAATCGCAAATGGAATAGGGGTTGCCGGTGAGAGAGGAGAGCCCCCGACAAGGTATGAGGAGGCCCGACTCGGACCGTGCTTCCTCGCGGCGCAGCACACCGCGTTCCGGTCGCGGCGGGCAGACGTTTAGCGAACGCTATATTGCCGGCGTTCCCGCCCGTATCATGCGCCCCCGTTTGATATTCATGGCCTGCCTGTTTACCTTGGTGTGCTTTGGCCTGCTGATGGTGTACTCGGCGTCTTCGGTCGAGGCGCTGCACGAGAATGGCTCGGCGACGTTTTTTCTGTTTCGACAAGCCGCGTTTGCCGGAGTTGGCGTGCTGGCTATGGTTGCCATCGTGCGCATCTTGCCGGACAGTTGGTTTGGGGAAGACGTGCTCAGGATCTTCCTCATCGGCATGATGGGGCTACTGCTTCTGGTGTTCTTGGTGGGCAGCGGCAGCCGTGGCGCCACGCGCTGGCTCAACATCGCCGGTATTCAGTTCCAGCCTTCCGAGTTTTTAAAGCCATTTGCCATTGCGTATTCGGCCATCATGCTTGATCGTTTCTTTTCGCCCGGTGGCAACATCAACGAATTCCTTCGCAAGATGGGCATCTACTTGGGCATTTCGCTCTTTCTGATCTTTATCCAGCCCGATTTCGGTACTGTCCTGATCATCCTGTTGACCCTCATGTGCATGGCGTTGTTTGCGGGTCTCGACCCCAGATTTATCATCGGCGTGCTAATCTTCGGCATTCTCGTGATCGTGATTGCGCTTGTTGCAGAGCCGTACCGTATGGTGCGTATTCAGGTTGCCTTGAACCCTTGGGCCGACGAGTATGGTGACGGCTATCAGGCCACGCTTGCCATCATGGCCTTTGCCTCGGGCGGTCTGTTCGGCCGTGGCATCGGCAACTCAACCATGAAGTACTCGTATCTGCCCGAGGCGCACAATGACTACATCCTGGCCATCATTGGCGAGGAAGTCGGTTTTGTCGGAACCGTGCTGTTCTTCTTGGTGTTTGCGATGCTGGTCTACTCGGCGTTTCGCATTGCCGAGCAGGCGACCGATCGTCGGGGCGCGCTTATGGCGTCTGGCTCCGCGGTCATTCTCGCGGTGCAGTTTTTGATTAATGCGCTTGGCATCCTCAACGTGTTTCCCATGACGGGCAAACCGTTGCCGTTTATTAGCTACGGCGGTTCGTCGATTATTGTGTCGCTTATGCTTGCCGGGTTGATCCTGCGCGTTTCGTACGAGAGCGCCCGTCGCGATGAGTACGACCGTCGCCGCGAGAGCTTTGCCGTTATGGATGAGAGTACCGCCGGCGTGCCCCACGTGCGCGGCGAGCGATCTTCGCGTAACGGTTTTACCGTCCTGGATGGCTCTGCGACCGAGCCGGCAGCCCGCCCGCGTCAGCGAACGGCGCCGCAAGGTCGTCCTCAGCGCCCCAGCCCTCGCAACGCGGGCGGCGGATATAATCGAATCGATTTGAACTCGGACCCGTCGGCGCGTCTGCGTACCGACGACCAGGGACCGCGTGTACGAAGGGACTACCATGACCGATAAAATGACCGTTGCTATTGCAGCCGGCGGCACGGCCGGGCACATCAACCCCGCGCTCGCCTTGGCCGAAGAGCTGCGTGACCGTGGCCACCACGTTGTGTTCGTGGGCCAGTCGCGCAAGCTCGAGGGTCGTCTGGTCCCCGAGGCTGGGTTTGATTTTGTGCCCATTACGGTCACGGGCTTCGACCGCTCCCGTCCTTGGACGGCGCTGACCTCGCTGTGGCGTGTCAACAAAGCCAAGCGTGCGCTCGCCAGTCATTTCTCAAAGGTCGGCAAGCCCGATGCCGCCATTGGTTTTGGTGCCTATGTCGAGGTTCCGCTGCTGGGGTGGTGCAAGGGCGCGGGCGTTCCGTATCTGCTGCATGAGCAGAACTCTGTTCCGGGCCTGGCCAACAAGATGATGAACTCCCACGCCGCCCGCGTGTGCATCTCGGTGCCGGCAGCGCGTTCGGTCTTTGAGCGCGAAGGTGACCCTGACCACGTGCTCATGACCGGCAACCCCGTACGTCGCTCGGTGATCGAGGGCGATCGCGCTCGCGGCCGCAAGGCACTTGGCGTTCCCGAGGACGCTACGCTGCTGCTCGTCTTTGGCGGTTCACTTGGCGCCCAGCACCTCAACGAGCGTGTGGCTTCGCTCAAAAACGAGCTGCTTTCGCGCAAGAACCTCTATGTGTTGCATTCGACGGGTGCCGACGGCTTTGAGGAGACCGAGCGCGCTTTGGCGCTGACGCCCGAGGAGGCGAAGCGTTACCGCGTCCAGCCTTACATCGACAACATGGGCGATATGCTGGCTGCTGCCGATTTGGTGCTCTCGCGTTCGGGCGCATCGAGCGTGGCCGAGATCGCTGCACTCGCCGTGCCTTCGGTGCTCGTGCCGTACCCGCATGCGACGGCCGACCACCAAACCACCAATGCCCGTTATCTGGTCGACGCTGGGGCCGGCGTGCTCTGCGCCGATGCCGATATCGACGGTTCTGCCTTTGCCGATGAACTGCTGCACCTGGTCGATGACGCGGCGGCGCGCGACGCCATGCGTCAGGCGGCGCGTGGTCTGGCCCAGGATAGGGCCGCCGCTCTTCTGGCGGATGCGGTAGAGGGTTTGCGTTAGTTAGACGGGATATCGTCGGTCGCCCTCGCGCTGATGCGGTAGGTGCGGTACAGTTAACGGGTTACAGGCAGTGTTTACGCAAGGAGTACACGAGCACATGGCTGATTCCCAGACTGCAACCTCCGCGCCCGAGTTTAAGAGCGCCCACTTTATCGGTATCGGCGGCGCCGGCATGAGCGGCATCGCCCTCGTTCTGCACGAGCGCGGTTATGCCGTTACCGGCTCCGACCTTAAGACGTCACGTTATATCCGCCAGCTTACCCGCGCTGGTGTGAAGGTGCATGTGGGCCATGAGGCCGCCACGATCGACGAGGTCAAGCCCGACGTGGTTGTTGTCTCCACCGCTATTCCGGAGTCCAACCCTGAACTCGTGCGCGCTCGCGAGCTTGGTATTCCCGTGTGGCCCCGTGCCAAGATGCTCTCTGCTTTGGGCCACGGCTACACCACCGTCGCTGTTGCCGGCACGCATGGCAAGACCACCACGTCTTCGATGTGCGCCACCATGCTCGACCGCATGGGTCTGGATCCGAGCTTCCTGATCGGTGGCATCGTCGAGGGCTATGACACGAACGGCAAGAACGGCTCGGGCGACTACTTTGTCGCCGAGGCCGACGAGTCCGACAGTTCCTTCCTGTTCCTGAACCCCAACGTGGTCATTGTGACCAACGTCGAGGCCGACCACCTCGATCACTACTCGGGTATCGAGGAGATCGAGGCGACTTTCGCCAAATTCATGAGCCTGGTGGGCGAGGACGGCACCGTCATCGTCTGCGGTGAGGACCCGCATCTGGTCGAGCTCGCCAAGTCGACGGGCCGTCACGTGCTTTCCTACGGCTTTGCCGAGAGCAACGACATCGTCTGCATGCACCCGGATGTCAAGGGCATCCAGAGCGACTTTATCGTTCGCTTTGAGGACGGCACTGAGCATGCTGTGGAGATCAAGAGTAATCCCGGTCGCCACAACATGCTCAACGCCACGGCGGTGCTCACCGTCGCCCATGTCCTGGGCCTTGACATCGACGCCGCCGCCAAGGCGCTTTCGAGCTTTGAGGGCGTCCGTCGTCGCTTTACCCACGTGGGCGATATCGATGGCATCACCGTGGTCGATGATTACGGCCATCACCCCACCGAGATCAAGGCGACGCTTGCTGCCGCTTCGTCGCTGGGCTACAAGCACGTCGACGTCGTGTTCCAGCCGCACCGCTATTCGCGCCTGCAGGCCCTGTGCGACGACTTTGCCGATGCATTTGCCAATGCCGATAAACTGCTGCTGATTGATGTGTTCTCGGCTGGCGAGATGCCCATTCCGGGTGTTACCTCTAAGATGCTCGCCGATACCGTGCGCGCCAAGCATCCTGGCAAGGAGGTCGTGTACTGCTCCAGCCGTCTTGAGCTCAATCAGGAGCTCGAGCAGATGGTGGGCGAGGGCGACTTGCTGCTCACTATGGGTGCCGGTGACGTTACGACCGTCGGCCCCGAGTTTATCGAGTATTTGACTGCCAAGAAAGACGCTTAAGTCTAATGGGTCTGTTTAACGCCGTCATGGCGCTCTCGGGCATGATCGACACGGATGTGATCGAGGACGAGCGCCTTGCGCGTCATACGAGCTATCGTATCGGCGGCAAGGCCGACCTCTTTGTGACGTGCCATAGCTATCATGCCCTCCGCCGCGCCGTGGCGGTGCTCGATCGCGAGCAGGTGCCGTGGGTCATCATCGGCAAGGGCTCCAATCTGCTGGTTGCCGATGGCGGTTATCGCGGCGCCGTCATTTCGCTCGGACGTGAGTTTCAGCGCACGGTTGTTGCCGATGACGGTTGTACGCTGACGGTCGGTGCGGGCGTGATGTTTGCGCGCCTGGTCAACGATGCCCTGTCGCGTAGCCTCTCGGGCCTTGAGTTTGCCGTTGGCATCCCTGGCTCGGTTGGCGGTGCGATATCTATGAATGCCGGCACACGGACCGAGTGGATTGGCTCGCTGGTTGAGGATGTCGTAACGTTTGACCCGGCATCCGGTATCAAGCATTATGCGGGGTCCGAGATCACTTGGGGCTACCGCGAATGTAGCCTTCCCCGCAATGAGATTATCCTCGAGTGCGTGCTCAAGCTTAAACCGGCGCCCAAGGCCGACATTCGCGAGCGCATGGAGCGGTACCTGACGAGGCGCAAGCGTACGCAGCCCATGGGTCGCGCATCCTGCGGGTCGGTCTTTCGCAACCCGCCCGATGCGAGTGTGGGCAAGCTTATCGAGGATTGTGGATTAAAGGGTTTTTCGATTGGCGGCGCGGAAGTTTCGCCCGTTCACGCTAATTTTATCGTTAATAACGGAACTGCCTCGGCCGATGACGTTGCCGCGGTTATCAGACATGTGCACGGAAAGGTGAGGGAGGCGTATGGCATCGAGCTCAGACCGGAAGTTAAATTCCTCGGCTTCTAGAGCATCGAAACCCACCTTCCGCCGCGCCGGAGGGCGTTCCGGCGCGCCTGCCAAACCTCAACGCAATACCGTCGCGCACTCTAAGTCTGTCGGGCATGCTCGACAGACCAGTCGTCCGGTTGTCGGCTCGCAGCTCGGTAATCGTCCGGCCGCAAAAAAGTCCTCGCGTCCCTCGGTGACGTCAAAGCCTGTTATGGGCGCCAAGCCTGCCCGTCCTTTGGCAACTCCTACGCCCTCGGCAGGAACTAAGGCGGCGCGTCCGGGTCGCACGCTGGGCGCATCGAAACCGCGCTCGCTGACATCGGTGCCGGCTACCGCCAAGAAGCCTTCGGGTAAAAAAGGCGTCAACCCGTTGTCTTCACTTAGGGCGATGGCAAATAAAACATCAGACGCCGCTTCTGTCGTTACAGGCAAAGGCAAAATCGTGGGCGGCGTTTTGGCCGTCTTGGCCGTGCTCGTCGTCGTTGCCATCGTGGTGATTAACTCTGGATTGTTTACCGCCACTGATATTCAGATTCAAGGCAGCGAGCACGTGACGAAGCACGATGCTATCCAGCTGATCGATTTGCCCGAGGGAACGTCGCTTTTTAACGTCGATCCCGACCAGATTACCGAGGACCTCAAGCAGAATCCGTGGGTCTCGGGCGTGGATGTCCAGCGTCAGTTCCCGCATACGCTCATCATTACGCCGATGGAGCGCAAGGTCATCGCAATTGCCTATATCAGCTCCTATGACCTTGCCTGGGCCATCGGGGATGATGACACCTGGATCGCCCCGCTGTCGACGTCGGTCGAAGTGGATGACCAGGGCAACGTCATCACGACGGGGCAGGGCTCAAATACCCTGACCGGCATTGATGCCGCGCTGGCGCTCGCTAAGCACTATGGCGCGGTGTTGTTGACTGATGTCTCGGCGGATGTCGCTCCGGTTTCCGGCCAGGCGGTGAGCTCCAAGGCCGTTAAGGCTGGCTTGGATTATGTGCGTGGTTTTTCGAGCGAGTTCTTGGGACAAGTCAAGGATATTTCCACGCCTTCGGTCGAAGCCATCTCGGCAAACCTCAATAACGGCATTGAGGTGTCGCTGGGCGATTCGAACGATATCGTCAAGAAGGAGCGCGTAGTCACCAAGCTGCTTTCGCAGGTAGAGGGCGTAACGTATATCAATGTGCGTTCTCCGGGTAACTATACATTTAGGAACGCTCCGACCTCGTAGCGCTGGTTGATGCTTTGTTGAGGGGCCATACCACGCCGTTTATCTGGTTTGTTTGGTTTTCACGGTCAATTATTTGACTGATACGTTCATAATGTGCAAACATAATACGGTTTACCTTTGCATTTACTTTCAACCTGAAGGTTAATGTGCGCAGGGGTCGACCCATGCTATGGCTATAACCTTTGTTCGGAGGACCGACATGCACGAGACAGAGATCAACAACTACCTTGCCGTCATTAAGGTGGTCGGCGTCGGCGGCGGCGGTACCAACGCGGTCAATCGAATGATCGAAGAGGGCATCCGCGGCGTCGAGTTTGTTGCCATCAACACCGATGCTCAGGCACTCGCGATCTCTGATGCCGATATCAAGGTGCACATCGGCACCGACCTTACCCGCGGCCTGGGCGCCGGCGCCAACCCCGAGGTTGGCCGCAAGGCTGCCGATGAGTCCCGCGACGACATTGCCGAGGCGCTCGCTGGCGCCGACATGGTGTTCATCACCTGCGGCGAGGGCGGTGGCACCGGTACCGGCGCTGCTCCCATCGTTGCCGATATCGCGATGAACGAGGTCGGTGCGCTGACCGTCGCCGTCGTGACCAAGCCCTTCACCTTCGAGGGCCGCAAGCGCAAGAAGAGCGCCGAGGAGGGCATTAAGACCCTCTCCGATTGCGTCGACACCATGATCGTCATCCCTAACGATAAGCTGCTCGACATCGCCGAGAAGAAGACCACCATGCTCGAGGCCTTCGCGATTGCCGATGGCGTCCTTTCCCAGGGCACCCAGGGCATCACCGACCTCATCACCGTCCCCGGTATCATCAACTTGGACTTCGCCGATGTTAAGACCATCATGAAGCAGGCCGGTACCGCCATGATGGGTATCGGTACCTCTTCTGGGGATACCCGTGCCGTCGACGCTGCCCAGCAGGCCATCTCCAGCCCGCTGCTCGAGAGCTCCATCGATGGCGCCACGCGCGTGCTGCTCTCCATCGCCGGTTCCAAGGACCTGGGCATCCAGGAGATCAGCGACGCCGCCGACGTTGTCGCCAACGCCGTCGACCCCGAGGCCAACATCATCTTCGGTACCGTTGTCGACGAGTCCCTGGGCGATCAGGTGCGTATCACCGTCATCGCTACGGGCTTCTCCGACTCCAACGTCAACCGTCAGGACGAGCTCTTTGCTGCTCAGCAGTCTCAGAGCAAGGCCGCTGCCTCCGCTGAGCCGCAGCGCACCGCTCCTGCCACGAGCCCGGCTCAGGCCGCTCCGACCCGCAACGTCGGTGGCACTGAGCTTCCTAACTTCGGCAACGATCAGTTCGAGCTTCCCGACTTCCTGAAGCGCGGTAGTTTCTAAGTCGTTCTTTGCATTGTTGTGCACAGGGGCGTGTCCGTATGGACGCGCCCTTTTTATTCAAGACTTTAGTCCGCTGGCCGCGCAGCGGCCAGCTTTAAACCACCCGCTACG
>CABQJU010000041.1:0-12821 GCA_902464575.1 uncultured Collinsella sp.
GGAGGCCATGACGAAAGGTCTGCACGTGCCTTCCGAGATCGGCAAGCTCAGGAAGGTCTGCCTGCACCGTCCCGGCGACGAGCTCCTCAACCTGCCGCCCGACGAGCTCGAGCGACTCCTGTTCGACGACGTCCCGTTCCTGGAGGTCGCGCAGCAGGAGCACGACACCTTCGCCCAGATCCTGAGGGACCAGGGCGTGGAGGTCCTCTATCTCGAGAACCTCGTCGCCGAGGTGTTCGACCAGGTCCCCGGCGCCCGCGCCGAGTTCACCGACCAGTACATCGCCGAGGCCGGCATCCGCGGCCAGCACATGCCGCAGATCGTCCGCGAGAAGCTGGACTCCATCGAGGACAACCTCGAGTTCGTCAAGAAGACCATGGCCGGCATGACCAAGGCCGAGATCGACATGCCCCTCACGGCGTCCACGACCCTCGACTCCCTGGTCAACTCCGAGTCCGAGTCCGACCTGATCATCGACCCGATGCCCAACCTCTACTTCACCCGCGACCCGTTCGCGGTCGTCGGCGAGGGCGTCAACCTCAACCGCATGTACTCGGTCACCCGCAACCGCGAGACCCTGTACGGCAAGTACGTCTTCAAGTACCACCCCGACTACAAGGACGTCTCGCTGTACTTCCGCCGCGACTGCCAGTTCCACACCGAGGGCGGCGACGTGCTGAACATCAACGAGAAGACCCTCGCCGTCGGCATCTCCCAGCGCACCCAGGCCGCCGCGATCGACGTCATGGCCCAGAACATCTTCTGGAACTCCGACTCCAAGGTCGAGCGCATCCTGGCCTTCGACATCCCGGTCTCGCGCGCCTTCATGCACCTCGACACGGTCTTCACCCAGATCGACGTCGATAAGTTCACGATCCACCCCGCCATCATGGGCACCCTGCGCGTCTACGAGCTGACCGCCGGCAAGAACCCGGGCGACGTGAACATCCGCCTGATCGAGGACACCCTCGAGCACGTCCTGGAGGACGCCACCGGCGTCGACCAGGTCAAGCTGATCCCCTGCGGCGGCGGCGACCCGATCGCGGCCTCCCGCGAGCAGTGGAACGACGGCTCCAACACCCTGTGCGTCGAGCCCGGCAAGATCTGCGTCTACGCCCGCAACACCGTCACCAACGACGTGCTGTACAAGGAGGGCCTGGACCTTCTCGTCGTGCCCTCCGCCGAGCTCTCCCGCGGCCGCGGCGGCCCGCGCTGCATGAGCATGCCCTTCTGGCGCGAGGACCTCTAGGGTCTTCAAGGACCCGTACAGGTCTTGATACATACATCTAGCTGCCATTAGATGTCTCCCATTGGGGCGGTGCGGGTTTTCGCACCGCCCCAATCTTGTATGAGGAACGTCAACACGATTGGATGACTGCTTTTGTAAGGAGCTTGGCCATGGACATCAAGACGATTGGCGTTGAGGAATGGCTCAACGTTTGGGAGAAGAGCGCCACGTGGGACATCGCCCAGTCGACGATCTCGTCGCTCACCATGGGCGAGCTGCGCGCGCTCGATGAGCAGGACGGCGCCACGTTCTACGAGCGCCTGGACCGCGAGAAGATGAACTACGGCTGGATCGAGGGCTCGCCGGAGTTTAAGGCCGAGGTTGCCAAGCTGTATCGTCGCGAGGTCAATCCCGATCACATTCTGCAGACCAATGGCTGCACGGGCGCTAACCTCAACGCCATCATGGCTGTGGTCGAGCCCGGCGACCACGTTATCGCCGAGTGGCCCACCTACGCGCCACTCTACGAGATTCCGCGCACGCTGGGCGCCGAGGTCGATTATTGGAAGCTACGCGAGGAACTCGGCTGGAAGCCCGATATCGGGGAACTCAAGCGCTTGGTGCGCCCCAACACCAAGCTCATCTGCATCAACAACGCATCGAACCCCATCGGTGCGGTGCTTGATGCCGATATGCTCGGCCAGATTGCCGAGATCGCCCGTTCGGTGGGCGCCTACGTGCTGTGTGACGAGGTGTATCTGCCGCTCGAGAACACTGAGTCCTTTATGTCGATGGTCGACGTGTACGAGAGGGCCATTGTCACCAACTCGTTGTCGAAGACCTATTCGACGCCTGCGGCCCGCGTGGGCTGGGTCGTGGCCGACGAAGAGGTGTCCAACCGCATCCGTACCTATCGCGATTACACCATGATCTGCGGCGGTGTGTTCAACGACGCCTTGGCGACCTATGTGCTTGAGCACAAGGACAAGATCCTCGAGCGCAATCGCAAGATCGTGTTTGGCAACCGCGATATCGCGCAGGCTTGGATCGATACGCAGCATCGCGTTTCCTGGACGGCCCCACAGGGCGTGTCTACCTCGTTTATCCAGCTGGATATTCCCGAGGACGACGAGGAGTTCTGCAAGCGCCTGCTGTCCGAGAGGGGAGTGCTGCTGGTACCCGGCAGCCGCTTTGAGCTTCCCTGTGGCGCACGCCTGGGCTACTGCGCGAGCGAGGACGTTCTGCGCGAGGGCCTGAGGCTTTTGGGCGAGGCACTGGCGGAGTTTGATCGCTAGGATTCCGATGATCTTCGAGGGCCTTATCAAAATTGGCCGAAGATAATCGAAAACGGACCCGTTTCCCTAGGGGAAGCGGGTCCGTTTTTCTATACCGAGAAGTCAAGTTGTTACAAATGGGGCCGTAAAGCGAGTCGGTATCCGCTGGGCCTTATACTGAGCTTCCGGTGAACGGTATCAAGCGTCTGGTAAACGGTAATTTGTTTACCAGAAATGAATAGGACAAACTTTTTTCTGAATAAAAATGAAAATGGTTGAGACGCAGTACGAACCGCTAATTCTATTCATAGCTTTATTGGAAATATGCAATATGAGGGTGGTTTAACAAAGTTTAGTTCCAATTGATTTTTGGATTGAAAACGCGTTTAAGCACGTAAATACACTTTATTAAATCAAAGTGTGCCATGCGTGAAGTATATGTGTATGCCGTTCACCCCTCATATAAAACCGTTCGGGGGCGAGGTGGAAGTATGAACTGATTTTGGATATAAATATGTCGTCAGCAATAACGCCTCACACGGAGGGGCGCTAACGAATCGGCCCTGACAGGGGCCCGAAAGAAAGGTGGGAGGCCATGACGAAAGGTCTGCACGTGCCTTCCGAGATCGGCAAGCTCAGGAAGGTCTGCCTGCACCGTCCCGGCGACGAGCTCCTCAACCTGCCGCCCGACGAGCTCGAGCGACTCCTGTTCGACGACGTCCCGTTCCTGGAGGTCGCGCAGCAGGAGCACGACACCTTCGCCCAGATCCTGAGGGACCAGGGCGTGGAGGTCCTCTATCTCGAGAACCTCGTCGCCGAGGTGTTCGACCAGGTCCCCGGCGCCCGCGCCGAGTTCACCGACCAGTACATCGCCGAGGCCGGCATCCGCGGCCAGCACATGCCGCAGATCGTCCGCGAGAAGCTGGACTCCATCGAGGACAACCTCGAGTTCGTCAAGAAGACCATGGCCGGCATGACCAAGGCCGAGATCGACATGCCCCTCACGGCGTCCACGACCCTCGACTCCCTGGTCAACTCCGAGTCCGAGTCCGACCTGATCATCGACCCGATGCCCAACCTCTACTTCACCCGCGACCCGTTCGCGGTCGTCGGCGAGGGCGTCAACCTCAACCGCATGTACTCGGTCACCCGCAACCGCGAGACCCTGTACGGCAAGTACGTCTTCAAGTACCACCCCGACTACAAGGACGTCTCGCTGTACTTCCGCCGCGACTGCCAGTTCCACACCGAGGGCGGCGACGTGCTGAACATCAACGAGAAGACCCTCGCCGTCGGCATCTCCCAGCGCACCCAGGCCGCCGCGATCGACGTCATGGCCCAGAACATCTTCTGGAACTCCGACTCCAAGGTCGAGCGCATCCTGGCCTTCGACATCCCGGTCTCGCGCGCCTTCATGCACCTCGACACGGTCTTCACCCAGATCGACGTCGATAAGTTCACGATCCACCCCGCCATCATGGGCACCCTGCGCGTCTACGAGCTGACCGCCGGCAAGAACCCGGGCGACGTGAACATCCGCCTGATCGAGGACACCCTCGAGCACGTCCTGGAGGACGCCACCGGCGTCGACCAGGTCAAGCTGATCCCCTGCGGCGGCGGCGACCCGATCGCGGCCTCCCGCGAGCAGTGGAACGACGGCTCCAACACCCTGTGCGTCGAGCCCGGCAAGATCTGCGTCTACGCCCGCAACACCGTCACCAACGACGTGCTGTACAAGGAGGGCCTGGACCTTCTCGTCGTGCCCTCCGCCGAGCTCTCCCGCGGCCGCGGCGGCCCGCGCTGCATGAGCATGCCCTTCTGGCGCGAGGACCTCTAAGTCTTTCCGTTTCCGGTGCGGTCCCCCTACAACCGCACCGGCTTTGCCCGTTAAACGGGCAACACTAATACTTACGTAATTCATTTCTTCGAAAGGAATCGAACCATGGGTGTTAACCTCTCCGGCCGTAGCTTCCTCAAGCTTCTCGACCTCACCACCGAGGAGATCGAGTACCTGCTCAAGCTCTCCAAGAACTTCAAGGACATGAAGCGCGCTGGCGTTCCGCACCGCTATCTCGAGGGCAAGAACATCGTTCTGCTCTTCCAGAAGACCTCCACTCGTACCCGCTGCGCCTTTGAGGTCGGCGGCATGGATCTGGGCATGGGCGTCACCTACCTCGATCCGGGTTCGTCGCAGATGGGCAAGAAGGAGTCCATCGAGGACACCGCCCGCGTTCTCGGCCGCATGTATGACGGCATCGAGTTCCGTGGCTTTGCCCAGGACGATGTCGAGGAGCTCGCTGCTAAGTCCGGCGTGCCCGTGTGGAACGGCCTGACCACTGAGTGGCATCCCACCCAGATGCTCGCCGACATCCTGACCGTCCAGGAGAACTTCAACTACGACATCAAGGGCAAGACTCTCGTTTTCATGGGCGACTGCAAGAACAACGTTGCTCGCTCCCTCATGGTCGTCTGCTCCAAGCTCGGCATGAACTTCGTGGCCTGCGGACCCGAGGAGTGCATGCCCGCTGACGACGTCATCGAGGCCTGCAAGCCCATCGCCGAGGCCAACGGCTGCACCATCAAGCTGACCACCGACGTCAAGGACGGCGTCACCGGTGCCGACGTTATCTACACCGACGTGTGGGTCTCCATGGGCGAGCCCGACGAGGTCTGGGCCGAGCGCATCGCTCAGCTCACCCCGTATCGTGTTACTTCCGAGGTCATGGCTATGGCCAACCCGGGTGCCATCTTCCTGCACTGCCTGCCCAGCTTCCACGACACCAACACCACGATTGGCGCCGAGAAGTGCGAGCAGTTCGGCATCACCGAGCAGGAGGTCACCGACGAGGTCTTCGAGAGCCCCGCTTCCAAGGTCTTCGACGAGGCCGAGAACCGCATGCACACCATCAAGGCTGTCATGTACGCCACGCTCAAGTAAGAGCATCTAGCATCTCGCTCGGGGTGTATTGCTGCTCACCCAGAGCGGTTTTGTCTGGTAAATATCTTGCGTCGGGCGGTGGGCACGGCACGGAAAATCCGCTTCGCGCGAGAAAGTTAAATGATTTATGAAGGGGGGATGAGAACCATGACTGAGACCGCTAAGAAAAAGCGCGGTATGCCTTCATCGTTCACCATTCTTCTAGCTCTGCTGGCAATTGTTGCAGTGATTACCGTTATCGTCTCCGGCACGTCCGGCGGCGCGGTTACCGCAGCCCGCCTGAGCGATTTCTGCACCGCCCCGATCCTGGGCTTCGCTGACGCTCTGCCCGTCTGCCTCTTCGTTATGATCCTGGGCGGCTTCCTCGGCATGATGACCGAGACCGGCGCCCTGGACAACGGCATCGCCGTCCTGGTGCAGAAGCTTAAGGGCAACGAGATCATGCTCGTTCCCGTGCTGATGCTCATCTTCTCCCTCGGCGGTACCACTTATGGTATGTGCGAGGAGACCGTTCCCTTCTACGCCCTGCTCGCCGCTACCATGATGGCCGCTGGCTTCGACCCCATGGTCGGCGCCGCCACCGTCCTGCTCGGTGCTGGCTGCGGCTGCTTGGGCTCCACGGTTAACCCGTTTGCCGTCGGCGCTGCCGTCGACGCTCTGACCGGCGTTGGCATTGAGGTCAACCAGTCCATCATCATCGGCCTCGGTGCCGTCCTGTGGATTGTCACTACCGCTATGTCCATCGTCTTCGTGATGAACTATGCCAAGAAGGTCAAGGCTGACAAGGGTTCCACCATCCTGTCGATGCAGGAGCTCAAGGACGCCGAAGAGGCTCACGGCAAGGCCGCTTCCGAGGTCCACAAGGAGGTCAAGCTCACCGGTCGTCAGAAGGGTGTTCTGATCGCCTTCGCCTTCACCTTCGTCGTCATGATCGTCGGCTTCATTCCGCTGGCCGACCTCAACGAGGGCGTCGCCAACTTCTTCGACGCTGGCGCTGTCTACGACGCCGACGGTAATGCCGTCGTCCAGGGCTGGTCTGCCCTGATCACCGGCCTGCCCATTGGCCAGTGGTACTTCGACGAGGCTTCCACCTGGTTCTTCCTCATGGCTGTCCTGATCGGTATCATCGGTGGCCTGTCCGAGAAGCAGATTGTCAACACCTTCATCACCGGCGCTGCCGACATGATGTCCGTTGTTCTCGTCATCGCTCTCGCCCGTGGCATCTCCGTCCTCATGGCTAACACCGGCCTCGACGTCTTCGTCCTCGACGCTGCCGCCAATGCCCTGGCTGGCCTGTCCGGCGTGATTTTCGCCCCCATGAGCTTCCTGGTCTACTTCGGCCTGTCCTTCCTGATCCCCTCGACCTCCGGTATGGCCACCGTCTCCATGCCCATCATGGGACCGCTGGCTGTTAAGCTCGGCTTCTCGCCCGAGGTCATGGTCATGATCTTCTCCGCCGCCATCGGTGTCGTGAACCTGTTCACCCCGACCTCCGGCGCCATTATGGGCGGTCTCGCCCTGGCCAAGATCGAGTGGACGACCTGGCTCAAGTTTGCCCTTAAGCTCATCGTCGCTCTCTCCGTCGTCTGCGCCGTCATCCTGACCGTCGCCTGCGTGCTGCTCTAAGTACCCAACGGGTACCCCACGGAAACCTTGACGATCCTGTAGAGGATCACCTGGTCATCGTCTGTCCGGTGGGGTCAACCCACCGGTAGACTCCTACCTTTAGCCCCCTTCCGTTCCGTGCGCGGGAGGGGGCGCTCTTGTGTTCCGGCGTTTTACCAAACGCCGGAACCACTCGACGCTGCAAGCCCGCCAGAGCGGCAATCTGACGTTCAATCGTCGGGTATGGCCAAAAGGCCTATGCCCTCCTCTTTCACGTCACCTTGCTCGCTCTGGCGGGCTTTCGCTGGCTTATGCTCAACCTGCGACGTTTCCATTATTGATACAAAGGCCAGGTTTGTTTGAACCAAAAAGGGGAAGTTGCGGTGGAATAGTTCCCGTTTGGCCGTCTTGAGGGGTTAAACGGGAACTATTTCACCGCAACTTATCGATGGCGTGTTTGGTTGGTGCCTGTTGATGGTCTGGGTATCGGGGAGGGCGGGCTCCGTTATAATCGCCTAGAACATTAAATGGAAACGGGACGGGAGCCATACATGCGCCAGGGTTTCGACAACGCGAAGTATATCGAGCTGCAGGCTGCTCACATTAAGGAGCGCATCTCGCAGTTTGGTGGCAAGCTCTATTTGGAGTTTGGCGGCAAGCTGTTCGATGACTATCATGCGAGCCGCGTGCTGCCGGGTTTTGAACCGGACAGCAAGTTCCGCATGCTCAAGAGCATCGCCGACGATGTCGAGGTTATCATCGCGATCAACGCGAACCACATCGAGAAAAACAAGGCTCGCGGTGACCTTGGCATTACCTATGACGAGGATGTGCTGCGCCTGGTTGACTTGTTCCGCGGCAACGGCTTTGCCGTCGCGGCTGTGGTCATCACCCAGTACGCCGGCCAGCCTGCTGCCGATGTGTTCCGCAACCGCCTGAACGCGCTCGGCATTCCTGCCAAGCTGCACTATCCCATCGAGGGCTACCCGCACGATGTCGATCTGATCGTGTCCGATGATGGCTACGGCAAGAACGAGTTTGTCGAGACCACCCGACCGCTCGTCGTGGTCACTGCCCCCGGTCCTGGCTCGGGCAAGCTTGCCACCTGCCTGTCTCAGCTCTATCACGAGCACAAGCATGGCACGGCCGCCGGCTATGCCAAATTCGAGACCTTCCCGGTTTGGAATCTGCCCCTTACGCATCCGGTCAACATTGCCTACGAGGCCGCCACGGCAGACCTCGATGACGCCAACATCATCGACTCCTTCCACCTTGAGGCCTACAACAAGACCACGGTCAACTACAACCGCGACGTCGAGGCCTTCCCGGTAGTCCGTGCCCTGATGGAAAAGATCCTGGGCAAGAGCCCCTACCAGAGCCCTACGGACATGGGCGTCAATATGGTTGGCTTTGCCATCACCGATGACGATGCCTGCCGCGACGCTTCCAAGATGGAGATTGTCCGCCGCTACTTTACCGCGGTCGAAAATGTGCGCCGTACCGGCGTGGGCGATGAGCAAGTCGACCGTCTCAAGATTATTATGAAGAAAGCCGGCATCGATAAGAACTACTCACCGGCGCGCTCGGCGGCCCTCACCAGGGAGCAGCTGACGGGCGGTCCCGTGGGTGCCATGGTCATGCCCGATGGCTCCGTGGTGACCGGTAAGACCTCCACGCGCCTGGGCGCCGCAAGTTCGCTCATTATGAACGCCCTCAAGCATGTCTCGGGCGTCGACCTTGAGCTCGAGGTCATTAGCGATGAGGCGATCGAGCCCATCAGCAAGCTAAAGACGCATTTCCTGGGCAGCAAAAACCCGCGCCTCCACACCGACGAGACGCTTATGGCGCTGTCGATCACCTCGGCCACGAGTGAGACGGCCGCTCGCGTCCTTTCGGGCCTGGAGCAGCTGCGCGGTTGCGATGCCTTCTTTAGCGTGATCATCTCGCCGACGGACGAGACGGTACTGCGCAAACTGGGTATCAACGTGTGCTGCGAGCCCAAGTTTGAGCGCCGCGGTTTCTTCCATCGCTAAGTTTGAAGCACCGCGGTAATTGCATTGCATTTTGGCCGTATCGGGTTAGCGCCCGGTACGGCTTTTTGATCAATAAAGCGCCTATTTCGGCGAAAAATAGCCGTTTACCTGCCTAGAAACAATTTGAGCGGTATACAATAACCGTAACTGTTTCATCCTTAGCGGGATGCCGCATGATGGATATTACCTGCCATCGTGAGGTGTGTCGGTCGCGCACGGCGCGTTAGATGCTCGTGCTCGGTTTGAGGAGGCTGCTATGGCGGGCAAGGGTCGTGCGAGTGTCAACGATATGAAGCGTGTCGAGGTGCTGGTGTTGATGGAGATCGACCAGCAAACCAAAGACAATGGCGGGCCGTATGGTTTCTCGCGCAAAACGCTTGCCGAGCGCGTGGGGGTTTCGCCGTATCGTGCCCGCGCCGCAATCGATCGCTTGGATTCCGAAGGCATGATTGATGTCGTCTCGCGTTATAGCGAAGACGGCGGTCAGCTTGCAAATGGCATTTGCCTCACCGAACGTGGCGAGTGGTATCTTGAGGGCGTCCGTACCGGCATGCTCGTTCAAGAAATGCTTGAGGACGAGGCTGTTGATCGATAGCAGCATGTAACCCTTGCCATAGCGACGCCGCCTGGGAAACCGGGCGGCGTTTTGTTTCAAGAATGAGAAATGCAATCGCACGCGAGAAAAATTGCGAACGGTTCGCGGTGCGAGTATTACAATGAAGACCCGTAAGATGTGGATAAACAACTTCTACGGGAAGCGCAGGTAACTCAATATGACCAAGCATGTGTTCGTAACCGGTGGCGTGGTTTCGTCCCTGGGCAAGGGTATCACCGCGGCCTCGCTGGGCCGTCTGCTCAAGTCGCGTGGCTACAAAGTAACGATGCAGAAGGCCGACCCGTATCTGAACGTCGACCCCGGTACCATGAGCCCGTTCCAGCATGGTGAGGTCTTCGTTACCGAGGACGGCTACGAGTCCGACCTGGACCTGGGTCATTACGAGCGCTTTATTGATGAGAACCTGACCCGCGATTCCAACTTTACGACCGGTGCCATCTACAAAAGCCTAATCGCCCGCGAGCGTCGCGGCGACTTTTTGGGCGGTACCGTGCAGGTGATTCCCCACGTCACCAATGCCATTAAGGACAAGTTCCGCCGCATCGAGGAGCAGACCGGCTCCGATGTAGTCATCACCGAGCTGGGCGGCACGATCGGCGACATTGAGTCCCAACCGTTTGTCGAGGCCATCCGTCAGTACCGCAAGGAGGCCGGCCCCGAGAACGTCTGCTACATCCACGTGTCGCTCGTTCCCTATATCGCCGCCGCCCATGAGGTCAAGACCAAGCCCACGCAGCATTCCGTCAAGGAGCTCCGCAGCTTTGGCATCCAGCCCGATATCATCGTGCTGCGCTCCGATCACCATATCGATGACGCTATCCGCGGAAAGATCGCAAGCTTCTGCGACGTCGACACCGATTGCGTCTTTACCAACGAGGACTGCGCGAGCATTTACGATGTTCCGCAGCTGCTTGCCGAGCAGGACTTTGACCTGCGCATTTGCGAGCGCCTGGGTCTGGATCCGCGTGAGCGCGACATGAGCGAGTGGAACGAGTTCCTGCGCAAACAGAATCACGCCAACCATCACGCCGACAAGGTGAAGATCGCCGTCGTGGGTAAGTACACGCAGCTGCCCGATGCGTACCTGTCGGTTATCGAGGCCCTGCACCATGCGGGCGTCTTCTACGATCGCCATGTGGACGTCCAGCTGGTCGACGGCGAGAGCCTCGACGAGCAGAATGTCTCCGAGGTTCTGGGCGACGCCTCGGGCATCCTGGTCCCCGGCGGCTTTGGCAAGCGCGCCCTGGAGGGCAAGATCCTCGCGGCCGAGTTTGCCCGTGAGCACAAGATTCCGTATCTGGGCATTTGCCTGGGTATGCAGGTCGCCGTGTGCGAGTTCGCCCGCAATGTCGTTGGCCTTGCCGGTGCCAGCTCCTCCGAGTTTGATCCGGACGGTCCGTATAGCGTCATCGATCTGATGAGCTCGCAGGAGGACGTGACCGAGAAGGGCGGCACCATGCGCCTGGGCGCCTATCCGTGCAAGCTCGCCGCCGATACCCTTGCTCGCGAGGCATATGGTGAGGAACTCGTCTACGAGCGTCACCGTCACCGCTTTGAGTTCAACAACGCTTTCCGTGACCAGCTCGAGGACGCCGGCTTGGTTATCTCGGGTCTGTCGCCCGACGAGCGCCTGGTCGAGATGGTCGAGCTGCCGCGCGACGTGCATCCGTGGTATGTGGCAACCCAGGCTCACCCCGAGTTCAAGAGCCGCCCGACCAACCCGCAGCCGTTGTTCCGAGAGTTCGTGCGTGCCTCGATCGGTCAGCACGAGGGTGTCGATCGCCTGCAGGTGACGCCCATGAACCTCGCTACGG
Organism: uncultured Collinsella sp.; assembly: GCA_902464575.1. Classification (GTDB taxonomy): domain Bacteria; phylum Actinomycetota; class Coriobacteriia; order Coriobacteriales; family Coriobacteriaceae; genus Collinsella. The sequence goes on from CABQJU010000041.1 coordinate 11,509, forward strand.
ACTAAGGGTGCCGGCGAACAAAGAACATACCGAAGCTACTCCCTCGTCGCTCGCCGTGGCGGCGGGGGAGTATCTCGATTACCTCGCGGTCGAGCGGGGTTTGGCGCGCAACACGATTGCGGCCTATCGTCGTGACCTGACGACGTACTGCGCCTATCTGGAGCGGGCGGGTATTGTGTCTTTTGAAGAGGTGACTCGTCAGGTCGTGGAGGGCTTTGTCGCCGACCGTCGCGATGGGGGCTATTCCGATGCCTCGGTGGAGCGTGCGCTTGCGGCCGTGAAGGGCCTGCATGCCTTTTTGGTGCGCGATGGGGCTGTGGCCCAAAATCCAACGGCGGCGTTGCGCCTGCCTAAAAAGGCTGAGCGTTTGCCGGAGTATCTATCGGTGGAGGATGTCTCGGCGCTGCTCGATCAAGACTTTCCCGAGGGCGAGATGGGACTGCGCGACCATGCCATCTTGGAAGTGCTCTACGGATGCGGTTTGCGTGTGAGTGAGCTGGTTGGGCTCGATGTGGGCGATATCCATATTGACGATGGTTTTGTACTCGTTCGCGGTAAGGGCTCAAAGGAACGCCTGTCCCCACTGGTGGGAAGCGCGGCGCGAGCTCTGACGCTCTATGTAACTGAGGGACGTTCTCGCTTGGCGGCCCATGCCCGCGGAACCGAGACCTCGGCGGTTTTTTTAAATAAGAACGGACGTCGCCTGTCGCGCCAGGCCGTGCATGCGATATGCGAGCGGTATGGGCGTCAGGTGGGGCTGGTGGGGCTCCATCCCCATACCTTGCGCCACTCCTTTGCCACCCACATGCTCGCGGGCGGTGCCGACCTGCGTGTGCTGCAGGAGATTTTGGGCCATGCCGATATTTCGACCACGCAGGTCTACACGCATGTCGACCGAACGCAACTGACCGAGGTCTATCTGGCGGCGCATCCGCTAGCACATCGCTAGCACATCGCTAGCACCTCGCTGACCTGCATATTTATAAATATTAAATGGGACGGGCCCCAGATTGCCGAGACGCACTTTTGCGCGCATGGGCAATCTGGGGCCAGTCCCATTTTTCGCCAGACACCGACGCGGTGGTGGGCCGTGTGTACCGTGGGTGGGGGAGTTTGGGGGCGATGTGAACGGCATGTAAGGGGACGCAAAAATCGCCTCAAGGTCAACTTGAAGGTTGAGGTTGAAAGGCGGGGTGCCACAGGTGGCATCCCGTCGTTGCTGTAAACACAACATATTGTGTTTTCGAACATATGCTTGGGGGTGTTTTGCAATATATGGAGGGTGGAGTGGTGAGGCGGGGTGGGGGAAGGGG
>CABQJU010000042.1:0-10487 GCA_902464575.1 uncultured Collinsella sp.
TTGGAGAGAACGCTCCCGCAAACTGCCTCTTGACAACTTATAGGAGCGTCGGTTTTTACTTCGCGAAATTTGGCACGGTTGAGGGCGATCGGTTAAACGTAGTAGATAGGCGCATTTCGTGGCGAACGAATCAGGCCGAGGTGCAAAATGGCCCCTCGCCCCAGAAAAATCGTCGGAAAGGTAGCAAAATGCCCCGCGGGCAGGAGGCTGCTCGCGGGGCAAAGAAGAGGGGCTTGTTGGTGGCGGACCGAAGGGTTCGGCATGGGGCTTCTGCCGCGGTCTGCCCTAAGGCGTTACAGCTCGACGAGCTGGCCGGTCTCGGCGGCCTCCTTGATGGCGTTGAGAAGCGTGAGCGTCTTGACGTTATCGGCGGGCGTCACGACGGGCTCGACCTCGCGGCGGACAACCTTCACAAAGTGCTTGAGCTGCATCTTGTGCGGCAGCGCGGGGTCGACTGCCGGAATCTCCATCTGCAGCGGCTTGTGCCAGTTGGAGGCGCCGTCGTAGGAGAACTGGTGCAGGCGGGGCAGCGAAAGGGCGCCCTTAGTTCCGCCGATAAAGTAGGCGTCGGCGTCGAAGGGACGGTACTGCGGGTCCTCGCGAGCGGTGGCCTCCCAGTTCCAGGGGCTGGCGGTGGCGTCGGAGATGGTCATGCTCGCAAGCGCGCCATCGGCAAAACGGACGTTGACCACGGCGGAGTCCTCGGTCTCAAAACCGCGGGCGGCGCTGGACTGCATGCCCTGGACGGCAACGGGCTCGCCCAGCAGGTAACGGAGCAGGTCGACGTCGTGCACCAGGTTGACCAGGATCGGGCCGGCACCCTTCTTGCGGCGCCACTCGACGTCGAAGTACTCGTCGTTCTTATAGATCATGTAGTGGAAGCTCGACACGGTGAGCTTGCCCAGCTCGCCGGACTCGATGATCTCCTTGGCCTTGTTGACGAAGGGGTTGTGGCGACGGTGCTGACCCACGAGCACGGGCACGCCGGCGGTCTCGGCCTCGGCGGCAAAGGCCTGGGCATCCTCGAGGTCGTTGGAGATCGGCTTCTCGACCAGCGGCACAATATTGCGCTTCACGGCCTCGCGGGCAACGCCCAGGTGCAGGTCGTTGGGGGTGGCGATGATGACGGCCTCGGGCTTGACCTCGTCCATCATCTGGGCGGGATCGGTGAAGAACGGCACGCCGGCGGCCTCGGCCGTGGCGCGGGCGCCCTCAAAGGCGTCGGCGATGGCGACGAGCTCGGCCTCGGGCTCCTCGGTGACGAAGCGGATGTGGTTGCGACCCATGGCGCCGGCGCCGATAACGGCAATGCGGACGGGGTTGAGCTCAGACATTTCGACTCCTTAATACTGTTGGCGATGGAATGCGACAAAGGGACAGTCCCTTTGTCACATTGGCAATTACTAAGCGGACTTCTTCTTGCTGTCGGAGACCATCATGTAGACGGTGAGCACGACGGCGATGGCGGCGATCACGATGGCGCCGTAGAAGGACTGCTGGTAGGCGGCGCTGCCAGCCTCGGCGTGATACAGCACGGCGGTGATGGGCTGGCTGATCCAGGTGGAAGCGGCATAGCCCAAAAACATGATGCCGTAGTTGACGCCGATGTTGCTGGTGCCAAAGGCGCCACCGGTGAGCGGCGGGTAGATGACGAGCAGGGCGCCAAAGCTAAAGCCGAGCAGGGCGAGCGCCACAAAGAACATGGCCTGCGTAAAGCTCATCGACATGATGACGAGCGCGACGATGGTGACGACAAGGCTGATGAGCAGCGACTTATAGGCGCCGAGCTTGTCGATGATCTGACCAAAGGACAGACGGCCGACCAGGTTGGCGCAGGTGTTGACGGAGACGACCACGCCGCCGAGGGCGACGGCCGCGGCGCTCGTGGGGTCGGCGAAGAGCTGGACGGCGGCGATGGAGGCAACCTTGCCCACGAGCAGGGTGCCCGCGGTGGCGGCGAAGGCGAAGGTGATGATGAGGACCCAGAAACGCGGGGTCTTGACCATCTCGCCCGGGGTGAGGTCGCCGAAGGTGCCGGCATGTGCGCCACCCTTGGGGGCCTCGAAGCCCTCGGGCAGCCAACCGGCCTCGGGGGCCTTCAGGAACAGGGCGGAGGCGGCGATCATCACAAAGAAGATGACGCCGAGCGCCTTAAGGGCGCCAAAGATGCCCAGGCTCGGGATGAGCAGCGAGGCGAGCACCGGGGACAGCACGGCGGGGCCGGCGGTCGAAGCGGCCAGGGTGATGCCGGAGGCGAGGCCCTTCTTGTCGATGAACCACTTTTGGCCGGTGGTGAGCGCCGGGTTGTAGCCCAGGCCGTTGCCGATGGCGGCGACGAGCGAGAACCACAGGTAGAACTGCCACGGCTCGGTGACGGTGCCGGACATGAACCAGCCCAGGCCGTAGCACACGGCGGCGGCGATAACGACGTTGCGCGGGCCGATCTTATCGGAGATGCGGCCGGCGAAGATGCCCGTCACGGCCATGATGGTCTGAAAGACCGGGAAGGCCCAGGTGAGGGCGCTCGACCACTCGGGGTAGACGGCGAGCAGGTTCTTGCTCACGACGGAATACAGCGCGATGGAGCTGATGAAGAACATGGTGACGCACGCGGCGGAAAGCACGACGGCGCGACCCTTGTTGGAGTTGGTGGAAGCCATTGGACTCTTTCTGATCGATACGGGGGAGGAGCGGGCGTGTCCGCGGGACCTCCCTGTCAGGTTGGTTTACTGGTCAGTCGGCTTGGCGACGCCGGACTCATCGGACCAGAGCTCGACACCCTTGTTCTTAAGGTAGTTGTCGGCATAGGCGCGACGGCCGCCGGGCTTGGCGGTGAGGTCGCCCATCATGTTGGAGAAGCCGCCGTCGACCTTGATGGCGTCGCCGGTGGTGAAGTCCGAGCGCGTGGACGCCAGGAACATGACGGCGTTGGCGATATCGCTGACCTCGCCGATGCGGCGCGTGGCGATCAGACGGCTGCGGCTCTTTTCGACCTCGGGGTCGGCGTAGAAGTTGGCCGACATCGGGGTCTTAACGAAGCAGGGTTCGACGCAGTTGGAGCGGACGCCGTAGGGGCCCCACTCGGCGGCGAGCATCTTGGACATCATGTTGACGCCCGCCTTGGTGGAGCTGTACACGCCCGAGAACGTCTCGGGGGAGTGGCTGGCGACGGTCGAGATGTGCACCAGGCGACCCTGGCCGGCCTTGATCATCTCGCGACCAAAGCGCTGCGAGGTGATGAAGTAACCGGTGAGGTTGACGTTGAGCACCTGCTCCCAGTCGCTCAGCGGCAGGTCCTCCATGGCGGCGAAGCGCAGGATACCGGCGGTGTTGACGAGGACGTCGACGCGGCCGAAGTTGGCGATGGTGGCGTCGACAGCAGCCTGAACCTCGGCCTCGTCGGTGGCGTTCATCTTGTAACCCTCGGCGTGGATGCCAAACTCGGCGGCGAGGTCGGCGGCTGCGGCCTTGACCTTCTCCTCGTCCAGGTCGAGCATGACGACGTTGGCGCCATTGCGGGCGAACTCGCGGCAGATCTCGGCGCCCATACCGCCGAGCGCGCCAGTCACGGCGCAGACATCGCCCTCGAGCTTAAGCCAATTGCTCATAGGAACTTCCCTTCTTGTGCCTCCCGGTGGGTCGCTCCCATTAATCGACCCACGTGGTTTTCGCTGGTTATCGTATGCTTTGCATTTGCGCAGGTGAATTGCATATTTGTTAGAATTGCGTTAACCGTAGGTTTACACTGTGCGATGCAGTTTATTCTCAATTGAGCGCGTGACCTGCGAAAACAACCCCCTGTGGCACCATGCGGTCACAGGCGCGAAAACGGGAGATTGACGTGTACGATCGACGACTCGAGGCCATATCGGCTGCCGCGGAGCTGGGAAGCTTCTCGCGTGCGGCGGCAAAATTGCGTGTGTCGACTCCGGCGCTCGTCAAGCAGGTGTCGGGCTTCGAGGCCGAGTTCGGCATCACGCTGTTCGAACGCTCGCACTCAGGCGTTAAGGTGACGCCGGCCGGCGCACTACTGGTGGACGACGCGCGCTCGATCATGCGGCAGTCCGAGGACGCACTGCGCCGTGCCCGACGTGCGGCGGGCGACGGCGGTGCCGTGCGCCTGGGCGTGTCGATGATGTGTCCGGGGCGCCAAACGCTTTCGATGTGGACGGGCATCCACGATCTGGAGCCGTCGCTGCGATTTGAGATTGTGCCGGTAAGCGACCTCTACGACGAGCGCGAATCCGTCATGCGCAGCCTTGGTCGCGAGGTGGATGTAGTGCAGTCGAGTTTTTCGACGCCGCGCTGGGGTGATGCCTGCCAAAAGCTCCGCATCGTCAACGTGCCGTTTTATATCGACGTGCCGCGCACGAGCCCGCTGGCGCGCAAGACACGCATTACGGTCGCCGACTTGGAGGGCATGCGCCTGCGCGTGCTCCGCCACGGCAACGACGCCATGGACAGCCTGCGCATCGACCTGTTGGCCGACGGCGGCGTGGACGTGATTGACGTGGATAGCTTCGACTTTGCGCTCTTTAACGAGGCGGAGGAAAAGGGCGACGCGGTGCTCACCTGCGGCGCATGGTCGGGCGTGCACCCGGCCTTTGTGGGCGTGCCGTTCCTGTGCGGTCGCGAGGTACCGGTCTTTCTGCACTACCCGCTCGAGCCCACCCTCCAAGTCCAAAAATTCGTCAACGCCATGGCACAACTTCTCAAATAGCTATCGTGTCGATGATTCTTTAATTCCCGTCCTAGAAAAATCATCTGGTAGAGTTGACCTCACGTGAATTCCAGCACGTTGCGTACTACCTGTGCTTTTGTCATTTGGGGGAGTGAACTTGTGAATACTTCTGTCGCCAAGAAAGCCAGCCGGGCGGTGCGCCTGCTCATGATGGTGCTCACGGCAGTTCTCATCTTCTTCTTCATCAATGTTATGCTGCTCGTCTCCGATATCCAGGGCACGGCGCGCGTGGTCAATTACGCCGGTCTGGTGCGCGGTACCACGCAGCGAATCGTTAAGCTCGAGGATGCGGGCCAGCCTCAAGATGACCTGCTCAAAGCCGTGGATTCATACATCAACGGTTTGCGTTACGGAAGTGACGACCTCAACCTCGTCCGTCTCGACGACGATGAGTATCAGACAAAGATGACCGAGCTTGCAAATTATTTTGATGAGCTTTGCGCCGAGATCAGCCGCGTGCGCGAAGTCGGCTACGAGAGCACCGATATCATCGCGATGAGCGAGGAGTTCTTTGGTATTTGTGACGATGCCACACGACTCGCAGAGGACTACTCTCAGGAGAAGGCGTCGGCGCTCAACTATCTCGAGGGCTTGGTGATCATCGACATCGTGGGCTTGGTGGCGACCTTTGCGGTCGAACTTGTTCGCGCGGTGCGCACTGCCGCGCTCAACCGCGAGCTGCAGAGCAAAGTCTATCTCGACGAAGCCACGGGACTGCCCAACAAGAACAAGTGCGAGGAGATCTTGGGGCAGGAGCGGCCTGTCTCCGCGGAGGCGCCCGTTGCGGTGTGCGTCTTCGACCTTAACAATCTGCATACGGTCAATAACAACTTCGGCCACGAGAAGGGCGACGAATACATCCGTTCTTTTGCCCAGCAGCTGGGGTGCGTGGCGTCCGAGACCTGCTTTGTGGGCCGCGACGGCGGCGATGAGTTTATCGCGGTGCTGTGGGATGCCGATCGAACTGCTGTGGAGTCCTGTCTCGCTCGGGTTCGTGCGAACGTGAACGAGTATTCCGAGGCTCACCCCGACATGCCTATCAGCTATGCGGTGGGCTATGCACTTTCCAGTGATTTTGATGAACCGCCTACGATGCGCGAGCTCTTTTCCCAGGCCGACAAAAACATGTACATCGACAAGAACCGCGTAAAGACAGCCGAGGTAGCCGGGCCGCAACGCGAGGAACGGTAAGCTTGTAACAAAGGGCATAGAAAAGCCTCCGCAGCTCGTGTGGCTGCGGAGGCTTTATTCGTTGCGGCGCATTGTGTTTGGGTCGTTGAGATGAGTCGATTTGCCCCGAAAGAGGAGGGCATTGACCTTAGGGTCATGCCCGACGAATGAGCGGCAAATCGGCCATCTCGGCGAGCCGAACTACTCCAGCTCAAACGCTCCGGTATAGAGCTGGTAGTAATACCCGCGCTTGGCAATCAGCTCGTCGTGGTTGCCGCGCTCGATGATGCGGCCGTGATCCAGACAGATGATCGCGTCGGAGTTGCGCACGGTGGACAGGCGGTGCGCGATGACAAACGTCGTGCGGCCTTCCATGAGCTTGTCCATGCCGGCTTGCACGATGGCCTCGGTGCGGGTATCGATGCTCGACGTGGCCTCGTCCAGGATCATCGCCGGCGGATCGGCGACGGCGGCGCGTGCGATCGAGATCAGCTGGCGCTGGCCCTGCGACAGCTGGGCACCGTTGCCGGTGAGCATCGTGTCGTAGCCGTCGGGCAGGCGGGTGATAAAGTCGTCCGCGCCGGCGAGCTTTGCTGCCGCGATGCACTCCTCGTCGGTGGCATCCAGATTGCCGTAGCGGATGTTATCCATCACGGTGCCGGTGAACAGGTTTACGTCCTGCAGCACCACGCCCAGCGAGCGGCGCAGGTCTGCCTTGCGGATCTTGTTGACGTTGATGCCGTCGTAGCGAATCTTGCCGTCGGCGATGTCATAGAAGCGGTTGATGAGGTTGGTGATGGTCGTCTTACCGGCACCGGTGGCGCCGACAAACGCGACCTTCTGGCCCGGCTTGGCAAACACGGACACGCCGTGCAGCACCTCGTGGTCGGGCGTGTAGCCAAAGTCGACGTTGTCCATGACCAGGTCGCCACGCAGCGGCACGTACTCGATCTCGCCGGTTGCGCGGTGCGGATGTTTCCACGCCCACATGCCAGTGTGGTGGTCGGCCTCCTCGAGCTGCCAGGTATCGGGGTTCACCTGAGCGTTGACAAGCGTCACATAGCCTTCGTCGGCTTCGGGCTCCTCGTCGATGAGCTCAAAGATACGGTCGGCGCCGGCGAGGCCCATGACCACGGCGTTGATCTGCTGCGAGATCTGGCCGATCTGTCCACAGAACTGCTTGGTCATGTTGAGGAACGGCACCACGACGGCGATGGACAGCGCCATGCCCGAGATGCTCAGGTTGGGCACGCCCAGCGCTAGGAAAATGCCGCCGGCCAGTGCGACCAGCACGTAGAGCAGGTTGCCCAGGTTCATAAGGATGGGCATGAGGATGTTGGCGTACATGTTGGCCTTCTGCGAGACCTCGAAGAGCTTTTCGTTGCGCTCGTCAAAATCGGCTTCGGCGGCAGACTCGTGGCAGAATGCCTTGACGACCTTCTGGCCGTTCATGACTTCCTCGATATGGCCCTCGACAACGCCGAGCTCGGTCTGCTGCGCAATAAAGAAGCGCGCGGAGTTGGAGCCGAGCAGCTTGGTCATAAAGGTCATAAAGGCGACGCCTGCCACAATGACCAGGCACATCCAAACGCTGTAGTACAGCATGATAAAGAACACCGTGACGATGACGATGGTCGTCATGAGCAGGTTGGGCAGCGACTGGCTGATCATTTGGCGCAGCGTGTCGATGTCGTTGGTGTAGTGGCTCATGATGTCGCCGCGCTGGTGCGTGTCGAAGTAGCGAATCGGCAGGTCCTGCATGCGGTTGAACATCTTCTCGCGCAGCTTCTCGAGCGAGCCCTGCGTGACGATGGCCATGGCGCGGTTCCAGAACAGCGAGGACAGGATGCCGACGCCGTAGATGCAGGCGAGGGTGGTCACGAGCTGTGCGATCTTGGGCTGTGCAGCTTCCCAATCGCCCGACTGCCACGATTCGCTAATAATCTGCAGGGCGCTCTGAAGGAAGGTCGCGCCGATGGAGTTGATGATGGCGCAGAGCACCACGCCGACGACGACGAGGGGCAAAAGCACGGGGTAGAAGCCAAAGAGCGTCTTGATGAGGCGCGACATGGTGCCACCCTTGCGGTTGAGCGCGCGCTCGGCGGTCGTTGCCTTACTCATGTGCCTCGCCTCCTTCCTGGGTCTGAGCTTGTGTTGCGGATGCCTCGGTGTCGGCTTCGACGGCCTCTTCGCCCTCGGCAGACATCTTGTTCTGCGAGGTAAAGGTCTCGCGGTAGATCTCGCTCGTCTTGAGCAGCTCATCGTGGTTGCCGATCTGCGCGATGCGGCCGCCCTCCATGACGATGATGCGGTCTGCATCCTGCACGGAACTAATGCGCTGGGCGATGATGAGCTTGGTCGTGTTGGGCAGATAGCTTGCCAGCCCTGCGCGGATCTTGGCGTCGGTCTTGGTGTCGACGGCGCTGGTGGAGTCGTCCAGGATCAAGATCTTGGGGCGACGCAGCAGGGCACGCGCAATGCACAGGCGCTGCTTCTGACCGCCCGAGACATTGGAGCCGCCCTGCTCGATCCAGGTGTCATAGCCCTTGGGGAAGCCATCGACAAACTCGTCGGCGCAGGCCAGATGTGCCGCCTCGCGGACCTCTTCGTCGGTGGCGTTCGGGTCGCCCCAACGCAGGTTCTCGGCAATGGTGCCGCTAAACAGCACGTTTTTCTGCAGCACCATGGCCACTTGGTGACGCAGAGCGTCCAAGTCGTAGTCGCGCACATCCACGCCGCCCACGCGCACGGTACCTTCGGTGGTGTCGTACAGACGGGCGATGAGGTTTACGAGCGTGGACTTGGCCGAGCCGGTGCCGCCGATGATGCCGATGGTCTCGCCGCTCTTAATGTGCAGGTCGATATTGTCGAGCGCCTGGCGCTTCGCATGCGCGGAATACTTAAAGCTCACGTGGTCAAAGTCGATGGAACCGTCGGCAACCTCGAGCACGGGCTCGGCGGGATCGGCGATCGTGGGCTCGGCGGCCAGCACCTCGGTAATGCGGTGTGCCGATTCGTCGGCCATGGTCACCATGACAAAGATCATCGACAGCTGCATCAGACTCATGAGGATTTGGAAGCCATAGGTAAAGATCGAGGAGAGCTGGCCCACGTCGAACAGCGTGCCCTGACTCGTGATGATGAGCTTGGAGCCCAGGTAGATGATGACGACAAACGCGCCGTTGACGCAGATGTTCATCATGGGATTGTTAAAGGCGAGCAGCTTCTCGGCGCGGGTGAAGTCCATCTGGACGTCGCGTGCGGCGGTCGCGAACTTCTCCTTCTCAAAGTCTTCGCGCACGTAACTCTTGACCACGCGCATGCCGGTGACGTTTTCCTCGACGGACTCGTTAAGGGCGTCGTACTTGCGGAACACGCGGGCAAAGATCGGGCGCACCTTATAGATGATAAAGAACAGGCCAAAGCCCAGCAGCGGAATGATGACCAGGTAGACCATGGCGACGCTGCCGCCCATGGCGTAGGCCATGGCAAAGGCAAAGACCAGCACCAGCGGCGCGCGCACGGCGATGCGGATGATCATCATAAAGGCCTGCTGCACGTTGTTGATATCGGTGGTCAGGCGCGTGACGAGTGAGGAGCTCGAGAACTCATCGATGTTGGCAAAGCTGAACGTCTGGATCTTATAGAACAGGTCGTGACGCAGGTTCTTGGCGAAGCCGCAACTCGCATGGCTGCAGGTGATGCCGGCAGCGGCGCCAAAAGCAAGCGACGTCAGCGCGATGAGCACCAAAAAGCCCGCGGTGGGAAGCATCTCGGCTACGGTGGCGCCGTCTTTGATGGCGTCGATCAGGTTGGCGGTGATAAATGGAATCAGCATCTCGCAGAGCACCTCGCCAAGCACCAGCAGCGGCGTGGCGATCGTGACCTTCTTGTAATCGCGGATGCTTCCCATGAGGGTTTTAATCATCCAGTTCCTCCCAGGTTACGCGGATTTTTTCGAGCATCTCGGCGAGCTGTTCGCGCTCGTCGTGAGTGAGGGCACTAAAGGCCTGCTCTCTAAAGCGGATGCGGGCCGCCTGCTCAACGCGGGCCTTTTCCCATCCCGCATCGGTCAGGCGGATGGTGAGCTGCCGACGGTCTTTGGGATTGCGACTGCGCTCGATAAGACCGCCCAGTTCGAGCTTGGACAGAATCTCGGAAAGGGACCCCGGCTTGAGGTCGAAGTGCATGCCGAGCTCCTGTTGGGACAGCTCGCCGGTCGGCTGCTTGGCGAGTAGGCAGACAATAGGCGCCTTGCCAGATATGCCGCCGCCGTGAAAATGCATGTAATGGCCGCAAAACCCCAGCCCATTGAGGATTCGCTTGGCGAGACGGTCTTTGTCGGACTGGGTCTCGGGCTCGTCTGCTGGCCGTGAGGGGTCGCCGCCGGGTTCATGCGGATAGGCGAGTGGTTCAACACGCATATCTAATCTTCGCTCCTTTCTTTAGTTAGGTAGTGAAATTGTTTTGTGCCTAACCAATTTAGGAGCATGAGAAATGAATGTCAAGGTACCAAACTAGTGGTTACGCGGTTTTACCAAACCGCGTAACGGCTCGACGCTGCAAACGCCCCTAA
>CABQJU010000043.1:0-9994 GCA_902464575.1 uncultured Collinsella sp.
CATATCGTTGGGGCCAGGCCCGATTTTGCCTCTTGACAATGTCCTGCTCATATTAAAAAGGCCCGAACCAATACGGTCCGGGCCTCATCGAGCTAGAGGTTATGTCTCAAGCGGTTGGCTTAGCCAAAGTAGCGCTTGAGCAGGCCGGCGAAAGCCTTGCCGTGGCGGGCCTCGTCGCGAGCCATCTCGTGCACGGTGTCGTGGATGGCATCGAGGCCAGCGGCCTTGGCGCGCTTAGCAAGATCGGTCTTGCCGGCGGTGGCGCCGTTCTCGGCCTCAACGCGCATCTCGAGGTTCTTCTTGGTGGAGTCGGTCACGACCTCGCCCAGGAGCTCAGCGAACTTGGCGGCATGCTCGGCCTCCTCGTGGGCAGCTTTCTCCCAGTACAGGCCGATCTCGGGATAGCCCTCGCGATGGGCGACGCGAGCCATGGCCAGGTACATACCGACCTCGGAGCACTCGCCCTCAAAGTTGGCGCGCAGGTCGGCAACGATGTCCTCAGAGACGCCCTCCATCTTGGCGACGCCCACGACGTGCTCGGCAGCCCACTCGAGCTGGCCCTCCTCCTGCTTCAGGAAACGAGAACCGGGAACGCCGCACTGGGGGCACTTGAAGTCCTCGGGCAGCTGGTCGCCGTCGAACTCTTCCACATAACCGCAAACGGGGCAAACAAACTTCATGATTCGATCCTTTCGATCGATGGCGATTGTGCGCTCGTCCGGTCCCGTAAGGGCCCTCTCCGGACGTGCGTCTTGACGAGTTCTATTATCCATAAATGAAACCAAATGTGAAGCCTATTAGGAATGATTTTTAATAAAACAATTTGAGATATGAAGATGTTGATTGATTAACGATTGGCAGGCCGTCTTTGACCGCCGCTGAGTACAATCGGGCGAGCAAATGTTGATCTATCAACAAATGAAGGAGTTTCCTTTATGCATCTAGCCCGTCGTGCCTGGTGCCGAACATATCAGACGGTTTTTCGCATTGCATTGCCGATCCTGCCCTATACCGAGCCGCGCATTTTAGAGCATGCCGAGGATGTGCCCGCGGTGCTTCAAAAGCGCTCGATCCAGAAGGTCCTTATCGTGACGGATCCCGGTATTGCACGTTTGGGACTCACGGCATCACTCGAGCGTGCGCTTACGGCTCAGGGGATTGGCGTTACGGTCTATGCCGAAACGCGTGCGAACCCCACGGTCTCGAATGTGGAGGAGGCGGCGTCCCTGTATCGAGAGCGCGCCTGCCAGGCCATTATCGGTTTTGGCGGAGGATCAGCCATGGACTGCGCCAAGGGCGTGGGCGCACGCATTGCGCAGCCAAGCAAGCCCATCAACAAGATGCGCGGGCTGCTGCGGATTCATCGTCGCCTGCCGTTGCTCATCGCCGTTCCCACCACGGCGGGCACGGGGAGCGAGGTCACGCTTGCGGCGGTAATTACCGATGACGAGACGCGCTACAAGTATCCCATTAACGACTTTGTGCTTATCCCGCGCTTTGCGGCGCACGACCCCGAGTTTACGCGCGGTCTGCCCGCCTCCATTACGGGGCAGACGGGCATGGACGCCCTGACGCATGCCGTCGAGGCGTTTATCGGGCGAAGCACCACGCCCTATACGCGCAAGATGGCGCGACAGGCGGTGCAGCTCATCCACGACAATTTGCTCGAGGCCTATGAGCATGGCGACGACATGCGTGCGCGTCGCAATATGCTTTTGGCGGCGTATAAGGCGGGCGTTGCGTTTACCCGCTCCTATGTCGGATATGTGCATGCCATCGCGCACAGTTTGGGCGGCCGATACGGAATTCCGCACGGTTTGGCCAACGCGATCATCCTGCCGCACATGCTTCGCGCTTATGGTGACGCCGCCGCCCCCAAGCTTGCCGATCTTGCTCGCATGGCGGGCATTGCGCCGGCTACCGCGCAGGACAGTCTTGCGGTCGAGGCCTTTATCGATTGGGTCGACCGCATGAACGAGGCCCTGGGAATCCCCAAATATGTCTCGGGTATTCGCCGCTCCGATATTCCGCAAATGGCGGCCCATGCCGATGCCGAGGCCAATCCCCTGTACCCCGTTCCACTTTTGATGGACCGCTCGGAGCTCGAGCATATGTACGAGGTCGTCGCGGGTGGTATGTTTGAGGACGAGAACTAGGAGGGTGCCATGAACACCGAGGAAATTGCGCGCATCGTCGGCGATCAGCGCGCCTACTTTAAGACGCACGCCACGTTTGATGTCGATGCTCGACGTCGCGCGCTCGTGAGTTTACGCGATGCGGTGCGGGCCCACGAGGCCGATATCGCTCATGCGCTCAAGACCGATTTGGGAAAGTCGCATGACGAGGCCTATATGTGCGAGATTGGCACATCGCTTTCCGAGATTCGACATCAGATTGCGCATGTGGCCCGATGGAGTCGTCCGCGCCTGCGTCCGTGCGACCTCGCTAACGCCGTGAGCGTGTGCAAAACGCAAACCGTGCCCTATGGCGTCACGCTCATCATGGCGCCCTGGAACTATCCGTTTTTGCTGACGCTCGAGCCGCTCGCTGGCGCCCTTGCCGCGGGCAATACCGTGGTCATCAAGCCGAGCGCCTATGCTCCGGCATCGAGCGCGGTGCTCAGGCAAATCTGTGAAGAGGCATTTGATCCGCGCCTGGTGACGGTTGTCGAGGGCGGGCGCGCCGAGAACGAAGCGCTGCTCGATGAGCACTGGGACAAGATCTTCTTTACCGGTAGCGTTCCGGTCGGCAAACTCGTTATGGAGCGCGCAAGTAAAAACCTTACGCCTGTGACGCTTGAGCTGGGCGGAAAGAGTCCCTGCATCGTGGATGCGACGGCAAACTTGAAGGTTGCGGCACGGCGTATCGCCTTTGGTAAATGGCTCAACGTGGGGCAGACCTGCGTGGCGCCCGACTACCTGCTGGTCGATACGCGCGTGCACGACGAGCTGCTGGACCTTATCAAGGAGGAGGTCCGCCGTATGTTTGGCGAGTATCCGCTCGATAACGAGGACTACGGTCATATTGTCAACGCCAAGCATTTTGCGCGCGTGCGCGGGCTGATCGATCCCGATAAGGTCGTGCTGGGAGGTACCGCGCGCGAGGCCTCGCTCAAGATCGAGCCGACGATTTTGGACGGCGTGTCCCCCAATGACGCCGTGATGCAGGAGGAGATCTTCGGCCCCATTTTGCCAGTGCTGACGTTTGAGAGCCTTGACGAGGCCGAAGCGTTTATTACGGATCGTCCGACGCCGCTGGCCCTGTATATCTTTAGTCAGGATCGCGAGGTTCAGCAGCGCTTTGTGCGCTACGTGCCCTTTGGCGGCGGCTGCGTTAACGATACCATCATGCATCTGGCTACGAGTCATATGGGCTTTGGCGGCATGGGCGCGAGCGGCATGGGACAGTACCATGGCCGCGAGAGCTTCGATACGTTTAGCCACAAGAAGAGTATCGTGAACAAGGCAACCTGGCTGGACGTGCCGTTTCGGTATGCGCCCTACGCAAGCTGGAAGCACAAATTCGTGCGCATGTTTGTGCATTAGAAAAGGGCGCAGGTAATACGAACAAGTGTTCCTATTACCTGCATTTTGCGTTAGACTACTGTTATGGAGCACGGATGGGCCAACTCCCTTTAGAAGGGATTTGGTATGAACGTAAGCGATGTTATTTCGTTATTGGCGTTGTTGATTGCGGCTATCGAACTCGGTCTGTTTATCGGCCGAATGAAATAGCCGCCCCCGCGTAAGCGAAGACGGCCACTTCTCACGATGAAAACGTGTATCGGAGTTGGCAAGACCCGCGGCAACGGGTGCCATCCGTGTTCCTATCTTATCTGCAAGCGTTCTGTCGCGCAAGCGTTGAGGCAAACGATTGAAGGACGCAGACAGGATGTATTTGTGTCCGCACGGGACCGTAGACTTCTCAATAAGGTTACACACCGGTTTATCCGGCCGTTAGAGGAGCTGCTATGTACGAGCCTTCGCGTGTTCTTCTGTCATTTCACATTGCAGGATTTCAGTATGCCGATGGCGCCTTGGTCTTGGGCGATCTTAAAGCGGGCGATAAGCTGACGCTGTGTGACGAGCGCGATAATCCCCATGACCCTGAGGCGGTTGCGATTTATTACGGCAACACCAAGCTTGGCTATGTTCCGGGAAACGAGGTCGGCCCACTGTCCTTGATGATGTATTACGGCCACGAGGACGTATTTGAGGCCCGTGTGCAACAGGTTGCTCCCGAGCGCAGCCCGTGGCATCAGGTGCGCGTTGGGCTCTACGTGGTGGATGCTCGCTAGTCGGCAATGGAGGCTGCCATGTTTGATGACGATGACCTGTTTGATCTGGCAGATGATCCGTTTGAGTGGGATGTGCTACTCGATGACGATGAGCTGGAACAGGACCGTAAGATGCGGCAGGACAAGAAAACTCAGGGTGACGCTTCGAAAAAGCAAGACAAGCGCCGCCGCGGACTGTTCGGCGGGCTCTTTGGATAACCGCCGCATCGCTACGTCTGTATACTTAGCACGAGTTGAGCACGTTGCGAAATGAGGGCATAGACGATGATGTGGTTTACCGCCGACCTGCACCTGGGCGATACGAATATCTTGCACGACATGGACCGGCCGTTTGACTCGGTCGAGGAGATGAACCGCAAGGTCATCGATGCCATCAATGAGTGCGTGGCTGCGGACGACCGCCTCTATATTCTGGGTGACTTTACCTATCGTTTGCCCCTGGCGGAGGCGGTGCGCCTGCGCGAGCGTATCGAATGCCAGAACGTGACGCTCATCCGCGGTAACCATGACGGCGACTGGGAAGATTCCGACGTACCGCAGATTTGGGAAAACGTGCGCGATTACCTGGAGATTGCTCCCGGCTATGCCAAGGGCCATCGTCTGGTTATGAGCCACTACCCCATGCTCAGCTGGAACGGCAAGGCACGTGGCGCCATTATGCTGCATGGGCATATCCACAGCAGGGGTGACCGCGCCAACGCACGCAACCGCGATCGCGAGCGCCCTATCTTTCGCTACGATGTCGGTCTCGATGCCAACGATTACAAGCCCGTAAGCCGCGATCAGATTCTTAGCTTCTTTAGGCTGTAGCCCTCAAACCACCACAAGGGGGGGCAGGTGGCTTTGTGGTGGTTTTGGCGCCGTTGCCATTATGGCGGCGGCGCCTTTTTTGTCCGTGCGGCGCGGTAGAGTGTAGTCGGTTGAAATTTGCGTCCATCGAGGAGCTGCTATGAACGAGATTAAGTGCCCGCATTGCGGCGAAGTTTTTAAGGTCGATGCGTCCGGCTATGCGGATATCGTCAAACAAGTGCGCGATGCTGAGTTTTCGCGCGACCTGGATGAGCGTGTGAAGGCAGTCCAGCGCGAGGGCGAGCAGGCACTGGAGCTTGAGCGCTCGCGCTCGACGGCTGCTCTGCAGGAGGCGTTGTCTCAGCGCAACGCTCAGCTCGTTGAGCAGAAAAACGCCGCGGCTCAGGAACTGGCGCAGGAGGTTGCCAGGCGCGATGCCGAGCTTGCCGAGCTGCGCGCCAAGCTCGAGGGTGCTGCCGCGGAGCGTGAGAGCGCAAGCCAGCGAGCGGCGGTTGAGGCTCGCGCCGATGCTCAGAAGGAGAACGCCGAGCTCCAGCGTGAGATTGACAGCCTGCGTGCACAGCTTGGACGCAAGGACGACGAAGCAAAGCTTGCCGAGTCGGCGGCGCGCAACGCTGCTCAAAACGATTTAGCTGCACGCGACGCTCAGATTGCCGAGCTGCAGGCCAGGCTTGCCGCGGCGGACAAGGCCCAGGAGATGGCGCTTGCCGCTGCCGCGGCAGAGTCGCAGCGTGAGCTCGATGCCGCTCGCAGCGAGGCCGAGCGCGCGCTTGCTGACTATCGCGCGAAGGTGCAAGAGAAGTTTTCCGCCGCAAAGGCTCAGTCCGAGCAAGAGGCCGAGGGCCTGCGTGCCCAGCTGCGCGAGCAGGAACTGATGGCAAAAATGAACCTGTCAGAGGCGGTCGCCGCGGCGGAACGAGAGCGCGATGAGGCACGTGCCAAGCTGACGAGCGAGCTGGCGGTGCGCGATTCTCGCGAGGAGCAAGCCAAGGCAGCACACGAGCTCGAGCTTGCGCAGGCCAAGCGCGCGAGCGATGACCTGATTCGCTACAAGGATGAAGAGATTGAGCGTCTTAAGGACATGAAGGTCCGCCTGTCTACCAAGATGGTGGGCGAGTCGCTCGAGCAGCACTGCGAGACCGAGTTTAACCGTCTGCGCATGACGGCGTTTCCCAACGCGTACTTCGAGAAAGATAACGATGCGTCCGAGGGTACCAAGGGCGACTTTATCTTCCGCGAGTGCGACGCAAGCGGTAACGAGGTCATTTCGATTATGTTCGAGATGAAAAACGAGAACGACGAGACCGCGACCAAGCACAAAAACGAGGACTTCTTTAAGAAACTCGATCACGATCGTCGCCAGAAAGGCTGTGAGTACGCGGTGCTCTGCACACTGCTCGAGCCCGAAAGCGAGCTCTATAACGCAGGGATAGTCGACGTGAGTTACCGCTATGAGAAGATGTACGTGATCCGCCCGCAGTTCTTCATTCCCATGATCACGCTGCTGCGCAACGCCGCCATGGGTTCGCTGCGCTATAAGCAGGAGCTGGCGGAGTACAAGCAGCAGAACATCGACGTCACGAACTTCGAGGCCAAGATGGAGAAGTTCAAGAACGACTTCGGCCGCAACTATGAGCTTGCGAGCCGTAAGTTCCAGACGGCGATCGAGGAGATTGACAAGACGATTAGCCATCTGCAGAAAACCAAGGAGGCATTGCTGTCCTCCGAGAACAATTTACGTCTAGCCAACAAGAAGGCCGACGATCTTACCATTCGCAAGCTCACCTGGGGCAACAAGACCATGAAGGCGGCGTTTGACGAGGCGCGCGGGGCTGCGACAGGGGCAAACGATGAGCCCGCCGAGGCGGATTCGTATGAGGTCGAGGATGCCGAGTAGGGGATAGCGTATAGTGCAAAAGCGGGGCCGCTGGCGATACTGCCAACGGCCCCGCTTCGTTCCAGTATGTACGGCTAGTCCTCGAGCAGGTCCTCGATAAAGCCGACGCGGTAGTTTTTGAAGATGACCTCGCCGCCGTCTTGCGTGGCATCCAGGTCGACATCGCCCATGATGCCAAAGTCGTGGTCGCCATCCTCGTCGGCAAAAATCTGGTGCACGTGCCACACGTGATCGGTCTTCTCGTCGCTCCCGTCGATGGTAAACATCGCGGCGCTGCGGGCATCTCCGTCGGTGAGGATTTCCTCGTGCTGCTCATGGTAGGCATCGAGCGCCTTTTGCCAGCGGACCTCGCTCATGCCCCAGTCCTCGTCGAGTTCGCCCAGGTCGCGAACGTGCTCGCGGGCGGCAAGGGTCACGCGGCGGAAGAGTGCGTTGCGCACCAGCAGCGTGCAGCCGCGACGGTCCGCAACGACCTCGTCGATGCCCTGCGGCGGCGCGGCGTCGAGGGCCGCCGGGTTGCCGGCGTTCTCCCACTCGTCCACCAGGCTCGAGTCGACCGAGCGTACCACAAAGCCGAGCCACGAAATGATGTCGCGCAAGCGCTCATCGCGCTTCTCAATGGGCACGGTGCGATCGAGGGAGCGGTAGGCCTCGGCTAGGTAGCGCAGCAGAATGCCCTCGGAGCGGGCGATGCCGAGCTTTTGGATATAGCCCTTAAAGTCGCTCGCGCTCTCCAACATGTCGCGCAGGACGCTCTTGGGCGAGAGCTGGTAGTCGTTGGCCCAAGGTACTTCCTGGCAGTACTTGTCGAAGGCGGCATCGAGCAAATCCTCGAGCGGCTTTTCGTAGGTGACATCCTGGATGCGCTCCAAGCGTTCCTCATATTCGACGCCGTCGGCTTTCATCTCGGCCATAGCGCGATCGCGTGCGGCACGTTCCTGTGCACGCAGCACTTGCTTGGGATCTTCGAGCGTTGCCTCGACCATTGAGATTAGATCCATGGTATAGGTCTCGCTCTCGGGATCGAGCAGCTCCAATGCGGCAAGCAAAAACGGCGAGAGCGGCTGGTCGAGCGCGAAGTCCTCGGGCAGATCAACCGTCAGTGCATAGTCGATGTCTGGTGCGGCGTCAGTCGGGGCGTCGGGTGCGGGCGGCACCTCGGTGCGAACGACGACGCCGGAATCGATGAGCGTGGCGAAGATTTCGTCGGCGCGAACCTCGAGCTTGGCCTTTTCCTCGGGAGTCTGCAGACTCGTCTCGATGAGGTCGTGCACGCGGGCTCGGGCATCGCCGCCCTGCTCGACCACGCTAATCACCATGGAGTGCGTGATGCGCAGGCGCGGCTTGAGCGTCTCGGGCTGCGTCTCGATCAGGCGCTCAAAGGTCTGCTTGTTCCAGGTGACAAAGCCCTCGGGGGCCTTCTTCTTTTTAATCTTGCGGAGTTTTTTGGGGTCGTCGCCCGCCTTGGCCATAAGCTTGGCATTCTCGATCTCGTGCTCGGGTGCCTCGGCGATCACCATGCCCTCGGTATCGAAGCCCGAGCGACCGGCGCGACCAGCGATCTGATGAAACTCACGGGCGCGCAGGCGACGCATCTTGTAACCGTCGAACTTGGTGAGCGCGGTGAGCACCACGGTGTGGATGGGTACGTTGATGCCGACGCCGAGCGTATCGGTACCGCAGATGACGGGCAGCAGGCCCTGCTGCGCCAAGCGCTCGACCAACAGGCGATAGCGCGGCAACATGCCAGCATGGTGCACGCCGACGCCGCAGCCGAGCAAGCGCTTGAGGATCTTGCCGAAGGCCGTCGAGAAGCTTGTCCCCTTTGCCGCTTCTTTGATGGCTTCGCGCTGCTCTTTGCTGGCGATGCCAAAATTGGCGAGCGACTGTGCCGTCGCAAGGGCGGCATCCTGGCTAAAGTGCACGATATAGAGCGGGGCCTCGCCGCGGCGCATGGCGAGCTCGACCGTGCCTTCGAGCGAGGTCGTCACATAGTCGTAGCTCAGCGGCACGGGGCGCGGGGCATCGACGACCAAGTCGCAGGTAGCGCCGGTGTGTTCCTCGAGTGAGGCGGCGATGGCAGTGACATCGCCGAGCGTGGCGCTCATGAGCATGAATTGCGTGTGAGGCAGGGTGAGCAGCGGTACCTGCCAGGCCCAGCCGCGATCGGGGTCGGCAAAGTAGTGGAACTCGTCCATGGCGACGCAGCCAACATCGGCATCTTCGCCCTCGCGCAGCGCGTCGTTGGCAAGGATCTCTGCCGTGCAGCAGATGACGGGTGCCTTGGTGTTGATATGCGTGTCGCCGGTGATCATACCGACGTTATCGCGGCCGAGCACCTGTACCAGATCGAAAAACTTTTCACTGACCAGAGCCTTGATGGGGGCCGTGTAATAACAGCGCTTGCCCTGCGCCATGCCCATAAAGAGCATGCCCAGCGCGACGAGCGATTTACCCGATCCGGTCGGAGTGCCCAGAATGACGTGATCGCCGGCTGCCAGGTCCATGAGGGCCTCTTCTTGGTGATCCCACAGCTCAATGCCGCGATCGCTCGTCCATTCAAAGAAGCGTTCGAAGGCCTGGTCGGGCGTGAGCCATGGTTCGGGCTCGCTGCCGTCCTCGGGCTCCCACCAGGTGGGGGAGAGCGCGCCGAGCGAGCCGAACTCGGCTTCGGTTCCCGTGCCGCCCGAGAATGAGCTGGCGGCCCCGGCGCCGGAGACGGTGCTGACGGCGGTATCTGTCGTGGTCTGTGCCATGTGTTTGCTTTCTCTCGCGATTGTCCGCCAACTATTATGGCGTAGCGTCGCATCGATGCGTTCGCAGGCAAGAAAATGCAGGAAATGGGCGTTCTGCCCAGCCGTTTGGTGCAGTTGCCAGCTAAGTGAGTAGACTTTTTGCAATATCGCGAGCACATGGCTTTTGCGCAAGGGCTCTACCTGCACTGATAATTGTTCTCGGGGGAAGCGGGCACTGCGGGGCGCGGCAACGGC
>CABQJU010000044.1:0-9582 GCA_902464575.1 uncultured Collinsella sp.
CCAACTGGCTCAACTACTACGTCTACCAGACCACGCCCTACGACCTGGCCCGCGCCGGCGAGGAGCACTAGGCTGTGATGGTACTGCTGTAGCCGTGGCTGATGTGGCGGCGGTTAGGCGCTGATGATGTTGGGTAGCGGCAGGTCGTGGGCATCGGTGGGGACGTGGTTGATGCGTTGTTCGTCGAAGGCGATGCCGACGATTTGACATACGGGCGAGAGCATGGGCAGGTAGCGGTCATAGCAGCCGCCGCCGTAGCCCAGGCGCGCGCCGGTTTGATCGAAGGCCACGAGCGGCACAACAATCATGTCGAGTGCTTCGGCAGGCACGATGGGGAAGCGGTCGCTGTCGATGTCCGTGGCCGCGAAGGCCCTCGCGGGGTGGGCGATAAACGGAGCCGCGGACGCATCGTCGGCGGCAACTGCTCGCATGCACATGCGCTGGCCACAAGCTGCGGCATCAATTGCCGAGAGCATGCACGGATAGGCCACGCGCCAGCCGCGTTTGGCGGCCGCAGCGGCAAACGCGGCTGGGTCGACTTCGGAGCCCATCGCGGCATAGATGGCAACGGTGTGCGGCGCCGCGGCATCCAAGCGATCCAACAGCTCAACAAGCCGCGCGCAGATAACGGCAGACTTCGCTGCCCGCAAGTCCAAATCAAGAGCATCACGCCGAGCAATCACCGCCCGCCGCAACTCAGCCTTGTCCATCCCAACCTCCTCTAGCAAACTTGCCAAAAAGGGACAGGTTTATTTTGGCGGGTTTTATCTGTGCTGTGATGGGCGTCTGCGGCGGTTTGTCTCGATCTGTAACAGTAACTCGGCAAAATTGGACCTAGTTGTTACAGATTGAGACAAAAGGTCGGCGTCGTCTGGAAACGTCTCGATCTGTAACATCTGGAGCCGATATTGCCGTCTAGATGTTACAGATTGAGACAAACCGCCGCGGTGGGCTGCGCCGCCCCGCTCATGCCGCAGAAAAAAGGTAGATTTTCGGGCATGTCCCAAAAATCTACCTTTAGTGCGTTAGCCCAGCAGGTCGATGACGTTGAAGCCGGCGTTGCTCTTGGCGATGACGTCGCGGCCGCCAAAGACGCAGGTGGGCGACTCGGCTGCGATGCGCGTTACGTCGGCGCCGAGCGAGCGAAGCTCACCGGGCGTGGCGGCGAGCATCTGGGCGCGGCGCTCCTCGCGCGCATGCGGATCGAGCCCGGCCAGGTAGGTCGTGTTGCGGCGCTTGGTGAGCGCGTACGGCTTCACCGGCGCGTCCATGCCGCTCACGCAGCTCACGATAAAGCCCTCAAAGGCGGCCTCGTCGGGATCAAAGCTGCCGAGCCATTCGCCCGCGCGCGCCACGCGCTCAATCGAGGGGTCGATTGCCGGGTCGCGGTAGGTGTAGAACGCCGCCTGACGCTCGCCGGCCGCGCGGAATCCGCAGCCGTACGCGCCGCCCTTAACGCGGATCTCGTTCCACAGATAGTCGTAGGAGAGCGCGTTGGCGGCAACCGCCCAGGCGCCCGTCACGTCGATGCCCAAGCGACGCGGGTCGCACGCGCTTGCCGCAAAACAGATGTCGCTGGGGATGACAAAGGCCTCGTGGCGGTCGCACGGCGTCGGCACCACGAGCGCGTTGCGGCCGGCATCGGCGCCGTCGCCAGCGCCCAGCTCCAGGTCGCCCGCGGCGGCCCAGTATGCGTTAAAGTCCTCGTCGCTGCCGGTAAAGCTCGCCAGGCAGCCATCGGCCACAAAGATGCGGCCTGCCAGCTCGGCAAGCTTGGTACGCAACCCGTTCACGCGCTCGTCAAAGTGGTCGAGCAGGTCGCGCAGGAACAGATAGAAGTCCACGCCCGAAAGCTGCTCGCGCACCACGGCCGAAGGCGAGCTGTAGCTCATCGCGCGACCGAGCGCCGCCGAGTGGCCGTTGTTGATAAAGCCCTGCTCAAGCCCAATGCGAATCTGTGTGAGCACGTCGCGCACGCGGTCGGCGTCGGCATCTGCCAAAAGCGTGCTCGACCATACCTCGCGCGGCAGACTCGCCAGCGCATCGATCTTCTCGGACAGGGCGCCGGCGCTCACCAGCAGGTAGGGGCGCACGCCGTCCACTTCGGGCTGCGTCATGACCTCGGTCGTAAAGCTCAAAAAGCCGAGCTTGCCAGCGAGCAAGTTGTCGAGTTCCTCGGCCGAGTGCTCGCGCGTGGGCAGCTGCTTAAGCAGGCGGCAGAGCAGTGTCACATAGGGCAGGTCCTCAAACGCGACGCAGTTCAGGTCGAAATACTGCATGGCGTAGGCCAGACGGTTGGTGGGGATGCCGTGGCGCAGGCAGGGGATGGGCACGGTCGTGTCCACGATCAGTGGCGGCTCGGGGCGCGCCTCGCCAATGTCGGACACGCGCAGGCGCGGCAGCGTGGCCTTGGCCTCGGGTGTGTCTTCCGCCTCCTGCGCGGCACGCAGCGCGGCCGTGCGCTCGACCACGTCGGTCAGCTCGGCATCGGTCATGGCATCGCGCTTGGCTGCCAGCTCGGCGGCCTCGGCACCCTCCGAACCCTCGGCGGCGTCCACCGGCACCAGCTCGACCAGTGCCATGTGGTCGTTTTCCAGCACCAGCTCGCGCAGCAGGTCCTCAAAATAGCTGCCGTCCAGCTCGCTACGCAGCTCCTCGTACACCGGGCCGTACTTGAGCGCCAGCGTCGCGGCGTCGTCATCGTAGAGCCAGGTGCTCAGCGCGTCGCACGCAATGGCCACGCCGTCGGCGATGCCATAGTCACGCTGGCGCAGGTCGTACTCGTTGCTGCTGATGATGGCTTCCAGACGCTCGCGCGGAGCTCCGTGCTCGCACAGGTCGCGGCAGGCGTCCTGGAACACGCGACGCAGCTCGCGCGCCACACCGGGCTGTGCGTTTTGCAGCATGATGAGCTCGTAGGGCTGCAGGCTCTCGGCCGCGGTGTAGCTCACCACGTTGCCGCCCAGGCCGGCGGCCAGAATGGCCTTCTTAACCGGCGCTTCGTTGGAGCCCAGCAGCGCCTCGAACAGGATATCCGCCGCGATCGTGCGCTTGCGGTCGAGCGCGCTGCCCAGCACAAGGCCCAGGCCCACCAGGGCGTTCTCGGGTGTGGTGGCCATCTCGATGCGCTTGTACTCGCAGGTCACGGGCGCCTGCGCGTCCAACGGATTGGGCGCCAGCGTGGACGGGTCCTCGCCGGCGGCAACGGCAGCGTCCATGCGGCGGCTCGCGGCACTCGGCTGCGACAGATAGCGCTCGTCCAAAAAGGCCAGTGCGCGGTCCACGTCCAGGTCGCCGTAGAGCGTGATGTAGGAGTTGGAGGGATTGTAGTGTCGCGCGTGCGTGTCCAGGAACTGCTCGTAGGTGAGCGCGGGAATCGCGCGCGGGTCGCCGCCGCTCTCGTGCGCATAGGCGGTGTCGGGATAGAGCGCGGCGTTGACGGCATCGTCCAGCACGCTCATGGGGTCGGACAGCGCGCCCTTCATCTCGTTGAACACCACGCCGTTATAACGCAGCGTGCCCTCGTGCAGGCTCGCGGCGCTGCTGTCGCCGTCGCCCTCCGGCAGGTCCAGTTCGTAGTGCCAGCCCTCCTGCTCAAAAATGGTGGGCTTGGTATAGATGGCCGGGTTGAACACCGCGTCCAGGTACACGTCCATCAGGTTGTACAGATCCTGCTCGTTGGTGGTGGCAACGGGGTAGATGGTCTTGTCGGGGTAGGTCATGGCGTTGAGGAACGTCTGCATGGAGCTCTTGATCAGGTCGACAAACGGCTCCTTGACGGGAAACTTGGCCGATCCGCACAGCACCGAGTGCTCAAGAATATGGAACACGCCGGTGGAATCGGCCGGCGGCGTTTTAAAGCCAATGGCAAAGGCCTTGTTTTCGTCGTCGCACGCCAGGTACAGCAGGCGAGCACCCGAGACAGTGTGGCGCAGCACGTAGGCGTCCGAATCGAGCTCGGGCACGGTCTCGCAACGCTCGATGGCAAAACCGTGGCAGGTGGTGCCGGGTACCAGCAGCGCGGCGGCAGCGGCGCGCGGGTCGGTTGAGGTGGTGGGCATATGCAGTCTCCTTTGACGCCCCAGCGGGGGCGAATCGAGTCGAATCCTCGAAAGTATACCCATATGGGGCTGCGACCCTGCGGCGAACTGAAGACGATGCAGCCGGATTGGGCATAGGCCCCGCGTGACCGCCGCACGAGCGTGGAAATTTGGACACTCGCCAAACGAGCGTGGACTTTCGGGCGAAATCGGCCGCCAAAAGCCCCAAAAACCGTCCAAATATCCACTCTCGATATCCGACCCTCCGAAAATCCTCGCTCGTCCATCACTCGCGTATCTCTCGTCTCTCATTCGTCTCTAATATGAGAGATGACAGGAAGATGAGAGAAAAATATGAGAGATAACTGAGCAGCAAAGAGACAGGCAATCATGGTATTGTCTCAATACCGATTGTTCTACCAGCAAAAATATGTATAAATGAAGCAAATGGTAGACATTCCATCTCTATCTATCTTTCTATCTCTAAGCCGAGAGATAGAAAGATAGATGAGAGATAATTACGAGAGATAACTGAGAGACGAGGGAAATCTATCCGTGGCATTCTCCGCAGGACCGAGCGAAAGGACGTGCAGATGAACGAAAACGAGCTGACCGGTCTGCTTGAGTCTTTAAGGCGTATGGGCTCGGATGACCTTAGCGTCGAAGTAAAAGAGAGCGCCATGACGCTTTCCCGCGACGTATGGGAAACGGTCAGCGCTTTCGCAAACACCGCCGGCGGCATCATCGTGCTCGGAGTGAGCGAGCGCGCGGGTTTTGTCCCAGTTGCAAACTTTGAGACCGAGAAGGTGCTCAACCAATTCGTGGCGGGCATGGGCGATGCTGGCGGTCGCGGAAAGCTGGCCAATCCGCCCAAATACACCATTGAGCGCGTGGGGCTTCGGGGGACCGTTGTTCTCGTTATCACGATTGAGGAGCTCGACCCGTCGAGCAAGCCTTGCTATGTCATAGAGCGGGGCGCTCAAGGTGGCAGCTACAAACGCATCGATGACAAAGATGTCCCGCTTTCGTCGACCGAGGTTTTGGCACTGTCGTCATACGAACGGACGAGTCCTAGCGATCGCGATGCGGTGCCCGGCACGAGTGTGGGCGATCTCGACGAGTCGCTGGTCGACCGCACGATAGAGCGTGCCTATTCGTTGACGCCTCGAGCGATGCGCGGTGCGGCGGACAAGAAGACAAAGATGGAGCGTCTGAATTTCCTCGACTTCCAGGGCAATGTTACCAAGGCCGGCCTCCTTGCCGCGGGCGTTTACCCTCAGCAGTTCTATCCCAAGCTCTTCATTGATGTGGCTGTCCACGTGGGAACTCAAAAGGGAGCTGCGGGGCCACTAAGGTTCATGGACCGCACAATCTGTGAGGGAACGTTGGGCGAGATGATCTCGGATGCCGTCGCAGCCGTCGCCAAGAATTTGCGGCGAACCTCGATCGTCCAAGGCGTCTCGCGTGTCGACTCGCTTGAGATTCCCGAGGAGGTTCTGCGCGAAGCAATCGCCAACGCCGTAATCCATCGAGAATACGGGGATCGGCTCTGTGGACAATCGATTGCCGTCGACGTCTTTGATGATCGTGTCGAGGTGACGAATCCTGGCGGCCTTTACGGGGGAAAGACTCGCGAGAACTTGTTTGACGGCAGCTCCCGATGCCGTAACGCGACGCTTGTGAAGCTCATGTCGATTGTCCCGCTGCCGGATGGCGCAGGTTCGCCGGCTGAGGGCAATGGCTCGGGCATCCCGATGATGATCGATGCCATGCGCGCGCATGGTCTGGCCGAGCCCCTGTTCTGCCCGGGATTCGATCGGTTCAAGGTCGTACTTTACCGTTCAAAGATCGAGTCGGTCGATCATGGCGGGGGCTTAATTGTGACGGCACTCAAACACTACGGCGAGCTGGGGACGCGCGAGCTGGCAGAGCGCACAGGGCTCACAATTTCCCAGGTTAGGTCGCGCGTCAACGCGCTCATTGCTCAAGGCGAGCTTGAGCCCACGGCGCCGGCGACGAGCCGCAACCGCAAGTATCGACTGTCGGAGTGCGTGGGATAGATGCGTTAGTGGACGAGGCGACCCAATAATCGACCCTCGATTGGCGTCCATTAAGGTAAAGCGGTTGTTGCCCAGTCGACGGTGATGCTCAAGACTCGGCTTACGCCGGCATGGCCCCGAACCCGTCTATCAAGAACAGCCTAAGAACCAGCTTGATGACATTTCCCGGTTTGACTTCTGCCGCGTCAAAGACGTGGCGCTCGGCGAGCTCGCTACAGTATGCATAGATGTCGCGGATAAGGTCCGCGCCCGAGAGCGTAAACATGTAGCCTGCGTCCGAAAGCGCATTGGGCGCGGCAGGCAACTTGGCCATGTGACAGAACGTTTGCAGGTCGGGCGCCATAACGTTCTGGTAGTCGAGGTGGCCGTTGGCATCCTGCGCGGCAAGCTCCAATTGGCGCACAAAATCCAGCGCCGCCGCTAACACAAAGCTCGGCGTAGGCGCATTGACGTCCTGAGTGGTCGCCACAAGCCTGCCCGCCGCCTGCGTGACAAGCCAAGCGACCTCGCGCTGGCAACGCACGGCCTTGCGCGTAACCGGCTTGATGGACGAAGAAGAAACGCTCCCCTTAGGCGGATTCGAGGCAGCCATAAGACCCTCCCATGAACGACCCGGCCCAACAAGCCCGGATGAAACACGTGCTACATCAGTATACAGGGAAGTGGGGTAGCGGGGTACAAGCGCGCCGGCGGCAAACCGAGAGCATCAACGATGCGCCGATCGCGGAATGAGATCTCGTAATAATTGACTCTCGGCCATATTATTGAGGGGCATGACTCGCGTTCGTATGGTTGTAGGTGCTGGCGATGAACGACATTGACCTTGCTGTTCCGTTGATGGATGGACCAAGCTATGACCGCGCCTGCAGTCTCGTGCCTTCCGAATACGTTGAGGCATGGGAGTGGTTTCTGGGTGAGGAGCAGCGCGGCGGCGTTTGGACCAGCCTTCCGCACCACACCAAGGAAGATAGCCCTCAGTATCAGTACCGTTTGAGAATTGGCTCGGACTTCTTTCCCGTAACGCGGGATTCAGGGATCTTCTGGCCGGGCCAGGATCGGGTGAAGCAAGATCCCAATAAGATCTTTGCGCTTTCGGTCCATAACTCTAAAAAGAGCTTCTACACCGATGTGCCTCCGCTCTATTTGGACGATGGTACGTGGGTCATTAAGTACTCGGTTCAAGCGCCGGGTACCGTTGGTTTTCGAGACCAGAATTACAACCGTAAAATGCTCAACTGCATGGAATGTGGCGTTCCAGTCGGAGTCATATTTGCAACCGAGGTGGGCTACAAGGTGCTCGGCCTTGCATTTGTTGAACGGTTCGAGCCCGAAAACGGATGGTTTGTTCTGCACGGTCCTGTTCATAAAGGCGGACCGGACCCTCGTTTTGCGCCCGACATGAGTTATCTGAAGCACATGCCCGTCGATATTGAGTTTGCCGGACAGGGTACGACCGACGACGAAAAGGTCCGCTATGCGTTAAGGCGCGAGCGATTGGGGCAGCAATGGTTCCGCAAGCAGCTCGTTGCCGCCTATGATGGCCGTTGCGCGGTGTCGGACTGCGGCGTCAGCGAAGCTCTGGAGGCTGCACATATCGAGAATTACTCGGGACCCAAATCGCAGGTTGCCAGCAACGGTATTCTGCTTCGGCGCGATCTTCATTCCCTATTTGATGCTCACCTGATTTCGTTTGAGCCTGTTTGCGGCGAATATCGGCTGTGCGGATCGTACCTGCTGGATAAGACCGACTACGTTTCCTTTGCGGGTGCGACGCTAAGGCAGCCGAATGAGCGTCAGTGGCGACCCAATACGGTGTTTCTTGAGGCCCATCGCATTGAGTTCGATCGCTCGGAAAAGAAGCGTGAAAAGGCGGGGCTTCTGCCGTATTAGCGTATTTGGCTTTGGCGGTCTTTTACGATCGTGTTGTTTGATCGGATCGCGTGGCGATGCAATCTCGCGCGCACTTGCTGGTGCATGCTCTTCCTGGTTTGAATAACGGGAAGGGAGCGAGCGTGAGCTGGCGAGGCGATATCGTGATGGGGAAGTACGGAAAACTGCCGCGTGCCCTTATCGACAACAATATGTTTCCGGGCGTAGAAGTTGATTGCGGGTCGTTTGCTGGCACCTGCCCTTGCTGCGGCTCGCAAATACCGTGTCTCGACATTCGGTTCATCGATGCGCGTGACAGACTCAGCGACGAAGTGAGAAAACAGACAGGCGTTCATATGCCGGTGTATCCGGAGAAATGCCCTGTTTGTGGCCTCGATATCGTGTATGACGCCGGCGACGAGGGATAGGTGATGCGGAGGAGCTGGCTGTGAAGGCATCTTCGTCTCTACAAATAAACCCCCTCACCGAGTTGCCTGTGGAACTCGGCGTGATGGTCGCGTGCCCAGGTAAAGAGCGCTTGGTCAAAGTCGGTGCGCGTGGCCGGGACGCCAAAGACGCCGGCAACTTCGACGCGTATAAACTCCAGTGCCGGCAGCTTGTTGATGGCAGTGAGGGCAAACGGGGACGAGGGCTCCTCGAACAGATAGCGGCTGCCTTGCAGCGCGTCGCAACTGGTGCACGTGTTGCCGAGCGACGGGGCTTTGGAAGCTCGCGCTCCTACGGGCTTGTAGCCGCAGCGCTTATGAAGATAGTCGCGGATCTCGCCCGGCACGCAGCCAAGAGCGGGCACGATGGCGAGTGCGTTGGCGTTGGCCGTGTCGATGGCAATGTGCCCGGCTTCGTTGGGCGCGTGCGCGATGACGATGCTCTCGTCGTTATCGGCTCGATAGGGAATGCCGAAGGCCGCGACCGAGGTCTCTTTGTGACATTTCCAGCACTCGCGCTTGCCCAGTACTAGATATATATACGGCGCCGAGGGGTCGGATCGGTCAACACCGGGCAGCCACTCGGCAAAGGGCTCGGGGTTGACGCCGCTGGGTACATACCAGATCTTCTTGGTCCGGTCCCATTTGGCGCCCAGCGCCTTGGCTTCTTCTTTGTGCGAAAAGGGGACATCGAGCTCAGTGCGCATGGCGGCTCCTTGGTGCTGCAGGTGCAAGTGGCTCAAGGATACCGCAGGGCGCAGACATCGCGGCGTTTTGCTGAGAAGTTGCGGTGCGGACTGATTGGTTATGCCGATGGATAGATTGGCAAGTAGATGGTCGGCTTTCGGCCAGTTGGGTGGCAACCTTGCCAAAAGCTTGACGGATTGCGGTTTAGATATCGGCGAATGAGCACTTTGGACGCACACGGCGAAAAGCCGCCGGTCGTTTACCGGAAACTTAACAGGACCGCCGGCCGCCGCCGGCGTGCGTGCTATCTTCGCGCCATGAGGTACTTTATCGTTTCACATAACGCCGCATTGGCGCTGTTGGCGCACATTTGGGCGGTTGGAACTGCCAGCGGATTTGGCGGCATAAAACAAAACAGCCCAGAGGACATAGCCTCTGAGCTGCGAACATTTGGTGGGCGTTAGAAGATTTGAACTTCTG
>CABQJU010000045.1:0-4950 GCA_902464575.1 uncultured Collinsella sp.
CTACGAGATTACGATTGAGCATCTTTGCGGCAAGCAGATTCAAGAAAAGTAAGCCTCTCAGCAGGTCTGCGCCCAATTGCTACAGATGCTTTACCATGTGGGGCCTTCTAGCCGACTTGGCAGAAGGCCCCACATGCAGCGCACGCTTACCGTGCATTAAAAACGTAGCGGTCCAGGCGGTCGCACGCTTCCCTCACGCGCGAAAGCGGCAGCGCCAGATTCACGCGAATGTGGCAGGGCCCGTGGAACGGACGGCCGTCCTGATACCCCACGCCCACGCGCGCCCCCTCGTCGAGCAGCCACTGAATATCGCGGCCATGCTCGCGGCACCACTCGGTGCAGTCCAGAAACACCATGTACGTGCCCTGCGGACGCGAATAGGACACGCCCTCAAAATGCTCATCCACGTAATCGCAGAAGTACTCGATATTGTCGGCAAGCACCTGGTTGAGCTCGTCCACCCACTCGTAGCCTTGCGGCTGGTAGGCACCGATAAGCGCATGCATGGAGAGGACGTTCATCTCGTTGTAGTGAGTCTTGTTGGACACGGCGCAGATGCGGTCGCGCAGCGTCTCGTTGTAGATAATGTGGTAGCTGCCGACCAGACCCGCCAGATTGAACGTCTTGCTCGGCGCGTAGAGGGCAACCGTGCGCATGCGAGCATCCTCGCTCACCGACTGCGTCGGGATATGCTTGTGTCCCGGCAGGATGATATCGGACCAGATCTCGTCCGAGATCACCACGCAATCGTGCTGGCGATAGATGTCCATGGCGTGCTCGATCTCATCGCGCTCCCATACGCGGCCGCAGGGATTGTGCGGCGAGCAGAATACCGCGGCATGGATGTGGTTTTGGGCGAGCTTGCGCTCCATGTCCTCAAAGTCCATGCGCCACACGCCCTGATCATCGAGCTTAAGCGGGCTGTGGACAATACGATAGCCCGCGGCTTCGATAGACTTGGTAAAGCCGATGTAGGTGGGGCTGTGGACCAGCACCGCATCGCCCGGCTGAACATACGCACGCAGCGTCGACACGACACCGCCCAGCACGCCGTTTTCGTAGCCGATATGTTCAGGGCGCAGGCACTCGACGCCATTGCGGCGGCCCTGCCATTCGATGATGCGGTCAAAGTACTCGGGGCGCGGATTGAAATAGCCAAACATGGGGTGCTGGGCGCGCTGAATGATGTGTTCCTGGACCGTGGGCACCGTGGCAAAGTTCATATCGGCCACCCACATGGGAATGCGGTCGAAGCCCTCGTCGGGTGCGTTCGGAGCCATACCGGGGATCTCGCCCCAAGAGTCAACGGCGATGGAGTCCATGCCGTGGCGGTCGATAAGCGAGCTAAAGTCGTATTTCATGCTGAGCTCCCGTGCAAAGTGATTGTTTTGGTAGGCGTTATTGTCCACCAGCACGGGCGATTTTGGCATGGGGTTTGGCGCTTAATTTGACGGGTGCGGACGAATGGTAGGTTAGTCTTGCGCGTCGTTGACGGCGACCACGGTTAGCTGGGCTTTATCGACCGTAAAAGATATGTCGAGCCCGGCAAAGGCCAGGTGATAGACGCGGTTTGGCTCGTGCTTGCTGCCTGCGCGGCGCGGGTCTTGGCGAAGGACCTCGACCAAGCCGGGGAGCTTTGCGGGCGGGACCATATCCTGCAGCGTCTGCGGGAACTCGATGTCGAGCTCTTGCCACGGAGCGTCCTCGATCCAGCCGCCGGTCGCATCCGGGTGGCAGTCCGCAAACGGAATGTAGGGCTTAATGTCGTAGATGGGCGTGCCGTCGCGCAGGTCGGCCCCCAGCACATGGATGATGGGGCCATCGTCAGTGAGCTCGACACGATCGAGCTTGACGCAGGTGAGCCCAATGGGATTAGGGCGAAACGGACTGCGCGTGGCAAACACGCCCACGCGCTCGGCTCCACCCAAACGCGGCGGGCGCACGGTTTTCGACCACTTGACGTTGGTGCCGGACCTGTCCTGCGACTTGGCATCGGCAGCTATGTCCTTAGCCGTGCCGCCGGGCGTTCCGTTTTCGAAGCGCCACAGCAGCCATAAGTGAGAGAAGGAATCCAGACCCTCAACTGCTGCGTTGGAGGCAAATTCCGGCTCAAAGACGATGCGCCCCTGCAGATGGGGCGCCAAAAAGCTGTTGCGCGGGATGCCGAACTTCTGCGGCAGGTCGGTATGTATGCGTGCAATAGGTTCCATGCCGGTCATTGTACGGCATGGAGGCGTGGGGCGTTGCGCGCAATTCTTCGCCGCGGTCTCCCGTCGTGCAACCAACGGTTGCTTGGAAGGGCGTCTGCCGCCGCGTATGCTTAAGCCATCAACCAGCAGAAAGGAGCCGTCATGGCCTTTGCAGAAAAGCTCATCGCCGTTCGTCATGCCCATCACCTTACTCAGGAGCAGCTCGCCGCCAAGCTCTTCGTCACACGCCAAGCCATCAGCCGTTGGGAACGCGGCGAGGTCACACCGGGCATCGACATGATGAAGCTCATCGCCGCCGTGACCGGCGAGCCCCTGTCTCATCTGCTCGAAATGCCCGAGCACTATTGCCAGAGCTGCGGCATGATACTCACACCCGATGACTGCGGCACCGATGCCACGGGCGCCACGACCGACCATTACTGCAAGTGGTGCTACGACCACGGCAAGTACACCTACGACACCACCATGGAGGCGATGATCGAGGATTGCGCCCCGCGGCTGGCGCAAAACACCGGCATGTCGCTCGACGAAGCCGTCTCGCTCATGGGCGCCGTCCTGCCGCAACTGGAGCGCTGGCGCACCGTGCAGGAAAACGAGGAGCACTACGGCGCCGAAGCGCGGGTGCGCTATGGCGATGAAGCCGTCGATGCGGCAAACGAAACATAACTGGACATGGACCCTCAGACATGGAACGACATGAAGGAACTTGAACGCGCTATTCTGGGTCAACTCTCGATTGCCATGGGCATTGGCGACCCAGGGAGCAACGAGGCCCACAAACTTGTCGCAATGCACCGTCGATGGATTGACCTTAACTGGGGACGCGAGCCCCAAGACGAAGCATACCTGGGCCTCGCCCACGGCTATCTTGCCGATCAGCGCTTTGTTGACTACTACGACAAGCCCTGCGGCACCGGAGCCACGGCGTTTCTGATCCAGGCCATCGAGTCGTCGTTGACGCGCGCATAGACCGCGGCTGCTTTGGGTATTTCAATCGAAACCTCAACCGATTGGAGACCCATGGCTACTAATCATGAGCTCACGCTGTACGTTATGACCGGCTGCCCGTACTGCATAAAGGTCAAGCGCTTTTTGGCTGATAACGGCGTGACCATTCCCGAACGCAATATCTCGACCGATTCCGATGCCGAGCAGACTCTTATCGCCGTCGGCGGAAAACGCCAGGTTCCCTGCCTGTTCATTGACGGCAAGCCGCTCTACGAGTCGAACGACATCATCGCGTGGATGCAGGAGAACCTGCTCTAGTGCAACACAGCCATTGGGGACGTTCTTAAATGACTAGTCGTTAAAGAACGTCCCCAACGACTAACTAGCCGTGGAAGCGGGCTATGGATGCAAGTGGCTGCTCGCGAAAGACGCGCTCGACGGCGGCGCGGTATTCGTCGACCTTTGTAGTCTTACGTACGAGCTTGTGAACGGTAGCGGGGTCGGCGAAAGCGCACTTGGCGTAGAACCACCACTCCTTCATACGAAAGACCGCATTGCCGCCAATCTCTTCTGCATAGGCCGCGAACAGTGTGTCGTGGAAGCGCTGCAGCTCAGCAGCCGTTGCAGCAGGGCCGCCCTTGACCATGCGAGCGAGCGCGGGATTCGCGAGCAAGCCGCGCCCCAGCATTACATGGCGCGTGCCGGGATAGGCCTCCACCAGCGCATCCATATCCTCAAGATCAAAAATGTCGCCGTTATAGGCCACGGGGAACGGCGCACGCTCCAGCGTTTCGCCATAGAACTCCTTGCGCGGCGAGCCCGTATAGCGGTCCTTTTGCACGCGCGGGTGCACAATCAGCTCTGCTAGCGGCATGCGGCAATACAGATCGAGCACGCGCTCGTATTCGTCGTCGCTCTCCAGCCCCAGCCTGGTCTTTACCGATACCGGCAACGGCGATCGCTCGCACACATCGCTCAAGAACACCTCGAGCTCGTCGAGATTGCGCAAGAAACCCGAACCCTTGCCCTTGGCGACAACCGTCCCCGAGGGGCAACCCAAGTTGAGATTGACCTCGCGATAGCCCATGTCGGCGAGCACCTGTGCCGCCCACACAAACTCGTCCGCGTTCTTGGACATCAGCTGAGGCACTACGTTAAGCCCCTGGTTATTGGCAGGATCGATCTCCTTAAATGCCTTGCCGCCAAAGCGGTTTCCCACCCGCGGCGGCGGCAAAAACGGTGTGTAATAACAATCGAGCGCACCGAAGCACTCCGCATGCACGCGACGGAACACATGCCCGGTAATCCCCTCCATAGGGGCAAGCGAAAGAATCATCTACTCTTCTCTCATATCAACGGATGTGACAAAGGAACCGCCCCCTTGTTACATGCATTATGCCTTGTGCTCCAGATGATTCACAAGGCAGAGGCAGCAGCTTGACGATAATCACCCTTCCATCCGGCGCCTCACGCAACGAAGGTGAATGGTTTTCCGCGAAGTGAACGAGTGAAATCGGACCCTCGATGCATCGACACTTTTGGAAGGCCAATTCCTGCGGTTATATCACTCAAATCCTGCGGTTTTAGCGTCGAAAAACGTGGGTGCTTCAGGGGTCCAAATTAGGTCGTTCACTTCTCGGGAAACCATTCACCTTCGATTTGTTGTTTGTGGGCATCGGCAGCGGCTTCATGCTCCAAAAGACGACGTTCGCGATCAAACGATCACCAGCAGCACGCTGTTGACCGCTATGTATGAACAACAGACGTCCTCCACTCATCTATACTCAAGAGC
>CABQJU010000046.1:0-4551 GCA_902464575.1 uncultured Collinsella sp.
GCCTGGACCGGCGTGCCCGTGTCCAAGATGATGCAGGGCGAGCTCGACAAGCTCAAGGGCCTGGAGGGCGAGCTGCATAAGCGCGTCATCGGTCAGGACGAGGCCGTGTCCGCTGTGGCCGCGGCCGTGCGCCGCAGCCGTGCGGGACTCTCCGATCCGGACAAGCCCATCGGCAGCTTCTTCTTCCTGGGCCCGACCGGCGTGGGCAAGACCGAGCTCGCCAAGGCGCTGGCCGAGTGCCTGTTCGATGACGAGCGCGCGCTCGTGCGTATCGACATGTCCGAGTATATGGAGAAGTTCAGCGTCCAGCGTCTGATCGGTGCGCCTCCGGGATACGTGGGCTACGACGAGGGCGGCCAGCTCACCGAGGCCGTGCGCCGTCGTCCGTACTCCGTAATCTTGCTCGACGAGATGGAGAAGGCTCATCCGGATGTCTTCAACGTGCTGCTGCAGGTGCTCGACGACGGCCGCCTGACCGATGGCCAGGGTCGCCAAGTGTCCTTCAAGAACACGATTATCATCATGACGTCCAACGTGGGCTCCAAGGCCATCGCCGATCTGTCCGGTAAGGACGAGGAGGAGATGCGCCATCAGGTCGACGCCGCCATGGCTCAGACCTTCCGCCCCGAGTTCCTCAACCGTATCGACGATATCGTGGTGTTCCATCCGCTCGGCATGGCGCAGATCGAGAAGATCGTCGACATCCAGCTTGCCGACGTCCGCGCGCGTCTGGCCAAGGAGCGCATGACGCTTGCCATCACCCCGGCGGCCAAGCAGATGCTCGCCGTGGGCGGCCTGGACCCCGTGTTTGGCGCCCGTCCGCTCAAGCGTCTGGTTCAGCGCGAGGTCGTGGATGCCATCGCCGCCGCTATCATCGACGGCACGGTGCGCGAGGGCGATCAGGTGACGGTCGATGTCGACAAGGATGGCGGCTTTACCGTCGTGTGCGACAATACGCCGGCGGCCACCTACGAGGTCCCCGACGCCGAGTAGATTTTTGGGAGATGCCTTAAAACCTGCCAGTCGTCTCTAAACGCCAAGGGCGGCGGATCCAATTGGGTCCGCCGCCCTTTTTCGTGCGACAATCGATGATGTTGAGCATGAGTACATGGCAAGGAGCTATGCAGATGAAAGACGAGAACAAGACGAACGCACCGGCGGCTGAGGCAGTGCCCGCCGCACTCAAGCCTGCGCCTAAACCGGCGCCCAAGCCGCGCGACCCCTACATCCGTGCCGAGAACGAGGACGACGACGGCTATGATCCTTATAGCGATCGTCGCCCCGAGCGCGAGCCCCTCTTCGAAGCCGACCCCTGGCGTTAAGTAGCTCATTTGGGACGGGGTTTTAGCTACTTTGTTTTCGGCTAGAGGCGTTCATGCCTGCCCCCTCGGCCGCTCGATATCCTCCGGGAGGGGCCACTAATAGAAAACTTGCTTATCCATTAATCAAGATACGCATAATCTTGCTCTCCTGCTAATCAAGAATCGTTATAATCTTGATTAGCAGGAGAGCAAGATTGGAGAATTATGGCATTCAACGACTTGGTGGCTCAAAAAATAAAGGACTTTGAGCAACAGGGGATTCCGCAGGTCTTTGAGCGCGACCTTGATCTGGGCAACCCGCAGGAGCCAAAGCGCGACAACATCGTATATGTGATTGTGGGCGCCCGTCGTTGTGGAAAGACGTATCGCCTGTATCAGGAGATGCGGCGGCTTCAGGGCCAAGGCGTCGAGCTTGACCGGATGCTATATTTCAATTTTGAGGATGAGCGCTTGCGTCCGTATGAGCCATCGCTACTAGCGGACGTGCTCGATACATTCTATGCACTATATCCTGCTGCTCGAGGCGAGGGCGCCTACCTTTTCTTTGACGAGATCCAGGAAATACCCGAATGGGGTGCGTTTCTGCGACGCGTGGTCGATACGGAGAAGGCGACCGTTTACGTGACGGGATCTTCTTCTAAGATGCTGTCCTCAGAACTTAAGAGCGAGTTCAGGGGCCGTTCTCTTGTGCGAGAGCTTTTTCCGTTGAGTTTTTCGGAATACGTCCGATATAAGACGGGGAGCGTTCCTGAGTCGAACGCACCCTTCTCCTCGAGCGATGCAGCGTTGCTCCGACACCATCTGGTCGGATATCTCGAGCGAGGGGGATTCATCGCGACACTTGAGCAGACGCCCGCAGACGCGATTCAGCTGCTACAGGAATATGCGTCGCGAACGGTCGCCATGGACGTCGTTGAACGTTACGACGTCAAGAACCCCCGTTTGGCCTCGCTGTTTCTGGCGCGGTGCATGGCATCTTCGGGACGAGAGCTGTCAGTGAACAAAGTGTACAACGAGTTCAAGAGCAGACAGATATCCGTCAGTCGAAATACGCTCAGCGACTTACTTGAGTATTACGAGGACGCCTACCTGCTGTTTTCGGTGCCGGAGTTCACGCGTTCGCTTGCAAATAATACGCGGTCTGCGTCTAAGGTCTACGCCGTCGATCCTGCGATGTTCGGAGCGTTCTCCCCCGCATCGGCATTGGATCATGGTCAGAGGCTCGAGACCGCGGTGTTCAATGCGCTCAGAAGAAGGACCCCCGCCGTGCGGCCCGGTTCGGTTTGCCGCCTGCTGATTAAAGATAAGAATAAAAGCCATGAGGTGGACTTTGTGGCTGGGGATGCACTGCTCATGCAGGCTTACGGCCTGATTCAGGTAAGTGTGGATATGACAAGCGAGAAAACGCGCGAGCGCGAAATTGCCGCGCTCGATGCCGCGATGGCCCAGTTTGATCTTGGCGAGTCGGTAATCGTTACCATGGATGAGCAGGCCGATATTCCATGCAAACACGGCGTGGTACATGCTGTGCCCGCATGGAAGTGGCTCCTTTCCTAATCGTCTATGGATTTGCGAGGCCAGGACTCAGGTGTCATGGTCCGCTAGTCCTGGGCCTTGATGCTCGGTAGGAGAATCTGGGCGAGGTAGTCGGTCTCGAGTTTGGTCGCGGCGTCTGCCTTGCCGTCTTTGCCGACCAGTACGTTCTTGATCTGGCTATAGGTGTAGCGGTTGCCGGTCGTGAGCTCGACAAGCTCAATCGCCGTATCCATGGGGTAGGTTGACACGGGATTCTGCGTCCGTCCGTTGATGGTCTGGGGCACCACGTACGGATAGACGGGGCCGCTGGCGTAGACGGTATAACCGTTGCCTAGATTGGCCGCACCCAAAACCGTATCGCCCTCATCGGGCGTAAAGCTCTCGCCCTCGCGCACCGCGACGAGCGTCACAATCGGCGTATCGCTGTCGCCGGCAAGATAGATGCATAGCGTGCTGCCATTTTGCCAAGTCTCGACCTTGCCGTACCACTCGATGGGGATATCGAGCTGGTAGAGGTCGGTTGCCTTGTGACGGGCGTCGGCATCACGGGCCGCCTGTGCCTTTTGCGCGCTCACGGCATTGACGGCGGCGTCGCGCCGCGCGGTTGCCGCCTGCTGGAGCACCTTGGCGGTGGCGGCGGAGCTCGCGCCTCCCTCCTCGGCATATTTGGCGGCGGCATCGATCTGGTCGTCGGTTACCGTGTCGGCCGAAGGCACCTTGAGCTTAAAGGCGGCCTGGCTGCTTAGGTCCTGTCCGTCGCTCTTGATCGTGACCTGCGCCTTGGTGGTCGGCACGGTATAGACGGTGCCGTCGGACGCGATGGGGGAAGCGGCAATGGAGAGCGTGTAGTCACCGGGTAGCAGTTTGATGCCACGGCCGTGCTCGTCAACATAGAGTGTTTCGCTCACAGAGGAGCCGTCAGAATCCTGGCCGCTCACCTGTACGGGAATCTTGGAGTCGGTGGAACAGTCGAGGCCCGCGGCATGTACGCCAATCTGCACCGACATCATCGTGTGGGCATTGGCGGCGGCGATGGCAGCCTGTTCTTGCCGGTATCCGTTCCAGGCTGCGTAGCCTGCGCCGCCGGCGACGAGCGCGACGGCCACAACGCCGGCAACCATCAGGTTGCGGCGCTTGGGCGACATCTTACGATGACGAACCTCGGCTTCGCGTGCCGAAGGAACGGACGGTAGGGGAATATCGCCCATGGCGATGGTCTCGTCTACGGCAGGCGCAGAGCCTAAGCCAGGGAGCTCGCGGGTCAGCGAATCTTCGGCCGGCAAGTTGTCGAGCAAGATGGTTTCCTCGCTCGTGTCGGATTCGGGCTGGTCGTCGGCCTCGCATTCGGATTCCTCGTGCCCCGCCTCGTCTTCGGTGGGCGCGGCGCCATCGTCTTTTGCATCCTGATTATCGGGCTGCGCCTCGATTTCCGGCTCATCCTGCACATCAACGCTCGAATCGTCAAACGCAATCTCGGCCAGCGCGATCTGGTCTAGGCTCTCCAGGGCCTCGGCACACGCTTCTGCATCTTGGGCCGCATCCTCTTGGCCCATCGTCTCATCTTTCATATATCCCCCAAGCTCAATATCGGGACAACACTGTACCCAAAAACGGGACCCCATAGAGCCGCCGCATGATTTGAAATCCGATTTTATATATGCGCATGTTTTTGAATAGATGAATAGAGACGCAA
>CABQJU010000047.1:0-4522 GCA_902464575.1 uncultured Collinsella sp.
GCCGTTGCCGCGCCCCGCAGTGCCCGCTTCCCCCGAGAACAATTATCAGTGCAGGTAGAAGGCCTGTCGCTTTTCGAAAAATGCGGTCATGGTTGGCCCCATCGAGTTAAACGTAGTAGATGGCTCCTTTTCGTGGCGGACCATCAAACGAACGCCGACGCTTGTGCTGTAGCCGCTCCGATCATTCGTAAGTTGCGGTGGAATAGTTCTTAGATTCAGCCATTTGCGGGCTAAGCAGGAACTATTTCACCGCAACTTAATTTCAGACCAGGCACCCGCAGCAAGAAGACGAATAGCCCCGGCCTCCTTAGTTACCGCAGGAGGCCCCAGGGCTTACCTCCCAAATCTTTCCGCAGGACGGAAGGACCCCGCGGCGCGAAGCGCACGGCGGGGTCCTGACATGTCCGAGGACGATTTGGGAGGTAAGCCCTGGGGCCTCCGATGAGAGCAGTTCCAGCCGAGGCTATTCGTCGCCGAAGCTGATGCCCAGCGCCTTGGCCTCGCGCACCAGATCGCTCTGGGGGTCGACATACTTGAGCTTGCCGGCGACCTCCTCGAGTGGCATGTGGCACATCTTGCCGTCGCGCAGGGCGATCATGTAGCCAAACTCGCCGCGCAGGCAGCCCAGCGCCGCCTCGACGCCACACTGGGTCGCAAAGATGCGGTCCTGAGCGTCGGGCTGGCCACCGCGCTGCGTGTGACCGGGGATGGCGACGCGGGTCTCGCGACCGGTCTTGGCCTCGATCTCCTTGGCGATGTCGTAGACGATCGACGGGCTCGTGCGCTCAGCGAGCTTCTTCTTGTACTCCTTCTTGGACAGCGCCGCGTCCTCCTTGGAGATGGCGCCCTCGGCGACGGCCACGATGGTAAAGCGGCTGCCGGTTTCCATGCGATGCTCGATGGTCTTGATGACCTGGTCCATGTCGTAGGGGATCTCGGGAATCAGGATGACGTCCGCGCCGCCCGCGACGCCGGCATACAGCGGGATCCAGCCAACCTTGTGTCCCATGATCTCGATAACGAATACGCGCCCATGGCTCGAAGCGGTGGTGTGGATGTCGTCGATGCACTTGGTTGCGACGTCGATGGCGCTCGTAAAGCCAAAGGTCATCTCGGTGCCCCAGGTGTCGTTATCGATGGTCTTGGGCAGGGCGATAACGTTGAGGCCCTCTTCGCGCAAGCGGTTGGCAGTCTTGGTGGATCCGTTACCGCCCAGCATAAACAGGCAGTCGAGCTGCAACTTGTGATAGGTGTGGACCATCGCGGGCACCTTCTCGACGCCGTCGGCCTCGGGAATGTTCAGGCGCTTGAACGGCGTGCGGCTCGTGCCCAAAATGGTGCCGCCGCGGGTGAGGATGCCGCTAAAATCGGCGGGCGTCATGACGCGGAACCTGCTGTAGATAAGGCCCTGGTAGCCGTCCTCAAAACCATAGATCTCGATAGGCTCTTCGCTATTGGTCATAAGCGTTTTGACGATGCCGCGCATGGTGGCGTTGAGCGCCTGGCAGTCGCCGCCACTAGTAAGAAGACCGATTCTAAGCATGGTGAATCCTTCCGGGCAAGTTATAACATGCGCATAAGTTTACCCCCGCACACTGTTGATGCGGGGGTAAAACGTGTTAGCTCAAGCGTATGGAAATGTAAGCAACGTCAGGCGAGCGTAAGGACGACGGTGCCAGCTCCTTACAGCGCGAAGGCGTCGACGTCGCCCCAGTGGCGGCGCAGCGTAATAGCGGCAGCGGGCTCGGTATTGTCAAAGACGACCGACCATTGCGTATTGCTGGTGATGTCTTCCGGATTGGGCTCTTGCGCTGCAGCGCGTAGGGCCTTCCAAGCGACTGCCTCGTCTTGGGCGCCGGCATGGGCGTCAAGGACATCGGCGATGGCGACGGCGCGTTCCTTGCCATGGCCAAGCTCGCCATTCTTTTGGTTGGGCAGCACTTCGTCGCCATAGCAGGCGTAGAAGTTCGTAACCTGGCGTACAGGGGTCGCTTTGAAAGCGCGGTCCGGATCGCGCGGATCCCACTCTACTACGCGCGCGTCACCGGAGGCGTCGTTGATAAAGAAGTGGTAATCGCGTCCTGCCATGGCGTGCATGTCGTAGGCAGAAAGCAGGTCTACGGCCTCCTGTGTGGTAGCCGCGCGGTCGAGCACAAGGCGGATGGTGAGCGAAGTGTTGATGACGGGGCGTTGCGTGTCCTGGTCACAGGGCTTGGAATCCAGAGTGAGTACGGCAATGGACACGCCGCATTCGTTAACACCGTCGAGCTGGGCAAACGGGCCCATGAGTGCGGCGGCACGTCCGGCGACGGAGTCAAGCGGTGTGTTATCGCCCAGGTTGTTAAGGGCGGCAAGCCCGATGGAGGCATAGCCGCCTCGTGGGTGATTGCGCACCAGCAGCGCCGGGGTGTCGTCCTTAAAGTCGTAATTGCGACCGGTGCGCACGCGGCCTTCGGCATCTACGGCGACAAAAGCGCTGCAGGCAAACTGGGGTGCCTGGACATGTGCCGGCACACCGGGCAGCACCTGCGCCACCACAGCATCGATATAGGCCTGGTCGTCGCGCACGCCAGCGGCGATGATGCGGTCGAGGTCGTAGTCGTAAGCGATGTCGATTGCGTACAGGTCATAGCCATCCGCGTAGCCGGTCAAGCGTTTGAGCGACGCGGCGGACTTGATTTGCTTGCGGTAAACGATGCCGGCGGCAGCGGCAAGGCCGACGGCGACTCCCGCGACACCGCAGGCGATGGCAATGTTACGTGGCTTCATGACGGCTCCTCTCGTCCTGTTAGCGCAATTGTCGCAAAAGGAGCGCGGGCATGATGGCTCAACTTGGTGAGCGGCGCGGAATTAAGCACGGAATGAAGAGTGCGGCGCTGGCGTGGCGGGGTATGCTGGAGGGGACCATCAACCCAGCGAAAGGGGAGAGCATGACGGATCAGGAAACGCCCGAGCGCGTGCACGTGACGGCTGACGATATCGAGGCCGCCAACGACCTTGTCGACTTTATCGAGGCATGCCCCAGCATGTTCCATACGGCGGCGACCATTATGGCCGAGCTCGACGAGGCGGGCTTTACCTACCTGCCCGAGAATGCGGCGTGGGACATCGAGCCGGGCGGGCGTTATTACACGCAGCGCAACACCTCGAGCGTTATCGCCTTTAAGGTGGGCGAGGACCTGGCCGCGACGTGGGGCGAGGACGGCGTTGCCGGTGACTATCATTTTCAGCTCACGGCGTCGCACAGCGATTCGCCGACGTTTAAGGTCAAGGCCGTGCCCGAGCTTGACGGCGCGGGCGAAACGCTGCGCCTGAACACCGAGGCCTACGGCGGCATGATCGACTACACCTGGTTCGATCGCCCGCTGGCGCTCGCGGGCCGCGTGCTGGTGCGCGAGGGCGACCGTATTGAGAGCCGTCTGCTTGCCACCGAGCGCGAGGTCGCTATTATCCCGAGCCTTGCCATCCACATGAACCGCGGCGTTAACGAGGGCTTTGCGCCCAACCGCGCTGTCGACCTTTGCCCGCTCATCAGCGCCGGCGAGCTTAAGCAGGGCGACTTTGATGCTCTGATCGCCGACGAGCTGGACGTTGAGCCCGAGCAAATCTTGGGTCGCGACCTGTTCCTGGTCAATCGTCAGGATGCGCGCATTTGGGGCTGGGCAGACGAGTTTATCTCGACGCCCAAGCTTGATGACCTGGCCTGCGCCTA
Source organism: uncultured Collinsella sp. (assembly GCA_902464575.1). Taxonomy (GTDB): domain Bacteria; phylum Actinomycetota; class Coriobacteriia; order Coriobacteriales; family Coriobacteriaceae; genus Collinsella. Next base: position 3,713 of record CABQJU010000047.1, read on the forward strand.
CACCTCGCTGCAGGCATTTTTGGGTGCCGAGAACGCGCGCGACGTCTCGGTCTTCTGCTGCTTCGATAACGAGGAGGTTGGTTCCGAGACCAAGCAGGGCGCCATGTCGACGTTCTTGGCCGACGCGCTGCGCCGCATCAACGGATCGCTGGGCTTTGACGACGAGTCGTATCATCGCGCCCTTGCCGCATCGATGCTCGTGAGCTGCGACAACGCGCATGCCGTGCACCCCAACCACGCCGAGAAGTGCGATGCGCGCAACCAGGTTGTGCTCAACGGCGGCATCGTCATCAAGGAAGCCGCCAACCAGCACTACTGCACCGATGCCTTTAGCCGCGCGGTGTTCCAGGCTATCTGCGATGACGCCGATGTGCCCACGCAGGCCTTCGCCAACAAGAGCGATATGGCCGGCGGCTCCACGCTCGGTAACCTGTCCAATATGCAGGCGAGCATGCATGCCGTGGACGTGGGCCTGCCGCAGCTGGCCATGCACTCGAGCTACGAGACCGGCGGCGTGCGCGACGTGATGTACGCCATCCGCGCTCTCACCGCGTTCTACGAGCGTAACCTAACCATCAACGGCGCCGAAAGCGTAGAGCTCTAAAATCGACCAAAATGGGATGACAATTTTGGCAGGTTTTATCTGGGCAAATGCCACAACGCCAACGGCAAGACGGAACTGCTAAGGCTTGCAGATAAAGCTGGCGCCAGCGAAACGTCGCAGGTAGAGCAAAAGTCAGCGAGAGCCCGCCAGGGCGAGCAAGGTGACGTGAAAGAGGAGGGCATAGGCCTTTTGGCCATGCCCGACGA
>CABQJU010000048.1:0-4391 GCA_902464575.1 uncultured Collinsella sp.
GGGCGTCGACCCCACGGCTCAAAACGTTGAGGTCAATGTCCATAAGACCGAATGGGTGGCCCTCAACACCATCGCCGCGCTGCTGATTCTGTGCTGCGTGGCGTTCCCGGTTATCTCGAGCGGTCTGGTGTCGCCTTACTTGGCCATGGTGTTTGGCCGCGTGCCGTACGTTATCGGCAAGGATGCCATGTATCTGATGGTCGTTATCGTGGCTTTTATCGCCGTGGTGCTGCTGACTTCATTCCGCGTGAGCAACAAGCCGCACGTAAACGTATATCTTTCGGGCGTGGGAACCGACAACTACCGTCATTTCCGCGGCTCGATGGGCCACGAGGTGAAGGCCGAAAAGCGCAATTGGTACTCGGAGGACGCCCTTGGCGAGAAGCGTATTGGCCCCGCGGGTAGTGTCGTGTGCTGCAGCATTATCTTGTTTGCGCTGCTGTGTTGCGCGTGGATTGGGCCCGAGCGGCTTGCCATGAGTGCGCCCTCGGTGCTGCGCGGTAAGTATTTTGAAGGTTCGGGTGTCGTGGGCATCTTTATTGGCACCGTGGCGTTTGCCCTGTTGGCGCCGCTTGTGGGCGGCCTGATCGACGGCGTTGACCGTAAGCTTTCGGCTCGCATGCAGGGCCGCGTGGGCCCGCGCTTGCTGCAGCCCTTCTACGACGTTGCCAAGCTGCTGCGCAAGGCTCCTGCCAGCGTAAACACCATGGACGATACCTACATGGCGTGCGCGCTCATCTTTACCGTGGTGGGCGGCGGCATCTTTGTGTCGGGCTCCAACACGCTGCTGTGCGCTTTTATGGTGACGCTCGCCGCGATCTTTGTGGTGTTGGCGTCCGCCTCGACGCAAAGCCCGTTTGCCCAGGTCGGCGCCGACCGCGAGCTGCTGCAGGTCATGAGTTACGAGCCCGCCGTTTTGCTGATGAGCGTGGGCCTGTACCTTGCCACCGATAGCTTCGATTCCATCGCCGTGACGGGGCAGTCGGCCCCCATCATCGTGTACAGCGCGCCCATTTTCCTCGCGCTGCTCGCGGTGCTCACCATCAAGCTGCGCAAGTCGCCGTTTGACCTTTCGTACTCGCATCACGCGCATCAGGAGATCGTTCAGGGCGTCGCCACCGAGATGAGCGGCGGCACGCTGGCAAAGATGACCCTTATGCACTGGTGCGAGACCGTGCTGTTTTTGATGTGGGTGGGCATGTTCTTTGTTTGGGACAACCCGGTGAGCTGGGCCGTAGCCCTGGTCGTGATGGCCGCGACGTATTTTGTCGAGGTGCTGATCGACAACACCTTCGCACGCAGCACCTGGCGCAGCTGCTTTAAGCTCGGATGGGGCGTGGCGCTGGTGTTTGGCCTGCTCAACCTTATGCCCATCCTCGTCGACGTGTTTATTTAGGAGGCGGCATTCATGGATCATAAAATGTCGCGCTCGCCGTGGGTTATTCATTACGACGGCTCGAGCTGCAACGGATGCGATATCGAGGTGCTGGCCTCGCTCACGCCGCTGTTCGATGCGGAGCGCTTTGGCGTGGTCAACACCGGCAACCCCAAGCATGCGGACATCTTTTTGGTGACGGGGTCGGTCAATGCCCAGAACCTGCCCGTCGTGCGCCAGATCTACAACCAGATGCTCGAGCCCAAGTGTGTGGTGGCCTGCGGTATCTGCGCGTGTTCGGGCGGCGTGTTCCGCGATGCCTATAACGTGATCGGCGGCGTGGACCGCGCGATTCCCGTGGACGTGTACGCGCCCGGGTGCGCCATTCGCCCCGAGACGGTGATCGATGCCATCGTGGAGGCGTGCGGCATCCTGGACCAGAAGGAGGCCGTGATGCGCGCCGGCGGCGACCCGCTCACCGTGGGCGGCGCCGCTACCTGGGACGGTGGCGTTGAGTTGGGCGAGGACGGGTTTGTGGCCGCGGGGGCCGGGGCTGACGGTGCCGGTGGCGCGCCTGCCGGGAAGCCCGCCGCGCCCGCCGCTGGCGACGCATCTGCTGAGACGCCCGCCGCTGCAAAGGAGGCCGAGTAATGCAAAAGGCTATCTATACCACCGTCGGGATCGACGAGCTTCTGTCGCATGTCCAGGCGCTCAAGGGCGTCGGCGCGCGCTTTGTGCAAATGCATGCCGAGCGCAACGTCGACGACGGCACGTATCGCCTGGTCTATACGTTTATCAACGTTCGTGCTGCACAGGAGCAGATCGCTCAGGATGGCAGCTATGCGATCGAGAACCTGGTGGTCGAGGGCATCGACCAGTACCAGGAGATTCCGTCCATCAGCTCGTATTATCCGGCGGTATTCCCGTTTGAGAACGAGGCGCACGACCTGTTTGGGCTTGCCATTACCGATATGCAGATCGACTTTAAGGGCTTTTTCTACCAGGTCTCGACTGCCGAGCCCATGAGCGTTATCACACCCGAGGTGAAGGCCGCGCGCGAGAAAGCCATGAAGGTCCGTGCCGCCGCAGAGGCCAAGGCGCGCAAGGCTGCGGCCGAGAAGGCCGCTGCCGCTGCTGCTGCGGGGGAGGGCGCCGCGGGTGCCGGCGATGCTGCGAACGCTGTTGCCGCCCAGCCCGCTGCGGCTACCGGCTCCGATGCTCAGCATGACGATGCTGCTGCCAAGGCCGCGCTCAAGGCTGCCGAGATGGAGGCAAAGCTCGCCGCCATGGATCCCGAGAAAGCGGCCAAGGTCCGCGCGGCGCTTGCCGCCAAGGCCGCCCGCGACAAGCAGAAAAAGGAGGCGTAAGGTCCATGGCACATCGCTCCGTTATTCCGTTTGGCCCGCAACACCCGGTGCTGCCCGAGCCGCTTCATCTGGACCTGGTGATCGAGGACGACCGCGTCATCGAGGCAATTCCGCAGATCGGCTTTGTGCACCGCGGACTCGAGAAGCTCACCGAAAAGCGCGACATGCACCAGTTTGGCTACATCGCCGAGCGCATCTGCGGCATCTGCGCCGTGGGCCACAGCTACGGCTATGCCAGCGCCTGCGAGCGCATGCTCGACATCGAGGTGCCCGGCCGCGCGCAGTATATCCGCACCATTTTGCACGAGCTTTCGCGCATCCACTCGCATCTGCTGTGGCTGGGCCTGCTCGCCGATGCCTTTGGCTTCGAGGCGCTGTTCTATCGGTCGTGGACCCTGCGCGAGCAGATTCTCAAGATCTTCGAGAGCACGTGCGGTGGTCGCGTGATTCTGTCGATCAACGAGATCGGCGGCCTTAAGCACGACATTGAGGACTCCGAGCTGGCGGGTATTGTCCAGACGCTCGATGCCATGCGTCCCGACTACGAGGCCCTGGTGCATACGTTTTTGGACGACAATAGCTGCGGCGAGCGCCTGCATGGCGTGGGCGTGATCAGCAAGAAGGACGCGCTGAATCTGTCGATGGTCGGCCCGTTCGGTCGCGCCTCGGGCGTGGATTACGACGTGCGCATGTTTGGCGACGGTGCCTATGCAGGCCTGGCAGCATTTGAGCCCATCGTTGCTACCGACGGCGACTGCTATGCCCGCTGCCAGGTGCGTTGTGCCGAGGTCACGCAGGCCATGGACATCATCAAGGAGCTTGTGGGCAAGATCCCGCACGACGGTATCGGCGGGCGCACCAAGCTCACGCCGGCCGACGGCGCGCGCGGCGAGGTTGTGATTGAGCAGCCGCGCGGCGAGGCGTACTACTATGTGCGCGGTAACGGCACCAAGAATCTGGACCGTTTTCGCGTGCGCACGCCGACGTCGCAAAATCTGGCGGGTCTGACGCATGCGTTGCAGGGCGTGCTCCTTGCCAACGTGCCCATGATTATCCTGACCATCGACCCCTGCATTAGCTGCACGGAAAGGTAGGCGCGGCATGAGTTTACTGACATTTGCCAAGACGGCCTTGGGTTCTATGGTCAAGCAGCCGGTCACGGTGTGCTATCCGCAGGAGAAGCTCGCGGCACCCGAGCGCTTGCGCGGGCACGTCGTCAACGACATGGACGTGTGCATTTGCTGCGGCATGTGCGCGCGTCGCTGCCCGGCGGGCGCGCTTGCGGTCGATCGCAAGGGCGGTACCTGGTCGATCGATCCGTATGCCTGCGTGGTATGCGGCGAGTGTATCGAAAGCTGTCCCAAACACTGCCTGACTATGGACACCGCCCGCACCCCAGTTGCGGCGGACAAGACTCCCACGGTAGAAACCAAGCCGGAGTAGCGTTGGTATAGAGCTGGAATAGGGGCCGGTGGGGCAAAAATGCCCCACCGGCCCCGCGCGTGAACGCGCGGTTGGGCCGCCACGAACAAAACTATGCCGGTTTACGGGGCTGGATAGCGAACCTCCGACCATACAGAAAATCGCAAAAACAAAACCGACGCTCCTATAAGTTGTCAAGAGGCAGTTTGCGGGAGCGTTCTCTCCAA
>CABQJU010000049.1:0-3472 GCA_902464575.1 uncultured Collinsella sp.
TTGTCGCAGCCCCGACCCGCGGTCACGAGCGGGGGCTCCTGTCGTTTCCGTGCCCTCGGATTGGGTCATAGTGTCTGTCCGTCCTCTGCCTGCGGCGTTGTCTTGCTCCGGATGCGGCAGTTAGGGACGTTCCTTTTCTGCCGGCAGCTTGGGACACTCCTTGTAGTCATTGGGGACGTTCTTAAACGACTACATAGAACAAGAGTGGATGATCTCCCGGTTTGAGCCTGCATTCAAGCTCAAAGTGGGAGATCATCCACTCTCGTTTCGTTTGTTGATTTCGATGCCTACATTTGTAGGAACAGTTCGTGGAGGCGGGTATCGTCGTCGAGCTCGGGGTGGAAGGTTACGCCGAGCTGGTTGCCCTGACGGGCGGCGACAATACGACCGTCGACTTTCGCTAAGGCCTTGGCGTCGCCGTGGACCTCGACGATGCGGGGCGCGCGGATAAACGTCAGCGGCACTTCACCGTCGATGCCGGCTATTTGCCCCTTGGTTCGAAAGCTGCCGAGCTGCCTGCCGTAGGCATTGCGCTCGACAAGTACATCCATGGTTTCCAGACGCGGCGTGCCCTTATCGTCATGGGCGGCAAGGTCGTGAGCCAGTAGAATCAGGCCGGCGCAGGTGCCCAGGACGGGCATACCTTCAGCGATACGGGCACGAAGCTCCTCGAGCATGCCCAACTCATCAAGCAGCTTCCCTTGAACGGTAGACTCGCCGCCGGGAAGTACCAGACGGTCAAAGTCCTGCTTCAAATCAGCCGCCTGCCTCAGCTCAATACAGTGTGCGCCAAGCTCGAATAGTCTTGCCTCGTGCTCGGCAAATGCGCCTTGGACCGCCAGCACGGCGACCGTTTGGTCTGCATAATCGCTCATGTGCGATCCTTTCTGCCGGACTAGCGTCCGCGCTCCTCCATGATGATTTCGATCTCGTCGGCGTTGATGCCCACCATGGCCTCGCCCAGGTCCTCCGAAAGCTCGGCGATGAGCTTGGCATCGGTGAAGTTTGCCACGGCCTTGACGATGGCGGCGGCGCGCTTGGCGGGGTCGCCGCTCTTAAAGATGCCCGAGCCGACAAAGACGCCCTCGGCGCCCAGTTGCATCATCAGCGCGGCGTCGGCAGGGGTCGCTACGCCGCCGGCGGCAAAGTTCACAACGGGAAGCTTGCCCGTGGCATGGACCTCGCGCACCAGCTCGACCGGAACCTGCAGTTGCTTGGCTGCCTCAAAGAGCTCATCATCGCGCAGGGCAACAACGTCGCGGATTTGCTTTTGGATCTTGCGCATGTGGCGCACGGCCTGGACCACGTCGCCCGTGCCCGGCTCGCCCTTGGTGCGAATCATCGTGGCGCCCTCGGCAACACGGCGCAGCGCCTCGCCCAGATCGCGGGCGCCGCAGACAAACGGGACGTCAAACTGGGTCTTGTCGATGTGATAGACGTCATCGGCAGGGGAGAGAACCTCGGACTCGTCGATGTAATCGATCTCGATAGCCTGCAGGACCTGCGCCTCGACAATGTGACCGATGCGGCACTTGGCCATGACGGGGATGGAGACGGCCTCTTGGATGCCCTTGATCATCTTGGGGTCGCTCATGCGCGAGACGCCGCCTGCGGCACGGATGTCGGCCGGGATGCGCTCGAGTGCCATGACGGCGCAGGCGCCTGCCTCCTCGGCGATGCGTGCCTGCTCGGGCGTGGTGACGTCCATGATGACGCCGCCCTTGAGCATCTGCGCGAGTTCGCGATTGAGTTTGACGCGATCGGCCTTGCTGGTCTGTTCTGCCATGGTTGCTCCCTTGGTTGGCATGTGCATTGCTTGACGGAACATCCTATCGGGGAGCTGGGTATGGCAAAATACTCAGTTTTCGAGATAATAATAATGTCAGCCTAATACCAGATTGAACAGCTCGATAAGGTCAGGTGGCAAACTCATGCTTGACTACAATTTGGAAAAACGCGGCGAAGCATCGCTTTATGAGTATGTTTACCAGCAAATTCGAGATGATATTGTTGCTGGACATATTGTGGCGGGGGAGCATCTGCCGTCCAAGCGCGCCTTTGCCAGTCATCTGGGAATCAGTGTTATTACCATCGAGAATGCATATAGCCAGTTACTCGCTGAGGGCTATATTTGCTCAATGCCACGTCGTGGCTACTACGCTTGCGAGCTTCCAGATGCACCGGTTTTGGCTTCGGCTGCGGAGGGCATCGACCGAGATAACGCCTCTGCGGGTCCCAGCGCGCATGATGTCAACGGACAGGTCGAGCTATTCGATGCGCTTTCTCCTTCCGCTTTGGAGGCGGCGCGGCTTTGGCAAAGCGCACTACGGGCGACGCTGGCATCCGAAGATGAGCGCGAAATCTTTTCGCCCGCACCGGCGCAGGGCACCGCTCGGCTACGACGCGCAATTGCTCACCATCTGCGTGGGACGAGGGGCATGAATGTCGATCCCAACAATATCGTTATCGGCGCGGGCGCCCAGCTGCTCGATACCATGCTGGTTCAGTTGCTTGGAGCCGACAAGGTGTATGCCGTTGAGGATCCGGGCTATTTGCGCCTGACGCGCATCTATCAGGCTATGGGCTGCAAAGTTCGACATGTCCCGTTGGATGACGACGGCGTGGACCTGAGCGCTCTGCAGAAAACCGGGGCCGATGTCCTTCACCTTATGCCGTCCCATCAGTATCCGACCGGCCTTGTGACGAGCATTGCGCGTCGCTATGCGCTTCTGAGCTGGGCCGCCGAGCGACCAGATCGGTATCTTATTGAAGATGACTTTGATTGTGAGTTTCGCCTTGCCGGCAAGCCGATTCCCGCGCTCGCGTCGATCGATGCCGCCCAGTCGGTTATCTACACCAACACGTTTTCGAAGAGCCTGTCATCGGCGTTGCGTCTAGCGTACATGGTGCTGCCCGATGAGCTAATGGAGCGGTTTAGGCGCAACCTTGGGTTTTACGCCTCGTCGGTGAGCTCTGTTGACCAGGTCGCTTTGGCGTGTTTGCTGGAATCGGGTGATTACGAGCGACATGTGAACCGCGTGCGCGTTCGTGCTCGCGAGGCGCGTGATGGCCTGACCTCGCTTGTACGGAAAGCGTTTCCGGCAGGGGAGGTCTCGATCGAACACGCAGACGCGGGCCTTTACTGCACCGTAGTTGCGGAGCGCGGAGCGGGCGGAAGCTCTTTTGTGCGGGCCCTCACGCGCTCGAGTATCCCTTTTGTCGATATCAGTGGCTGTTATTGGTGTGCCGATGGCGCATCTGTCCCTGAAAACTCAAGTCAAATTCTTGTTCAGTATGACGATCTGAGTCCAAAAGTGCTTAGCACCTTGGAATTGCAGCTAACGGGGGCATTCTGCAATCTAAGTGAGTAGACTTTTGGCACTTTGGCGACCAGGCAGTTTTATAACAAGCTATCTACCTGCACTGATAATTGTTCTCGGGGGAAGCGGGCACTGCGGGGCGCGGCAACGGC
>CABQJU010000050.1:0-2183 GCA_902464575.1 uncultured Collinsella sp.
GTGGCGGAGAGAGGGGGATTCGAACCCCCGGAACGCTCTCGCGCTCAACGGTTTTCAAGACCGCCGCATTCAACCGCTCTGCCATCTCTCCGTGAGTCGTAATGATAGCATCGTTTTGAATTTGCAACAGGGAAGGCGAACGATGACGATCACCGAAATCGACGAGAAGTTCATGCGCGAGGCACTGGCCGAGGCGCGCGCCGCCGCGGCGGTGGGCGAGGTGCCCATCGGAGCCGTAGTGGTGCGCGACGGTGAGATCGTCGCGCGGGCGCATAATCGTCGCGAGCTCGACCAGGACCCTTCGGCTCATGCCGAGTTTGCGGCCGTGTGCGCCGCTGCCCAGGCGCTTGGCCGCTGGCGCCTTTTCGACTGTACGGTTTATGTGACGTTGGAACCCTGCTGCATGTGCGCGGGCCTTATGGTCAACGCGCGCGTGGGGCGCTGCGTGTATGGCGCGAGTGATGCCAAGGCGGGCGCGCTGGGTTCGCTGTATGACCTGAATGCCGATTCGCGCCTGAATCATCGGTTTAACGTGACGGCTGGGGTCCTGGCGGATGAATGCCGTGAGCTGCTGATTAGCTATTTTGGCGGTCTGCGCGGAGCGGGCGGCGCTGATGGCGGTTGTGGGGCCGATCTTGAGGCGCATGCCGCTCACGCCGCAGCGCTTGCAGGTGTCGGTGAGGATGCTGGTACGGCGGTTGACTTTGGTCCTGCGTGCCGCCGGCCCCGCCGTGTGCTGCTGGCGATTGACTCCTTTAAGGGCAGCGTTTCGAGCGCGCAGGCGGAGGCGGCGGTTGCCGAGGGCATGCGCCGTGTGTGGCCCGATGCCGAGCTGAACGCTTTGCCGCTGGCAGATGGTGGCGAGGGAACGCTCGACGCCATCGCCGCGTGCGGCGGTGAGATTGTGACCTGTGAGGTGGCAGGTCCCTTGGGCGATCGCGTGTCTGCCCGGATGCTGGTGGACGACGAGCGCGACTCGGCTGTAATTGAGATGGCCGAGGCGGCGGGTATTGGGTATTCGAGCTGTATGGAGTCGGCGGCGTTGGCGGCTTCGACCTATGGCGTGGGCGAGCTTATGCTTCGCGCAGTTCGCATGGGCGCAAGGACACTCTATATTGGTCTGGGCGGCAGTGCCACCAACGACGGTGGCGCCGGCATGCTGCAGGCGCTGGGCGCGCGTGTGGTCGATGATCGGGGCTGCGATGTCGCCCCCGGTCTTGCCGGCCTTGAGCAGGTGGCGAGCGTTGATTTGGCGCCCGCGCTGCAGGCTTTGGATGATGCTCGCATCGTTGTGCTTTCGGATGTCGAGAATCCGCTCGTGGGGCGTCGAGGCGCACTGGCGGTGTTTGGCGGGCAGAAGGGCCTGCCGGCGGATGATGTCGAGGTGCTGCGCAGATACGACGGCTGGATGGTCGGCTACGGTCGCTTGCTCGATGCGGCGATTGCCAGAGCTCGAGCCCAGGGGTTGTTGCGCACACCCGAGGGCGCACGGACATTTGGCTCGGTGCTCGGTGTACCCGGCGCGGGCGCTGCCGGTGGCTTGGGCGCGGCGTTACTGGCGCTCGGTGCGGAGCTGCGTTCGGGCGTGGAGACGGTGCTCGATCTGATTGGGTTTGACGAGCGCGTACGCGATGTCAACCTGGTCATAACGGGCGAGGGCAATATGGATGAGCAGTCCGCCGCCGGTAAGGCGCCGGTGGGTGTGGCCCGTCGTGCGAAGCGATATGGCAAGCCGGTGATTGCTGTCGTGGGCGGTCGCGCTGATAACCTGGATGCGGTGTATGGGCAAGGCATCGACCTTGTACTGCCGATTTGCCGCAAACCCATGGGCCTGGAACAGGCACTCGATCCGCAAGAAGCCACAACCAACCTCATCTGCGCCGGCGAAGCGGCCGCTCGATCCTACGACCTTGGCCGTATCTAAAACCCATCCCCTCGATAAGTCGCGGTGAAATACGGAGCGTTTTTGCCTTTAAGGGGCCAATTCAGTCCGTATTCCACCGCAACTTCGAGAATGGCCATTCGAGGTTGGCCGCCTTGTGCCTTGGGTCGGACCGTTTGCCACGAAATGCGACCATCTACTACGTTAAACCGGCCACCTTCGACCATCCCGGAATTTGCAAAAACAAAACCGACGCTCCTATAAGTTGTCAAGAGGCAGTTTGCGGGAGCGTTCTCTCCAA
>CABQJU010000051.1:0-1795 GCA_902464575.1 uncultured Collinsella sp.
GGCCCGTGGGTTATACCCTAAGAGCAAACCACCCTTTTTAAGGGTGGTTCTGATTGCTTGCATGTCCTCGGCGGCATTTGCCCAAATGGTGAATGCTGGTGCCAGCAGGTTGCCGAGTGCGTGTTGCGGGTATACCTCACGCGTACCATGATCCAAACACTGTGAGGTGTCTGCGCGTGTGCGCGATAATTCATTTTGGAACTGACGGTTGGCGCGCTCGCGTCGATGAGGACTTCACTGCCGATAACGTTGCCCGTATCGCCGATGCCGTCGGCGAATTGTGGCAAAAGACCAATCCGGGCAAAACGGTATATATAGGGTTCGACACCCGACCCCTGGCGCGCGAGTTCGCTGAGCTTGCGGCGGGTGTGCTAGCAGCGCACGGGCTAGACGCCGTGCTCGCTTCGCGACCTGTCCCGACCCCTGCCCTTACGTGGGCGGCGGCTTATGACGGTGAGGCGTGCGGCGCGCTCATGGTGACGGGGTCCCATCATCCGCAGGGTTATCTGTGCCTCAAGATTCGCATGGGTGACGGCTCAACCGCCAACCAGGATGTCATCGAAGAGCTCGAAGAGACCATGGCTCCCGAGCCAATGGGGATCGAGGAGCAATATCGCACCGCGGATATCATTCCTGACTATATGCAGGCGGTGGCATCGTTTGTCGATGCCGAAGCCATCCGCGCCGCGCACTTGCGCGTGGTTGTCGATCCCATGGGCGGCGCAGCCCAGGGCTATCTAGCCGACTTGCTGCGCGAGCTTGGCGTTGAGGTGCACGAGATTCACGCCGGGCAGGCGTCTGACCAAGAAGATATCTGCCCCGACCCCGTTGAGCCTTGGGTGGACGCTTGCGAGCGCACGGTTATCGAGGACGGAGCTTACGCTGGCCTGGTGACCGACGGCGACGCCGACCGCATCGGCGCGGTTGACGAGCGCGGCAGATATATACATCCGCATCAGATCATGGCGCTCGTTTTGGGCGACTTGGTTCAATTTCGTAATTTGGAGGGGCGCGTCGTCGTCAATCTTTCGTGCTCGACGCTCGTGCGTCGCATTGCCGAGGCGCTTGGCTGCCGCGTGACCGTCAAACCAGTCGGTTTCAAATATATAGCGGCAGAGATGAAGAAGGGCGGCGTCCTCATGGGCGGCGAAGAAGCCGGTGGTATCGGCATCGCCGCGCATATGCCCGAGCGCGATGGAATCCTCGCCTGTCTGATTCTGTGTGAGCTTATGGCAAAGACGGACGCGCCTTTGGGCGTTCTGGTCGACCAACTCGAGGACAGTTTTGGTAAGACGAGTTACGGTCGACGCGATTTGCGCCTTGAGGCCGAAGATGCCGAAACGTTGCGAACCCTGCTGCCGGGCGTAAACCCCAAGTCGATTTGTGGCAAGGGGCCGCAAAACGTTAGTCATATGGATGGCTTGCGTTTGGCATTCGAGGATGACACGTGGCTGCTGGTCCGTCCTAGCGGGACCGAACCAGTGGTGCGCGTCTACGCCGAGGGGTTCTCGGTGGAAGAACGTGATGAGTTGCTCGATGCTGGCTGTGCTTTAGCTAGGGGGACGTATCCGCTTTAACCATGAGACTGCCTTATATAAAGAGATGCTCGGCGAGCGGTAGGTAACGGCTGGCAAACGTTAGTCGGATTCAAAGATGTGTAGGAAATATGTACGCCCAGATTCCCGCCCACGGGGCCCCTCCGGTCTGGCAATATATCTCCTTGCCGCGCGGCCCGGTGGAACCGGATCAGCCGCGGGGCGTGCACCTTGAGAACCGGATACTGCGAGGATGGACA